>CAYLRR010000014.1:63774-96308 GCA_964386295.1 uncultured Neisseria sp.
TATTAGTTATATTGTAGTATTAGTTATATTGTAGTATTAGTTATATTGTAGTATTAGTTATATTGTAGTATTTGACTTTTATCAATGAAGCATAAATTTTAATAAGCCTGCAATAGCCAAGATAGTTCCGATTCCGATTCCTAAAACCCATTTTACCAAATCACTTTTTACTTGGACTATTTCTTTTTGCAAACGTAATTCGGTTTCCCTAAGATCGGCTTTAGTAGCCAGTTCTTTGTTCTCTAACTGCTCTAATTTATTGCCATGCTCGTGGATTATTTGAGCCTGCTGCTCAATTAATTCAATCACAATTTCCGCTTGTTCTTCAGTAAAATTAGCCTCACGTAATTTCTTAATCGATTCAACTGCACTAAAATAAGCCACTGCTATTGTTCCCATAACCAGTTCTTTTAATTAGAATTTTAACATAACTATTTATTATAATACCACATTTTCTCTATTTGCCTACGGGAATATAAATTGGATTTAATCTAATGTCGTGATGATCATATTAGGATTAATATAAATACGATTCGAAAATGGTGCGCGATTTAAACCTTTTTATGGCTTTAAACTAGGCTAACCAATTAATTGGTTCAATATGCTTATTGTCTAAGTATTGATTAGCTAATTTAAAATGATTACAGCCGAAAAAACCGCGATTAGCAGATAGGGGAGATGGATGAACCGCTTCAAGAATTAAATGTCTACTTTGATCAATTAACCCTTTTTTTTCTCGGGCATAATTACCCCATAACATAAAAACGCAATGTGGGCTTTGATCACTGATATGCTGGATGATTAAATCGGTTATTTTGTGCCAGCCAATATAAGCCAATGAGTTAGCCTTATCCTTGATAACAGTTAAGGATGCATTTAATAATAACACCCCTTGATTTGCCCACGATTGAAGCAGGCTACTCTCAAATTTTGTTAACAGCGGATTATATTCTAAAGCCAGCTCTTTAAAAATATTCTTGAGTGAGGGCGGATGCTTTACACCTGGGTTTACTGCAAAAGCTAAACCCATTGATTGATTTTCGCCATGATACGGATCTTGGCCTAGTATCACTATCTTGGTTTTATCAGGAGTAAGGGGGTATAGGGCTCTAAAAATGCTTTCTCTGGGAGGGAATATGATCTCTTTATGGCTAATCTCAGTTAGCTTTTCATCAATGGCAATTAATTGGTTTATACAGCTTCCATTGAAGAACTCTTGCCATTTAGGGTGTAGTTGCTGCCAACTTGGTTCAAGATATTTCAACATAGGCCGATTCCTTTAATTCGTATATACTTTCACATCGGTTACTTTAGGCACTGACTCAGGCGTATCATGGACAACTTTACCATTTTCTAATTGGATAGCCAATTGGTTCATTACTTCTTGTGCCAGATCATTTCCAACTTGCTGTACTAATTTTGGAATATTGTGGCTCATTTTTTGCCCTGGGTTGCTGGTTAATTTAACATCCCCTGCGTGGCCAGCAGCGGTAAAAGACGCTATCATTTTATGATCTTTGACACTTACTAACTTATAGTCTACTGCAAGATCAATAGAATAAATCGCTGAATATTTATTAGTATCTATAATTGGATTAACATCTTCACTGGCATCAATAGCAGAGACTGTACCTATTAATAAATAGTCAGCTGAGGGTTGTTTAGGTTTGATAGCTGTTATTTGGTTAACTGCTGCTGAAGATTCAACTTTTGGCATTGATTCAGCGATGGTTTCGGAAGCTGCTTTAGGCGCTAATGTTGTAACTTGTGGTTGAGATTCCAGTTGGTTTAAATAGTTTAAAGCAGTATTACTGTCAACGTCTATTACCTGGAAATACTTACTTTGGATTATTTTTCCCCTAACCTGAGCAGAGAAATTAGTCATTTGCTGTTGAACTAGCTTGGTTGTAGCAACATCATCTGAAGTTCCACTTTGGTTTGCTGAACGGATAAAAGCCGGCGTAGCAGCCATGGAAGACGGCATAATTATATTTGGTATCCCTAAAGTAGCACTAAAGCTATTTAGAGAAATCATACTAAGAATTAAAAGTCGTTTCATGTCTTACGCCGAAAAAATTTAAAGTTATTTAACCATATCTTTGCGGATTTGTTTCTCATTACTCCAAACTTGAGTACCTTGTTCCACATCAATTAGTTTCATATTGAAAATATAAAAGACATCTTTAACTTGTCCATTATCTTTGCTAATGCTGCTTACATAGCCATCTAATCGGCACTGGGCGCCTTTCATTTTGCCAATTTTGGCATTACTGTTTTGGTCATATAAGCCTGATTGGTTTTGTCGATCTAACTCATCAACCTGGTTTTGCATTTCTTGGGTAGATAAAACATATTGGCTTTTTACCTGGGCTGAATTTGATAAGTTATTAACGATGCTTTGAGTAATGTTTTCAGTATCAATGTACTGATCTGTCTTATTACGAACTTTAGATACGGTATAAGTCTTACATTGATTGATTTTGCCTGATGCAATCAATGCATTGGACATTTGCTGGGCTACCATATTTAAGTCAGTAGAACCAAAATCAGTATTTACTGTTTCTACCGCATTGGTATCTCCGTAGCTCACTTTTCCACTACCTACAACCGGTGCATTAACCGCACAGCCAATAACCAATGAACTAGCTGTCAGAGCCATTATATACTGTTTTATTTTCATAACAATTCCTTATTTCTTAGATTAACTATTTTGGCTTAATTGATGTAGAGTGTCTATTAAAAATGCAACATTATCTGGTTTGGCTGTTGGTAATATCCCATGCCCTAGATTAAAAATATGCCCTTTTATACTGCCATTATTTGCCCGCTTATAATCATCTAAGATCCGGGATACTTCCTTAGCGATAGTTGAATGATCTGCAACTGATAGTATTACTGGATCAAGGTTTCCTTGCAGGACTTTATTCGTTTGGCTGCGCGCTTTAGCTAGGTTAATCGTCCAATCTATTCCCAATGCGCTACATTCAAGATTGCCTAAATGTTCTAACCAGGATCCACCGCCTTTAGTAAAGATGATGCTAGGGATATCATGGTTTGGTAAGACCAGTTTAATCCGTTGTAAAACCTTAGCTAAATACTGGTATGAAAATTCAAGAAATTTATCTTCACTAAGAACGCCGCCCCAACTATCAAATAACATGATAGTATCGACCCCGGCCTTGATTTGGGCAATCAAATAATCAGCAACGGAAGTTGCCACTTTATCAAGTAGTTGATGAAGGGCGTGTGGATTTGAGTAAACCCATAATTTAATTTTTTCGTAATTCTTGCTACTGCCACCTTCAAGCATATAACAAGCTAAAGTCCATGGAGAACCGCTAAAACCGATTAATGGAATGTGTTTGGGTAACTCTTCTTTTAGGTTTTTAATAATTTCTATTACATAACCCAAATCAATTTCCGGTTCTAAAGGCTTTAGCATATCTATATCGATTGTATTAGTAATCGGGTTTGTGAATTTTGGCCCTTCACCTTCACTAAAATATAAATGCATGCCCATAGCTTCAGGTACAACCAAAATATCGCTAAACATTATTGAAGCATCAAGGTTGAATCTGCGGATTGGTTGTAGTGTAACTTCTGTTGCCAATTCGGGATTTTTACATAATTTTAAAAAACTTCCGGCTTTCTCCCTAGTTTTGCGATATTCCGGTAAATAACGGCCTGCCTGGCGCATTAGCCAGATCGGGGTGTAGTTATTATTTTGTCCATTAATCGTCTGAAGAAAAATACTGTCCATAGCTTAAGATCCAATAAACTGTTCTAAATAGGTCAATGCGTTTCGATAAACTTCTTGCTTAAATTTAACTACCAATTCGACAGGTTCCCAGTAATTTATCCAGCGCCAAGCATCAAACTCGGGTTCGTGATGACTACGAACATTAATATGGTAATCCTGGCCAACAAATTTTAGTAAATACCAAATTTGTTTCTGACCACGATAGTTAGAAGTTTGTTTTGTCCAACTTCCCGGGACATCATAATAAAGCCAATCGTCAGTTTTAGCTATGATTTCAACATGTTTGGGTAGGAGACCAAGTTCTTCATTTAATTCACGGAACATACATTCTTCTAGGGACTCTCCTTCAGACATGCCCCCTTGTGGAAACTGCCATGAATACTCACCTTTACGCCGGCCCCAAAATACCAAATTGTCTTTATTCAACAGAATAATACCAACGTTCGGGCGATATCCATCTTGATCGATCATTTTTGCCCTCAATATCATTTAAAATGTACAAATTTATCTCGCTATTTTAGCATAAGATGACTGTTATTACTCATTATTTACCTCTTGATTAGATAATAGTGTAAAATTATGTGATTTATAGTTTAAAGTTTTTGATAATTAAGGTTTGTTATGTTAAGCCAAGTAAAGAGTAATAGTTTATTAGTTGAGTTCCTAACAGAAGAATTACCGCCGATTAATCTTGAAGCGAATATTGGTGGTGCATTTAGCCAGGCACTGGCTAAAGAGCTAAATGGCTTTATTAGCCAAGCAAGTAAAATCCATCCTTTCGTTGCACCTCGTAGATTTGGCTGTCTCATTGAAAATATTGATTCAGAACAACAAAATATTACGCAGTTAAAACGTGGCCCGCATGCTGCTACTGCATTAAAAGATGGTAACCCGACACAAGCATTGCTTGGGTTTGCAAAATCATGCGCTACAGACTGGCAGAACCTTGAGATTCGCGAAGATGGGTATTTTTATTTCGAAGTTACTATCAAAGGTAAGGCACTGGGCGAAGTGATTAATGATGCGGTAAATAATGCTTTAAAGAAAATTCCAATTGCCAAGGCAATGCGCTGGGCTGATACCGACTATCAATTCATTCGACCAGTTCACAACGTTATGGCACTTCTTAATGAGCAGGTTTTACCAGTAACGTGCTTTGGTTTAACTTCAAATAAGAAAACTAAAGGACACCGTTTTATGTCTAATGGTGATCTAGCAATCGACTCTGCAACGAACTATTTAACTGACATGTATGAGTCAGGTAAGGTTATCGCTAGTTTTGCTGCGCGTAAGGAATTAATTAAGTATAACCTTGAGAAAAAAGCTACAGAACTTGGCTTGATAATTAGCCATATTGATGGATTAATAGAGGAAGTTACCGCCTTGGTTGAATGGCCGGAAATACTGGTAGGTAGCTTTGATGAGAAATTTTTAAAAGTTCCGCAAGAGTGCTTGATCTTATCAATGGCTAAAAACCAAAAATATTTTGCCTTGGTTGATAGCAAAGGTAAATTGAGTAATAAATTTCTATTTGTAGCAAATTTACAATCACCATCTCCAGAAGTTATTATTGCCGGAAATCAGAAAGTTTTATCAGCCCGTCTAGCCGACGCTGAATTTTTCTTTGAGTTTGATAAACGGACTAAACTGGCTGATTTTGTTACACGAACCGAAAATGTTGTTTATCATAATAAACTAGGCAGCCAATTTGAACGAATTAGTCGTTTGCAAAAAATTGCAGTTAATGTTGCACCAATGTTGGGAGTCGATATTGAATTGGCTAAGAAAACCGCATATTTATTAAAAGCTGACTTGGTAACTGAAATGGTAGGCGAATTTCCAGAGCTACAAGGCATTATGGGGAAATATTATGCGTTAAATAGCGGTGAGGGTATAGAAGTAGCAAATGCGATTGAGAAACATTATTATCCACGTTTTAGTGGTGATGAATTACCTGATAGCAATCTTGCAATTGTTATGGCATTAGCAGACAAGCTTGAAAGCTTAGTAGGTATCTGGGGAATTGGTCTGATACCTAGCGGCGATAAGGATCCGTATGCTCTACGCCGCGCAGCTTTGGGCGTAATCCGGATTTTGCTTAATAATGATCTCGATCTTAAAGCATTGCTTGAGGCCAGCTCAGACGCATTTGAGGGGAAAAACCTAGCTGATAATACTTTAATTGAGTTATACCAGTTTATTATTTCACGCTTGGCTAATTACTTGACCAGTGTTGAAGGGTATCCTACAAAAGTTGTAAATGCTGTATTAAACTCGACCGATCTTGACTATTCTTCTACTTTTAGCAAGAAAATTCACTATATTCCAGGGTTATTATCAATTTTGGTAACTTTTGCCGAAGATAGCAATAACCTACAGCTTTTTGAAGCTAACAAACGAATTGAAAATATACTGAGAAAAAACCAAGACCAATTGACTTCGGTATCGATTAAGCCAGAGTTATTTAAAGAACCTTCTGAATTGGCACTTTATCAACTATTTGCCAATAATTATGCTAATGGTGAGACGTTCATTAAATTAAAAGAACAATCTGACTGGCATGCGTATTTTAAGGCATTAAGCGGTTTTGACCAAGCATTAAATGCTTTTTTTACAGATGTTATGGTTATGGCTGACGATTTGGCTTTACGCCAAAACCGTTTAAGTTTACTTGCCGAACTTTATAGATATTTTAATCTAGTGTGCAAATTATCTGAGTTGGCTTAACTTTTTATAGTAGAAATTATGAAATTAATATTGTTAGACCGTGATGGTGTGATTAACCAGGATAGCGATAAATTTGTCAAAAGTGTTGATGAATTTGAAATTCTGCCTGGAAGTATAGAAGGAATTGCAAACCTTAGCCAAGCCGGATTTAAGGTGGTAGTTTGCACTAACCAATCAGGGATTGGCCGGGGCTTATTTACCATGGAAGATTTAAATGAAATGCATGGTAAATTGCACCAGCTGGTTGATCAAGCCGGAGGAACTATCGATGCAATAATATTTTGCCCTCATACGCCAGAGGATAATTGCAATTGCCGTAAGCCAAAACCCGGCATGATTTTGGATATATGTGAACGATTTAACGTTGACGATATTTCTGAAGTTATGATGATTGGCGATAGTATTCGCGATTTGCAGGCAATAGCAAATGCAGGAGGGATTCCGGTATTGGTTAAAACCGGAAACGGAAAAAAGACCTTGGCAAAAGAAACATTACCCAAGGGTACATTGGTTTTTGATAATTTGTTAGCAGCTAGCGAGCATATTATTGAACAGCAGCAGAAAGAGGATTACTTTGAAGAATAAGCTTAGTATAATCGTAATAATTCGTTCATTGCTTTTTTGGTTTTTAGCTGTTTTGTCTTTGCCAGTATATAATATCATGCTATTGTTTATTTGGCCATTAAAGGCGCGGATACGGCACCGCCTGGTTATGAGCGTTACACACTATTACCTATTTCTATTAACTTATGTCGGTGGCATAAAATATAATATTCAAGGCTCAGAAAATCTGCCAGAATCACCGGCAATAATTGCTGGTAACCATCAATCAGCTTGGGAAACAGTTGCTTTTAATTCTATCTTTCCATCAGTAGTATGGATTATGAAAAAGGAATTATTGGCAATCCCGCTTTTTGGTTGGGGGCTTAGAGCTGTTTCACCAATTGCAATTGATCGCAAGCAAGGTGAAGATGCTCTTCTGCAAGTAATTAAACAAGGGAAGGATCGGTTTGCCAAGGGGTTTTGGATTTGTGCGTTCCCTGAAGGAACCCGGGTTCTTCCCAAAAAGCGCAAACCGTTTAAATATGGAACTGCCAAACTAGCAATCAGCCTTAATGTTCCAATTGTACCAGTAGCACATAATGCTGGTTATTGTTTACCAAAGAATAGTTTTTGGTTATATCCAGGGATAGTCAACATTAAAATTGGTAAGCCGATTTATGCTGAGAGTAATGATCCAGTTAGTTTTACCAAGAAAGTTGAAGCGTGGATAATCGGTGAACTAGATAAGATGGGTGCCTGATAAACATGCCTAGATTTTATGTTGATTATCAATTAGTAAATAATAAAGAGTATCTATTACCTGAAACTGTAGTTAGGCATATTAATGTACTACGCTTGCGTTTAACTAGTGAGATTGTTTTATTTAATGGTGATGGCAATAATTATTTTGCGCAAATAACTGAACTTGGCAAACGTGAAGCCAGGGCAAGGGTAGGTAAAATTGAACCTGCAAATAACACTAGTAAGGTTTCAATTACCTTGGCAATGAGTATTATAGCTAATGATAAATTTGATATGGTTTTACAAAAAGCTGTTGAACTTGGGATTAATAAGATAATACCGGTATTTAGCCATAATACGCAACGAATTAAGCTAGAGCGTTTGGCTAACCGAATGGAACACTGGCATAAAATCATAATTTCAGCCAGCGAGCAATGTGGCCGGGCAGATCTCGCAAAATTAGTCGAACCAATCGATTTATGCCATCTTCTCCCTGTTTTAACTGAAGAAGGAAAATTTATCTTATCTCCCCATCATCAAGGCTCAAGTATTTCAAATAAAAGTATACAAAGTGCAGTTATTATGGTTGGACCAGAAGGTGGATTCACCAATAGCGAAGTCGAAGAAGCTTGTAAATTCGGCTTTACCCCGCTTTTACTTGGTAATAGAATATTAAGGGCTGAGACTGCAGCTTTAGCTGGAATATGCCATTTACATAGTATTTATGGCGAATTTGATACACTCTAAATTGGGGGTGTAAGAAAACTATAATATGATTAAAGACTGAATGGGGGATTTATTCCAGAGGTCAAAAGTAATTTAGTATATAATAGACAATAAAGTATCAGCCAGCTTAAAAGGAAAATAAAATGAATAAATTACTACTAAACTTTGCTTTAATTGGTATAGCTATAGTTGGTTTATCTGCTTGTGGAAGCGGTTCAACAACGCAAAATAATATGCCAATTGGAGGCAGCCCATTTACCGGGACCTTTAGTTTTGGGATAGGTAATGCATCAGGGATTAATACATGTACTAACAATGGGGCAGAAAGTCTTACTTTTGTGGTCCAAAGCGGGGGCAGTACAAGTTTCTATGATAATTCCCTGACAGCTAATTCGCTAATTATTACCGGTAGTTTTGCCAATAACGGACAGGCGGTTAGCCAGAATAATCCTTGCTTTACTGGAACGGTTTCTTATTCTCCTTGTGGAGCTGCAAATCAAGGGAATATTACTTTTTATGGCTGTAGCGTTAGCCTTGTTGGCAGCAGCTATATTTTCAATGCTTCTTATTCAATTACTCCAGCTAATTCAAGTGCTATTGTTATATCGGGAACTATCAATGCAGTCAAATAAACAAAGTGTTTCTAATCGTAAAACGATTCAATGGTTAAAAGATGCTTGGCATTTAGCCAAGCCATATTGGACAAGTGAAGAAAAGTGGTATGGACTAGGCTTAATCACGATTGTGGTATTTTTTAATCTGCTATTTGTCTATATGACGGTTGTTTCCAATAATTGGTATAATGGCTTTTATGACGCAATTCAACGCTATGATTTAAAAGCATTTAATCAATTTATTATCAAATTCTTGTATATAGCTTTTTTCTATATTGGTTTTCAAATTCTTGCCTCATATTTTCGTAAATTTTTGGAAATTAGATGGCGTAAATGGATGACTAATTATTATATGGAGAATTGGTTAAATAAGCAAGCTTATTACAAAACCAGGTTTTTGCCAACTTATAGTGACAATCCTGATCAACGGATTAGCGAAGATATCAATTCATTTATAGTTTTATTTTTGGATTTAACACTAGGCTTATTAACGTCAGTTGTCTCTCTTGCATCGTTTGTAGTTATTTTGTGGCATATTGGAGGTGTTTTTGCTTTTAAATTATCAGGCCACGAGATTATAATTAAAGGTTATATGGTTTGGGCGGCGCTAGTTTATGCCGCAGTTGGTACTTGGATTACATTTAAAATCGGTAAACCGTTGATTAAGCTTGATTTCCAGCAACAAACTGTTGAAGCAGATTTCCGTTTTAGCTTAATGCGGATCCGTGAATATGGTGAGAATATTGCTTTTTATCATGGCGAAAATCAAGAAAAGCACAACTTATTACAGCGGTTTAATGCGGTAGTCAATAATTTTGTGGCGATTATCTACCGGAATATGAAGATTGGTATTTTCAATATTGGTTATAACCAACTGGCTGTGATTTTTCCTCTAGTTGTGACAGCGCCACGCTATTTTGCCAAATTAATCAAGCTTGGTGATGTAATGCAAATATCCTCCGCTTTTGCGCGTGTTCAGGATGCTTTTTCTTATTTCCTTAATTCATATACTTCACTTGCCAGCTGGCGGGCGGTAATGGACCGGCTTTATGGCTTTCAGGATGTCATTTCACAAGCTGTAGAATTAGAAGGAATCCAAAAAGGCGATTGTAAAGAGGCTAATATTGCGGTTACTAATTTAAATTTAAGTTTACCCGATGGCAAACCACTGGTTAAGGAAATTAATTTTAATTTATCTTCCGGTGACCGTATTTTGATTAAAGGCCGCTCAGGGTGCGGTAAAACCACTTTGCTTAGATGTCTAGCCGGGCTGTGGCCATATGCTGAGGGCAAAATAGCACTACACTCTGGCAAAAAAGAATTATTTATCGCCCAGCGGCCATACATTCCATATGGTTCTTTGCGCCAAGCAATTTGCTATCCATTGACAGAAAACCTACCAAATGATGATAAATTAATGGAAGTATTACAGCAATGTGGAATTGGCTATTTAGCAAATAGTTTGGATGAACTTGCAGATTGGGGTAAAATCCTCTCCTTAGGAGAACAACAACGAGTTGCATTTGGCCGTATTTTGACGAATAAGCCTGATATAGTTTATTTAGATGAGGCAACGTCAGCATTAGATGAGGAAATGGAGCAGCACTTATACCAATTACTGGTAAATCAATTACCAAATAGTAGCATAATAAGTGTTGGCCACAGAAGTACTTTACAGCAATGGCATACTCAAGAAATTAACTTTAATGACCTACAGAGTGTTTAATGGAACAATTTAATCAACTAGTAACACAAGAATTACAAAATTTAGACCATATAATTCGTACCGATCTAGACTCAAGAGTGCCTTTGATCAATACTATAGGCGAATACATTATTGCTGGCGGCGGTAAGCGGGTTCGCCCACTACTTGCTATTTTGTGTGGCAAATTGCTCGGTAATGAGAGCCCATTACTTTATAAAATGGCCGCGATGATTGAATATATTCATACTGCGACCTTACTTCATGACGACGTAGTTGATGAGTCAGGACTACGCCGTGGACGAGCAACAGCAAACGCAATTTTCGGTAATGCAGCAAGTGTATTAGTTGGAGATTTTATATATACTCGCGCATTTCAGATGATGGTTGCCAGTGATTCGATGAAGGTTCTCAAAATAATGGCCGATAGCACCAATATAATTTCTGAGGGTGAAGTAATGCAATTACTTAATATTGGCCGGAGTGACCTCACGGAGAAAGAATATTTCCAGGTAATCGAAAGTAAAACCGCCAAATTGTTTGAAGCCAGCGGTAGGGTTGCGGCAATAATTAGTGGTGCATCAAAGGAGGATGAAGATCATCTTGCTAAATATTCCATTTACCTTGGGACCGCTTTTCAGATAGTTGATGATATCTTAGATTACAACAGCTCTGCTGAGATGATGGGCAAAAATGTGGGAGATGATTTGCTTGAGGGTAAAGTTACCTTACCTTTAATTTATCTTTTAGCTAATGCCGATAAGCCCATTAGGGAGTTAATAGTTAGTGCAATTGAACAACCAAAAGAAGCTGACATTGCAGCAATTATTAAAATTGTTACAACTAGCGAAGCATTAACTTATTGCAATCAATTAGCTTATGAATACGTAGCCAAGGCTAAGCTGGAATTGACGTCATTTGCTGATAATCAGTACAAAGCAGCACTCATAAAACTTGTAGAGTTGAGTGTTGAGAGGCTTAAATAATCCCTAACTCCAAATTGGCTAAAGATTGCTAGGCTCACGGAAAAAATTGCTGATAAGCTCACTAAAATGCGCTTGATCAATGGGACCAATCACCTGACAGTGGTGATTGGTTTTTTTATTGGCAAATACTTGATGCTGGCTAATACAGGCACCAGTTTTAGGTTCAAGTGCTCCAAAAACCAAACGCCTAATTCTGCTATGAATTATTGCCCCGCTACACATTAAACATGGCTCAAGGGTTACAAAGATATCGCAATTATCCAGACGGAAATTGTCTAGATAAATTTGTGCTTCGCGAATTGCTTGTATTTCTGCATGACATAAAATATCTTGCTTCGTTCTTGTTTGATTGTAACCTTTGCCGATGATTTTACCTTCATGGACAATGACCGCCCCAATTGGAACTTCGTTTTTGCCTAGTGCAAAATGGGCTTGCTTTTCAGCCTCGTTTAAATAAAAACGGATGCTTGCTTCAGGTAATAATGGATAAATTGGCGGCAAGCTTTTAAATTCTAAAATAAGTTTTTGTTTTAAATCATTCGAAAAAGGAATATTCTTTCCGGTGTTGATTTTGTATAAATCAAACAGGGCATTGTAGCCAAGACTTGGATATGCTAAACGTAATTTGGCAAATAAGTTTAAATATCCCTCATTGATTAGCTGATCTTTAAGGTCTGTAATACCCAAACTAGCAAGTTTTATCTGTAAATACTGGGGAATCTTCATGGCTATTCGACAAAAAATTCAACATTTTGCCATGAACCTGGATCACTTCTTTTACTGCATATTCTAGATTGCCAATTACCGACATGGATTTCAAGCTTATGATTATCCGGGTCGAGAAAATAAACTGAGTCCCCTTCGGAGTTGTTTTCTTTAAATATTGGGCAGCCTGCTGATATGATTTTATCAGATAGCTTAGCGAACTCACAAGCAGCAACACTAAAAGCAAAATGTGTATAGTCTTTGATAATACTCTCCTTGCGGTTAAGGTCTAAATTAAGGCAAAACCACGTTTCACCAACCAGGAAGTATGCGCCCTTATGCCAACGGCAAAGTGGTTTAAATCCTAGTAAATCACGATAAAAATTAAACGAGCGTTCGATATCAGTGACCGCTAGTGTTATATGGTTTAAGCCGGTAATCATTTCTTATTCCAAGTTAAAACTAATATTATTTTTCTAAGATAGCCAATATAGCCATAAATTAATGGTAAAAAAGCTAAGTAAGGTAGTTAACACTACATTAAAGGTTGCAATCTCAACATCAGTATTATATTTCTGGGCAATAATATAAGTATGGGTAGCTGCTGGGCTAGCTGTCAGCAATACTAAAGCTTCCAAAAATTGATGGTCTAACTTGAATAATTTGCCAATTATCAAGCTAATTAACGGTAATACTAATAATTTGATAAAGCTTAAGCTTAATAATGGGTAAATTTGTTCTTTTTTAGTAAAACTATAAAGATAAAAAGAACAGGTAAGCCCCAGGCTAAATAAAGCAACCGCAGAAGAAGAGTCGCCTAGAAATTTGGCAGTATGTAAGATGTCAGCAGGGATTTTAATTTTTAAAATTCCAGCAACCAGGCCTAGCAGCGATAAGCTGATAACCGGATTATGGCTAATAACGTGAACTAGTCTGCCAAGAATAAAGCTTAGATAGTTACTTTTACGTGATTTTGATTCATAATGAATTTGTAATAAGATTATCCCAAAAGTAAAGAATACAGTATTTTGAATTAGCATTAATGGCATTGCCATGCTATCCGTTTTAAAAACAAGTAAGAATAATGGAACAGTGAAATAAGCTCCATCTACTTGACTTGCGGATAAGGTATTTACAATGCTTCCACCGATTGACTGTTTAAAAACATTAATGCTTAGCAAATAACTAATAAACAGGGCAATCAGCATTGAAATAGCATAGCTTAGGATATATGAAGGGTTAAAAATATGCCAAGTCGCGTGATAACAAGCCAAAAACAGGTTTAAAGGTAGGGCAATATAAAATACATAATTAATCAAGGTCTGGTCTTGGCCGACTTTAAACAGTTTAACCTTACCGCAGAGAAAGCCTAAAAAGATGGTAATAAATAAGGTTGAAGTGGTATTTATAATGCTTAACATTTAAATTCCTGCGTAAACTTGTTTATTATGAAACCATAGTTCAATTAGTAGCTTGGCATGATCAGGGTACTTTTGCGATAAAATCCCGGCAATTTCTTTTGCTTGATGCAAGATATCTAAATCAGCTTCCAAATTTGCAAACCGCAGTGCCGGCAAGCCGCTTTGCCGCTGCCCTAGAAGCTCGCCTGGGCCACGAATCAATAGATCTTGGCGGGCGATTTCAAATCCATCAGTAGTAGCTGAAATTACTTGCAGGCGCTGTCTTGCAATCTCGTTAACTCCCGGTTCGTAAAGTAATACGCATTGGCTTTCAAGGTTGCCCCGCCCTACCCGGCCACGAAGCTGGTGTAATTGAGCTAACCCCATTCGCTCACTATGTTCGATAACAATAATACTGGCATTGGGGACGTCTACGCCTACTTCTATTACTGTAGTCGCAACCAAGACCTGGATCTGGTTTGCGCTAAAAGCTGCCATGATCTCAGCTTTCTCTCTGGCTTTCATTTTACCATGGATTAATCCAACCTTTATCGGGTTTAATTCTGAACTTAAATCATTATAAGTATTTATTGCATTTTCTAATTCGAGTTTTTCCGATTCCTCAATTAAAGGGCAAACCCAATAAGCTTGGGTACCCAAGTTAGCTTTTTCGCGAACAAAATTGATAACTTCATGGCGGCGATTATTGTTTACTAGTAGGGTTTGGATTGGAGTCCGGCCTGGTGGTAATTCATCTATACTTGATACGTCTAAATCAGCATAGTAGCTCATAGCTAGCGAGCGCGGGATGGGTGTTGCTGACATCATTAATTGGTGTGGATGAAGATCTTGGCTGCCTTTATTAACTAAAGCCAAACGCTGCTCAACTCCAAAGCGGTGTTGCTCATCAATAACTACGATCCCTAGTTGTTTAAATTCCACATCTTTTTGGAATACCGCATGAGTACCTATAACCAATTGTGCTTCACCGGTTTTGCATAATTCATATACTTGTTTTTTTTGTTTAGCAGTTAAGCTTCCGGATAGCCAACACACTTTTACACCAAGTTCAGTAATTAAGGCTTGAATTTTGAGATAATGCTGTTCAGCTAATATCTCGGTTGGGGCCATAATACATGCTTGAAATCCATTTTCAATTGCCGCAAGGCAGCTAATCGTGGCAACAATAGTTTTGCCGCTACCAACATCGCCTTGCAAGAGTCGATTCATTTGTCGAGTTTTGGCTAGGTCTAGCAAAATTTCCTTTAAGACTTTATTTTGTGCATTAGTTAGTTTAAATGGTAGTTTGGCTAATAACTGGATAATTAACTTATTGCTTGGCTTTAACTCAGGTGCTGGATTATAATGTTTTTTTTGGTATATCTTATGCATTAAAAGCTGTTGGGCTACCAATTCATCAAACTTTAGCCGCCTAAGTGCCAATTGCTGGAAGTTGTTCGCAAACTGTGCTGGAGTTAATTTATGTAAGCTTACAAGTGTTTGATCGAGTGGTAATATGCGGTATTGCTCAATAATTGACTGAGGTAAAGTTTCTGGTATTATATTGGCATCTAAAAGCTTATCAATCAATTTGACAATTTCGCCATTGGCAAGGCCGTTCGTAGTAGGATAAATCGGGCTAAATGTATTACTAATCTTGCTATTTTCTGTTACCGTTTGAATTTTAGGGTGAATTATAGTTTTATTACCAAAAAAATCACCCTTTATTTCACCGTGCGCACGAATTCTCTTGCCAATAGTATACTGGCTAGTATAATTAGGAAAGAAATGAAAAAATAATAAAGTTATTATTGATGTCCCGTCATCAAGCTTTACTTGTAGTTGACGGGTGCGTTTCTGGATTACCTCATGGCTGATTATTTTACCTTCAACCATGACCTGCTGGCCAATCTGTGCTTCAATAATTGGGTAAACTTTGGTGAGGTCTTCGTAACGTATAGGGATATGCAAAGCTAGATCCCAATAATTATTGAGGCTTAACTTAGCTAACTTACTGGTGACTTTAGGTGATGCTTCAATTGGTTTTAATATTTGCATAATCCCTTATTATAAATCTTTTAGTTTTTAAAAGACTTAAAATTGTTACTCGCCTAACTCACTTTTATTCCCCTTATAGCAGTAAGCATTAACCATGTGATGTTGCTCGTAGTAAACCCCTATGGAACCAAGAGCCATTTCTCTTATTCTCTTTATTTGAATCACTTGCTGGTTCCTTATCTTGATCGTTAATAAATTTACTAGAACTATGGATAGGCTTTACATGATTAGATATAATTTGTTGTCCGCTTTGATCTTGTCGTGTATTTATGGCCTCTTTGCTATTTTCCTGGTATTGGTATATTAGTTTATTTAAGTCTTCTGGGCTAAAAAATATCTCTCCAGGCTTATGATATACAATTGGGGTTAGCTGTGCAATTTCCTCAGCCTTGCTTGGGTTACTATTACTTTTTTTAGGTTTTCTATCGTCAGAATTTCTAATGCGATTACTGGCTCCTTCTTCGGTTTTAGATTTTCCAATTTGCAGTATTGGATTACGGTACTCTTCTGTACTATTAACGTCATCATCGGTAGGGTCGTTGCTAAGTTCACTTGAACTGGTGACGCCGCCCCAGTTAGCGGCACTGAAAAATAAACCATCCTTATGGCCTTCCCCTTTTGGAGCCACAATTGCTCTCGTCTGAGTATTACGTACAGGTCCTTGATCTGACCATCTTTCGTAAAAATCTTTCGGTTCTACAAATTCAGAAACGTTGCTACTATCAGTTTCATTAGAAACTAAATTAATATTTTCAAAAGAGGTTTTTTCTGGTATATATCCTAGTGGAATTTCCTCATGCTTCTCTTCTTGTTTCTTAGTTAAACAATCAGCTGTAGAGGGTTGGGTGTCAACAAAGTTAATTTGCTTAGTTGCCGACGAGTCTCCAATAAAACATAATATTTCTTGATTGTAAGTATTTTCATTATAAGACGTTACGGTAAAAGACCATCCACCAGACGTACTGTTAAATATTTCTCTAAATAAGAAATTAAATGAACTAGAAGAGTTTTTATTAAAATAATCTATAGTCTTTTTCCAGTGCTCAGTATCTTCGTAGGCTAAACCTTTATCACTTATAAGTTTTGTAATGTTATAAAAAGTTTGGGTAGTAGTCCTGGGCGTTGCTGGCGGTAAACCAGTTTTTTTATTTTTTATGCTAGCAGAGTTTGCCTTAAGGCTATAATCACACAATAGGAAATTTTCTTTTATCGTTTCACCTCTTACTTCACTATAGTGTGTAAAAATAAAGTAAAGCTCATATGTTTCCCCACCAGCCTCTTGAGAGTTTTTAAAAAAGAAGATCTTAAATCTATCTTTTAATTCGGACCCAGCTTCAATGGCATTAATAAATGCAGAATAATTTTCTATTAGCCTAATAAAAAATTCTTCTGGTGCATGCTGCATTGCGTGGTCTGATTCATTATTTCTAACAATTGGAGTCTGAAATTCTTTACTTTTTTTCCATATAATACTCGAAGCTTCTTTTATTTGCTTATCTTTATCTGCAGGAGAAAACCAATTTTTTAAAATTGAGCTTGATAGTTTTTTGGTCGTCTCTCCCACTATGTTATATTTTTTCTGAATCTCTTCGATGTAGCTATTAACACTTACTTCTTTTACTAGTGGGTTTTGCAATATTGCAGCAAGCTTCCCAAGCGTGATAACAAATTTAATTTTATTCAGATAAAATGGTATTTCAATGTTAACAGCCCCACTGTTTCCTCTAAATTTGTGGTTATAGTTAGATGAAACTTGCATAAGCTTATATTTATCAATAGGCTTTGGTAAATTTTGCTCTACTGGAACTACCTTAACTGGTTCTGATCTCATGTGGAGTAAGACTTGTGGTGCTGATTTTAAACGCTCATCCTTTAAGTTGATAGAACTTATATTCTTTTCTTGGTTTTGGGTAAGGAAATAACTGATATCTTTCAGCGTAAAAGAAACGGTTTCCACCGAGTTTCTTCTTTTATTCTCAACTTTCATTTCTTGATTCCTATAATTAGCCTAATGGTTGCTATTAATTGAGTCATCTAGCTAGATTGTTAATAAATTATTAGGTAACAAATCAATTATTAAAAATGTTTAGTAAATAAATCGGAACTAATGCCTAAATTCAGAACATCTATAAATAGAAAAATGAAATTTTAATCAATCATTGAGAAATATATGTTATAAATTAAAAACTAACTAATAGGGTTATCAGTTTTTAAAATAAAATATTTAAAGAACTTAGTTATATAATATCTATACTTAAATTTATAGTGTTTTTTTACATTTTTTATAAAAGGTGTCTGATTATCAAAGGCTACTAGCTTAATACCGGGCACTATTATTGATGTATAGTTAAAAAGCATATTTTTTATAATTTGATTTATTAGGAGGGATGCTTAAATTTTTACCCAATATTGCGAATATAAGACTTTGTATTGATTTATTGGCTATTTGTTGAAAACTCGTAAGACTCCAAGAGTTCAACAAATAATGCCAATTGCATAAACAAAGTCTAATATTCATGATATTCAGTTATTAACTTAACATCTTATCCCTAATAAATTATAGTAAAACTAAGTAATGCTCATAGTGGTAGATAAAAAGAGTCCGGTATTGAGGGCTACTACAAAGCTTATAAGTAAATTATAAATCTTTTGCAAATAGGCTTTTAGCTGACAACTTTGTAAAATTATATAAAATATATTACATATTATTAAATTACAATATTTTTATTAAAAATGTAATTTTTAAGAATGGTGCTGATTGGATACTAGCTTTAGGTGAGATAAGAAAAACTTAAATCTCAATGAATTGATGAAATGTGCATTCCTAATTGCCATGACGATCAGTCAGCATATCCTTTTATGCAACTAGTCGCTAAAGCATTAAAAAAAGTAAAATTGACTTGATTAATTATAAGAAGCTAAGACAGTGTAGGCTTGGGCATAGGAAGTTAATTTAAAAAAATAAAGCCATTAATTAATAACGGCTTTATTCTGATAAGAGTAGTATCAGTTAGATACTTTCTAGTGCTAGTTTTAACATAGTAGTAAGTGAATTTTGGCGCTCTTCACTAGTGGTTGCTTCATGGGTAATGAAAGAATCCGAAATTGTCAGAAGACAGGCGGCCTGTTTATTTAATACTTTGGCATTAGCAAATAGGGCAAATGCCTCCATTTCCACACATTTACAACCATATTTATCCCGAATCTCTTTATAAACATCTGGGTTTTCTCTATAAAATACATCAGTAGTATGTACCCGAGTTTCTTTGATTGGAATATGTAAATTCAGAGCGGTTGCTTTAATCTTGTTATTTAATTCAAGCGACGGCTCAGTAACATCAGATTCATAACCGCTTTGAGCTTTAGCATAAGTTGATTCACTCCAGGCTTCTTTAGCAAGAACGACGTCGTAAACGTTTAGCTCTGGATCATATGACCCTGCAGATCCAACGCGAATGATATTATTTACACCATAAAAAGCATATAATTCGTAAGAGTAAATACCTATACTTGCTGGGCCCATACCGCTACCCATTACTGATACTTTTTTACCTTTATAGTATCCAGTATAACCAAACATATTTCGAATATGGTTAAATTGAACCACATCAGTTAAAAAAGTGTCTGCAATTAGTTTAGCTCGTAATGGGTCGCCAGGCATTATCACGGTATCAGCAATAATACCTAATTCTTCAGTTTCAATATGTGGCGTAGGGATTGCCATTTCAAATTTCCTTTAAATCAATTGTCTGCCAAAAATAAAAAATTATAATTAATTGGGTATACAGTTAATGAATAACCTATAATTTTTTCAGGACCTATTATACTGGAATTCATCAAATAATTGATGAGCAATTTATATTATGACCCAAAAAATATCAGCCAATTTAATTCAATTTTATGAAAAGGCTTGACAAATCGAAGCTTTATCTGGCATAATAACTATCTCATCGAACGCGGGGTGGAGCAGCTTGGTAGCTCGTCGGGCTCATAACCCGAAGGTCGTTGGTTCAAATCCAGCCCCCGCAACCAGTAAGTCCAATCCTTTCAACAAATATATCTTCCATGCCAAAAACTAACTTTGCACGTAAGCTAAAATCACAATAGTGCTAACTTTTAGTTTATTAATTAAAGTATATCTGGTATTAAAAATTAATTACATCAAAAAATGGGATTTGTATTAAGATAAATTCTTTCGGTAAGAAGTAAGGCTCAATAAATTATAATTTACTGTATAATCATAGTTACTGAACTTAAGTATGAGCTATGTATTTATTATGATCGAAATACTGCGAAATAAAGATGAGTTTGATCTATATGATACATTCTCTTTAAGTCCAAACCGCAAAATGATTGCTTATGCCAAAATAAATAAAATCGGCACTTCTCATCTGGCAAGCTCCAATATTGCAAATGGTACCCCTTTTCCGAATATTGGTTCGCAACTATTTGTCCTTGACATTGATTGTGGGAATAGCTTTCTGATAGCTGGGCAAAACAGCTGGCGTCCATCATGGTCGCCAGATAGTAATAAATTAGCTTATTTTAGCGATGTTGATGGTTATCCGCAAGTTTATATTTATGAAATATCAAATCAAACAACTATTAAAGCTAATGATGTTCAGGTCTCAGTAAGCTATCTAAAGTGCATAAACACGGCCTGGTTACCAAATAATGCTACTATTATTTTTCCCGCTAAACCTACCGATAGCAGCTTTGAAAAAGTTACAGGTAATTTTGCTTCTAACCAAAAAAATCTATGCGTTAAATCCTATTCCACCTCTAAAAAAGCTAAGTCAGAGATAGGTGCCAAATCCCCATTTCCAAGCGCAGATATAATAATGCAAAATATAGAAACCGGAGAGCATTCTGTATTAATCTCAGACAAAGATTCAAGTGCACCTTGGTCATTTAGTATATCCAGCAATGCTAATTGGTTAGCATATTTACCAATCCCCCTATTTACACCTAACCCCGAACTTTACACTTCAACTTTATGGATTATAAAACTAAATAAAGCAAAGGCAACTCCTATTGTAGTTGAAGAGGGGATTTTAATAGCTGCTGCCCCGTTGCCTCTTCCTATATTGTGGGTTAATGAGTACGCTTTAGTATATATTAAAGACAATTGTCTTATTAGGTTAATGCCATGTCAGACCGATATGTACAAAACAATTATCTGCCAACCTAAAGGATTTCAATTAAACCCAAAAATATTTTTAGCACTATCTAGCGAAGTTATCATTGTTTCGGGAGTAAAAGAAAATGAGCATTCAACCACTACGAAAGCAGTTTTAGTAATAAACATTATAGAAAATTCAATTATTACTGAATTTAATCTCGATAATTATCCTGAATATACTTCTATAAACTATTGTTGGTATTTTGAGAAAACGGTTTATATAGTTTGCAAGAGGGTGGTTGATGCCAAATTAGTAACTTTAGCTTTTAATATTTCTGAATGCCAATTCTGTTCAGAGTTTATAAAAATAGGTGCTAGTTACTGTACGTTAACAAATTTTAGATTAATAACTTATCAAGCTGGTATTAGCCACGATAGTTTTATTAGTTACTATGAAACACCAGAGTCACCCGCTAACCTAGCAATTTTAAATAGTAACCTTACCCTTAAAAAGCAGTTGACATTTTTCAACCCTGAACTGGCTAAATTACTACAATATGATTTACAAGTATTTTATATGAAGTTAACTACCAGACTAGGAAGAGAAATCGAGCTTAATACCTGTGTCCTTTTACCAAGGGGTAAACAAGTTAATCGGGCCGTTATGGTGGTTTACCCTGGCCAAATAAACTCTAATTATGCCGGGAATTTTGGTATCACAGCTACTCCTTCAGGAATAGATAATCATGCTTTTCTTGAGGCAGGTTATGCCGTTATTCTCCCAGATATATCTTGGCCTACAGGCTATCCAAACCATATCCCGCTTGATGAGATATGTAGCATAATACTTCCTCAAGCAATAGCAGTAAAACAAAAATTGGATCTAAAGTATATAACTGCTATTGGTCATTCTTTTGGCGGATACGCTGTAGCAGGTCTTCTTGCCAAAACCGATTTTTTTGCTAAAGGCATAGCCATTTCGGGAATTTACGATTTGATTGGAGCTTATGGATATAGAGATAAGTTGGTGGGTACCTATTGTAAATTATGGATTGAGAATGGGCAATTACAGTTTCGGGGCAATCCATGGCAACTAAAAGAAGTATTTGAGGCTAATTCCCCGTATTGGCTATCTTCACAAATAAATACTCCTTTACTTATAATACACGGTGAAAATGATAGCTGTTGCCCGTCATCAGAAGCTGAGAAGCTATATACTGCTTTAGAGACTTTACAAAAACCGGCGGAGCTTGTAGTTTACCTTAATGAAGAGCATATTTTATGGTATTGGAATGATGATAATTATGCTGATGTCAGGAATCGAATTATCAATTTCTTGGATGATCATAAGAATGCTTTTTAAGAGCCTTTTATAACAATAACCGATAATTTAAAGAAGATAGTATCTTTACTAGTTGTCTTATAAATAGCTTTCATAATAAATTAAATGTTCTAATTTTTTCTCAACTCTACTAACTTAATTCATTCTTCCTCACTTGTAATTCTAAAAATAATTTAGATAATAAACTGCCCTTGCAAAAGGCCAATTAGTGATTTAACTTTTTCCAACACATTAAATAACCATACTCTAGAAATAAGTCCTGTTTTTCCAATAGAAAATAATTCGTTTATTATAACCTGCTGTTATAGGCTAGCCTTAGTTTTAAGGCTTAGCATATTAGGAAAATTATCATATTTTCTACAATGCCTAAACTAAACTAGAATTTACCAGTTAATAATAGCTTAAGCTTAGTGAAAAAGCCAAATTTATTTAAATAGATATAGGAATTAATTCAAATGAAATATATTTTAACTATTATGCTTAGCGGACTAATGGTATCTGCCTTAGCGGTGCAACCACAAGCCGAGAATACTTCTGGTGCATATATCAATGCCAATGCCGGGATTGGGATTTTACAATATTTACCAACTGGTTCTTTCGTTTTTAGTGCCAATGCCGGTTATAACTTTAACCGTGCATTTGCTGTAGAGGGAGGGTGGACAAACTTGGCTAGCAGCCAATTTGGGGCAACAGCTTATGACAACTTTGTTGATGTTGCTGTAAAAGGGACTTTGCCACTTTCTAATGTATTCTCTTTATATGGCCGCCTTGGTGTAGGTATTAATTATACAAGTTTTAATGGCACTGCCTCAGGTGCTGGCAGCAACTGCTTATGCAGCAGCCAAGGTGCTAACAATTTTGCTGGGCTGGCCGGTATTGGTGCTAGCTTTGCTCTTAGTCGCCATTTTGATTTACGCTTGGAAGATTTTATGATTCTTCCTGCCGGTGGTGGTAATACTAATTATGGCAATATCAATGTGGTAAGTGGCGGAGTACAGTTTAATTTCTAAGAGAAGACAAAATGAAAATGATAAACAATTTAAAAAAAGTTGCAGCATTTAGTTGCATTATATTTCTTGCTAGCTGTGGTCAAGGTGGTTCTTGTAATACTAGTGGTAGTAGCGGGAGTTTAGGTCAATTATCTTTAGCTTTGACCGCTCCTAATCAGTATCCTGCCGGAATTCCAGTTACTGCATATCTAACAATTACCAATACATCCCAAGTTAATGCAACCAACCTTACTTATACGGTTCCTTCTGCTACAAATTATACCGGTGTAAATATTACCGTAGACCCTAATGGCGCGGGTCAGGGGTGTGCAAATATTAATGCTGGTGCCAGCTGTACCTTTACTGCAAATATTCCTGCAGGATCTCACCCCGGTAACTTTACAGTTAATGCTGTAAGTAATGGTACCTTTAATCAAAGCGTTAAAAATTCTATAAAATCAATGGTAGGTGCTACTCCTGTTACTCTATCATTAACTGCAAATATTGGATTAGTGGATGTTCCGAATACTTTAAACCGATTATATGTCTTACCTAGTACGCAAACTGTGCAAAGTAATGAAAATAGTATTACTAATGTAATGTTATCAGTACTGGTAAAAAATGCTGGTACCAGCTTTAATAAGATCAAGCTAGTTGATAATAATGGTAGCGAGCTTAACGCTACACTTGTTGGGCAAGCGCCAGCAACTTATTCTGTTAATAATGTGTTAACATTCAACGTAGCAATTCCCGCCAATGTGAGCTTACAAAACGCACAAGCCATGGCATACAATAATAATACCCCAGTATGTGACCTAAATAACGGCAGCAATGATAGTAGTGCCTGTTCCAATAGAGCGGAAATAAATTTTGTACAACAGGGAGTAGGAATATTACAAGTTGCTCCAACCCTCGCTAATATGAGTGCTTCTTATACTAATCAAGTCGTTACACTCAGTAATATTGGTAGTGCACCAATAACTAGCCTAAGTATCCCACCTCTTTTATCGCCATTTAATCTGCTAGCCAATAGTAATAACTGTACGGAATCTCTAGGCGTAGGACAAAGCTGTAATTTTACAGCAGTGTATGCACCAGGAAGCGTTTCTGGTCAGTCAACTCTGTTGTTTAGCTATAATAATAGTCAACAAACGGTTACTACGCCAGCAACCCTAGTTTACACTGGAACGACACCACAGCCTTATGCAATTATTACGGCTAATCCGAACGTTGTATATTTAGATGAAAACAATCTGGTTGAGACAATCATTTTAACAAACACCGGGACAGCCAACGCCACTAGCTTGACTATGCCAGCACTTCCTAGCGGCTTTACATCAACTACAGATTGCAATGCGACTTTGGCACTACAAGATAACTGTACATATACTATCAATTATAATATTGGCAATACTAATGGTAGTTTTATCGCTAGTTTTGATTATTATGATGGTACGCAATCCCAAACAACGAACGTTACTGTTAATTATACTGGCCTTGCTACGCCACCAAGCTTTAGCAGCGTGGTCCCGGTAAATGCCTCAACCAATGTAAGCCCAACCCAAAACATAAAAATTACTTTTTCACAACCGATGAATCTTTCAACCCTGATACCGGCTAATTTCGAATTAGCACCTGTTTTAGGTGGAGCTCCGATTACACTGATTAATCCAAGCTACAGTGTAGATCATAAAACCGTCACCTTTGGGACAATGATACCTTTAGCTTCAAATACTCAATATAAAATTAGTATTCCTAACCCAAATAGTGTAACCAGTGGGGGTGGTAGTCTAAATCTTCCTTCGGCAACTTATCCTAATGGGGTGATTAGCCAATTTACAACTGCAACCTATAATTCAGGAGCGTGTAATGGCGGATTTGCATTTATCTTGAATCAAGCAAACAACTCAGTAACTAAATGTTCCGTAATTTCAATAGGGGGTCTGACCAATTGTTCAAGTGTCAATACACCAGTGGCAGGGCTAAATACTCCTGTGGCAGGGATAGCAAACCGGAACTACCCATACCAGGCGTACTATATAGCAAATAAAGGTAATAATTCGGTTGGAACTTATGATTTTACTAGTTTCTTAAATGCTTCTATAGCAACAGGAATAATTAATCAACCAATTGGAATTGCTTCAAGTACTGGCAATCCGATTTATGTTGCAAATGCAAATGGAACCTTAGTTAAATGCTTATCTGCTGGTTCAAATCCTTATGCACTGCAAAGCTGTAATCAACCAACACAACCACTAGGCTTTCCAGATAGTCCGGCAGGATTTGGAGTCCTTAATTTACCTTCAACCAGTATGTATTACTCTGCCGCTGTCTCCAGTAATACAGTCATGAAATGCGGAGATCCAGGAAATAGTGGTTTAATTGCAAGTTGTAGTGATGCAGGGGGAAGTAATTTTAACCAGCCGGTTACTTTTACTGGAAAAGGTCCTTCTAGCCCTTATCTATTAGTGGGAAATGCTGGGGATAATACAATTACCCGCTGTGATGTAGACTCTATAACCGGCGATTTAAGTAACTGCATTAAAACTGGTGGCAATATTGATGACCCTTCAAGTATTTATGTGTACCGAAGTAGTGCCTATATCACTAATAAGGGCGATAATACCGTAACCGTTTGTAAAAATAGTGCAGGAGTACTGACAGAATGTAATAAAATGGATTATGGTTTTTCTTTACCGGTTGGTATTACTGCTTTTGATACGTGTGATTAACTTAGTCTAGAAATTTCCCAAAGTAGGTAACTTTATGTTACCTACTTTTTTATAATGGATACGCAAGAGTCTAGCTTTTTTACTTAATCACTGATGTTTGTTACGCATTCTCACAAAATCTTAGCTACGGGAAATTTGAATTATAAATCGATTAATATGTTTAGTAAATCACATAATACTAAGTTAAACTTTTTTAGATACGTAACAACATCAATTAATCACTAAAACAATTGGAATTTTCAAATCGGTATGGTTTTATTTTAAAAGTCTAGAAAAATGAGGCCTTAAATAATTTATTTCTTAAACTTTATGGAGAATTTGGAATATTTCTAGATTTAAAGATTATTTCTAATTTGAACGATGATATTAATAATCTCCCTAGCGCATTTATTGCTAATTTAGCAATTTAAAGTTTAGGTTAAATTGTCTGTAAGATAATTTTCGTAGGCTTGATAGAATAGGGTCTTACAAAAAAATTTAATATTCGCATAGCTTAGCCCATGAAAATTTACGAACTTATCGAACGACATTGGTATCATAAAACCGAACCTTTCTTAGCGATTATTTTATTTCCACTTAGTATTGTCTATTGCTTCTTGCTTAAATTCAAGCGATTACTCTTTAAATACAAATTGAAACGACCTCATGAGCTAGGGGTTCCAGTAATTAATATTGGCAGCATTACTTTTGGCAGCACTGGGAAAACACCTTTGGTTAAATATCTAGTGCAAAAATTTGTGGAAATCGGAATACCTGTGGGAGTTGTTGTTCCTAAAAGGTTTACTTTCGGTAAAAAGCTAAATTTAATTTCAGCAAGTGATAAAATTGAAGAAAACTTAGATGAATCGCTTAGCTATTCACAACTGGGTGCTCATATTGCAGTTGGGAGTAACCTAATCAAGGCATGCCAAGCATTGCTGCTAAAGCATTCAGAAATAAAAATTATATTTGTTTATGATGGCTTAAGTCATTACTACTTACATAGCGATCTAAAAATATGTGTAATAAATAGTAAGCGTTTATTTGGTAACCAACGATTGTTCCCATTGGGGCCTATGTGTGAGCCGATGTCTAAATTAAAAGAAGTTGATGCTATCATTGTAAATGGGAACTATAATGAATTAGCCGTTAAAGAGGTGTTAGCAAGTTATACTATGCCTGTGATTTGGCAAAAATTTAATTTTGCTTGTTTCTATAATCCTCATACAAAATTGCAAAGTACCCCAGAAGATTTTAATGGGAAAGAAGTAATGGCGATGTCTGCAAATGGTAATCCATATCCCTTTTTTAATTATCTTAAAAAATTGGGCGTAGATTTTAGTAAAGTCCATACTTTTCCAGAGTTTTATCAATATAAAGAAACTGATATACCGGATGGGTATATTATTCTAACAACCAGGAATGATTATACGAAATTAGCTAAATTCAATAATCCCAACATATGGGTTACACAAGTTGAAGTAAGTTTAAGTAATGAGTGGCTTATTAATAGAATTAAGGAGTTACTTTAAGTTGCTTACATAATTAGAGTAGTGAAATTTGTATTAAAATATTTAGCTTAATAGTATATAATTCGAGATCATGATAACTATAACTAACTAATAATTCTACTTACGTACTTAAATAACAATAAACACGGTTGACAGTAGATTAAAGAAATTAGTATATATAAAAATTAATTAAAGTCATCACCAAGTAAATTGATAAAATGAAATGATCTTAATTTCAGACTTTTAAATAAGTGAAGACTCGCGATAAATAATTAAAACTCTACTTAGTACATTCAGTTTAATGGAAAAAAACCACAACAAATTATTAAATCGCCGATTAATCTTGGTATTACTAAGTGTGGCGTGCGAATTTTACTTATTTACTATCTTTATAGTGCTATCTCCCTATATTAGCCGTGATTTAATTCCCATTGCAGACAAAGAATGGCGGGAATTATTTGGCTTATGCATTTTCCTGATCGCAGGTTTTTGCCGCCCTCTTGGCGGAGTAATCTTTAGCGGGCTCGGTGATTCTCCACATAGATATAAAATATTTTATATATCCACAGTGATAATGTCTTTCTCCAGTATCCTGTTAGGCTTATTGCCTAGTGCTGCTAATATTGGAATTATGGCGCCAATTTTGCTGATTCTAATTCGGATTATCCAAGGTTTGGTCGTTGGGGCAGAAATTCCCGAAGGGATAATATATAGTTATGAGGAGGCAGCTATTCATCTACGGGTACTTGCCACAAATTTGATAAATATTGCATGTAGTTGCGGGTTTTTAATCGCTACACTATTTACCCTTTTGTTAAGTAATTACTTGGGAGAAGAAACATGGCGTTTTGGTATGGTTGGCTGTGGTATATTTAGCTTAGTTGTCGGCTTTTTCTTAAAAGATTCTTTTAGTGGCGAAGTATCTCAAACTAAGGTTAACTTTATACCTTTAAAAGGCGTTTTCAAAAACCACAAACTAAACCTTTTGCGTTTAATCTGCTTTGCTACCTTTCTAACTAGTGGTACTTCAGTATTTATTTATTTGATGCCAAGTTATTTGAACCATTATTTTAATTACACTAAACTTCAAACACATATTATTAGCTTATTTGAAATTATGGGGTTTATTTCGGGCCAATTAATAGCAGCATTTTTCCATGAGAAGCTTAGTAAAAATTTCTTTATTACTTCAGGGTTCTTCTTTAAAGCATTGCTAGTCTTTACTTTCCATTCCTATATTCGTCATGATATATTCGTGGTAGCTGGTCTAAATACATTATGTTGCTTTATTTTTGGTTTTTTTGTCGCCAAGCTTCCAGTTATTATGATCTGCTCTTTCCCGCGCCAGATGCGTTTTTCTGGAGTCAGTATTGTTTATAATATCAGTTTTGGAGTGATGTTTGGAGTCTCTCATTATGCTATCACCTGGTTGATTCAGCTAACTAAGAGTCTATATATGCCTTCAGTTTATATTGTTTTCTTTAGTTATGTATCTCTAATTAGCCTTTGGTTTATGTCTAAAGAAGTCTTTTTCAAATACAATCGATAGATATCGGCTATCTTTCAAAAAATCAATTATAATAATGTTATTAGCAAAGTTATAAGCATTAAAAACATCATTTAATTTTTATGGGGTTTTATTATGGTACGCTTAGGAATTAATATTGATCATGTTGCAACATTGCGTAATGCACGCGGGACAATTTATCCTAGCGTTATTGAAGCTGCATTAGTTGCCGAATCAAATGGTGCTGATTTAATTACGTTGCACCTAAGGGAGGATCGCCGCCATATTAAGGATCAAGATGTTTATTTATTGCGGCATGCACTAAAGACCCAGATGAATCTTGAGATGGCGGTAACTAGTGAGATGGTTGATATAGCATTGCAGGTAAAACCTGATTTTGTTTGCCTGGTACCAGAAAAAAGGCAGGAAATAACTACTGAAGGTGGTTTGGACATAATTAAAAATTTTGCTGCAATTTCGCAAATTGTTGAAATTATGCGGGAAAATGGGATTTTGGTTTCATTGTTTATTGATCCTGACCATCAACAAATTATGGCTGCTAAGCAAACACGCTGCTATTCAATAGAGATACATACTGGTAAATACTCTGAAGCTAAAAGTATTGCAGAAACACATCTAGAATTACAAAAAATAATTACCATGAGTGAATTTGCGGCAAGTACTGGCTTGATTGTAAATGCAGGCCATGGCTTAAACTATCATAATGTCCAACCGATCGCTCAAATACCACAAATTCATGAGCTTAATATCGGACACGCTGTCATTGCCCAAAGTATTTTTCATGGGCTAGGTAAGGCGGTTAGTGATATGAAAGAGCTTATTAAGGAGGCGCGCTATGGCTGATTTTTTTGCGACCCTTTTTGGCGGCGCTTTATTTGTAATAGGTGTAATTGCCGGAATTGGTCCACAAAACTTAAATACGATGAGCCATGCCATACGGCGTAATCATGAATATGTAGTTGCCACAACTTGTTTTCTTGCTGATGTTACTCTTATCTTATTAGGTACAATCGGTTTGAAATTTACTGAATCAAAGTGGCTTTTATTGATTATAAATATCATTGGGGTAATTTTTTTAACATATTACTTATGGACCAAACTCAAAAGTTTAAATACGCCCCATAATCTAAAATTTAGCACAGAAATTTATGATAAAAAAACCGCTATTATTCGTGCATTGGGTCTTACATGGTTAAATCCACTAGTATTTATTGATACCATAATTGTTATTGGTGGAGCCTCAACCCATTATTTAGGCTGGCACAATTTTGCTTTTATATTAGGAGCCATATTAGGTGATTTTATTTGGTTATTTGGGCTAACTAGCATTTCCAGGATATTTGCCGAAAAACTCAATCGGCCGAGCGTTTGGTTTATTCTAGATATTTCTACCATTCTCTTGGTGGCATTTATATTAATTAAAATGGTATCGTTTTTATTATGATTTATGCAATTGGCCATGATATTGTGGAAAATAAGCGGATATCTGAAGTGTTAAACCGTTATGGTAGCCGTGGTTTAAAACGTATTTTGACTGACGCGGAAATTGAAATTTTTAACCAACGCGATGATAAAGTTAAATTTCTTGCCAAGCGCTTTGCTGCCAAAGAAGCATTTGCTAAAGCCTGTGGTACTGGCTTACGTGCGCCGGTTTTACTTTCAAATATAAGTGTAATCAATGATAGTTTAGGACGCCCCTACTTTGTTCTTGCCCCGGAACTTGAGAAATGGATCAAAGATCGTGGAATTAAAAATTTTCATCTGACAATTAGTGATGAAAAAAGCCTAAGTAGCGCAATAGTCGTCTTTGAGAAGTAGCGTAGATGGGTTTAGTGGTTTAATAGTTTTTAAATGTCTTTAATTAGCAAATGATTTGAGTTAAATCATATATTAAATGTTTTCATTTTAAAATATAATTTATCAGATAACTTAGACTAATTATTAGTCTAAGGATTAAAATTATCCCTATAGTTTAATGCTATAGGGATTTTTTATCATAGCTATAAAATTAACTATTAGCATAATAGATAAAGGCTACTATTTAAAATCCATTCCAAAGAGAGATGATAATCATATTATATGTGACAAATTTTTACTAATGGGTTACATACACCAAAGGAAAATATGCCTTTCGCTTTAATCTTTATATTGAAGGTGAGTTTACATGGGTATCCTCTAATTATGAGAAAAGGGTTCTTGCTACTAAAAATATTAAGCTTGCAAATCTTATTGCAGATTACCAACAAACCAGCCCATGGTCGTTTTACCAAGTCCTGCAACACCAGAAAATACTTTATTTGAACATATTGTCTTGTTATAACATACATCTAGTTAAGTCCTATTTATATATTTAATTCCTGCTGAGTAATGACGCTTCTGATAAATTAAAATGTTCATTACAGTTAGGAATTAATTCTTAAAAGCAGTTATAATTAGGTAACTTAGTAAAAAATTTGCGATACTCTGTTTATATCTTATTAAGATAGAGCCACTTAAAGCAAGCTTACCAAGATTGCTAAAATAGGAGGGTAATTAATAAAATCTCACTGGTAGAAAGCATCCTGTTTCTTATTTGGTTATGTAGGTTATTGTTTTTATATATCTTCAAATCAATATATTAATGGGTAAAGTACTTTCTACAAATTTTTTTGCATAAATATTTATCTAAAATCAACCGGTTTTAACCTTTGATAGCTATTACCTATTCAATATTCGAACGAAAAGGTATAAATAAATCTAAAGTAGTTACACCTGTGCAAAATTATGATACGAAATAATTTTTGACTTAATAAGGTAAAACTATTATAATAACGAGAGTTAAAAGGTACCTCCCTGATAATAAATCTACCAAAATGGATTTAGCTGGGAACAGCTATAGTTAGGGAGGTCATTTCTCTAATAGTAATAACTACTACCATCTTTAAACAGATCAAATTCATTTTTAATACAATCTTTAATTTTTAAATAGTAGGTTTCATCTTGATAATGTAGCTTCTTGTGAATAGCATAATTTATATAGTCTGCAATTTGCAATCCAAGATGACTACAAGAAGGATGTTGGTAGAAGGCATGCTGAATATCTCTAATATTGGCAATAGATTCTTTTATTGATTTTGTGATAATCTTTTTATCATTTCTGATCGGAGGAGTATCAGTAATTATTACGACTTGATCGGTACTATTACATTTTAGAATATATTTTATAATGCTATTGAGAAATCGAGGGTAAAATTTCTTGTCGTTTTGTAGTTTTGGGTGTGTTTTTGCCTTTTCGGCAAAAATGCAATATGCTTTAAGTTGAGTAATATTATTGGATACGTCAGTCTACACTTGAATTAGCGCTTTAACAACTCGGAAATTAAAAAATAA
>CAYLRR010000015.1:0-88767 GCA_964386295.1 uncultured Neisseria sp.
ACGGGGCTAACAGCGGACTTACACCGCCTAGATGTGCGCCATGTCTGGCGCACATATAATTAAAATAGCTCTCAATTTTGTGAGCTATTTTAAGGAAAGTAGTTATGCTTTAATGACTCATAAATCTTAATAACCCAGCAATTGCCAATATCGTAGCAACTCCAGTACCTAGCACCCATTTTACAAGTCTAAGTTCTACAGATACCAATTCTGTACGTAGTTCAGCAATATCAGCTTTAGAAGCCAGGTTTTTACTTTCTACATTATAAGCTGCTGACTCTATAGCTTGCTCGATCTGGCGAGCTTGGAATTCGGCTAACTCCTCACTGGTACCAAGTTCTTTTGCTTTTTTCACGTAGCCGTGTACATCGAAATGCTTCATAGTCATAGTATTCATTTTTCAAAAATCACTAATAGTTTATTATAACATAGAAGGTGGTTATTTAAAACCACCTTCTTCATATATCCGTTTGAAAATATTTAGCTTTCTGCCGGTAACATAATTGTAATTGCCGGCTTGGGATCATCAATATCTAAAGGAGCACACTCGGCTAATAGATCAAAGGCTTTATTTTGATCATCTTGCCAAGAAATCACAACTTTAAAATTTATGAGGTTGATGGCTTTTGAGATTTTGCTCAGGTACTTTAATAACCTTCAGAATATTTTTAAATTCTCATGATGCATATGTTATTTTTACACATTCAAAAATATAACGGGTTTTATACGCTAAATCTAGCACTAAATGTACCAGCGGGCACACTTGAATAGAAATTTACGGTTTGTAAATTTTGATAGTTATTGGCATCTCTAAAAGGTAGGAAAACTCTCGGTAACTCGCTCAATTATCAATTATAGTATGAATATTTATATATTTCATATCAGCATTGATGGCTGCTTGAAATCCAGCTTCCGCATCTTCAAATATTAAACATTGTTTTGGTGCAACACCTATTAAACTGGCTGCCTTAAGAAAGATTTCTGGGCTAGGTTTACCACGTGTAACATCTTCTATAGTCACAATTGTACTAAAGATATGAGTTAGATTATTGTTTTTAAGCATTATATCAACCGCAGCACGATGCCCTCCAGATGCCAAGGCTATGTGCATTGATTTGTCCTTGTGGTAAGTTAAAAGTATATCTAGAATTTTAGCAATTGGTTTTATTGCTTTAATATAATTGGTATCAAAAATAACATGCTTCTCATATGCAACTCTTTCAACGTCAATAGTTTGCTCAGATTCTTGATTAATAATTTCAATCATTTCATGACCGCTGATTCCTGAAAATCGGTTGATAAACATGTCTTTTGTGACAAATTGATAACCATATTTGGTATGAGCTTGGTACCAAGATTGATAATGTCCGGATAAAGTATCCATTAGAGTACCATCACAATCAAAGATTAAACAATTTATCTGATTGCTTTTGATAAATTCGGTTAGTTTGGGTATAAATTCGAAACGCGTACCACTTAAACAACCTTGATATTTTGATTCAGACATATACAACTCTATCTTTCAAAAATTTTTTGCCAAAAGCTCAAAAAAACGGCAGTTATTTTGTACTTTGAAATATAGCTGATTTATTTGTAGCTACAGGTCTAAAAATAGTCCAAAATATTGGTTTTCTTAATCAAAGTTTATTACAGCTGTTTATTGTTGACTAAAAAACACCTTTGAAGTGCTATTATGATTTTTATTAATTGATGTATCGACTTTAAATGATAGAATCAGTCAATTATTATACCCATGCATGTTAGCAAGGATATAGCCTCAGGCAATGAAAATTTAGCTCCTTTAATTTTATTATCAAATACGCTAATGTAATAATTGCTAGAATAATTTAAATCGGCACTAGTTAGATCAGTACTACTGAATAATGCATTTTGAAAGTCACATCCTGTTAAGATCGACTTGCTTAAATCACAATTTCTAAAATCTGTTTCCCTGGCGATACATTCTATTATTGACATAGCGCTTAATTTTAAACCTAAGAAGCTTGATTTACTTATATTGCAACTTAAGAATTTCAAGTTTTGATGTAAACTTATTTCAGCATATGCCCAATTGACACCGACTATATCGCATTTCTCAAAATAAGTATTTAGAAAATAAGAACTCTTTAGCTCAATGAAATTCAATTTGCAATTTATAAATCGGCAGTGTTTAAATTTACAATGTTTAAAGCTTGTATAGTCAAAATTACATTCATTAAAAGTACACTCATCAAATAGATTAGATGCTATTTCATCATGGTAATCAATCCCAGCAATTATTTCATCATAATATGCATTGGTAGCTTTATCGCTTAAGAACAATATTTTAACCTTAACTAATAATATGAAATATAAAATAAGAAGCTAAGCTAAGTTTTTATTATTACAGTTATAGCCAATGGAAACCTTTTGCCAAGATACCAAGGAAGAAGACGCTTAATGTCCCCATGATCCCACTTACCCAAACAACGGTTTTCATGCCCGTTTGTGCGACTTCTTTCCTAACTATTTCAATCTCTTTTCTAACTATTTCAATTTCTTTTTGTAACCGGAGTTCCGACTCTCTCAAATCTCCTTTAGAACAAAGCTCTTGTAACTTTAAAGCTTCAATTTCGTGGCGCTGCTCATCCATCCGCTGCTCTATAACTTTGGCCAGTTGATCAATTTGGCGGGCATTAAGCTGAGCCACTCGCTCATCAACTCCGAGCTCTTTAGATTTATTCACAAAATCAAGAATATCAAACATATCGGTTGTCATGGTATTCATACCTCAAACTCCTAGTATTTTATTATAACATATAAGACGGTTTAATTAAATCATTTTAAAATTAATATAAAGATTTATTTGCAAGGCGTTAAAACTAATTGATATAGTTTCTATAAAAATCTGAATACTTAGAAATGTAAAATTTGGCCTTTTTCTAAGGATACACAAAAATGGAATGTTCTAAATCAACACACTCTTTCCCAACCAAAAAAGGTTCTTTAACGAGTAAGCCATTAACATTAACTGAAAAATATCGTGGTTTTAGTGACATAGGTGAGATAACTTGTTTTAGAACAGATCTACAACCCCAAATAATTAGAGAACAATTACAAACCTATCGAACAAAAAATGATTTATGTAGTTACATAAGTACTACCGCACAAGAATCGAATAGAGAAAATCCTTGTAGTTTTGCTTTGCATACTTTAGATCAATTACGCACTAAGGAATGGTGGGCAGTAAGGAAATCACTGTTAGGCTATTCATATGATTATGCCAAAAATTCTTCTACATTTGCTTTAAGCCTTACTAATGAAGGATTAAAAACATTAAATCAATGTTGTACCCATATAACGGCATTAAGTAATAAACTCTTGGCCGTTTTAGTTAAGGACGGGTATCACCATGAGCGGATATTCAATTCTGATGAATATGCTTTATGGGCATTGTCTAAAATATATACACTAAGGCTTTTAGAAACTGGATATATCGCATATATTACTCATATAAATATACACGAAAAAATGCCTCAAGAACTTATTAATGAGCAATTTGAGAATGCTAAATTTGGATTACCAGCACCAAAAGAAACAAATAACCAGAATCACACGTTTGTTGCCATAAAACATCAATCTTCAGATGAACCAATATTTATTGTTGATCTTTGGCTAACTAAAATTAATGCTGCGAATAGAGCAGCGTTTATAGGCACAAAGGAAGAATATACTAAATTCTTAAAAGCCAATTATGATAGGATTTACGTAAAAGGCCCAAAACGAGAAGTAACCTTTAAAACTAATTTTACGCCAGAGTAACTAAAGATTTTTTACATATGGGCTATTATTGAACATATACAAACCTAACCAGTAATAAAACACCATTTATATCAAATTAATTAACTAACGCTAAATCACAAGTATTTTTTAAAATAAAAAATAGCCCTCAATTTTGTGGGCTATTTTATAGGAAAGTAGTTTTGCTTTAATGGATCATAAACCGTAATACCGCGGTAATTGCGCCAGTAATTGCCAATATGCTTGCTACACCTGTTCCAAGAACCCATTTGATTAATCTAAGCTCTACAGATATTAGTTCTTTTCGTAACTCAACAATATCATTTTTCACATCTGTAATATCGTTTCTAGAAGCTAAACTCTTACTTTCCATGTTATATGCAACAGATTCTATCGCTTGCTCAATCTGGCGAGCCTGGAACTCAGCTAATTCTTCGCTAGTACCTAACTCTTTTGCTTTTTTAACATAGGCATGCACATCAAAATGTTTCATAGTAATAGTATTCATTTTTCAAAAACTCCTAATAGTTTATTATAACATAGAAGGTGGTTATCTAAAACCGCCTTCTTCATATATCCGTTTGGAAATATTTAGCTTTCTGCCGGTAACATAATTGTAATTGCCGGCCTGGGATCATCAATATCTAAAGGAGCACACTCGGCTAATAGATCAAAAGTTTTATTTTGCTCATTTTGCCAATTAATCACAACTTTAAAAGTTATTAGGTTTGCTGCTTTTTCGATTTTGATCTGATATTTTAAAACCATTAAAATATCCCAGATAACCCCTTCATAACTATTGGCTCCATAAATAAGAGACTCTTCAATTATATTACTAACTCTAGAAGTTAAAAAAACCGGGAATTTAAACCCGGCCCCTAGCGCTAATCCACTAATATCGAATTGTTCGCATTCGGCAACCGCCTCGGCTCTTGAGTATGCATATATTAATTCCCGAAACAATATCCATCACCAAAGCAGCAACTATTAAAGGACTTATAAAGGCTCCAAAAACTAAAGCTGGGATACGAGTTCTGGAAATGACGCAGCAAGCAAAAGAAGCCTTACTTGCGCAATTTGAAATTACCGGAAGCCTAGACAGCCGGGTCTTTCTCTCACCAAAGAATCGCCCGTGGATTAAAACTAGCGCTTTTCGTGAATATTGGAAAAAAGCTTTATTAATTGCTGGGATTGAGTACCGTAATCCCTACCAGATGAGACATACATTTATCAGTTATATGCTAAGCATTGGTAATAACCCAATGATACTATATAGAATGGTGGGACACGAGAACCCCAAAATCATGTTTGATAAATATGCCAGATTTATAAAATCTAGTTCAAATAAAAAGTTACTTTTTACTAAATCAATGTAATTTTGATGCCCAAAGTGATGCCCAAAATTTAAGAAATTAAGGGAAAATTGAAGAAAATTTGAGAATAAATAAGAAACGTAAAATAAAGATAACTCGTTGAAATAAATAGAAAAACACTAGAAATACAAAGACAAGAAAAAGTACTTGGTGCACCCGACAGGGATCGAACCTGTGACCTTCAGTTTCGGAAACTGACACTCTATCCAACTGAGCTACGGATGCATAAATTAATGACTGTATGGTGAATAAGGACCTTATTGTAGCATAAAATATTAGCAATTAAAATAAAAATCTCTAACTTTTCCAGTACTAGCAAAGTATATTATTTAGTGCTAACTTATATAGTTCTTATTTGTTGCTTTTTAAAAGGAAAAACTATGATTACTTTATACATATAATAAATAACATTTTTAACTTAAACTGTGTTTCAGAGAGTTGGTATGTAAATAGAAAGTACTTAATAATAAAAAAGCTCAGATTGAAATCTGAGCTTTTTTATTTATTGAAAGTCGCGTGGTGGACGAGCTGGACGTTTGTCTTCTTCTTTCCACTTAACTACGATTTGGCGTTTTTTCTGTACGCTTGCATTTAAGTTATTTAAGCAAGCTTCTGCTTCTTCTGGAGTTGACATTTCAATAAACCCGAAGCCACGGCTGCGTTGATTTTCATCAGTTACAACTTTACCATAAATAACAGTACCGAATTGACCAAAAATAGTTTTTAGTTCGTTTGTATCAATTGACCAGTCTAAACCAGCAACAAATAATTTAGTTTTCATCAAAAAACCTATAATAACAGTTAATATATATAATTCTATAAGACCGACAAAATGAGTAATACACCTCAAAAACGAAACTATTTCTGACATTTATGCTGGCTTAAGAACATTCTGCGACTATTATAGCACACATTAAAACAAATACTAAAAATTTTATTCAAGATATCATGCTAAAATAATAACCTTATTAATTAAAAATGTTTATTAAATGACCAGATATTTTAGGAATATTTAATCGTCGATATCTTCGTCACACTCTATTAAGTACTCACATTATTCTAATTTTTTATTTAATATTATCTATTACTACTGTGGTTAATATTGATAATCATTCAATGTGAGAAATAAAAAACTTAATAATTAAAAAATTAACTAATTTAGGCCAAAAAAGATTAAAAAGAATTTTGAAGGAATAATATGCAAAGAACAAATTATTGTGGATTGATTACCGAGAGTTACCTTGGTAACCAAGTTACGGTAAAAGGCTGGGTTCATCGCCGTCGCGATTTAGGTGGTTTAGTATTCTTTGATATGCGCGATCGCGAAGGGTTGGTGCAAATCGTGGCTGAACCTGGTACAAACTGCTTTGCTAATGCGAATGAATTAAAGCATGAATACGTAGTTGAAGTAACTGGAACTGTGCGCACTAGGCCAAACCCAAATAAAGATTTGAAAACCGGCAATATTGAAATATTAGCTGAGCAAATAACAATTTTAAATACCTCTTTACCAACTCCAATACTAGTTGATGATGAAACCGTAAGCGAAATAAATCGTTTGACCCACCGAATTATCGACCTACGCGGGCAAAAAATGCAAAGAAATATCCAGCTACGCTACAAATTAACCAGGGCTATCCGTAGATATATGGATGATAATGGATTTATGGATATTGAAACGCCATTTTTGACCCTATCTACTCCGGGTGGTGCGCGTGACTTTTTAGTTCCATCGAGAATGAATAAAGGCAAATTCTATGCCCTCCCTCAATCTCCGCAAGTATTTAAGCAACTTTTTATGGTGGCCGGCTTTGACCGCTATTACCAGATTGTGCGCTGCTTTCGCGATGAAGAACTAAGAGCCGACCGCCAGCCTGAATTTACCCAAGTCGATATTGAAACTTCATTTTTAACTGAACAAGAGATCCGGGAAATTAACGAAAACATGATTCGTCAGGTTTTCAAAGAAGTTTTAAATGTCGATTTACCCAAGTTTCCAGTAATGACTTATGCTGATGCAATGTATTACTATGGCTCGGATAAACCTGATTTACGCTTGGAAGAATTTAAGTTTGTAGATTTAACTAGCGAGCTTAAAAATTCAAGTTTTAAAGTATTTAATGATGCAGCAAACCGAAATGATGGAAGAATAGTTGCACTAAAATTACCAAGTTCAGTTACGTTATCACGTAAAGAAATCGATGAATTAACAAAATTTGTTGGTATCTATGGAGCGAAAGGGCTTGCATATATTAAGGTTAATGATGCAACTAAATTGAACGAGGAAGGCCTACAATCTCCAATTGTTAAGTTCTTATCAAATGAAGATATAAATGCTATTATTAATGCAACTAATGCAAAAGATGGCGAAATTATACTATTTGGTGCTGATAAAGCCAAAGTGGTTAATGAGGCAATGGGTGCACTTCGCCTTAAATTAGGCCATGAAAAAGGTCTTACTAAAGGTGAATGGAAGCCGCTATGGGTTATTGACTTCCCAATGTTTGAGTATGATGAGGATTTAGCTAAATATATGCCAGCCCACCATGCTTTCACAGCGCCGAAAGATGAGCACATAGATATGCTAAGCACCAACCCGGAACTTTGTTTGGCTAAAGCTTATGATATGGTTTTAAATGGTTGGGAAATTGGTGGCGGATCTGTTCGTATACATCAAGCAGAAACTCAATCTAAAGTTTTTGCAGCGATGAATTTAACACCAGAAGAAGCACGCAACAAATTTGGTTATCTTTTAGATAATTTGCAGTTTGGCGCACCTCCCCATGGTGGAATTGCATTTGGCTTAGACCGGATTGCCACGCTAATGTGTAAAGCGGACTCGATTCGCGATGTTATTGCTTTACCCAAAACCACAACTGGTCAATGTTTACTCACCAATGCACCAAATGATGTTGAAGATAAACAATTATCTGAGCTAGGAATCAAGCTTGCATAAACTTGAAAAACTCTAGGAACTATTCCTAGAGTTTTTTTTAAGAGTTAGAAATACTTGTATATTTGACTGTCTCATTGGCATGCTTGGCACCTGTCCCTCCTTCCCAATTTAGTTCAACCAAAATACAAGGCCCGCCAGCAATACAGTTTATTCCATAATTTTGGCATTTTTCAATTGCCGCCTTGCTCTCAGCCCCTGGCTGCATCCAGATATTATTGATACCCTTTATATATGCTTCCTCGACAACTTGCTCTGTAACAGTTGGCGGTGTAACCACCGAGATGCTCTTAACCGTATCCGGTAACTCAGCTATACTGATAAAACAGTTAAGCCCTTCAATCTGCGATTCAACTGGGTTTACTGGATAAACTACAAATTTATTTTCCATATAACAGCGTAATACTTTGTTACCAAATTTTTCTCGATTCTTAGAAGCGCCTATTACAGCAAATGCCGGGGAATTAAAAAAATCCTTGTATTTTAAGCTCATGACAATCTCCTGTGAAAGTTCTAATAATTAAGAAAAATTTTATCACCTTTATTTTTATTTCATAGGTGAAAAATTAAAGCTTAATTTGACAATTAAATTTATTATCTTCAGGAATAAAAATCTATATTAGCCCCATCTTTAATTACCACCATTAAGCGATTATAAACTTTCAAGAATCAATTTTAAAGTCATTATTCAAAATATAATATAAAGTTTCATTTATGAACTTGGCATAACTTGTTGAACTAATTGCGAGTCAGTAAATTTTATTATAGTGTGTAATTTCAGTACTTAACAAAATTATTGTACCCTCTTATCGATAATTTTGTGAAAACCTTTTAGAAAACAATTACCCAATAAGTTATTTTATTTGATATTAGAAAAGTAAACTTTATGATTTTTACAATTTTTATCGCAAAAAATTATTTAATTCAAATATAGTAGAATTATTAAGATTTGATATCCTCTTATATAATTCGACACTACAAGCCCGGCTATAGCTTAAAAATATAATACTACTATTTATAAAGCCATTCGATTATCTATCCATGAAAAAGCAAATTGCCTACTAACTTAAACTATTTTCTAGAAAGAATTAATTATGATTCAAATTAATTTTCAACCAGTTACTAGCAACAATGCTAACCCAATTTCTCAGATAGATATTGGCACTATCAACTCAATCAAGGACATTGAAAGTTTTTTAAATATAAAACTAGACGATAAACAACAACAAGTTGAATTGCAAAATTTTATTCAAATCCTTTCCTTGGTCTTAAATCCACAATCCTTTACAGTCTTAACAAGAAAACAATTAAACCAACCGCCTAAGGAAGATCTAATAAAATTCTGTATCACGCAATTTCATTGCAGCATAGCAGATGCTGAAAACTTAATAAATCTTTGTATGATAAAAGCCGAAAAAAATGATGGAGCCAGCCAGTGGTGGTCTGCTAGCTTTACCCCGGCTAGTATGAGTAGATGGCTAACGCCTACAGAGCATGCACAAAAATTGTTAGATGTACTTAATTCTAGTTTAGCAAATAGTGGCGGCGATCAGTCACAGGATCTTATAACTTCTAAGTCTTTGATTAAATTCTTCTACCCTCAACCAACCATTGTAAATAGCCAACAAAATGAACAACTAGCGAATAACCTTATTAGTGCAATGTTAAACAAAATTGAGCCGACTAATAGCTTATCGCCAATAAATGCATTTTTAAATCAAGCCGACATGGCTAAACGTATCTACCAAGGTCTAGCTGAAAGCAAGGAGATTAAAGAATTTGCAAGCAAAATTGACCCTAAAACTATTGATCCAATTGCAAGAGCTTATTTAGTTAAAGCACTAGATGCAGGTACTCTTGGCGAGAATGCCCAACTATTTAAAGATCTTAAAAATTTCTTATCGGAAAAAGACCAACAACGTTACTTCGACCTGGTGATGTCTCATGGTTATTCCTCGCATTATGAAGAGTCTATGCTTATCGCTGAATTTCTATTAGCACTTAATTTTGATAAACTTGTTTTAGAGAAAAACCTTAGCAAACTGTTAAAAAATGGAGTTCTTTACCAAGATTACCACGTACATTTAGCCTTATCCAGAGTACTCGCCAATATTCAGATAGATGATATGTCTAATCAAGATAAAATAGCAAATTTACTTTTTGAACAGAAGGTTTTGTCAGAGGAAATAGAAGTACAAAGGAATTTAATTAAATTTTGGGCGAATAATTCGTTTTCTAATCCCAAGACGGATGAATTAGTAGTAAAAAGCTTAATTGAACAAAACTTTTATTATTCACCGGCTAAAGATAAATACTACCAAGACCTTGTTGGTGGATTTCTTCAGCGAAAATTTACTAGTCTTGATGCCCAAAGAGATTTTGCCGAGTTTTTAGCGTGGGTAAATTTCTTTTGGTTAATCAAACAGGAAAATAAGTCTTTTGAATCACATAGCACTAATAAAAATTTTCTGCAAATCAAAACATTGCCTGAAGTTAGGCAATCCATAATTGAGAATATTGATAAAGTAATAATCGTTGATAATGAGATACCAGACGAACGGAGAAATGATCTACAAGTTATTTTCGCAAAATTAATTGTTAAACTGAGTGAAAGTGCTCCTCAACTTAACCTTAATGAAAGGAAAAAACTTGCTAATGCATTAACTAAGATTAGATTTAGAGAAGCAAGAGCGGTAAGTACGGTAGCTCATTTAATTTATACTGATGCTTTAGGTGCAGAACCAGAAATAAAAGGCTTACTTCCACTAACGCCTGGATCTAAAGAAGAATATTACCAGGTCCTACCCTATTTACAAATTACGCGCAGCCAGGATCAAATTGCTATGGCAGAAGCAATAATTAAGGAAAAAGGTATAGAATTTCTTAAATACGTAATGAGCAAATGGATCTTTGATCAATCTATTTATACTCAAACATATAATGCATTGGTTGGTCATCGCTTTGCCAAGCCAAAACTAGCTAAAGAAGATGCATTCATTAATTATTTGCAGCCAAGTTTCTACCACGATATTAATGCTGCAACCAATGGTGATGAAAAAAATCCATTGACCATTATCAATGGAGTACAAATATACGAAACATTGCCAGAACATGGAATTGTCGGAACAATTTGTAATCAAAAAGGAGTTCCTACCCAATTCATTACCTTATCAAAAGAAATAGATGAAGATGATGATAGAAAAATAAGGGAACTATATACTCCACTTACCAATAGCTTTGCAGCCGATTTCTTTAACTCACTAATAAGCAATTTTTCACAGGATAATCTTAAAATATATTCTATACTTCCAAGCGAAACCGGGAAACTTTTCCCCGTACTAATAGATGTAGATTCAGACTCTAAAATATTAGATATGCTACCTATCTGGGCAGCAAAGCTTATTACACAAAATAACTTCGAAATATCTGATTATAAGTACCATAACGTAATCAACATTGTTTTAAATTTTTTTGATAATCCAGAGCCAGAGGACGAAACAGAGCTTAGCCAATCAAACAGCCAAGATGCGTCTATAAACGATATTTCCATTCTAGAAATCTACAAAACAGCAATTAAACGGTTGGTTACTGCCCAAGGGGATGATATTAAGCTCGATGAAAACTCACAAAAAGATGCAGAAATTAAAGATATATTAGATAAATTTCTATTGGAAAATTATATAGATAGTTATAAATCAATTATTGATAGTTATTGGAGTGATTTATACATTACTGAAAAATTCAATTTAGCTTATCTTTTTGGTCAAGCCGCCAAACGCGGCGTGTTAGGCTATCATTTAGATTTTCACATGGATAGTACTAATAAAGCAAATACTATCCTGGCTCTGGCATGCCAATACTGCCTCGAAAAAATAATTACTGAAATTGCTATTGAGATAGGGTTTAATGAGCAGGAGGTTGCTGCAATGTTAGAAAATCCAGATAACTATGAGAACTCTAGAGTTGTCGACAAAATCGCTAAACAACGTGATCTGGAATTTCTAATAAAAGTACTGGCTCAACTACGTAAAGGTATTTGCATCGAAAGTGAATCACATAACTTAGCCGTGTCTTTCCTAACCGATGAATATGGCGCAAGAGATATATGGGACAAAGTTGAAAACCAAAATCAATTACCCCAATAAATGCTAATTTAATTCGTTAAATTCTAAAAAAGCTCTACATTCGTGCATGCTAAGTTATATTTAATGTATATATCTTGCATGCATGTTTTTTAATTACGGCTTGTCTAAGGATAGTATTTAACTTTTACTCCATATTGCTCAATTCGATTAGCCATTGCAGATAAAAATTGCTCATTGACTTGGCTGATAATTGCACCTTCGGGTAAAGCCGGATTCCTTGCTGTAGAATAAAGTAAAACCCCTTGTATTTTATCTTTTAATTTAGCCATTAAGTCAATAAACTTATTAACCTCTTCATCACTTGGATCTTGATTATTGGTTCTAAACCAGCAGCTCTGAATATATGTAGGGCAAATTGACGCAGCTATTGTTAATTTTTCTACGATACTTGTTAAATTTAGGTTTACCTGATTTACCTGGCTTATTCCACTTTCACTTGCCCGATCAATTTTAAACCAAATTTCACCATTATTATTGGCAATAATCCTTAATCCCTCTTGAACCGCTGGGAGATGAGCTTCACTACCATTGGTTATAAGTATAGTTTTAACCTCGTTAGCCAATTGATATTTTGCTCTAAGTTTAGCAATTATTGCAATTACCGCTACAAAATCTTTTGATAGTGTTGATTCCCCATTGCCAGACAAACAGATATCATTAAACCGCTGTAAGCCTTGAGGAGCATACTTAGCGATAAAATCACCCTTTACTATCCATTCCAGCATTATATCAAGCTCATTTTCAAGTTTTGCAAGATCTATACGTGTTGGCCGGCCGCGCACTAGCCCTTCTACCTGACAGTAAACGCAGCGCCAGTTACATGCATTATTGACATTTAAATTGATCCCCAAAGAGACGCCTTGTGAACGCCTGGACACAACAGGATACACATATTCACAATTGTTAAAATGTCTAGAATGATCACTAAAAGTTAATTTCGCCATACTTATCTTTAACTATAATGTAATAATGGGTAGCACCCAAGCTACCCATTAAGATTAAATTCTAAAATAGTTTTGAATAAATTGTATTTTCAAAACCTTCTATGTAGACTATTTATCATCTTTTTGTTTATGCTTAGTAATTAGCAAAATAGGAATATCAGTATCATTGGCTAAATCTTCTACAATTCCGCCGGTAATGAAATGTGAAAACGAACCTAAGTGATGGGAACCTAAAACAAATAGATCAGCACCATACTCTTGAGCATCTTCAGCAATAATAGTCGCGATATCTGAACCGTAATTCTCTAATAACTTCACTTCAGCATTATTTACGCCCTCTTTACTAATGGTAGCTTTAACCTGCTCTATTAAGGTTTTGCCGATATTCAAAAGGGCATCTTTTAATTCAGCAACTCCAACCATCTCAATCCCAAAAGTAATCTGCTCAAGATTAACAACATGACCAATACGCAGCTCGGCTCCTGTTGATTTAACTAAAGTAATAGCTTCACGTAATACCTTATCAGATAAATCAGAATTATCAATTGGAACATAAATTTTTTTGAACATTATAGCCCCCTTTGGCTGTTGTTAAATTGTATAGCATAATTATAATAAAAAAAACCTAAAAGCACAATTAAATAATCCAATATAGTTATCTTAATCTTTTGTGAATAACTATCGTTAAATAGTTTTAACAACAGCATGTTGTACTTACGGTTACAAAACTTTATTTTCTTAACATTGGGACCTGTCCATTTAGCTAAACCAAACAGATTTTATATAATATATTAAATATTCGTTAAATTGTAACACCAACCTGACTATAGAAAAAATATATAATTAACATATGCAATAACTGCACCCTTAATATCGGACACTTTAATTTCATGTTCCGCACAACTGGGATTTATACAGTTTCAATTTATTCGTAAGAGTGCTTTATTTATACGAATTATGGAGGGTATTAGACTTAGTTTATGAAGTTGGCGTACTTAAAATAAAACTCACTGTAATAATCTGAAACGATAAAGCTGTCTGAGATTGAGAACTGTACTAAAATTTAAAGCTTTACCTAAGAACTCGGGTCATGTGCTAAAATCAATATACCTTAGTAACAAAATACTCTAAAAATGAAATTTTAAGGAAATATTGAATGCACAATTTTACTTTTGCTAATCCGGTTAAGATCTGTTTCGGAAGAGGACAAATCTCTCAGTTAACGACTTTAATTCCCTCAAAAGCCAAAGTTTTAATCGCGTACGGCGGCGGGTCAATTAAGGAAAACGGCGTTTATAATCAAGTTATAGAGGCTCTCACAGATCAAAAAGTATTTGAATTTGCCGGGATTGAAGCCAACCCGGATTTTGATACCTTAATGAAAGCCGTAGAGATTTGCAGAAATGAACAAATTGATTATATTTTAGCAGTCGGAGGTGGTTCGATCATTGATGGTTGTAAATTTATAGCCCTTGCTACCTATTATCAGGGAGATAGCTGGGATATTCTTACAAAAAACAATTTACAATTTAGCAAAGCCGTAAATTTAGGCGTTGTGCAAACTCTTCCAGCAACAGGTTCTGAAATGAACGCTGGTGCGGTTATCTCACGTAGAACAATTGGAGCAAAGCTATCTTTTGGCCATCCATTAGTTTATCCTAAATTTGCTATTTTAGACCCTGAAACGACATATAGTTTACCGATCCGCCAATTAAGAAATGGAATAATAGACCCCTTTATTCATGTAACAGAGCAATATCTCACTACAGATATATCTACCTTAATCCAAGATGGATTTGCCGAAACAGTGCTAAAGACCTTAATTCAAGTAGGCAAGGAAATTGTTAATGGTACTAAAGATTATAATATCAGGGCAAATTGGATGTGGGCTGCGACCAATGCACTTAATGGCTATATAGGTGTGGGGGTTGACCAGGATTGGGCAACACATATGATAGGCCATGAGTTGACTGCCTTATACGGTCTTGACCATGGTCAAACCTTGGCCATAGTCGCACCTCAATTATGGCGTCATCAGCAACAAAGCAAGAAAGCGAAATTACTTAAGTATGCCCGTAATATCTGGAATCTTGATACTACAGATGAAAAAAAAGCAATCGAAGAAGCAATTCGAAAAACCGAAGGATTCTTCCAAAGCTTAGGAGTAAAGACTAAATTTAGTGATTACGATATTAAAGCAGATCCCGACTTGATTGCGGCTAATGTTTTCAAGCATGCGGAGCAAAACCTTGGTGAACATAGAAATATTGATGAAAATGGCATCAAAGAGATTATAAGACTAGCAAACTAATATTTTTGATAAAATTAGGAATTGTTAGTCTCATGCTTTACCATTTTCCATTTAACGCTCTATTTCAATTATTTAAAATAGTTTAATAGTATTAGCTTTGCAATCAAATCTTAATAGCATAAGCTAGTAGAGAAACTTAATGTTAGAAATGGCACTAAAATGAGTACTTCAATTCCTAATTTATCAAATATTCCATATATTCAGCCGATCAAGCGTGCAACTAAAATTGTGCCAGTGGAACCTAGTATAATCATTGCTCTGGTTGCTTATGAGCAGAATATTTTTATTGAACTATCGGAAAAACTAGTAGCGCCGATGTCGCACTTCAAGCTTGGCTACCAATCGGTCCCGCATATCAAAATTACCGAGATCCCGCATAAATTTAATCCCAATATCCATGAAATTGCATACCGCATCAAAAAGCTTCAGATAAATCTCTTTCCGCATACGCTTTATTTTAACAAACTTGTTAGTGTGGTAAAAGGCAAATTTATATGGTTGAACTTATGCCCGACAGACCCTCAATACTGTAATCTTATCCGCGAGCAAGTATTATCTACATTTCATAATGGGATAGGGGAACACAACCAAGAATCATTTTACCCACATATGAAAATTGCGCGCCTTAGTGATCCTTTATATGCTGAGATAGCTTTGAATGAAACACCAATTTCACTCTCTAGCGCATTTTATTTGGCTTATGGCTATAAAGATGAAATTGGTCAATTGACTGATATTTTGGAAGAGCTTTAAGTTTTTATTTAGGCAAACCGATGATAACAGTCTATAGCCCAATAATCGATTGTAAGTGGCCTAAACCCAATTTGGCAAATAGCAATGCCAACCCAAGTTGAAATCTTAGATGCGGAAAATTTGAGTTTTAAATCAATTAACTGTTTAATAAATCAGATAGCTACATTAATTTTATTACCGAGCGTAACATCAGTTAATAATTAAGAAACTAGTTAAAATTCTGGGTAAGTTTTTGTAAGGCTTATATTTTTACCAATTAAAAAATTATATTCAATAATAGCTTGATAGTTACTGGCAACTCCATTGATGTAATTAATATAGGAGTTAGTAGCATTATCTTCTCTTAAATTAAGCATAAAAAAGTTACTATCGCCATTTTTGACGCGATTATTTTCGGCACTTAATAAATCAATGGCTAATTTATTTTCAGATTTAGACATATTAACCTGGTTTGCAGTTGCGGTTACTGAATAATGTAAAGTTTCTATCTGCGACCTTAGCTGATCAACTAAAAGTTGCCGGTCATTTAGAAGTTTGCGTAAATTGGCTTCTACTTCTTTATCCATTCCCTTACCATACCTCCGTTCAAGTGGCATAGAAAATTCAAGCTTACCAACAGCTTCTTGCTGGTTTAGTTGAAAATAAGAAGTAGTCGGCGTGTCCGAATTATTTTGATTATATTGCACTGATAAATTTAATTTGGGCAATAAGTAATTATTAGCCAATTTTTGCTGGTTATTGATCTGCTGGATTTGCATTTGGATTATCTTAAATTCAGGCCGGTTTTGCGCAGCTTTATTTACCTCATCCGTAATGGCTATTGGTGGCAGTTCTTTAACTTTGGGTAATTGAGAAGGCAAGATATTTTCATTTGGCGTAATCATATTACAACGATTATCGCGATAATATAATGATAAATATTGTGAAGCCTTATTAAAATAATCTTGGGCAGACATAACTTTTATTTTACGTTTTAATACATTGTTATAATTTTCTTTTACAACAATTTCCGCAACATCGCCCTCTTTAAACCTTTTTTCTAGGGCGCTTTGCCGTTCTTCGGATATTTTAAGCAGCTTTTCATAAGCTTTCAGTTCTGAGCCGCTTATTACCCACGTCAAATACGCTTTGATTGCTTCGGTCTTTACTAATAATTTGGACAATTCCAATTCATAAGTTGATTTTTCTTTTTCAAGAATCGTATTATAAAGGTTTACTCTATCTTCATCCATGGTAAAGCCATTTAATAGATTCATTTTTAACCCAACAAACTCGCGACCCAAAGTCGAGGTAATCTGGGCTGAGTCATACTGAGGTGTATATCCACCAGAAATATCGTAACCAGCATACGCAGAAATTGGTGAACCATAAAAGCGCTTTTCCAATGCTACTTTCTGATAAGTAGTATTATAAGTGCTACCTTGGCGCTGAAGACTATTTGCATTTAGCTGCATATCAAATGGGGACTCATTCTTTGTAACTTTGCCGGCATTTAATTCTTGCTGAATCGATGCATTGAGGATTTTAGGGTAGCATGCTTCAATTGAGCTTTCTAGCTTGGATACCTCAAGCTCATAGCCAAAACTATTTAATGTAGCAAAAAAAAGAGCAACCGACAGCAGGTTAGTTGTCTTTAGGATATGCTTCATCACTACCTTCTTTCTTGCCTCCATTACTACTATCTGGAACTAATGCGCCACTGCCACTTAATGTTGCAGCATTACTTTTATTGTTAATGGCAATTGGAAACCCATTTAATTGCCGCCATAATTCATAACCTAAAAAGACTTTATTTAGTTGTATATAGCCTTGAGTTTGCGCTCCCATCCGTAAATAATTTTTGGAGGGCCACGGGTGGTCGTTAGGATCTGGCTCTACCAGTACCCTAAATTTCCCATTTTGGCTGGCTGCAAAATCAACTACTTTAACTATGCCACCAAAAGTACCAATCGATACCGAAGGCCAGCCGCTAAACTGTATTGAAGGCCAACCATCAAAAACCAGCCTAACTTTTCGTCCTGGGTTAACTAGCGGTACATCATTCCCACTTATAAAAATCTCTGCAGCAATATTACTGGTATTGGGTAGAAAGGTTGCAAGCACATCCCCAGTTTTTACAACTTTTATGTTTGAGCTAGCAAGAGTATTAACAACTATTCCATCTCGGTCCGCCAGGATAACCTGACTTGTTTGCCTTGACAAAGCCGTCTGGGACTTTATAAGTAGTGACTTATAATACTGTTGGTCAGATCTAGCTTTTTGATAGGTAATTTCAGCCATCTCATACTCTCGTTTTGAGGCTAAGCCATCACCGTATAGTTTGCGCTGGCGGTTAAAATTACTTTGTGCGAGCCTGGTTGCTTCAACTGCAGCATTTAAACGTTCTTCCATAGCACTTGTTTCCGACTTAAGCCGATTTAAGTAATATGGGTCAACATCCATTATTTCTGCTATTTTATCTCCTTTTTTGACTTGGCTACCATCTCTTACATACCATTTCGCTACCCTGCCATTTACAGTAGAAACAATTTGCTGAATCCTGTCTTCGGGATGCAAAGCAGTAATTTGCCCTTGCCCACTAGAAACTTGGATCCACGGCAAAAAGAGTACTCCAATAAAAAATAGCAGTAAAATGATAATTAAAATAGATAATCGAGGAAAAAAAGGAGGTATTGAAGTCCCCTCCACTTGGCTTAATGCAGTTAAATCCTTGCTATTGTCTACCCATTTATTATCTTTAAGCTCGACACTCATTTTAATTCCTTAAAGTTACCTTACTTAACAACGCCCTAAATTCCTCATGAGTTTTAACAATGCGGGTCTCATTTTCAGATAAGAAAATAAAATTATCATACTGGGTATGGTTATCTTCATTTTCAGAGAAGCAAATCAAAGTAATTTTGCCTTGATTACGAATATAATTTAATATTCTTTGCTGACGTGATTTGTCCAATTTATCAAATATTTCAGTTATTACGATTACATCTGGCTCCAATAACATTGCTTTAGCTATTTTTAATAGAATCAAGTGCTCTTCATCTAAAGGATAACCATCCCCTACTAAATGGGTATTAAACCGGTCGGGTAAATTATTAATAGAGTTATTTAAGTCTACAATCTCTAGGATCCTGTTTACTTTACCAATCATTGCTGGGGTAACTGCATAATTTAAAAATTCACCAATAGTACACCCAAACATATTAGGATTATTAATAACTATAATACGGTCTCTTAATTCATGTTGGTTAATATCTGAGATAGGAATACCCTTAAATTCAATTAATCCTGAATTAATTGGCACAAGGCTAGTTAACAAATTGACTAATAATTCTTTGAAAACTTGCTTACTGGTTAATAATAGATTACTGGTATTTCTGTGTATTTCAAGATTGATCAAGTAATTTGTTGCAAAACCATCTTTTACCCCAACATTTTTAAAACTGATAATTGGAGTTAATACATTTACATTATTAGCAAACTCATGGCCTTGAGTTTTATTAGTTATCTCTTCATTGCTAACCGTATATAAATGGTTCATCTCATCAATAGACGCAATTAAGTTATAGTATTTATCATAATAGATACTTAGTTTTGATATTCCGTAAAGAGAAGTAGTATATAAAATTTCTGCAGCAACTAACTGCCCTAAGCTTAATTGGCCTTTAATTACTAGGATTGAACCAAACGTTATTAAAAGTATCGTAACAACAACGTAAATAACGGTTAAGATTATCAGTTGAGAAAATGATATATGCCAATATTTTTTTCTTGCAATAATATATTCACTAATAAGCTTATGCCCTTTAGTAATTGCATAATCTTTATTTTTCCCAGCTTTAAAAAAGGTACTCATTCTAAAAATATCATCAATCCAGGCAAATACGGCAAATTTCCGCTCAGAACGCTCGATTGCTCTTTTTATAGCATGTTTAGAAAATAGTCCCCAACTTAACCACAAGCAAACTATTATTAATAGGTTTAGTATCAAGAAATATGGGTGGTAGAAACTAGAAAGGGTAAAACTTACTAAAATAGTTAAAAATATTAGAAATCCTTCTACAATTAATTCAGAAGCATTGCGCTGAATATTGAATATTTCAAAGTACCTACTGCTCAGATCACTGGTATTATGTGAGCGGAAACTGGTATGATCACTATAAATTGCCTTTAAAAGTATCTCGGCTGACAGTCTTGCAAAATTATTTTGTTTATAGATTTCAATCAAAAACTTTTGCAAAACCCCCAAAAGAGCGGAAAAACTCAACAAAAATAATAATATTATGCCAAGCACAACTACTGGAGTAATTAAGGCCGTATAGATTACTGATGTAATCAACATCTGGATCGATAAAGGCAATGCTAAATTAAGCAAAGTAACGATTACCGCATAAGTGGCAATTAGAAGAAAAAACTTTTTATCTTTATAAAGCAAATGCCTCAGTAATTCTTTTATCTTACCTTTTTGGCTACTATCCATTTTTGGGCTTCCATAATTATAAAACATCAATAATAGGCTTAATCTCTAACTAGCTAACTTTTAAAAAGATTTGTAAGTTTGCCACTTCAACATGCCAGCTGAACTATAAGCAAGATATTATAATTTCAAATTAGTTGAACTGTCAACTTATTGCAATTTAAGTTTAGATAAAAATAGTACGGACCGAATAGATAATTGACTTGCACTCATACGAACCTAGCTAAGATCCGGATGGCCCAATCCTTAGCTTTATCCTAAATAACATGAAGTTAGGGTGTTATGGAAGGCAATTTAAGGAATACCGGCATATTTTCATTCGGTATTCCTTTTTTAGTTATTTACTTACTGCAGTATTACTAACTGAAGATGCTGCAATCGTTGACGAAGGCAACTTAAGAGCTTTAGAAGCTTTAGGAGTTTTGGGCGCTTGAACTTTACATTTAACAAATTTCTGATTATTATAATAACAAATCATATACGATCCATCATCCGTATAAAATTTAACTTTATCCAGATTCTCGTCATCAGCTTCGGTTGAATTAGGCATACTATTTTGTACTCCAGCACCAGGGCCACGGTAACTGCGGCCTGCAGTGTTATCAACACGATGAATCAATTTAGAATTTTTACAATTTGCCATTAATTGATCGATTGTACTTTGTGGGTTTACCTGAGTGCCGTTACAAGTATAATTGGCAGTATTAAAGTTTACATTAGTCATGGCAAATGCGCCTACACTCAATGAAACTAACATCAAGCTTAATAATATCTTTTTCATTTTTTATCATTACCTCCAAAATTATTATTTTACTTGTGAAGAAGCTTCTTTTGCTTCTTTATTTTCTTTTTCTTTACGTTCTTTGAATTTTACTTTACAAAAGTCCATTTTTTCCTTTTCAAAGAAACATATCAATTCCTGTCCTTCATCATCATAGAAACGAATTTTATCTAAACGTAGCTCTTTATCCGGATTGGTATTTTGAGTTATATCAGGGCCACCGCCAGAAATTCGCGATGGGTTACGACCCCTTACACCATTTTGCCGATGATAAACAACTACCTTATTACAGTTGTCAGTAATTTCCTGCTCTGTCGAATTTTTAGTCAACTTTACTTGGTTACAGGTGAAATTATGTTCATCAACGTTTACTTTCTCCATAGCAAAACAAGCTAAACTACTAGTATAAAGTATAACAAAAAGAAGCTTTTTCATAAAGTTTTTACCTTATAGAATTAATATGCATAGAATACGCCAAATTCAGAAGTCCAGGCATTATTGCCTTGCGGATTTGCTGATGGCAGCCATTGATTCCCAAATACACCAAATAGGAATAAACCTCTAACTTGGGGAATAGAATAGTTGGCAATTAAGTCGGCTTCCTGAGTACCATTCCAAGCAGCTTCTACACTTGAAGTATATATATATTGGGGAATTATCGTCAAATTATTATTCAAAAAGCCGAACTGGGTGCCAAGCTTATATTCGGAGCCGACAAATCGTTGCGAAATCATATTAGTCATCCATCCATTTGAATATGTAGGATCTACAGATTGACCGACAGTATAAGGGGAAACCATCACCCCTCCATCAAAGCTATTATTAGAACCCCACATAGTATTAGCACTTAAATTAAGTTGAAACCAATCATAAGTCCAGTTTAATTTTAAACCGGCCATATAACTTTGAATAATCTGGTTTGAATACTGGGTTATGGCATTATTTGCTTGAAACCATTGTTGATCAGTACCAATCTGGGCACCAACACCAAATGACATCTTATCATTAACCGGTAAAGTTAGATTAGTATCCGAATAAAGAAGTGTTCCATAATTATCAAACTGATAACCCCACAAACGCAAATTGTAATTATTATCATTTGAGACATAGTTAGCCCCAATCGCAACTGTACCATTCGAAGACGCAAAACCGTTATTGTTTGAAATACCTTGATCAGTAATACTATAGTTAGTGTTACCTGTAAAACCCATTGCTGCGCCATACTGAGCGGCATTAAATGCAAGTGCGGTTAATAACCAACCTCCTCCAGGGTAATAGTTAAATAGCATACCTTGATATGTAGCAGGTACCGAAATTAAGTTATTTTCATAGTTACCATTTAACCACGGGCTATTATTGATGCCAATATATCCAATATCAGCTTGAAAAACATTATGATACTGATATTCTAGAAAAGCTTCAGAAACTCCTGCTTGAGCATAACTTGGATCATAAATGTTATAATTATAATAACCTTGTTGTGTATTGAGGCCATTCATGCGATTGGCTCCAATTGGGTTTAATACAGTAACTAATCCGCCAAGCGAGAAACCGTTGATTTGGCCGGTCTGTCCAAATAGGTTAGCTCCATAAGAGTAAGGAGCAATAGCGGTATTATTAGGCGCTGGTATCTGGCCAATATTTGAATAACCATTCCAGCCAAATCCACCACCTGCATAGATATTATATGTTCCGTCAGTGAATAATTTCTGCATAATATTTTGGTGGACTACTTGGCTCTCATTTACTACTAATGTTCCGCCACCAGTTGTTGGATAGTTCTCTGAATTGTACGGATCTTGTAAATATGCCATTCGATTTATATAACTAGCATTGGCATTGGTTACTGCTGGTGTTGCGGGTGCTGATTCAACAGTTTTAACTGCAACTTGAGACTCTATACTAGGAGAAATCACGGGTAACGAAGTTTTTGCTGGTGCTGACTCTATGGCAAGATTATCGGCATGCACTAGACGAACGCCTAATCCCCCAGCTAATAATATATAGACGAGCTTTTTCATATTGCAGAGCTTCCTATTTATGATTAACTCTCTCGCTTTTTCAAAGCTCAAATGGGTATACACAATTATACTTGTAATACCTTCATAATTATTAGCTAAAAAACTGAGAGTTCACGTTATTTTTATTATTTTATATACTCTAGGCACAAACTCAAGGTGGAATCCAAGAAGCCTCCCCTATTTTAACTTATTTTTTTATAGAGCGATCAAAGAAGTTATAAAAATTTTAATGGTTTTAGTGTTAGCTAGATATTACTTGTAATATAAGCATTGACTCGACACTGAGAGAATTTATACTGACAGTATTCTCATAATCCGAGTGTAGGTTTATCAATTATTTTTATACAATTTAGTAAAATCAAATAACTTTTAGCCTAGCCTTTATGGAGAAATCAAAATGATCAGCTGGTAAGTTTACTTGAAGTACAGAATCTAAATAGGTCTTTTAGGAAGGATTTAAGAAATTAATGATTAAATTCATTCAAAAAAAAATTGAGCACTGTAATTTCAGTGCTCAATTTATCTTGGTTACAGACTGATCTACAAAGCCAAGCGGCGAAGATCAGACAAGACTTGTGCCAAGAAAGTTGTAAATTTAGCTGCCAACGCACCATCAATGATCCTATGATCAAAAGATAACGATAATGGTAGCATTAAGCGTGGTGTAAACTCTTTACCATTCCAAACTGGACTGATTGATGATTTTGAAACCCCTAAAATTGCTACTTCCGGAGCATTTATTATTGGTGTAAACGCTGTCGACCCCAAACCTCCCAAACTGGAAATAGTAAATGTTCCGCCCTGCATATCAGTCGGTTTTAATTTACCATCGCGAGCGGCTTTTGCCAGGCTTGAAGTTTCTTGGGCTATTTCAACTAATCCTTTTTTATCTGCATCTTTGATTACCGGTACAGTTAATCCATTTGGCGTATCTGCTGCAAAACCGATATTATAGTACTGTTTGTATACTATACTATCACCATCAATTGAAGCATTGAATTCAGGGAATTTCTTAAGCGCGAATACAGCCGCTTTAATTAAGAAAGCCAGTGGAGTAATTTTAACTTCAGCTTTCTTATATTCTTCGTTCAATTGCTTACGGAATTCCTCCATATCGGTAATATCCGCATTCTCAAATACTGTTACATGGGGAATCATCACCCAGTTACGAGCCATATTGGCACCAGAAATTTTCTTAATTCTAGACATTTCTTTGCGTTCGATATTACCAAATTTGGCAAAATCAACTTTAGGCCAAGGAAGCAAATCTAAGCCTACTCCTGAACCATTAACTGGAGCTTGAGTACCACTACTAATTTGGCCGGTCATAACTCCCTTAACAAATGCCTTAACATCTTCTTCCGTAATACGGCCTTTGCTACCGCTACCTTTTACTTTTCCAAGATCGACTCCCAGTTCGCGAGCTAATTTACGGATAGACGGTGAAGCAAAAGCTTTGGCAAAACTTGCTTCATCAACAGCGGCGGGCGACGTAGCTTGAGGAGGCACTGAAGGAGCTGGGGCTGCTACAGTTGTTGGAGCCGGCGCAGTAGTTGCTGCTGGCGTTGGAGCCGGCGCTGCCTGAGTAGCTAAGCCACTACCACTGGATTCAACCAGCATAATCAAATCACCTTGGCTAACCCTACCACCTACTTGTACTTTTAAGTCTTTGATAATACCACTTGCTGTAGAAGGAACTTCCATCGTTGCTTTATCGGTTTCCAAAGTCATAATAGTATCTTCAACATTAATGCTATCACCGACTTTAACAGCAACCTCAATTATTGCCACGTTGTCATGACCACTCAAATCAGGGACAATAACTTCCACAAGTTGGCTACCACCACTTGTTGCCGGTGCTGCGGCTGGAGCAGGAGCTGGCGCACTAATTTGTGCTGGTGCCGGTGCAGGAGCATTAGTAGAGGCTGAACTACTTGCACCTTCCGCTTCAATCTTGATAACAACGTCGCCTTCATTAACTTTAGAACCAACATTAACTAACACTTCTTTAACTATGCCTGCGGCCTCTGCTGGTACTTCCATTGTTGCTTTATCTGTTTCTAACATAAGCAAGTTATCATCAACATTTACTTTATCACCAACTTTAACGTAGACTTCAGCAACATTTACATCACTATGTCCACCGATATCTGGTATCTTTAATTCAATTAAACTCATTACTTAACCTCTACAACAAAAAAGGACTGTGTTAATTTGAGTAATTTCCGCGGGTACAAGTCCCTTGACTTTGATCGCACGCACATCCTGTACTTTTATATGCATTACAGGAGTCTTGATCGCCAGTTTGACATGCTGCGGCCAAATTTTGACATAAATTATTGACAGCACCCTGATTGCGTCCTTCATCAGCATAGCTGACAATTATAGTCAATGATAACGCAATTAAAATCAATAATTTACTCATCATTTATCTCCAAATAGATAAACGTAGCTACCAGGCATTAACCTGGTAGCAAGAGACTTACACCTCCCAAGGATTTGCTTTATTGGTATTAATGCCGTATTTATTAATTGCCTCAGCAACTTTTCCAGCATCAATTAAGCCACTCTCAGCAAGTCCCTGAAGAGCTGCAACTGCAACGTAATAACGATTAACTTCAAAAAACTCGCGTAAAGCCTTACGGTAATCAGAGCGACCAAAACCATCCGTACCTAATGTAATGTATCGGCCAGGCACATATTCACGGATTTGATCTGCATAATTCCTGATATAGTCAGTTGCAGATACAGTAACCTTAGCTTGAGTTTTTTCTAATAATTTGGTAACAAATGCTTTAGCTTTTGGCGCCGTCGGATTTAACATGTTATGGCGACTAACTGCTTTACCATCACGCGCTAACTTATTATATGAAGGAGCAGAAATTAAGTTAACTTTAATTCCAAAGTCTTGACTTAATAAGTCGGCAGCAGCAATAACTTCACGGAAGATCGTACCACTACCCATCAAGTTAACCTCTAAATTACCTTCACCCACAGTCTTAAATTGGTATGCACCATTGATAATGTCTTGTTCTACTCCCTCTGGCATAGCAGGATGTGAATAGTTTTCATTCATAACGGTAATGTAATAGAATTTATCTTTATTTTCCACATACATTTCTTTAAGGCCATGGTGAACAATTGTAGCTACCTCATAAGCAAAAGTAGGATCATAAGTCTCACAGTTTGGAATTAAACCAGCCTGGATATGACTATGCCCATCTTCATGTTGTAATCCTTCACCATTTAAGGTTGTACGACCAGCAGTTCCACCGATCATAAAGCCGCGGGCGCGCATATCACCTGCTGCCCATGCAAGATCACCTACGCGTTGGAAGCCAAACATTGAATAATAGATATAAAACGGGATCATCTGAATACCATGATTAGCATAGCTTGTTGCTGCTGCAATCCAAGTACTCATTGCACCTGGCTCATTAATACCTTCTTGGAATATCTGGCCGTTGGTTGCTTCTTTATAATACATCAACTGACCAGCATCCTCTGGCGTGTATAACTGGCCCACATGAGACCAAATCCCTAATTGGCGGAACATCCCTTCCATACCAAAAGTACGTGATTCATCAGGTACAATCGGCACCACATGTTTACCAAGGGTTTTATCTTTTACTAGTGTATTTAACATGCGAACAAACGCCATTGTAGTTGACATTTCGCGCTCACCGGTATCTTTTAATAAAGCATCAAACGCACTTAATTCAGGAATTGGCAAAGTCTCAGTAGTAGGTTTACGGACAGGATAATAGCCACCTAATTTCTCGCGCTGCGAATGTAAGTAAGTATGTTCTGGTGTACCTGGCTCAAACTTGATATAAGGTACTTCTTCGACTTGCTCATCAGTCAATGGAATATTAAATTTGTTTCGAATGTGTCTTAATGTTTCTGTTGAAAGTTTTTTCTGTTGATGTGCGATATTTTGCGACTCACCCTCACCCTTCATACCAAAACCTTTAACAGTTTTAACTAATAGACATACCGGTTTATTTTCCGGATTATGAACAGCTTCATGATATGCAGCATAAACTTTTTCAAGATCATGCCCACCGCGAGTTAACGCCCAGATTTCATCATCTGTCATATCGCTAACTAGTTCTAAAGTCTCAGGATATTTTCCGAAAAACTTCGATCTAACATAAGCGCCATCTTTAGATTTGATATCTTGATAATCGCCATCGATGGTTTCCATCATCAATTGCTTTAACTTACCGCTAGTATCTTTATCTAATAAACGATCCCAGCCGCGACCCCAAATAACTTTAATTACTTTCCAGCCAGCACCGGTGAATAAGCCTTCCAATTCCTGTATAATCTTACCATTACCCCAAACTGGGCCGTCTAAGCGCTGCAAATTACAGTTGATCACAAATATCAAATTGTCTAATTTCTCGCGCCCTGCGATATTAATATTCCCCAAAGTTTCAGGCTCGGAAGTTTCGCCATCACCAATAAAACACCATACTTTGCGGCCAGTAGTGTCGATTAAACCACGATCGTGTAAGTAATGCATAAAGCGAGCCTGGTAAATTGACATAAGTGGGCCAAGACCCATTGATACTGTTGGGAATTGCCAATAATCCGGCATCAACCATGGATGCGGGTAAGAAGATAGACCTACTTTAGCAGACTCTTGGCGGAAATTATCAGCTCGATCTTCACTAATCCGCCCCTCTACTAGGCTTCGAGCATAGATACCCGGTGAAGAATGGCCTTGGAAAAATACCATATCACCATGCCCCTTATCATCTGGAGCACGCCAGAAGTGGTTGAAACCTACTTCATATAAATAAGCAGATGAAGCATAAGACGAAATATGACCACCTAATTCACTACTAACTTTATTTGCGCGCAACACCATTGCCGCAGCATTCCAGCGTACATACGCAGAAATTCGTTTTTCAATATCTCGATTACCTGGATAAACCGCCTGTTGTGTACGCGGGATTGTATTTACATAATCTGTTGTTGCTGATTTAGCTATTTGTACACCAGTTTTGTCACTAAAATGTTTTATAACCGTCTTAATCAAGTACGCTGCCCGCTCGGCAGAATCATATTCAATAACACTATCAACTGAGTCTAACCATTCTTTGGTCTGCAATTGATCTAAATCATTACTCATTTACAACTCCTAAAACACCTGAAAAATGGTGATTAAAATCATAGTCATACAGGTATCAACTAATTTTTAGCAAATTTCGAATAAACATCTATTTATTATAGTAAATTTAATAATTCCGTAAAATAACTTTGCTAGAAATTTAGTACATGTATACATTAAGAACTAGCGTTAGTATAGCATAACTATTTTAACGAACATTTTATTATAAATATTGCGCCGCACTAAAAAAAAGCTGTACTATCAATAAAGTTATCGGTATAATGACTATTAGTTAATTATTTTTTAAAATCAGGATATAAAAGGTATGTCAAGCAAAATCGCAGCAATAAAACAACACGGCCAGAAGATCTGGTTAGATAATATTTCTCGTGAATTTTTAGCATCAGGCAGTTTAAATAAGATGATCAAGGAAGATGGAATTGCAGGCCTTACATCTAACCCGGCAATATTCTTCAAAGCAATCTCAGCTGATAAAGAATACCATAAACAACTAGAAGAGCTAAAAAAGTCTGGCCTAAGCCCACTAGAAAGGTACGAACGTATTGTAGTTGAAGATATTATAGAGGCATGTAAAATCATGTTGCCGCTATACCAGGAGACTAATGGTGAAGACGGTTATGTAAGCCTTGAAGTTTCCCCGGAGCTATGTCATGATGCTGATGGAACCATTACCAATGCCCTAACCCTATGGAATACTATCAGTTACCCCAATCTAATGATTAAAGTCCCGGCAACCAAAGCGGGAGTTAAAGCCTTTGAAGAGCTTGTTATCAAAGGGGTAAATGTTAATATTACGTTATTATTCTCATTAGCACAAGTTAATGCCATTTGGGATGCTTACTTACGGGGGTTAACTTACAGAATAAACCATAACCTTCCAATTGATAAAATTAAGACTGTCGCAAGCTTCTTTATTTCCAGGGTTGATAGCGCCGTAGATAACTTGCTACCTAGTCACCTTCAAGGCAAGACAGCAATTAACTTGGCTAAAGCTGCTTATTTAGATTATCAAGGCATTTTTCATGGCGAAAAATTTAGACAACTAAAAGCTAAAGGTGCTAAACCACAGTATTTACTTTGGGCAAGCACTGGGACCAAAAATAAAAACTATTCTGACGTTTTATATATTGAGGAATTAATTGGCCAAGAAACCATCAACACTGCACCGGATGCTACCTTAGATGCATTTCGCGATCATGGCATAGCAGAGCCCCGTCTTACAAATAACCTTGAAAGTGCCCCGCAATTATTAAATGAGGTTGAAGCTCATGGAATTAACTTATCTGAACTGGGCGAAAAATTGCAAAATGATGGTTTAAAATTATTCAATGAGGCATTTAGCCAATTATTAGATTTGGTTAAATAACTAGATAATCTCGTTGTAAAAGATCATTACATTTAACTAATGTTACGCACTATAATAAAATTTAAAGCAGTCTATCTGATTTATTAAAAAGTTAATTGATTTCTAACTCAGATCTTCCGCATATAAGATTTTGTAATTACTCGTTTGCTATTTGTTGATAAACTCGCTACACTCAAACAAATCAACAAATGAAGCTGCCGTCGCAAACAAAATCTAATTATGCTCCATAACTAGTTATAAATCAATTAACCATTTTAATAAATCTTATTATTTTGCTAAAAATTATGAAAGTACGTAACATCACTTATTTAACTTTCGCCAGCCCTCATTATTTAGATATTATGAAATTGACAAATTATTAATTTTGTAATTCCTAAATTGAAAATCAGATATTTATTCATGTAATTGGTTAGTATCTTAAAAAGTAGGGCTAGGGCTTAACTCCTTAATGAGTAATCTCTATGTACTATCAGTTTCACTCCATCTTGTCCCCTGCCAAGCTAAATTTAGGTCTAAAAATTGTAGGGAAACGTGACGATGGCTACCATTTGCTAAAAAGCGTCTTTTGCTTAATTGACTTATGCGACCGTGTGGAAATACAAAAGACCACCAATGCGAAAATTTCCCTAATCGAACATCAGCAAGCTTGGTATTATAAGAAAGATCTGTCTTACCGAGCAGCTCAACTATTACAAGATTATTCAAAATCAAGATATGGAGCTAATATCCGTATTAAGAAGGTAATTCCATCAGGAGCGGGTCTAGGCGGCGGCAGCTCCAATGCGGCAACAGTATTAGTTGCGCTAAATTACATGTGGGAGTTAGGGTTATCCCAGGAAGAATTAATTAAACTTGGCTTAGAGTTAGGTGCCGACGTCCCTTTTTTCATTCAGGGAAAAAATGCACTTGTAACAGGAATAGGCGAAATAATTACCCCTATCGACATACCGCAACTTTATTTTGTAATTGTTAAACCAGAGTTCCATGCGCCTACAAAGGAAATTTTTTCAAACTTGCAGCTGGATTTAGCCGATATAAAGCCAGAGTCTATCACCAGCAACTGGTTAATTGAAAAAAAAGAAAACGATTTAGAAAAGGTTATTTGTAAACTTTACCCCCAGGCAAACGATATTTTTTCTAAATTAAATCAATATGGCCACGCAGCCATGACTGGCTCTGGAAGTTGTATTTACTTAACGTTCGATGACAAAATTTCTGCAAAAAAGGTTGCAAATATTTTAGCTCCGCGATATAATACCTTCCTCGCAGCAAGTTTACCAATAACAACGGTTGCTTGCATTTAGAAAAAAGATTTTTTATTGGGGTGTCGCCAAGTGGTAAGGCATCGGATTTTGATTCCGACATTCGTAGGTTCGATCCCTACCACCCCAGCCAATACAAAAGAGCGTATGTCATCTTAATAGATGATGTACGCTTTTTTTTTAATACTCTCTGATTTTTTTAGGTACTCTCATGTATATGCGCAAAAATTTGATGATCTTTACCGGCAATGCTAATCCTGTTTTTGCCGAAAAAGTAGCTAAGTGTTTGGATATAAAACTAGGAAAAGCTTATGTATCTAAATTTAGCGATGGTGAAATTGCTGTGGAAATCCTGGAAAATGTACGAGGTTCAGATGTATTCGTGCTTCAACCGACTTGCAATCCAACAAATGATAACTTAATGGAAGTTTTAGTATTAGTTGATGCGTTAAAACGGGCATCAGCAGGCCGGATTACTGCCGCTATCCCATACTTTGGCTATGCCCGCCAAGATCGCCGCCCACGATCAGCGCGTGTACCGATTTCAGCTAAACTAGTTGCCAACATGCTAACTTCAGCAGGGGTTGACCGCGTTTTAACAATCGATTTACATGCCGATCAAATTCAAGGCTTCTTTGATATCCCGGTCGATAATATCTATGCATCTCCAGTATTGTTGCGTGATATCAAATTAAAAAACTATGAAGATTTAACAATTGTATCTCCTGACATGGGAGGGGTAATGCGTGCTCGAGCGTTTGCTAAGGGATTAGGAACTGATCTTGCTATCATTGATAAACGCCGACCTAAAGCCAATGAAGCTGAAGTAATGAATATAATTGGCGATATAAGTGGCAAGAACTGCATTATTGTCGATGACATGATTGATACCGCTAAGACTCTTTGCAAGGCAGCTGAAGCATTGAAAAACCGAGGAGCTAAACAAGTTTACGCCTATGCCACCCATCCTATATTTTCAGGTGATGCCATAGCTAGACTGGAAAATTCGATTATCGATGAAGTAATTGTAACCGACACAATCCCATTAGCAAGAGCAAGCGACAAAGTAAGAATCGTTTCAATCGCTGATTTAGTAGCTGAAACAATCCGCCGGATTAACAATGAAGAATCTATTAGTTTATTATTAAATGACTAATTCCTAATTTAAATAGCCTGCAGCAAGTGCAGGCTATTTTATTCATGCTAATATTAAATTATGACACCAGTCTACCTTCTTGCTTTAAAAAATCAAGAAATCCTACCGACGCCCTAGTTACTATTTCACCAACCTCACTAAAGTCTTCTACACCACCATAATATGGATCAGGAACATCATAAAAGTCTTCTGCCAAAGGATCAAAAGTCCTAAATAGGAATACTTTATCGTGATACTGTTCCTTATGCGCCAGTGCTACCACAGCATCATAATTTAAATGATCCATCACCAAGATATAATCATAGTTAGTAAAATCAGTAACCGCAAATTGCCGGGCAACATGGGTTAACTCAATTCCATAATTTGCCGCAACAGCGATCGCACGCTCATCAGGAGCTTCACCGACATGGTAATCACTAGTGCCGGCAGAATCTATTTCAAAGTAGTTACTTAAGTTTTGCTGATCTAGATAATGGAAAAAAATACCTTCTGCGAGTGGGGAACGACATACATTTCCGGTACAAACAAACAGAACTTTTATTTTACTATTAACGTTCATAATATTCATATAAAAACAAGACGAGATTAGATTTTATCAAAATAATCTTCAAATAGCATAATTTTTTAGTAAAATGTCTTCTTTAGTAACTTAAATTTTAACTGCTACAATGATTAATTTGCTTTTTAGTTTATTTCGATTTACAATCCTTGCTTTTTCATTACCATTTAGTTGGTTGTTATGCGCTATATTATATCCGTTAATTCCCTTAAATAAGTGGGCGTATATTGTCCGAGCTTGGGCCTATTTTGTACTATGGGTAAATGGGGTAAATCTCAAAATTTATGGTAATCATAAGCCTAAATACTTACCAGCTAATACCATGGTAATTGCCAACCACATGACGTGGTTAGATATAGTAACGCTATACTGCATAAGCTTTATAAGTTTTGTAGGTAAAACTGAAATGCGGAAATGGCCGATTCTAAGCACCATGATTCGTGCTGGGGGGACCATTTTTATTAATCGGAGTAATAAGCGAGACCTTATAAAAATTAACTCTTCGATAAGCAAAGAATTAACCAATGGCAAATGTATCGGCTTTTTTCCTGAAGGTTCAGTCAATACTGGACGAACATTATTACCCTTCAAAACCTCACTTTTTGAATCAGCGATCCTAGCAAAGAGCACGATTATCCCTATTGTATTACTATACTACAAAAAAGATGGAACGTTTGCCTACGAAGCTAGCTATGCCAACTGCAATTTGCTACAAAACATAACCAAAATATTAAAGTTAAACGGCTTAAGTATAAAAGCGATTATCCTTGACCCAGTTAATGCTGGAGATTTCGTCTCGCGAGACCAGCTTGCGCATTATTTATACCAGCAAATTGAGCAAATTTATCAGAAGCGGGATCAAAGTAACTAAGCGTTTCTTTTAGGCATAAATTTTATTACGCTTTGCCCCTTGGGTAAGTCTAACGCCACCTTATCCTTCCAGCCATGCGCTACAAACATTTCTAAGGTAACTTTCAATGGTTGGCTTGGCGAAACTGTATATTGCCCATGATGTGCTAATGAAAATTTGTCACGTAATGTATTAATCAGGCTCTTTGTAACTATTTTACGATCATTAGCATTGATAGCTGCACCACACCCTATTAAGCGAATATCAGCTAATAAAGTCTCCAAATCATCATATTGAAGAGTAATATATTCAGTATCAACTACAGGATTACTAAAGCCTTGTGCCAATAACATATCGCCAATATCGTGCATATCGGGGAAAGTATAGGTAGCAAAGCCCATTTCACGGATTTCTTTGAAACTATCAACACCAAGACCAGCAATACAGAATGCCCCACCGACTTTTAGTATACGTTCTATTTCACGTATATATTGAGGCACATTCGCCAAATAAGGCAGTAGCAAGTTTGAATAGGTAAAATCTGCCGAGCTTGTCGCAATAGGTAAGTTTTGAGCATCCGCACATACCAAAGTTCTTTTAGCTGTTCGCCTAAATAGGTTTACCAAGCTATTAGTTTTTGAGTTATGCTGTCTTAGTAAACCTATGGCAACATCCAATTCAATTATTGCTGCATCTTGAAACCGTTGGCTTAATAGCTCACGATCAAAACCCAGGCCACTACCACACTCAAGAATAATATTCGGCTTAATTTTGATATAATCTAGTCTGGAAATTACCCTTGTTGCCAATTCACGGAAAATAAACTCTAGACTTTGTAAATTAGCCGCTTTGCGATTTAATACCTGACGTATTGCTTGGGAATTTATCATGTTATTCATATTAAATTGTTTAAAATATATTTTTTATTTGGTTAATTTAGTTATTCAACGTATTTTGACTTCTGGTACCAGATGCGTTTTATGCCTCTCTCCAAGTAATGCTCAAATCTGTTTAGAATGCTACCAAAGCTTATGCCGCCCGCTTTTAAAGCCTCACTGCCATCGATGCTTAGTTAACCTACCACCTAAAGAAATCATCTGCCACAATTGTAAAGAAAATAACTTTTACTTCGACCGGATAATTGCTGCATTTACTTATGCCACACCATTATCAAAGGTCTTACATAAACTTAAATACCATGGCCAACTGGAATACTCTTCATTATTATCCCAACTTTTCTGGGCTGAAATAAGTAAGCGGGTATACGAGCTTCCTGAAGTAATTATACCAGTACCTCTTCACCCGAATAAACACAAACTCCGTGGGTTTAATCAAGTATATGAAATTCTACGTGAATTTAGGCAGCTAAATCCCCAAATTCCTATAATAAAATTTAAGCGGATAAAAGATACTGCAAACCAGGCATTATTAACTCGCAATGATCGTGCCGAAAATCTTGCAAATGCTTTCTATGCCGGCAATATACAGCTTACGGGTCAGTATGTTGTAATTGTTGATGATGTGGTAACGACTGCTACTACTGTTAATGAGCTTGCCAAATTATGCAAAAACTTAGGCGCCACAAAAGTTGATATCTGGTGCCTAATGCGCGCAGAAGATAAACTTTAATCAAAAGTGGTTATCTTGCTCTTGGTAGTTTGCGTCTAAACTAAAAAGGGTAAAATTGGTATTTTGATCATAGATATCAAGCCTTTCACTTTTCTTTAATTTACGTGCCAATGCCAAAGAAACCGGTAAACCACAAACTTCAATACACACCTTAATTCCCCACATAGTAGCATTGAAAATAACTAAATCATGGATTGGCATGGTTCCGTAGAAGGCTAAGGTTCCAAATAAGAAACTATCAAACAAAGAGGCAATTACTGTCGATAAGACGAAGCGTAATGACATCATTTTACCATTAGTGCGTATCTTCATTTTAGCCATAATAAATGAATTTAGTGGCTCTGCACATAAATAAGAAATTGTTGAAGCAATTATTACCCTGGCATTAAATCCGAGCAAGCCATCAAATTGGTTATTAGTCTGGAGCGCATAGTTAGGGCTAGGCAAATGCACAATTAATTGACCATAAGCAATAAAGATAAAATTAAACAGGAAACCAACCCAAATCGCACACCTGGCAAATTTATAACCATACACTTCCGTAATTAAATCTGAAAGTATAAATGTTAAAGGAAAGATTAATGTACCCGCGTCAGTCTCAATAGAGCCTAGTTTAATCATGCGAATATCAAACCAATTAGCTAATAATATGACAGATGTATAAGAAAGCTGAAGAAACCACAATAGCCGTGGCCACTGCTGAAGTTGGGAGCGTTGAGTCATAGTATACTTAAGAAAGAGTTGAAATACTTCAAGTTAATCTAATTTTAGAATTACTGGTGCGTGATCGCTTGGCCGCTCAAGTTTACGTGGAGCGGTATCAATAACGCAGTCGGTAGCCCGCTCGATGATTCTTTTTGTTACCAGTAAATGATCAATTCTGAGACCTAATTTTCGCCTGAAGGCTAAATTGCGGTAATCCCACCAAGTAAACTGGCGATTTTCCTGATTAAAATGGCGGAAACTGTCAACTAGGCCGATTTTTAGAAGGCCATTAAATGCTTCACGCTCTTTCTCACTGCATAAAACCTGCCCCTCCCAAATTGCAGGATCATAGGTATCCCTGGGTTCTGGTGCAATATTATAATCCCCAAGTAGGATTAGCTCAGGATATTTGCTTAATTCATTGTCAATATAGTCATGCAATTTCTTTAACCATTCTAACTTATACAAATATTTGGCGCTTTCTAGACTTTCCCCATTAACAACATATGCACAAATTACTCTAATCCCGGCAATAGTGGCTGCGATTACCCTTTTCTGCGGATCGTCATAACCAGGAATGTCATAAACGACATCACTAAGCGGCAATTTACTCAGTAGCGCTACCCCATTATAAGTTTTTTGGCCATTATATACATAGTTGTAACCAATCTCAGCAAAATGGGCGATTAATGGCTGGTTATTTTCATTGTCTAACTTTAATTCCTGAAGGCCTACTACATCACAACCAGTTTCCGCTAGCCAATCGGTAACATGGTTTAACCGTACTTTTAAAGAATTCACATTCCACGTTGCTATTTGCATTATCTATTTCCTCGCGGTTTTTATAAAGATATTTAATGATAAAATGCTACATCTGGTATTACTGCATATTAATAACTTCAATTTCCATAAAAGAAGTTTATTCAGGTTTATTGATTGCCAGCTGCATCTAAATAGCTAAGCTCATCAATTATTCCAAGATTATATTTTTAAATCAGATTTAGTACTTAAAAACTATTTCCAGTTATTAAGAATACAATAAATCCAGTATTTTACCATCTTAAACTTATAGTAGTTTCCCTAACTATGAAGACCTTCAATTTACGTGTAAAATGCCAGGCAAAAAGTTAGGGCAAAACCTTTATAAATCCTATATTTATTTAAGATGAATCTATTCAATCCTTATAAGCCAGAACAAATTTCAGATTATTTGCGAATAGTTCAAAAGCTTATTTTTGCTTCGAAATATTTTAGTAAAAATAAACTAACCATCCACAAAAGACTAACGTAAAATGAAAACCTAATAAGGTGAATAAAATTAAGCCCAATACCGAACACTTTTGTATTTGATTACTACGTGCAACAGTTAATTTTATTAGATTTATTTGGTAAAAGTGTCCGGTATTGAATAATTAAGTGAAAGGGAAGAAGGCAATGTCAATAATCGATACTAGCGCAACCAGCAATCAATGCGCGCTTGCTTCAAGATCCATAAGCGGATGCAATAATCCTAGCCAAAACCATATATCTGGCACGCATAAGACAATACAAGTCGGTTCTGAAAAAGAATTTAAAGAATTACTTATTGAGTTAAGGGACGTTGCAGCCCACAATGAGACAAAGGTTGAAATTAAATTTGATGAAATTACTAAAAAAGAGTTTTCTTATTTTGGCTTAAACCATACTATCACAATTTACATTAATAATACCAAAAAGCTTACTTTAGAAAATATACCTAAACCCTTTATAGAAAATACTAGACCAATTATTGATGAAATTGTTAGCACGCTTTCAGACTCATTATTTCAGCCACAAACATTATCGCTACTAAAAGTTGATGCTAAGAATGCCGTGGTAATCAAAGGGGGGCAAGATCGGCAATACCTACGTCCCAGACATAGTACTAACTTTGTAAGTAATAAAGTAAAAAAACTTGCTTGAAAACAATCTAAATTAATCGCTAGTTAAATTATGCTGCATAATTACTACATCAACATAGCGATTAAACTTATATCCAACATTCTTTATTGTCCCCGTATAGTTAAATCCAAGTTTTTTATGTAAATTAATCGACCCTATGTTAGAACTGTCTCCAATAACAGCAATCATCTGGCGATGCCCACTTAATTTAGCGATATCTATTAACTCGCTAAGAAGCATACTCCCAATACCTTTTCCGTTGAAATCCGGGGCTATATATATAGAATCTTCAATAGTAAAGCGGTAGGCAGAACGTTCGCGGAAAAAACTGTAATATGCATAACCAACAACCTGGTCCCCTATTTTAGCTACCAGGAAAGGGAAATTCTGACGGATAATTTTATTATACCGATTTAGCATTTCATTTACGGTAGGAGGTTCTTCCTCAAAAGTGCCTAGCCCATTTAAAACATGATAAGCATAAATTTCCTGGATTTGTTTTACCTCTTCAATTATTGCACTTGAAACGGTTATAGTATCTGTTTTTTCTTTCATGGCTCTGTTCATTTTACCTCCCAAAAGCTGATCTTAGATTTAAGATCGTTAAAACCCAATTTTAAAAAAATATAATTATAAGCTGAACTAATGCCTTTTGTGACAAGCCCACTTATCCCAAACGGAAATAAATCAAATTTTATCACAACACCTATTATTAACTAATAGTTGGATACCCCTATAATAAGCCGGCTCGTAAATAAAATTAATTATATGTTATAATGTCTAAATAAAATTATTAATAATCTTAATAGTAGATACTTTTATATCTGACACTTCGAACTATTAATTAATTCTTAAATAATTAATTAATAAGGTTACTTAAATTATTACGAATTATGGGGTACATTAACTTTTTATGTAGTTGGCGTAATTTATTAAACTGTTCGAGTTGTGCGAGTATTCAATAAAGAGCCAATAAATAATTGTAAAGCCTTCGCAATATTGAGTAAAAGTTTAAGCACCCTTCCTAATAAATAAATTAAACATATACATTTATACTATATTTAGATATAATTGTTCGCTATAAAGATTAATTAAAACATTAACCATCCGAATAATTAATTTAGTGCATAACATAAACTTCTTTAATTGTAGGATAAATTTTTCTGGAGCTAACAATGATAAACAAGATTCCTAAATCGATTAAATTACTTAGTTTAGCTGGTTTCTCATGCTTTTTATTTAGCTGCAACAATGGTGGAACCGGTAGCTCCGGTGGTCAATTAACCATTGCTGTTCCAAGCCCTCTCTCGATAAGCTTAAATGGCAATCAGCAAGTAACAGCCTATTTAAATGGGGTTAGTTCCAGTTCAAGTCAAACAACGACAGTTGTAACATTTACCAGCAGTAATGCTAGCTATGCATATTTTCCAAGCTCTAACACATATACGACTACATGTAATTTGATAATACCAGCAAATTCATCTAGCGGTAGCTGCCAGGTAAGCATTAATGCGGCAGGTTCTGGAGTCGGCTATCAAGTAACGATTAGCGCGAGCACACCTAATGCCAACCAGGGAACTCCTTCTTCATCGGTTTACGTATCTAATTAACTATTATTCCAATTAGTACACTAAAAATATTCTTAACCCTTTTTAAGGCACTAATTGGCCAAGGTAATTTATTTGATATTTTAGTATGGGATACCTTCTAGCTTTATCGAATTAAGGTTAAATATTTTTTAACAACCTCTTGAAAACATGTAGATAACTTACAAATTTTAGGCTTAATCTAGTAAAATTCGGGCAACGATCGCTGTTTGTAGATGACTAAAAAAATGAAGATAAACCGCACTACTATTATTCTCTTGACCTTACTGGGTATAGCAAATACTAATTCAATCTTTGCTGAAAGCACAAGCCAACCGCAAATAAAACAAGTCATAGTTGGACCACAAGGGAAAGATAGTAAAAGCAATTTCTCTTTAAACATTTACCTTCATATGGGTAATGAAACGATAAATAAATGGAAGTTTGGCTTTTATATGCCACGTAATTTTCGGCAAACAGGACAGAGTAACCGTAATTTAGCTATGCGTATTTGTGAGCAAGGCAGGAATAATTGTAGCCAATTAATTTATGTTAAACCGTCTTTCGTTGCCTTAGACCAAAGTACTGTATTTACGACTATTGTCAAACCAGAACAAAATTTCCCTCTCCAAGCGAGTAAAAATTATATCATTAGCCTATTGCATAATAGTTCTCGAAGCCCACAAAACTATTCTTCATTGCCGCAAAGCATGTTTATAACCAATAAAGATGATGTGATAAATTTAACCACTAGCCCTGCTAGCTATATGCTGACAGATTTTAACTCTTCTCAGGCAAAACAAAAAGCCCAGCAAAAAATAATTGATAATTGGGCCAATTCAACATTAGAGTTACCTCAGTTAAACATTATCCCAGCCCCAAGAAAAACCGACTTAAAAACGGATGGTACATTTTTTAAACTACCACAGTCTCTTACCATTCACAATTTAAGCCAACTTAGTAATGAGCAGCTAAAACTGTGGACGGACGCCATTAAGACTGACTTAAATATTACCCCGGATGTGGATCAAGTATTCGCAAATAGGGGGCTATTATTGGAAAACCGCGATTCAAAAGTAAACAATCCAGAAGGCTACGAAATTGATATAAATGAAGAGCAAATTGATGTAAAAGCAAGTAATCCGGCAGGGTTCTTTTATGCCTTGCAAACCTTAAGACAGCTATGGTCTGGTTCGACAAATATACCATCATTGACTATTCAGGATTATCCTCGCTACAAATATCGTGGTATATTACTTGATGTAGCCCGACACTACTTTACTGTAGATGAAATTAAAAATTTCATTGACATTATGGCTGCAGCCAAATTAAATACCTTACATCTACATTTATCTGATGATGAGGGATTTCGCTTACAGTTAGATGATTTCCCAGAATTAGCTAAAATCGGGGCGAAACGCGGGTTAGGCAATAATCTAGGTCCAATGGCGCTTATCCAGAAAAACTTAAGTAAAAGCAAACCCTCAGATAAACTTCCCAATGCTGCTACGACTTACCAAGGGAGCTATAGCAGTACTGATATTCAAGAAATTATCAATTACGCCAATCTTCATCAGATAACAGTTATTCCGGAAATCGATATTCCCGGACACTCCCGAGCTTTGATGAAAGCATTACCAGAAGCCTTCTACGAAAAAGAGGATACTTCTGACTATGCGGGCTATGGTGATAATAGTTTGCCTGTCTGCGCATATGGCAGCACTTCTGAATTAGGTCAAAAATTTACATCAGCTCTTACCAATATAATTTATCGGACTAGCCAGATGTTTAACCAGCAAACCACCTTATTTGCAGTTAATAATGAAATTAGTATTGGTGGTGATGAAGTTTTTAGCGGCACTTGGGATAATGCTCCGTCATGTAAAATTGCGCCATGGAATAAAATGAACGAGCTAGAAAAAGAGCATTATTTCCTAGATAGTTTAAATAATGATGCTAGAATAAACCGCTTAAAACTTTCAGGGTGGTATGAATTTGTCTTAGATAAATCTGGTAAAATTAGTTTCAAACACGGCATTAAGCCGGATGAGATTGGCCATGTCTGGGTTTGGGGTAAATCCAATGAATCTATTAAAAAGGCAGTTACATTAGCTAATGCTGAATATCCGGTAGTATTGGAATATTCTGATTTACTCTATATGGATATGACTTATACCCCTGAACTAAAAGAACCGGGTCTTTACTGGGCTAATAAATCGCACGATACCTACGCAATGTTATCTGCTGCCAATTCTGCATCGCAAACCGAGCTTCTAAGCAAAAAACCAGAAAACATAATTGGTTTGGAAGGTGCGATATGGACAGATGTGATTCCTAGTTATTACCAATTACAATATATGACATTACCTAAGTTAGCCGGCTTAGCTGAAGCATCCTGGAGCACCCCGCCTGAAAATAAGCCGGCATGGCATTCACTAGCCAGTCGTCTAGGTTGTGGCCAAAAAGGATTTTTAGCGTTTATACATGATAAATATGACGCAAATTATCGCGGATATCCTAACGGCATAAAGCTCGAAGCGCCCGAAGTCTGTAAATACTGATCTTAAAGATCACTTAGGTCAAAGGTTTATTAAGCCCTTTTTGAATTTCCTCATTCAGATCCTTTTGGAATGCTTGTGCTTTCGCTACACCACTTAAAATTGCTTGGCTAAATATTTTACTTATATCATTTTCTTGCAAAACTTTTATTCCTTGCTCGGTTATTCCACCTTTGGAGGCTGCTTTGCTGCAGCCTTCGCTTAACGATTGATAACTATCAGGCTCTAATAGACTGATACTACCATTAATTATTTGGTGCATAAGATTCATGGCGTTTAATGGATCAAACCCTAAGTGGCTGATTAAAGTATCTACCATACCTTTAAGTGCAATATAAAAATAAGCAGAGCAGCTAAGTATTGCTGCAAAAACATCAATCTCTTCCTCGTTTAGTAGTTCATATAATTTGCCACTCTTACTAAACAAAGTTTTTACTATTTCCACATCCTGTTTAGCTAAGTTAGGATTGATGAAAACCGCATTAGCACCATTATTGGTAGAATTAGCAATATTTGGCATCACCCGGATAATTCTTTGATTTTGGGTTAGTAGAAACAAGCTTTTAGTATTGATCCCAGCCATTAAAGAAATAATTAGGCATTTTTTTATTAATGAGACACCGACATTTAAAAGAGCTTTGCGCGCTTGCTGTGGCTTAACCAAGAGCAGTAAAACATCATCACGCTGTAATTCCCAATCAATTTTGCTTTTAACTTCGCATTCTGGAAATTGTTGTTTTAATTGTTGAATTACCTCTTCATTATAGTGAATGAGAATAATCTGATAATAGCTTTGGGCCAGAAAAGTTGGCAAGAGTGCTTTGGCTAAGTGGCCAGTGCCAAAAACAATTAGTTTTTTCATTATGCTATTTCCGTGTATTTAGTTTAAATTTAGATAAGACTTGACGTTATGCTAGATGACTAATCTTTATGACAGATCTAAAGTTTCTATCTATTTACTGACAGGGTAATAGCCTAAGATAAGTTTTTGCTAACGAATCTCAAACAATTACCCCTTAAAATAATGGCCAAAGCCATTTAATTTAAACTAAAGTAAGCGTAACTTTAATATTGCCGCGAGTTGCATTTGAGTATGGGCAGACCATGTGTGCCTTCTCAACTAAACTTTCTGCAACACTTTTTTCAATGCCTGGCAAAGATATTTTTAACTCAACTTCTATACAGAATCCATGGCTAATTGGGCCGATTCCTACATGCCCTTCTATTGACACTTCGGCAGGGAGGCTAACCTTTTCACGCATGGCTACAACTTTTAGCGCACCGATAAAGCATGCGGAGTAACCTGCCGCAAAAAGTTGCTCGGGATTAGTGCCAGTGCCGCCAGCGCCACCTAATTCCTTTGGCGTTGAAAGTTTCAAATCCAAAGATGGATTTTCACCATGAACTGTACCCTCGCGACCGCCGGTTGCTTTAGCTGCTGCAGTATAAAGTACTTTTTCTAATTGGTGCATATTTCTCTCCTTCTTAATTTTTCTTTGTTAATTTTATGGGCAGGATTGGCTTGATTAGTTATTATATTATAACCCATACTAAAATGTTTAGGCCCTTAAAACCTGACACTTTTATATTGCTTAGATCCTTGGAAATATCCGGCATCAAGCTTTAATCTCGCGCTTAAATCCTTATTATAGTATTATTTTTCTCCTTACTTGTGAAAAATTTTCACTTCCTTTTGATCCACAAGTTTTAGTAGCCTTATACCCATTCAGATTAGAAACCAAGCCTGAATATTTTTTATTGTTAACTCCCCCAAAATTTACTTAACCCTTCGCGTTATAACTATCTATAAATTTAATCGGATCAGGAGCAAAACCCGGTATAATATCGGATTGTATTCAATTTATTTAATTTAGAGAAAACCATGTATTACCTTCGCGATTTTGTCACCAAAAAACCAGTTAATCCTGATAATTTGGTTTTTACCGGTGAAGATACTCCTTGGGAAGTAGTAATGGACCTAGATTCAATCAAAAGCAAAATGAATCTTGACTACTTTCGCCAGTCTCCACCTAGTTTACTAAAATATTTGCCGCTCTTGCCTATCGAAAAACAGGCTGAGTTCATTACTTTACGTGAGGCAGCTACTCCACTAATTAAAAGCCGCAAGCTTGGCAAAAATATGGGAGTAGAATTATACCTAAAAGTAGAAGGCAAGAACCCTACCGGCTCGTTCAAAGATCGTGGAACTGCGGTCGAAATTTCTGTTGCGCGCGAAAAAGGGGCAAAGGCGATAATCCTAGCTTCAACTGGTAATATGGCAGCTTCATGTGCCTGCTATGCAGCAGCAGCAGGAATTCCATGTTTTATTTTAGTTCCTGAAGGTGTGCCTCCAGGTAAATTATCGCAAGTTCTTGCTTTTGGCGGTCATATTGTCCAAGTAAAAGGAACCTATAACGATGCCGCTGATCTTGCGTATAAAATCGCCGAAGAAATGGGCTTCTACCTTGCTGGAGATTATGCCTTCCGCCTTGAAGGAGCTAAAACAGCTGCATTTGAGGTAATAGATCAACTGTTATTCCAAGTACCAGATTATCTAGTAGTGCCAATTGGCTGTGGAACTAACATCGGCGGCTATTACAAAGGGTTTATGGATTATTACCGCCTTGGTTTGATCGACAAGTTACCAAGAATTATTGGCGTTCAGGCAACTGGCGCCCAGGCGGTTGTCAATAGTTTCAATGATAAAGTAAACGAAATCCGCATTTTGCCAAGTGTAAATACTTTAGCCACCGCAATATCGGTTGCAAACCCGATTGATGGATTAAAAGCTCTTGAAGCAATTAATACTACTAACGGTCATGCCGTTGCCGTTACTGACAATGAGATTTTGGCCGCACAACATCGCTTAGCTAAGGATGAGGGAATCTTTGCTGAAAGTTCAGCCGCAGCAACAATTGCTGGCGTGCAAAAATTAATTGATGCAAATATCATTGAAGCACATAAAAAAGTTTTATGTGTGCTAACAGGAGATGGTTTAAAAGATCCGCAAGTAGTATTAAAAGCGGCAATTAAACCACCTACGATTTACCCTGAAACCAAAGACTTCTTCAATTTATATGAAAATGGTTTTTTTGATGGCAAGAGCATGGTGTTCGTTGAAAAAAGCGATATACTTTTTGCAAAAAACCCCACGAAGGCAGATATCAGCCGCGAACTGCAAAATCTATTTTCAGCTTCCTATGGCGATGATTACCTCGATAAAATTGAATTATCACTAACAAAAATGATCCAAAAAGGTAAAACAATTACTATCTCGGATTTTCAAGATAGTATCCAAAGTGTTTTAGAATCACCTAAACATGCTAAGGCTGATGTTTTTGTTGTGAAAGACTTTGTCGTAGATACTGCCAAAGATAAAATGGCAAATGCAACCGTGCGCGTAACGATCATGGGCCAGGAATTTACAGGAAAAGCTACCGGTACAGGACCTGTTGATGCAGTGATTAAAGCATTAACTCATGCTTGCCATGAATCATTACAATTTAAGCTAGTTGATTATAAAGTTGAAATTCGTGGACAGGGAACTGATGCCAACGTATATGTTGAAATGAAACTGCAAAAAGAATCAAGTACTTCGCTAGGTACAGGTACTTCACCAGATATCATTCAAGCTTCAATTGAAGCATTCTCTGAAGCATATAATGGTTTTAGTCAATAATTTGCCCGGCACAGTTGGCAAAAGTGTAAATAATAATTAAGGGAATAAGAGATGAGTAAACAATTAAATAAGATAAGTGCAAATATTACCCAGCCGATTTCACAAGGTGCATCACAAGCTATGCTATACGCAACAGGTATGGTAGAGCAAGACATGAATAAAGCCCAGGTCGGCATCGGCAGTGTATGGTATGAAGGCAATCCGTGTAATATGCACTTATTAACTTTATCCGAACATGTAAAAAAAGGCGTAGTTGCTGCCGGGTTAGTTGGCATGCGCTTTAATACTGTCGGTGTTAGTGACGGTATCTCTATGGGTACTAATGGGATGCGCTATTCACTGCAATCCCGCGAAGTTATTGCTGACTCAATGGAAACTATTATGGGCGCACAATGGTACGATGGATTAATCGCCTTGCCTGGCTGTGATAAAAACATGCCTGGTTGCGTAATGGCCATGGCACGACTTAATCGCCCAAGTATCATGATTTATGGTGGAACGATTAAAGCAGGTGAATATGGTGGCAAGCTATTAGATATCGTTTCTGCTTTCCAAGCATATGGTGAATATTTGGCTGGCAAGATTACTGAAGAAGAACGCAGAGGAATAATCCGCCATGCATGCCCTGGTGCTGGAGCATGTGGTGGGATGTATACTGCAAATACCATGGCATGCGCCATCGAAGCGCTGGGTATGTCTTTACCGTATAGCTCTTCAATTCCTGCTACTCATGAAGCAAAACTTGCTGAATGCTTCCATGCAGGTGAAGCTATGAAAAACCTACTTGAAAATGATATAAAGCCTCTAGACATAATGACTAAAAAGGCATTTGAAAATGCCTTTACGGTAGTGACTGTCTTAGGTGGTTCAACTAATGCGGTATTACACTTACTGGCTATGGCGCGCACTGCAAAAGTCGATTTTACCATTGATGATATTCAGAAAATTAGCGATAAAACTCCGATGCTTGCTGATTTTAAACCTAGCGGAAAATATGTAATGGCTGACTTGCATCAATTAGGCGGAACACCGGCAGTTATGAAAAAACTATTAGAATATGGAATGCTCCATGGCGACTGCCTCACTGTAACAGGTAAAACTGTTGCCGAAAACTTAGCTTCGTTACCTAGCCTACCAGATGACCAACCAATTTTACAGCCATTGTCTCAGCCAATCAAAAAAACTGGCCATATTCAAATACTAAAAGGCAATTTGGCGTTAGATGGTGCAGTAGCAAAAATTACCGGTAAAGAAGGATTATATTTTAAAGGTCCAGCTCGCTGCTTTGATACCGAAGAAGCAATGATTGCTGCCTTGGAGCAAAATCAAATCCAAAAAGGCGATGTAATTGTAATTCGCTACCAAGGTCCAAAAGGTGGTCCAGGAATGCCGGAAATGCTAAAACCAACTTCAGCAATTGTTGGCGCTGGGCTTGGAAAAGATGTTGCATTAATTACTGACGGACGATTCTCGGGTGGCTCGCACGGATTTATCATCGGCCACATTACACCTGAAGCGCAAGTTGGTGGTAATATTGCTTTAGTTGAAGATGGCGATATTATCTCCATTGATGCTGAAAAAAATACGATAAATGTTGAAGTAGCGGAAAACGTATTAGCTTCACGGCGTGCTAATTGGAAAGCTCCAGCATATCGCGCTAATCGTGGTACACTATATAAGTTTATAAAGAATGTAACTTCAGCAAGCCTTGGTTGCGTTACTGATGAATAATCTAAATTATATCATTTAAACTTTAGAAACCATCGAAATATTCGATGGTTTTTTTAGAAAATTTTTTCTAAAAGCTGCCTGATAATGAAAATAACTATATTGTCAATTATATACTATCTGTTTGTAACTGTGCTTGGTTCTACCCTAGTCTGGGCGTTTCCGCCACATGCCTTTCCGTATACTGTTTACATAACAATGACAGTTTTCTTGCTTGGCTTAGAGCAAAGGGGTAGAAAATCTAGTTTCTGGTATGGCTACTTCTTTTACCTAGGCGCAGTTATTGCCTTTATCGGCTATTGGTTTAGCTATTATTTTAGACTTCAGCTAGGCTGTAGCCACTTAGTATCCTATGGGTTAACTTCGATAATTTGCCTATATACCTCAACATATATAGGGGTTATTGCCTGGTTATATACTAAATTCAAAACAAGAAACCAAGTTATTAATCTAGTACTCTATTTCCCATCACTATGGATTTTAACCGAGTTAGTTAGAGGGCTTTTTTTCCCTCGTTCCTGGTACGCTTTTGGCTACACTCAAGTAGACAATATCCTTTTTCGTGGCTACTTTCCCCTATTTGGCGTATATTTTGTTTCCTGGCTAGTCATGGCATTGTCTGGTTGGTTTAGTTATTTCCTCCTGAAGATTGCATTAGATTCGAAAGCATGGCCGAAAATGCTAGTAAAGCTTTGTCTTAGTGCAATTATCTTTATCGGCCTATCCTATGCTTTGGCGCAAGTAAAATATACTCATAAATTTGGCCCGCCGATTACGGTAGCATTAATACAGCCTAGTATTTTTTCTAGTAAAAATGCTGACCCTGATTCCTTGATTTTAATTGAGCAAATTTCTGAAGAGCTAGTTAATGCGAATGAGGCTGATCTATATGTCCTTCCCGAAACCGTATTTGGCGCAGACTACCATTATCTTACTCCAGGCTATCTTGATACTTTAAATGCAATGATAAAAAGAAATGATGCCAGCTTATTTTTTGGGACTCCCATTCATGGGCTTGGCAGCTTTAAACAAACAGGCACTGTCGATTTGGATAGACTCTCTAACCCTGTTTATATTAAACATAACTTGGTGCCCTTTGGTGAATATAATCCGCTTAAAGACACTTTTTTAAATCCACTATTGATGTCTGCAATTGGGGATCAAATCAGTGAATATACCGCAGGAGATAAGGTTCAAGATCCAGCAGAAGTAAAAGGGCAGAAATTTGCATTTGATATTTGTTATGAAAATACTATCAATGACTTTGTGGCGAAGTCGGCAAAAAATGCAACCATCCTGATCAATCAATCTGATCTTTCCTGGTATGGCAAAACGCAAATGAAGGATGCCTTCTTTCAATTTTCTCAAGGCAGAGCCTTGGAAAACCAGCGTTATTTTCTTCAAGATGGTAACACTGGAGATACTGCCATAATTAATCAAAATGGTGAAGTAGAACATAAACTATCTCCATTTAGTCCGGGAGCATTAGTTGGAATGGTACAAGGTTATAGTGGCATAACACCTTTTGAAAGGTTCGGAAATTTTCCGGTATGGATTTTAGCTTGTTCAATAATATTGATTGTGCTATTATTTAAATATTGGCACAATTATAATAATTAATTTAGATTAGATAGTTTCCCAGTGCCGGTATTTTACTACCGGTTTATTTTTTAAAGGTATACTATTAAAATGCGCGCAAAGTTTAATCATCCATGGGACTTAAGCCCAAGTGAAGCAGTAAAGCTGCAAAAAGAGTTAGCTTTAAAAGTGGAATTAACGCGGCCAAACGCTCATTTTAGATATATTGCCGGAATTGATTGCGCCCCTTCAGCTGACAAGACAAAATATTATTCAGCAGTAGTTATCTGGGATCGAATGAGACGCGAAATTATAGAATATCATATTAGTGAAGCTCCACTTAAATTCCCCTATATTCCCGGATTACTATCATTTAGAGAGATCCCGGCAATAATTGAAGTTATGAAAAAGCTCCAGTCAGAACCAGACCTTTTAATTGTCGATGGACATGGGATCGCCCATCCGCGTGCATTTGGTATTGCCTGCCATGTTGGGGTATTATTTGATAAGCCAGCTTTTGGCTGTGGTAAAAGCCTCCTTTATGGACATTATCATGAGCCGCACTTAAAGCGTGGATCAACAGAACCACTGACTGCCAAGGATCAGACTATTGGTAATGTTGTTCGAACTCGAGACAAGGTCAAGCCTGTTTTTGTTAGCGTTGGCCATAAAATGGATTTAGAAACGGTTACCAACCTAGTCCTTGAATGTTCAGGAAAATACCGTTTGCCTGAGCCGACCCACTTAGCCGATAAACTTGTTGCTCAAAAGCAGGCTAAAAGTTTCATCTATCCACCTGCCCCACAATTGGAATTACCTGAAAATTATAGTGCCTTATCATTATAGCAGGAATACCTAAAAATGCTGCGAATATTTGTGCTAAGATTCCATACCACTATTCGGTATATTCTAATTAAAGCACACTACTATGAAGTTTCTGATTTGCCCCGACTCATTTAAAGATTGCATGACTGCCTCTGATGCATCATTAATCATGCATAAAGCAATTGAATCAATATTGCCAAATGCACTAATTAAAACAATTCCCTTATCCGATGGCGGGCAAGGTTTTATCAATTCCATTCTCATCGCAGTTAAAGGGAAATTAATTGAAAAACCAGTTTGTGGTCCTCTTGGCAAAACAGTTCTCGCAAGTTATGCTCTTATAGAAAATGAAGAGACTGCAATTATTGAATCAGCCCAGGCTGCAGGTCTTGAGTTATTAGCTTTGACCGAGAGAAATCCTTTCTATACAACAACTTATGGAATTGGTGAGTTGATTTTAGATGCAATTAGCAAGGGAGCTAAAAAAATAATTGTTGGCCTAGGTGGGAGCTCAACAGTTGATGGCGGTGCTGGTATGTTGCAGGCATTAGGGGCAGAATTGCTAGATAAAAATTTACACGTTTTGAAGCCTGGTGGACTTTATCTTAATGATCTAGAGCAAGTCAACTTCAAACGCCTCTTGGCTAATTTAGCAAAGGTCGATATACTAATTGCTTCAGACGTTATAAACCCTCTATTGGGCCCAATGGGAGCTGCCCGAGTTTTCGGACCTCAAAAAGGGGCTACGCCCGAAATGGTAGAAATACTTGAAAAAGGATTAGCCAAATTTGCACAATTATGTAATCATAATCTCAAAATTTCATTAACAGAACTCCCTGGTAGTGGTGCAGCTGGAGGATTAGGTTATGCTTTACTTTTGCTTGGTGGCAAAATCGTTTCTGGTATTGACTTAATTAGTAATTTTACAAATTTAGAACAGGAAATTTCTTCGGCTGATATTGTATTTAGTGGCGAAGGCTCTCTTGACAGCCAAACCATAAATGGTAAAACCATAAGTAAAATCGCCAAACTATGCAAAAAATATAATAAACCATTAATAGTATTGGCTGGCAAGACTAGCGAAACCCTTGAAGCTCTTTATGCACTAGGAATCTCAGCAATTTTACCGATTGCTACCGTTCATGAACATGAGTGTTCGTGTGTAATTCCATGCTTAATTCAAATAAATAGTTTAAGCAGTATAACGGAAAAACTAGCAGCAATAGAAAAATTCTTCAGTTCACACCGTAAAATATATCCGGAACTCGCCCAGGCCCTAACCGCAGGTCCGGATGATCTATTTTACGCAGTCCAGCTAATTATCAGGCAGCTTTTTGCCAGCTGCTAATTATCCAACGCACTGTAAAACATTACTTCTAAAACCTAAGCTATTCAATATTTCGGTGAATATTTACAATAGTTGTTGGCGAAGTAGGATTTAGAGCATCATCACAAAGAGTGCCTGAAGGCGGCAATGCACTTGCTCCATTTAGGAGATAGTTATTCCCATAATTATCAATGCATTGACTTATCCCAACATTGTAAGCACAATGATTACCACTATTTAAAGCTAGAAGTACAGATCCGGGAATAGCCGAGCTCATGCTCACACTATTAGTATATGGCGTAGCAGGATCATAAAGATTACCAATAACCAAAACTTTATTGGTTAAGGTTGGATAAGTCAAATTTGGCAACGAATTATTTAGTAATTGTACAAAATAAGAGTTAGACAACTCAACCAGAGTGTTATATGCATTAAAATCAAATTTATTCCAATATAAACTTGCAACAGAAAAAATATCATTATCGCTATTCAAATTAGTATAATTATAGTCATTTTTATTGACTATTGAACGAACAAGAGAATCCCTATTAAATCCACCCTGTAACGGTTTAGAATAGGTATGGTCAGTAATCCCAACTTTTATCTTGTTTAGAATATTTGGATAGTTTCTTGTGTTATATAAATCTGTTCCCAAATCTTCAAAGAAATCACCCAGGGTAAGGGTAGAATTCCCTGGAATAACCGTTATTTTCCCTTCATCAATTAATTTAACGAACTGGTCATATGACTCATGCGCAGTTGGGTATAATACACAGTTCTCATTTTGGTTACACAGATTTAGCATATTATTAAGGGCAAGAGTAAAGCCATAGCCAACAACAATATCGCGGGTATAAATACTATGATCAGGATTAATATTGCCATCCAAGATCATTTTATCAACATGAGGGGTAAATAACATTAGATATAGTGAACCTAGTTGAGTTCCATAAGAGTATCCCAAGTAGCTTATCTGATTATAACCCATTGCGCTACGAATATAGTCGAGGTCATTGGCCGTATTGATTGTCCCCATATAATATTTTAAAGGGCTAGACTCATTAACAAAGCAATATTGAAACTGACCTTTTAAATTGTAGTAAGTATTGCTAAAACCAATTTGCGTCATTAGGCTGTCTCCAGTTGGGCTTGGCATACTACATCCATCTAACCTTTCGCTCATACCTACACCACGAGGGTCAAATGTGATGATAGTATATTGTTGCAAAATGCTATCAGGAAAATTAGTAAAACTTGTAGGTTCTGCAGTATTAACTGCCCATGGTCCGCCATTATTAAAAAATAGAAGTTGAGTTGCCGAGGGGTATTTCTGATATTTTACAATTCCCAAATAAGTTGTTCCTGCGCCAGGATTCTGGTAATCAAGAGGCACATTTAAAGTTGCGCATGAAAATTGTTCGCTTTGAAAACGTGATTCAGTACAATTTTGCCAGGCAACCGTCGGTGTTGGATTTGGTGCTGCGCTTGAAGAACCTCCCCCACTGCCACAACCGCTTAAAATAAGCAAAAGACATACTGCAAGTATATTTGATATCTTAACTTTCTTTAAACCTCTCATTTAAACCCCTTTATGCTCTAATTTATTCCAGTTTTGGAAAAGTATTTCATACTTCTCACCCTTGAGTACTTTATATATTTAGAAATTAAATACCGTGCACTTTTATAATTAGGTTATTCTGTTTATTTTTTAAAATATGCTTTTTTGCAATACTTTTATCAAAGTGCAACATATTGAGATTGAACTAGTTTACTAATTCGCTTTAATTATAGCATAAAGAATTTAAAGTTAATCCTCGATTTCACTGTACAATAAAAAAGATTCTAAAATATAAAACTTAAATTAAAGTTACAATTACGCAATACAAATTAACTTTGCTAATTTAAAATCATAAGGCAAGGCAAATGATCAATTACCCGCAAATGATAATAGTTTTAATTGCTGCGCTAAACCCTATAGCTGCAGTTGTATTATATTCAAACATACAAAAAAACCTTAATAACCGCGCAGAGAATTTACTCAGTTCTGCTATATGCTCCTTAACTGTATTTGCCATCCTAAGCATGTTTCTGCTCTACGGTAATGCTATTCTAAATTTTTTTGGGATAACACAGTATATTTTGGGTCTGGGCGGCGGATTATTACTGTTAATCCTTGGAGTATTTAGTGCTTTGGCGAATGAATATCTACTTGAAACTCGCTTTTATCTACAAAAGTTAATTAGTATGTTTGGTATGGCAGGCAAACCTGATACTTCAAAGCTTGACCTAAATATTGTTCTTGAAAACTATAAACAAGGTTCATATTTGGGTTTAGGATTTTGTCCACTCGCAATTCCAGTACTGCTAAATCCTGCATCTATTATTGTTTCATTATTTATTAATGGTCAAATTAACCAGCAACCGCGTATAATTTTAATTATACTTATTCTACTAAGCCTTGGAATATTCATATTACTATTATCAAGTAGCTTTCTTACCAAATATGTTGCACCAATATGGTGGTTAGTATTTAAGCGTGCTTCTGGCCTTTTTTTGACAACAATTGGGCTGGAAATGCTGGTTGATAGCGTCAAAACAATTGTTAGCCTCATCCTGCATATATGAAATGCAAAATCATTTTTTCTTGGCTACAAAGAAAAGGCGGGTAAATGGAAATAAAGTTGTGCCATTACTATTTTCGGGATAATATTTAGCCACTTGCAAACTATACTTGGTTAGAATTTCATCAACTTCTGTCGGTAGCAAGCTTGCCCGCAGATCACTAACGACCGAGCCTTTTACCCATTCTACAACCGCATTTTTTCCGCTTAGGGCCTGAAAATATGTAGTAGTCCACAAGTCAACCTGGTAACCATAGTCACTAAATAATTGATAATAATCTGCCGGTTGTAAAAAATCATAATAAAGGATGCTATCTTTTAATTTGGATTGCCAATCGCGATTACTATTTATTATCTCACGTAAAACCCGATGTGAAGGTGCATCAAAGTTTGCCGGTATCTGTACCGCTAGGACTCCGCTGGGGTTTAACGCCTGTAGGAGTCTCGGTATCAATAAATAATGATTTTTTACCCAATGCACGGCAGCATTTGAAAAAACCAAATCAAAGCCCCCAGTCAATTCTGCAATATTTCCCTCAATAAAATCAATATGAGGAAAACTACTCCGCGCTTTGGCTAACATCTCTTGGGAATTATCTAAGCCAATTACCTTTGCATCTGGATAACGGTCAACTAATATTTGGGTTATATTGCCTGGCCCAGAACCAAGATCGACAACAGTTTGGGGATTCAATTCGTTCGGAATAGCAGCAATTAAATCAAGTGCCGGCCGTAACCGAAAATTCGAATATTTTGCATATTGCTCTGGCTGCCACATCAATAACCTCCTAAATATAAATATTTCTTTCTTGAACGAACTCTAAGCGTGAAGATTTGCCTGTAGTAGCTATAGTTAGCTTTTTTGAATTATGAATATTTGCCTTTGGAATTACAACTAATATCGAGATTTGCTGACTTTCGGGTAAGTTTTGGTCTTCAATAAAAATTTTAGATCTATCACTAGTTAAATAAGCATATACTTTTGTAAATTCACCATGTCCATTATGCTCTGTTATTAACTGCTCAATTTCCATCGTATAACTGCCTATATTTTCTACGGCAGCGGTTATTTTAACACGTAACTCTTCTTGTGCTTTGCGTAGATCAGATATCTTCCATTCATGTTGATACCATTCTATAATTGTCAAACAATAAGTTAAACTATCTTCTTCCCGAATTGATTGATTAACTTTTACCATAACATTTGTTTGACTAGCCTTAAATAGATCTTCACTTCTTAAACTTCTACTAGCATGTAGAACATGGAGGTCGCTATCAACTTGATAGGTACTACACAAAATAGGTTCGGAGTAATTATACTGCCTATGCGCTAAGTTCTGCGAGTCTTCCTTTTGAAAAGCTGTTTTTCTTTTAATCATTATCTCTTTATTCAATTTCGTAATCAGGTCTTCAAAACTCTCTTTACTTTCTAATTTTTGTTTCACAACATTTGCTAAATCATTGTTACAATACCATTCCCTAATTAGAACTACACCAAGGTCAATTAAATTTATATCTTTATTATATTTTATATTTAACTTATTATTATCTTCATTAACTAAGCAAATTCCATTGATTAATGGAATGAGTTCACATCTTTTATTTGATAGTAGCTTGTTATTGAGGCTCAAAATCCTCAAGTTTCTAAGTTCGCCAAAAAGTGACTTTATTGTTTTACAATTTTCAATGGTTTTTTCAATTATATTTAATTGTTCTAACATCATCATTTGTGGAATTGTAGGATAACTGTCTTCAAATCTTCCGCTTTCATCTAAAAATAACTCAATTACAGATATGACAGTCTCATCACTCTGCTCAATACTAATAAGCACTATTTCATCAATTTTAAATTCGACCGTAAAACATAATTTGCCTTGTAAAGTCTTCTTTTCAGTAAAATTAACATTAAACCTATTTCGACTTCTAAAATCAGATACTTCATGAATCAATGCAAAAGTCATAAAAACTTGATAGCAAATATACTTGTTATTGCCAGATTCATCTAAATTAGTTGGATAATAATCTTGCTTTGCCCTTATACTCTGCCAAATAGCATTAAGCTGCGCAGATTTTGAAAGGCCCTGGAATCCCCGGAAATAATCTTTAAAAATATCAAGGCCCCCCATATATTTAAAGTCTATTTGATTACCTTGCAATAAACTCGCTACTCTCTTTAAACTTAGTTTAAATAAATACTGTACCGTTTCTAAATCATATTGACTATCAAACGTACTATAATTCGCAGTATGAGTAGACTCTTTCTGGCTAATAGTGTTGAGTTTAATTTTAGTTGTATCTATAAATATTGGCTTGTATGATGAAGGGATATCATTTTTCTGTAGAGATCCATTTCCTACTGGTGGGCTGTTAATACTTTTTCTTGGACCACCGAATCCGCAATTACAATCGAACATTTAATTACTCCCTAAATATCCAAATTATATGTATAAGTTTAGAAGTATATCTTGCAAAAATTTAAGCATTAACTTTTAGAAAAATAAAGGACCAAACACACTGGCTGAAGATTGATTAAGGAGTAATGTTGTAAATAAATTCATGAAATTTTTATCATATAAGTTATAAGTTTGTTACGCACTTTCACTTTTCTGGCAAAATAGTAAGATTTATTAGAATGGTTAATTGATTTATACGAACTATGTAGCATATTAGATGCGAAAGATTTGAGCTATAAATCAATTAACCATTTTAATAAATCAAATTGTCTGCTTTAAATTTTATTAGCCGACGTAACATTACTAATAAGTAATTTCCCTAAGCAGTATAAATAAAAAAACCCTTTATTTCCAGAGGAATATAAAGGGTTATGTAACAAGATCACGGCAAACTACATTTTTGGCATCAAATGCTTAAAATTTTTCATTAATTTAAATATGCCGCCACCACTGAATTTTTTCATCATTTGACTTACTTGCTCATATTGTTTTAGGAGCTGATTAACTTCCTGTACACTAGTCCCACTACCAAGTGCAATCCGTCTTTTGCGCGAGGCTTTAAGGATGTCAGGTTTACGCCGTTCTTCCATAGTCATCGAATCTATAATTGCGACATTCTTTTTAATTGATTTGTCATTAATTATCTGCGGTGCCTTCTCTGCAATATTTCCAGGCAATTTGTCTAGGATTTTTGACATGCCGCCCATATTATTCATTTGTTCAAATTGCATTTTGAAGTCATTTAAATCAAAACCTTTTCCTTTTTTAACCTTTTCCATTAATTTTTTGGCTTCGGCTTCATCTACGGTTCCTTGGACTTCCTCAATAAGGGATAGGATATCGCCCATTCCTAAAATCCTTGAGGCCATCCGATCAGGATAAAAAGGTTCTAACCCGTTCACTTTCTCAGATACACCGATAAACTTGATAGGCTTACCAGTAATATGGCGGATGGATAAAGCGGCACCACCTCGTGCATCACCATCCATTTTCGTAAGAATTGTCCCGGTTAAAGCTAGCGTATCATTAAATGCTTTAGCCGTATTTACCGCATCTTGGCCAAGCATGGCATCTACAACGAATAATGTTTCAGCAGGATTTAAGGACTGATGCAGTTCTTTAATCTCATTCATCATATATTCATCAATAGACAACCGACCGGCGGTATCTACGATCAATACATCAAAATAATGCTTCTTGGCATAATCTAATGCGTCTAAGGCAATTTGCTTAGGTTTTTGCTGTTCATTTGAAGGAAAACATTCTATATCCAGGCTACGCGCCAAAGTTTTTAATTGCTCAATCGCTGCTGGGCGGTACACATCGGCACTTACAACCAAAACCTTTTTTTTCTCAGTTTCTTTTAATCTACGCGCCAATTTACCAACAGTCGTAGTTTTACCCGCCCCTTGCAGCCCTGCCATAAGGATTATTGCAGGTGGAACCACGTTTAGGTTTAACTTATCATTAAATTCACCCATCAGCTTGGTAAGCTTGTCATTAACCACACCTACTAAAGCCTGCCCAGGAGTTAGGCTCCCGATAACTTTTTCACCCAGAGCTTCATCCTTGACACTGTCAATGAACTCTTTAACAACAGGCAAGGCAACATCAGCCTCAAGCAAAGCTATACGGATTTCCCGAAGAGCATCTTTGATATTAGATTCAGTTAACCGAGAGTTGCCAGATAGAGTTTTTACGACTCCTGATAAGCGAGCGGATAAATTCTCAAACATTTATGAATTTCCTTAATTTTAAATTAATATGCCTAACTCATTGGAAATCACCGATTTCCAACCCATAAGACCCTTATACTAAAACTAGCTTCGACTATTCGTTTTATTGTAAGTCCATAATATGCCAAGCTGGTTACGTTTTAAAATAAGGTATAAGACTATCATTCCCAATACTGTTTCAAAAATAGTTGCAGTAAGGTAGAAATGGGTATAGGTCTGAATTGCAACCTTCACCCCAAACTGGGCTTTTTGAGTCATTGCGAAAATATAACCAAAAAAGATTACAGTACTGATGTATACATAAAAGCGCATGATCTTTTTTGAATAAGCAAAGATGACTATTATCAGGAAAGCCTCGGCAAAAGCCCTCACCGCTGCAATTGTAACTAGTGTATCTAGTTGATGAATATATTGGGGAATTTTATAATATAATGCGATCCTTTGATCAAAACATAATACTACTATCATAATCAAAAAAGTTGCAACTGTGCCCAGAAATACCAACTTGCGAAATGAAATATATGAAGTCTTTATATCATACAAGGAGCGGACTAGATAATCCCTAGTCAATTGCTGGATAATACGCCCTAGCATATGGAACATCCGCACTACACCAAATAGGTAACCAAAAACTGCCGGATCAGATTCAGATCGGCCAAATATCTCAACTGTAATTGTCCCAACTAAAATCCAATCATACTGTAAAGAGTGTAGAGCATAGAGCCAGATATCTTTTTTCCACTGCGAGTCTAGCTTTTCTTCATTATATGGTGAAATCAGTATTAAATATTGATAAATATATTTGGTATAACCGATAATCTTTATTATCTCTGGTAACGAAATAAGAAAACACAGAGTAAATACTAGGTTATACTCATCATCTCCAGTAATATCAAAGCGGATGTTATAACGCATTACGACTATAACCAGGATAATCCTGAGTAAAATTGCAAAAATAGCAACTTTCATCACGCCAGAATAATATCCTTCACTTTGTAGGAAAGCAGTCATAAAGTTGCTAGACAAGAAGAAAAACATACAAAATAGGCATAATTCTACTGGATGAGAGGCTTTTGACTGGGTAAAACTCGGGTAATATTTAAACAAAAAGTAGGCAGCAAGGTCTAATGCGCCAGCGAAGAATGTAACGATTGAAAAGAAAGTAATAAAAAAAAGAAATACATTGGTAATATTGCTACGCAATGAATTCATGTAAAATCTTTTTAGGCGATGAATTTGCACACTAATAAACCGATCAGACCCTATCCCAAAGATATTTGCCAAAAAGACAATACCAGCCATAGACGCCCAGAAGTCACCTGCTGTATGCATTGATATTTTATAACCAGAAATGATTAACCCTACCACCAAAGCCTGGCTGGCAAAAGTTAAAACATAAGTCGCAACTAAAATCGGACTTGCTGGCTCTCTTCCTTTTACGCGAGACAACTTCAATTGAAAATCACCTGTATCAGTCAACTATATACTCACCAACTAATAACAAAATTAAATAAAATTACCTTAATTCACTCGGTAATGCAAATGTCATATGTTCTTCTACTACGTTTAAGGTTTCAGTATTGGTAAAACCTAAGTTTTGCAAGCGTTTAATCACTCCTTCAACTAATACCTCAGGAGCTGAAGCGCCAGCAGTCACACCTACATTAGTAACATTTAAAAGCCACTCTGGCTGAATTTCGAAATCGAAATCGATCAAATAAGCTCGAACACCCAAATTTTCAGCCAATTCTTTTAAGCGATTAGAATTAGAGCTATTTTTACTGCCAATGACAATTACTATGTCACAACTAGCTGCCATTTTTTTAACCGCATCTTGTCGATTTTGCGTAGCATAGCAAATATCTTCGTTCTTCGGTAAGCGTAAATTGGGAAATTCGGCTTTCAATTTGGCAATAATACTTTTAGTTTCATCAACGGATAATGTAGTTTGGGTAACAACTGCTATTTTCTTAATATCGCGCGGGATAACCAAAGAGTCAACATCTTCTTCATTTTCAATTAAATGGATGTGGTTTGGCACTTGCCCCATCGTCCCTTCTACTTCAGGATGCCCTTTATGCCCAATCATGATAATAGTATAATCTTGACGATATAAATTTTTGATTTCTACGTGAACTTTGCTTACTAATGGACAAGTTGCGTCAAAGATCATTGTTAAATTTTTAGCTTTAGCCTCTTCGCGAATGGCTAAAGGTACACCATGTGCAGAATAAATTAGGATACTACCTTCAGGAACATCCTTGATTTCTTCAATAAATACCGCTCCACGTGATTTTAAGCCGTCTACAACATATTTATTATGCACTACTTCGTGGCGAACATATACTGGCGCTCCATATTTTTCTAGGGCTTTTTCAACAATCGTGATCGCACGGTCCACACCAGCACAGAATCCTCTTGGATTTGCTAAAATAATTTTTCTCATAACTTTAGTTCACCGAAAATTTGTCTTAAGATGATTCCCACTCCGAGAACCTAATTATAACATAGAGCAATAGCCTCTTTTTGCCATGCTCAGAAAATGTTTGGTTACTCGTGTAAGATGTTAGTTCTTCAGATTATTAACTAATCGCACTTTGATACATATTATCTGATTTATTTTAAAAAAAGTAATAGTGCATAAGATCTATAGCTAATATTAAAGGAAGCTAACAGGTTAAACTAGCTTCCTTAGATTCAGACAGTAATATTCTAGATTTTTATAACAAATAGTTAAGGTATTACCGTTTACTAATGAATAAACTATCGATAATTAGTAATGCGACACCAACACAGATAAAACTATCAGCAAGATTAAATGCCGGCCAATGATAATTACCAACATACCAATCAATAAAGTCTGTAACCTTGCCTGCAGTGATTCGATCAACTAAATTACCCAAAGCGCCACCTAATATAAAACTAAATGCAATACCAGCAATAACATGATAGGTTTTACTTAAAATATAATAAATTAATCCTGCGGATACTAGAATTGCAATTACTCCAAAAAAGATCTTCTGCCACCCTCCCGCATGGGAAAGAAAGCTAAATGCAGCACCTTCGTTATATGCCAACGTCCAGTTCCAAAACGGCATTACTGGTTTTATTTCAAATAGGTTAATATTATTTCGAACTATATGTTTTGTAATTTGGTCAAGTATAATTACTATGGCACTAAGTCCTAACAATGCAACCCGGGCACTTAACGATAAGTGATTTTTGCGTTCTACCATTATTTATTACTCCTCAACTTGCTTAGGCAAATACTCAAGCATATTTGCGAACTTCACCTTCACCAACCACATTTTCCACACAACGCGGGCATATAGTAGCATGCTCTGAATTAGAACCTACTTGATCGTCATAATGCCAGCACCGTTCACATTTTGTTGCCGCACTTACTTGAACTTCAACACTAGTAGTATCAGCCTGGATTAAGGTAATTTTTGATACCATATACGCAAATTTCAAGTCCTTACCAAGTGAATTGAGAATCGCATAGAGACTAGCATCAGCATTGATTATCAGCTCTGCTTGTAACGAAGCACCAATTAAACCAGCAGTACGCTTATTCTCAAGCTCTTTAAGAACGCTCACGCGAAACTCCTGAACTTGAGCCCATTTGTTAATCAACTCCTCTTCATTTTTCACTTGCGGAACATCATGATGTAAATGATACAATGTCGAGTCAGTTGGATCATTTACTAAGATTTCCCATGCTTCATCGCTGGTAAATGCCAATATCGGTGATAACATGCTTAAAAGAGCTTTTGCAATGTGAAATAAGGCGGTTTGAGCCGAACGTCTGGCTTGCCCAGCAGCTTTTGCTGTATACAGCCGGTCCTTTAAAACATCTAGGTAAAAGCTACCAAGTTCGTCAGAACAATAAGTAACTAGTTCCTGAACGATTAAATGAAATTGGTAGCTAGGATATAATTGATTTACTACTTTATCCTGTAGTTTAGCTAAATATGCTAGCGCATACTGGTCAATTTCAAGCATATCTGCAATGCTAACACTATCTTTGCTAACGTCAAAATCAGCTAGGTTAGCTAAAAGAAAACGTATAGTATTACGGATTCGACGGTAAGACTCCGTTACTCGTTTAATGATTTCATCTGAGAACGCTATATCCCCAGAATAATCAGTACTGGCTACCCATAATCGTAAAATATCGGCTCCGTATTTTTTCACACCATCGGGAATAGAAATAATATTACCTTTAGATTTTGACATTTTGTAACCATCGCCATCAACTAAGAAGCCATGAGTTAATAATTGTTTATAAGGCGCCTGCCCTTTAACCGCACAGCCAGTTAATAATGATGACTGGAACCAGCCCCGATGTTGGTCAGACCCCTCTAAATATAAATCAGCCGGCCAACTAAGTCCTTCGCGTTCCCCTAGCACGGTTAAATGAGTAGTACCTGAATCAAACCAAACATCCAAAGTATCTTTAAGTTTTACGTAGTTATTGGCATCCTCAGAGCTTAATAGATCTTTAGGCTCTAAACTAAACCAGGCATCAATTCCATCTTTTTCAATTAATTTAGCTACTTCTTGCAATAAATGATAGCTATCAGGATGAAGTTCGCCACTTTCTTTGTGAACAAAGAAAGTCATAGGTACTCCCCAATTGCGTTGTCTTGAAACGCACCAGTCGGGACGGTTTTTTATCATTGCATCCAAGCGAGAACGCCCCCAAGCTGGGAAGAAGGCAGTTTTATCAACCGCAAGGTTAGCTTTTTCACGCAAGGTTTTACCATCACTACCAGTTTTTTCCATACCGATAAACCATTGACCGGTTGTACGGAAAATAATTTTCGATTTATGGCGCCAGCAGCATGGATAGCTATGGGTTATTTTAGCCATATTCATCAAACGATGGTTATTTTTCAGGACTTCAACCACTTTATCATTGGCAACAAATACATTCACACCGGCAAAAAACTCAGTATTTGTAATATAGCATCCATCATTACCAACTGGATTATGCAAGTCTAAATTATATTTACTTCCTACTAGAAAATCATCCATCCCATGAGCTGGCGCAGTATGAACAAGGCCAGTTCCAGCGTCGTCAGTGGCATGCTCGCCAATAATCATAGGAACAATGCGAGAATAAAAAGGATGTTCAAATTTAACTAATTCTAATTCTTGACCACTAGCTGTCGCTACAATTTTATACTCAGTTATAAAATTATAGCGTTTGATTGCCTCATCCACCAAGGCTTTAGCTACAATAATATAGGAACAGCCGCAATCAACCAAAGCATATTCGATTTCAGGACCTGCACAAATAGCTTGGTTGGCTGGTAAGGTCCACGGAGTGGTAGTCCAGATTATTGCATAAACTTGTTTATCGCCGGGGATTACAAAATTAAATCTTTGAGATATTTCTTCGTTTGCGACCGCTTTAAACGCAACATCGATTGCTGGTGATTCTTTATCATGATACTCAACTTCAGCTTCTGCCAATGCTGAAGCACAATCAATACACCAGTAAACTGGTTTCACGCCACTAAATAAATAGCCATTTTTATATATTTCTCCCAAAGCACGAACAATTCCTGCTTCAGTTTTAAAATCCATTGTTTTATAAGGATTATTCCAATCCCCTAGAACACCAAGACGCATAAAGTCAACTTTTTGCTGCTCAATTTGACCATTGGCATATTCCCTGCATTTATTCCGAAAATCACGAGGCTCAAGATTCTTGCCAAACTGCTTTTCGATATTTAATTCAATAGGCAAACCATGACAATCCCAGCCCGGTACATAAGGTGCATCAAAGCCAGCAATGGTTTTGCTACGAATTATTATATCCTTAAGAATTTTATTTGAAGCATGGCCGATATGGAGCTGACCATTTGCATATGGAGGACCATCATGTAGGATAAATTTATCACGATGTGCACATTTTTCACGTAATTTTTGGTAACGATTTTCTTTGGTCCACTTTTCAAGCATAGCCGGTTCGCGACGGGCTAAATCCCCACGCATAGGAAATGGGGTATCTAATAAATTAACAGTATTCTTATAATCCATTCTTTAATCCTTAACTTCCGCAAAATAACTACGGGCATCATCCAAATCTTTATACATTTGGACAAACAAACTATCTAAATCGTCAAATTTCAGCTCAGGCCGCAAAAAATGCAAAATTTCAACAGTGGCAATTTTACCATACAAGGTCAAATCAACATCCAATAAATGAGTCTCAATTTTGTATACTTTACCCTCGCTAACAGTTGGGTTCTTACCTATATTGGTAACCCCTAAATAGCGAACATTATCAATATAAACGTTTGAAACATAAATTCCCCATAGCACAGGCTGGATTTTATATAAATTCAAGTTTATGGTCGGCATGCCAAACTTACGGGCAAGCTGGTTCCCTTTGACTACCCGCGAGGTATAACGAATATTGCGTCCAAGGTAATTTTTAATCTGTTCAACTTGCTGGTCTTTCGCAAGTTTACGCACTAGTGAACTAGAGATTCTTAATCCATCCCGCTTTATTTCTTTTACTTCGTAAGTAGTAATATTGGTGCCAATAAAGCTTTGGATATTTCCCTTAGCATGCCTACCAAAACGAAAATCGTGCCCTATTACTAGATAATTAATGTTAAGTTTGCTTTGCAAATAATTACTAATAAATTCATCTGGAGCAATAGAGGCAAGATGGTAATTAAAGTGGAGTACCACGACTTCATCAATCAAGCCACTTTCACTTAAAACTGCAACTTTATCCCTAAGCAGTCCAATTCGAGGTGTTCTGGCAAGATTTGCTTTATCGGCAAAGTATTCATGAGGTAGCACATCAAAAGTTATTAACATCCGCCAAGCATTATTATGGGATGTTGCAAGGGAATTCATTTGGTGGAGAAGTTCTATATGCCCTTGGTGCAATCCGTCAAAATTACCTATCGTTGCAATTATCTCTTGATTACTATATCGGCTATTAGCTAAATTAATTCGCTGCATAATCTTTGAATAAAAACCCCCGAGCCTGCAGCTCGGGGAAATCAATTGTGTTAAAAATCTTACTTATTAGGTGCTGATTCCGCGCCAGTATCCTGAATCGGAATTTCAGGCAGTATTTTACCAGTTGTCGGCGATGGAGTGCTAGAAGAATCTACTTTAGCTGCATTAAGGGCTGAAGCCGCTGTTGTCGTCGGAAGAGCAGTCGAGTCAGCAGGCATCACTTGTTTCTTCACTTGCTGAGTATGTTCAACTAATAATACTACACGACGATCTGACGCTGCACAAGCAATCAGATTATTACGATTCTCTTCAAGTTTAGCAATTTCTTGTTTTAACTGTTTCTTAGCTTTTAGCGACTTAGTAGATTTCAACTTAGCTTTTAATTTATTAATCTCAGCATAATGGTCAGTACCAAATTTCTGAATGCAATTAGCGGAAGCTTTAGCATCTTGCTTTCCAAGCCCCTGTGCAGTAATAATACCGGCACTAAAACCATTAGCGACAAAGAAGTCTTTTATAGTTTGCGCACGGTCTTGGGATAATTTCTTATTATATTCATCATTTCCAATAGCATCAGTGTAACCATTTACTGTTATCTTCGTAACATCGCCAGATTCTTTAAACTTGCTGACAAAACCAGCAAGTTTACCATTGGCAGCTGGAGTAAGTGTAGGCTTGTTAAAATCAAATAACACAGTATCTGCGTCACTCATAGTGATTGTTTCAATAATAACTTTGGGTACTGGCGCTGGAGCCGGTGCAGGAGCTGGCACTTCAGGCGCCTCTCCACATTCTTCTAGACCGTAAGAAGGCTCCCAATAAGCGTTATGAACGCATTGGCCGTATGCCGATTTTACAACAGTTGATCCAGATGTTGGCGTATATACATATCCTGGTACTGATCCACCATCATCAGCCATAGCAAAATTCACAATCAAACCTAACGAGATAGCTATAATTGATGAGCTAAACTTTGTCATATTCCTTACCCCAAGTAAATTTCCATAATTTCGCTATTATACACAACTAAGGTATGCTTAATCAATTCTACCCTTTAGGATATTTATTAACCACTTTCTAATATCCTGGATTTCCTCATAACATACACTATGCGGCATTGGATACTCATGCCAATCATACTGCAAGCCTAATTGCTGTAAATGTTGAATTGAATTGCGGGCATAGCTTATTCCAACAACTGGGTCTTGGTTACCATGGCAAACTAGAATAGGTAATCCTGCCATGTGTTGGATTTTAGCTACATCAAGAATCGATATATCTGGTAGATAGGAAGATAAGACCATTAACCCAGCAAGCTTTTGTGAATAAGATAAGCCAGCATAATAAGTGATAACCCCTCCTTGGGAAAAGCCAGCCAGTACAATTCTATCTGCGGTAAAACCTTCTTGAATTAAATCAGCCAAAATACCTTCAACATGTTTGATACTTTGGTTAATTCCGCGGGTATCAACTTCACGATGTAAATCATTAAAATCCAAAATGTCATACCAGCCACGCATTGCCATTCCCCCATTTATCGTGATTGGTATAACAGGAGCATTGGGAAAAACGAATTTTGCAGAAAAAGGCAAATCCAGCTCTGAAACAATGGGAACAAAGTCATTATAATCCGCACCAAGCCCATGCAGCCATACAATCGCGGCTTTTGCAGCTACGCCAGGTTTATTATATACAATTTTTGCATCTAATTTATTCATAAGAATCCTTTATTTTCTGATCATCAATATGAGTAATAATTGCATTCAAGAACTCGTATTACTCGTTTGCCAAGCGTGCAAATACCTTGTCTGCCTTCTCTAGTGTCAAGTCTATCAGCGCTTTATCATGTTTAATTGAAATAAAGCCGGCTTCAAACATACTAGGAGCAAAAAAGACTCCAGCGTCTATCATCAAATGGAAAAATTTGTTGAATAAATTCTGATCGAGCTTTTTAATTTCAGCAAAACTCTGTGGCACCGAATCTGCAAAATAAAAGCCAAACATCCCGCCAACACTATCGCCAGTAAATGCAAAACCATATCTCTTGGCGCTTACGGTTAACCCCTCAACTAACGCCTTAGCATTATTTGCTAACTCGTCATAAAATCCAGGAACCGCTATCAGTTCTAAGTTGGCAAGCCCTGCTGTTACAGCAATTGGGTTACCTGACAATGTCCCAGCCTGGTAAACTGACCCAACTGGCGCTAGATAATCCATAATTTCACGCTTACCGCCAAACCCAGCCAAAGGCATTCCTCCGCCAATTACTTTACCAAGAGTAGTCAAATCAGGGATGACCCCCAATAGCTTTTGAGCACAACCATGATCAACACGAAAACCAGTCATTACCTCATCAAAAATTAAGACGCTGTTATGCTTGCTACATAAGTCGCGCATAGTTTCGACAAATTGTTTACTTGGTCGTACTAAATTCATATTACCAGCAAATGGTTCTACGATAATACATGCAATATCATTAGGATAAAGATTGAAGGCTTCATTTAAACCTTTAACATCATTATACTCAAGCACCAACGTATGGCGCACCGCTTCTTCTGGAATTCCAGCACTACTAGGATTACCAAAGGTCTGTAGCCCTGAACCAGCTTTAATAAGTAATGCATCGCTATGACCATGGTAACAGCCGTTAAATTTAATAATGTATTTTTTATTAGTATATCCCCGCGCTAGTCGGATAGCAGACATAACAGCTTCGGTACCTGAACTTACTAAGCGAAATTTCTCGATGCTTGGCAATAATTCACAAATTTTACTGGCAAAGGTTACTTCCAGCTCAGTTGGAGTTCCATATGAAAACCCATTAAGTAAAGCATCCTTCACTTTATCAATAACATAATGGTTGGCATGTCCAACAATATTTGCCCCCCATGAACATACATAGTCAATATATTTCTTGCCCTCAACATCATAAAGGAATGCGCCTTCAGCTTTAGCCGTAAAAAAAGGGGTTCCTCCTACGGAGTTAAAAGAACGTACTGGCGAATTCACTCCTCCAGGAATAACATCTTGAGCTTTTAAGAAGGTCGTCTGATTATCCATTAGTTTTCCTTTATTTTTAATATACCGTCATATAACCGATGGTGGTTCACATTATACCTTATCAATAATGGCAATATTTAGATCTAATGTCTTTTTGCCAACTCCAATAAAAAATATCTCCGCAGTTAATTTTTTTCCATCGGCATTAAGTCTTAATATCTTGCCATTCCCAAATTTAGCATGGCGCACCATATCACCGATTTTCAACATTACATCTTTATCTTTAAGGGTAACCCTGGAAGTCTTAGTCTCCGGATTTTCTACTTCATTTTCCAAATTCCGCATTGCATTGAAATTTACATTATTAAACGGAGTATCATATTCTGCTAACTGACTGTAACCGATTTTGCTTACCCCAGAAATATTCATAATTAGTTCTTCTGGTATTTCATTAACAAAGCGTGAAATTGGTGCCGATAACCGCTTACCCCATAATAAACGACTGCAGGCGCGTAATAAATAGAGTCTTTCTTTGGCACGGGTGATTGCCACATACATTAAACGGCGCTCTTCCTCTACTTCTTTAGGACTATTTAGACAATTTTCATGCGGGAACAAGCCATCTTCTAGACCAACAACAAATACAACTTTAAATTCAAGCCCTTTAGCAGCATGCACTGTCATTAGTTGCACCGCAGATTCATAATTTTGCGCCTGGTTATCCACTGACTCTAAGACCGCATGGGCAAGGAACTCAACTAATGGGTTAGTAGTATCTTCAGCATAAAATCCGGACACTGCGGTAACTAGCTCATTCAAGTTTTCTAATCTTTCTTCACCTTCTTTATGATCATTTTGGTAATGTTCGCGAATTCCGCTTGTCTCAATTACATAACTAACTGTTTCGGCAAGGTTTAATACCTTACTTTCCACCTGCATTAATCGGATTAGATCATTAAATTTAGTTATATTTACCTTTGTTTTGCCACCCAGGTATTCAACAGCATCAAATAATGGCACTTTATATAACTGTGCCGCTTCCTGTAAGGCTTCAATAGCCTTTGGGCCAATTCCCCGCACAGGGAAATTAACTACCCTCAAATAAGCTTCATTATCTTGTGGATTAATAATCAACCGCAAATAAGCAAGAATGCGCTTAATTTCCTGGCGGTCGAAAAATCGAAGCCCACCATAAACTTTATATGCAACTCCTCGATTATAAAGATGCTGCTCAAATACTCGCGATTGCGCATTTGAGCGGTATAAAATCGCCATGTCGGCCAACTCGATACCATTATTATGTAAATTTTTGATTTCATCAATTACAAAATAGGCTTCATCCTCCTCGGTATAACCTTCGTATAAACGTATTTTTTCATTGATTGAATTATTAGTCCAGAGGTTTTTGCCAATGCGGTCACTATTATTATCAATAATTGCATTTGCGGCTGATAAAATTGTGGGTGTGGAGCGATAATTCTGTTCTAAACGAATCGGTTCAGGTGCTTTAAAGTCACGTAGAAAAGCTCGCATATTGCTAACTTTAGCACCTCTAAATGAATAGATCGATTGGTCATCATCCCCAACAGCAAAAATACAATTTCCACCTACTAAAATTTGCAGCCATTTATACTGCAATTGGTTGGTGTCTTGAAATTCATCGACTAAAATATGCTTAAATTGCTGCTGATAGCGATTTAAAATTGCGTCGTTCATTAGCAATAGCTCATAACTCCTTAGTAGTAACTCCGTAAAATCAAGCAATCCATCACGATTACATGCTTCTTCATAATCTGCATATAACTCTATCCAATGTTTGCTACGTAATCCTTCAGGAGCGAGTTGAGCGGATCTTAGCCCTTGTTCTTTCTGATAATTTATAAAGTTTTGGATTTCTTTTGCTGGATAACGATCTTCATCAAGATTTTTGGCTTTTATCAGCCGCTTAATTAAACTTTGCTGCTCTTGAGAATCAATGATTTGAAAATTTGCCGGAAGGCCGGCTTCAAAGTGGTGTAAGCGTAGTAAACGCAGAGCAATAGAATGGAATGTCCCTACCCACATATAGCGAGTATCCACTGCCAGTAAACGACCAACACGATTTAACATCTCACGCGCTGCTTTATTAGTAAAAGTTACTGCCAACACTTCACTAATTCCTAAAAAGCCACTTTTAATTAGCCAAGCGAGCCTTGTAGTTAGAACCTTAGTTTTTCCGCTGCCAGCGCCAGCAAGGACTAACAAAGAACCGGAGGTATAAGTTACAGCTTTTAGTTGTTCGGGGTTTAGTTCATGGAGCTGAAGATCGTTAGTCGCCATTTTTTTACTTTTTATTTTACTTATATATAATTTCATTATTTTAACATAAAAGGGATAGCCCTATATATGCGAAACCTGGTTTAATTATAGGATTTACCAATAATGGATTGCAGAGATTAATTTGTATGCTAAAAGCCTTCAAAGGTTTGCTTAAAATAACCGCTCAAGTATCAGCGAAAACAGCAAAACATGAATAATCATTTTAACTTTGCCAATTTTTTGCTAAAATTTTGGTTAAACAATTTAACTTAGGATAAGCACATGGATTCAACTCGTATTAACGTAACAACCATAACTAATAATAATGTCAACATTTCTGAATTTGGCACCACTTTTTTAATGCTAAAACCTAATAGAATTAAGGACGCTTATGATCTTGGCCATATAACCGAATTTCTGCCCTTAGGCCAGCTTCAATATCGAAATTCAAAACCAAATCAAGACTCTGCAGATTGGCACGTAGAGCCTGATCCATTTGGTAGGCTAATAATCTACCTTTCAGGAAAATATAAAATCACGGTAGGAACGCCCACTAGTCCTGAAAGTCGGATATTTACCGGTGGTGATATTTTATTTTTCAATGACCAGATTGGCCTTGGCCATATTACTGAAGTACTAGAAGCAGGAATAGCACTTACCTACAAATTTGCTGTTGAAGTCAAGCTAGATTCTTTAAATGGAATAACTTCTAAGCTAAATTAAGCAATAGTTTAATCTTAATACCGGCCACTTTTATTCATGTATAGTAGCTCAATACCGGATACTTTTATCGCTACAGATTAGTAAAGCGAACTTTATTATATAACCAATTTATTATGAGGGATGCTTTATCTATTACTCAAATATAAGAATATAAGACTTTGTATTATTCATTGGCTATTTGTTGAAAACTCACGTTGTTCAAACAATTCAACAAATAACGCCAACTTCATAAACAAACTCTAATATCCTCCATAATTCGTATAGATAAAGCAGCCCCATAATTAATTGAAACTGCTAAATTCTCAATTGTAAATAACAATAAATTTAAAGTCCTTGGTATTAAGAATTTTAAACCATAGTAAGCAGTTAATTTAGTATTTCTATACAATATTAGCAAAAGTAAATATTCGATGCGATGTATCATTTGCGATAGGATTTCACAGCTTGGGAATTTGCTGGCTAATTAAAACTGCAAAAGAAAACGCCAGAAATAGTGATTATTCTAAAAAATAGCCATATTATTGAAGAAAAAATTAAAAGCTGGCAACTTAGGCCAGCTTAAAAGTTATTTAAATTAGATGCATTACCAATATTTAACTAAGAAATTACTCTAACTTATCCTCATTAGAAAGACTAACCAAATAGTATTTTAGTTGGGTTGTAAGACTGCCTTTACTGACTCCTATAAAGTAAAACGCAATTGCTACCACTACCACCAGAAACTGGCTACCTAATTCAGACAATGCATTATTACCACCAAACGGTCCAAAATAGGACAATATCACCATAAAGAGCACATACCATAAAAGCCATGCCCCATCTTTAATATTTGCCCAAGCAACACTCAACCCTTCATTTTTACTATAGTAAAATAAGTATAATGGAATACCCAGCACCAAAACGATCGAGGCTTGCCCTGTTAAAGGCCAGGCTGACCAGTAATACATTAAACTTGTAAAAATAAAGCCAAGAAGCGATAAGAGCTTGCTGCCTTTTAGCCGAATGCCATATTTATTACGTTCTTCAGGTACTGTACGGCTAAGGCTACCATTCACAATACACATCATACCAAACAATAGAACCAACCCAGCACAGACAATTGAGACGATTAACTGCCAGCCTGGTAAAACCCATAAAATAAAAAGGCAGACCAGAAAAACAAACAATAGTGCGCCTGCTGGCACACCACGTTTATTTAATTTCATTACAAACCCTGGCAAATATTTACCAAAGCTGCGCGAAATTCTAGCTGTCGAGGCGTTATAAATCAATCCAGCACCAAAAGGTGAAAGAAACGCTGCTCCAAGTAGAAGATAAGCTAGCGAGAATAACTTATTCATCCTGCTTAAATCTAGAAATGGCGCTGACATCGAAATCCCTTTCCAGCCACCATGATTAATCAACTCCTGCGGCGGCACTGCCAACAAATAAGCTAATTGCAACCCCCCATATATCAGCATACAGAAAACCACTGATGCAATTATCGCTAATGGGATATTCCGGCGCGGATTTTCTGCGTCATGAGCGAAAGTAACAGGAGTTTGGAACCCATTAAAGGCAAAAACTACACCACCAGTTGTAATTGCGGTTAAAAGTCCATTAAAACCATATGGCATAAATTTATGCTCAGAAATACCAAGATTTCCAACATGATGGGTAACTGCAATGAGCGTAATTACCACGACAATCGGTACAATTATTTTAAATAATGTCAGGTATTTAATAAAGCGCATTAAAGTAGTTAGAGATAAATAGTTAATTAAAAAGTAGATAAAGCACATTATGCTGGCAAGAAATACGCCAAAGTGAGTAAATCCGCCATCAGGCATAACTACCATATGAGTAAACTCAGGAGAAAACGAGCTTAAATATTGTACTGATGCTGTAGCTTCGGCTGGAATCAGACCAATCCAGCTTAATAGGAATATCCATTCACAAATAAAACCTGGAAAGCTTTTGTGCGTAAATTCAACATAATGACCAAACCCGCCAACAGTAGTCGGCAAAAAAGAACAGATTTCAATAAAATTACTGGCTATGACCGAAATAATTATCGCACCAATTACCCAGGAAAGGATTGCTGCCGGACCTGAAGTCTGAGCAATTAAGGAAGAACTCATTAGCCAGCCCGAACCCACAATCGAACCAACACCTGTATATATTAGACTAGTTAGATTCATCTTTTTCATAAGTTGAATTTCTTTCATTACAATAGAGCTTGATTCAGATCATAGTTTTGTAACTTCAACCCGAGATTAAATGGTTATTTGAATCTGATTATTTGAGCATTTTGATTTTAAACAATTTAGTTTATGCATAGCTATTTACGACAAACTTCTAAGAAAGCAAAACTTTATAGAAACGTATTGTAGCAAGAGAATAGCAAAAATAGCATTATGCAGCGCAATATTTTACGGCTACACAACTCAATGAAAATTGAAATTCGAATGAGAATAAAGCTGAAAAAAATAATATTTTGCTATAGAATTACTATAGAATTAAATATATAATTTGTGCTCGTGTGCCCATGTCCTACAAAAACTGCCCTCAAGAAACCTCAAGGGCTTTTTTTAACGAATTTAGTCGGTTAACTCTCACAACTCATTTACTCTTGTTAGAATCCACCTTGTATGGTCAAGTTAAACCCATTCGCATTTTGACTATCCGGGCTTGGTACTTCACTACTGCTGCCATCAGTACCATAAATCACTAAAGAGTAATTGCCACTATTTACCTGCGAGAAATCATAACTTAATTCGCACACCTGCTGTGACGCCAAATTACCATTACACGTTGGAGTTCCATCCGTATTAGCCAACAACTGTGCGCCTGTCGGTAAGCCTGACACTTTTACCTGTTTATAACTACTGCCGCTAAAATTCTTGACTAATATTTTCACCGGACTAGCATCGCCGTTATTTATCAGGGCACTTTGCGGTTCACTTACCAGGTTATAGTTTACATACACTGGTACTGCGGTTGTCTTAGAGTTGCCATCAGCAAGGTACAACTTGGCTAAATGCTTCTTGTTGTCCGACTGGCCAGCTATCATCATGGTAAAGCTACAACTTGAACCAACCTGCGTTGGATATCCACAATTAAACTTATTAAAGAAGAATCCTCCTACGTTTTGATCATTCGATTGCAAGAAGAAGTCACTCTTCACTGGGGTATAAACCCTCGCCCCTGACTCATCATCATCTACAAGGCTTGCACTAAAACCCTGACCATATACTGGACCGCTAGTTTTTAACAGCCCTTTTAAGCGACCCAAGCTACTTGCTGGTATCTGCACATCCAAGGTTGTCCGTTGGTTTTGGTTCAGCGCAAATCCATCTATATCATTTATCTTTACTAAACCATTACGACTTGCAAACAAGCCATCACGCGCTCCAGCCTTATAAATAACTTTATTATCTTTGGTATTTACGATGGTTTGTACTTTATACACCGGGGCATCAAACCTTAAATCCTGGCCTAACGACGAGACCCCTAGATTTGCCAGACGCTGGATATTATACGAATTACTCGCATCCTTGACTGCGCTTGCTACCGTCAAGTCCTCAACTGACATATTTATCAAAGCATCCGTTTGGTTTGCCGATTTTTCACTAACATCACCGATATATGGATCCTGGGTTGTATATCCACGTAGCCATGGCGTTGAAATACTGTTTAAGCTAATCATATTCCCCAGCTGCTGGTCATTTTGGCTATTTTTAAACGTAAAGCGCATCGTCTGTGATAACGAAGTATTGCCGCCATTTGCTGCACCAGGATTTATTGGAGTTGCCAAAGTGGTGGCACCTATCTGGTGCGCAGCATCGTGGCTCGCGTTCCATGCTGCTGCATCTGCCGCGCTTGGTGCATCTAGTGATAACATCACCATGTTTGATTTGTAATTGCCTTTACCATTAGTGCCGGTTCCTGACAAGTAATTCATTAAAGCCTGAAGGCCTGCGCCAAGTGCTGTAGGAACCGCTATTAAAGCCGCGCCTACTGCTATCGCCATATTGTCACTCATCTCTGCTCGCTCAATGACAGCTGTTTCTAAGTCACCCCCCAAGTTTTGAGCTATATTTTGAACCTCTGGCTGATCACTATTGATTTCCTGTTGAATCTGGCGAAGAGTTTTATTTTGGATATTTTCATACTCTGACAACGTGTCAATAGGTTGCACATTGATGATTTCTAATTCACTTGGCAACATTTCTTGTGACATATCGGCCAAACTAGAAGGTTCTTCACCTACTTCATCAATAAAAGCCTTATCTAGATCTTGGCCATTCCTAACATTAGGTACTTTAGGAAGCTCTACATCTAAATCTGCTTCATACCTTTCAATATCATTAGGATTAGAGGGATCTAATCTATAAATTCCAGGCTTAGGACCTTTAGTAGCAATTTCAACTATATCAACGCCTGTACCCAGCCCATCAACAATCCGTTGAAATTTCAATGTACTATTTACAATTTTCTCCAGTGCTGGACCATCTTCTAATCCAAACATGCTCTTTAATTCATCTCTCAACAAGTCTTTATCATGCATATAAAGCCATAGAAAATCATCTTTTAAAATGTTAGCTTTGCCACTTGATGGATTTAAAGATGCTATCATTAGCTCTTGGTTTACTTTTTCTAGGTGTCGCTGAAAGCCTGATTTAACTATTTTATCGGTATAATTGACTAACGACATCTGGGCGTCTTTCTGGCTTGCCCATGGCAGGCTTTTGGACAACGAACTGTACTCTAGCTGGTTATTCTTTAACCCTTGACCTACATCACTATTGGCTAATGCTTGGATATCCGTATCCGGCTGGCCTGCCGTCGTCGCCCCACTCGTTGCCAAGGTTACCTCATTCGCCGTCATCTTTATATAAATAAAGTCAGCTACTTCCGGATGAAATACACGGTAATAGCAGCTATAGCTGCGATTACTTGTATTGCTTCCCTGAAAGAACAGGTTATTGTCCGTTATATGTTGGGAATCTAGCATTGAACCGTTTGAATTTGCGTATGCTGCCCACTTATTATCAAACTTCTTGGTCCGCGGTGCCGCATGCAGCGCGGATATTGTTGATTCTAGATTATTGGTTATTGTTGAATCATTATCACAGCCAACCAACTCCAGATCTTCAGTAGCATGGTTATCTATTGACAAATCTAGATGGCTGGATTTACTTACCGCATCATAGCCGGTAATATTTGCCCATAACCGATTATCTGTTAGCGAACCATTTACATGCAGTTTAGCACTTGCTCTGACTGCGTTAGTTGCAGGGCTTGCCCCCCCCATTGAATTATTCCCAATGCAGCCTGTTAACAGCATGGTTTGACCGCTAAACGCAGTTATCGTAACCAGGCTTACTATCTTCTTCATTCTCATAACAAATTTATTATACCTTTCTATTTCATATTTAGACGTTCGGGCATTATTGTTATTTATATTATAAAGATAGTGCAATCAGCAATTTTGCTGATTTACAAAATTGCAACAATTTGGTAAATTGCTGCACTAAATCACTAATGATCATATTTTTTAATTAAGGTAGTTTTAGATGTTAAAGAAGATTATACTTTTATATACTTGTCTTATTGGAATGGCCAATGCCGAATGTAAAGACGGTGAAATGCTCCAGCGACCAGTCCCAATTGATCTTGATGCGCCATACATTCATATTAATCTTGTTATAGCCTATTCAGTTAACCTTAACCTTACTGGCGACAAAACCCAGGGGCAAACGGTATATTACGACGTAAAAGACCTTGCGGGAAATCAGATTATACATAAAACTAAACTAGATCAGTCAAATAATGCATTTTGGTCAGTGCATATTAATGATATAACGCATTACCAAGGGCAAGTTCCGAATAATGAATTTATTTTAACTCTATATGGATTAAGTACCAAGTATACTGACAAGAACGGCAAACAGATCAATTTGAGTACAGCAATCCCAATCCATATTGCGCAAAATACAAGCAGCATTACGGCAACTCCTTCAAATGAAAATGATCCACATGAGATGAATACATGCCGCGACTTCGTGACAATTAATGGGTCCTTAGGAATAAAACTGTCGACATTGCTGCAGTCAGCCGTAAATGTGAGCATAAATGATAGCCCTTCAGAATACTGGAATCTAATCACTAAAAACACTGTTCAAAACAACTATTTTGATAAAAATACAGATATGTATTACGATACTAAACCTTATAGCGTTTCCAGCTTAGGAAATTTGAATAATAACTATCCTTGGAATCAGGAGGTTGCTGATATAGTTAATATAAACATAACTACTCCTTATATCCAGGAGTTTATTTCACCAAAAAATATGCAGCAACCAGCCGAATATACTTTTGGCTACCAGTTTCACTCAAATTGATTAAACACTTAAATTAAGGCAAGTATAAGGAAAACAAATGATACACTATAAATCTGGTATAAAACTTTTTATCATGGCTTTGGGCATTGCTTCGTTATCAAGCATTATGGCAGGCTGTATAGGTAATGAAGATAGTAAGAATACGGCCCAAAATAGTTATAAAGCAGTAAAGGGTAGTATCCCCACCACCCAAATCCAGCAGGCTGATATGACTAATATGACTAATGATAACACCTGCTTTAATACCGCTAATTCTCTAACATTATGCTCATCAGATAATGCAGTCTGTGCAAGTCTAACCGTTTGCCCTACCGCATTATATTCGTCTAGCACTGATGCATCAGGTACAGCATATTGGGTACAAAAAGAGTTTGCGGCGTCTAATGGAATATTTAAATTAACTTTTAACCATAATGTGGCACCAGACTTTCATTTAGCAAATATCTTTAATGAGTTGCAAGGGAATGGTGTTGCTGGCAAAATAGAGCAAATTGATACCAGTAGCTGTAATAGTTTAATTGCAACAGGTAATACTGCTGGACAAAGCTGCAATATTGATTTCATGTATAGTGGTGTTGGAAAAAACAGCCTGTCTAATAATATTCACCTAGTTTTTAGTAGCTCAACAAATTCACAAAATAATCTCGATTTTAGCATCAAAGTAAGAAATAATCTTTCTACATCGCAAAATGACCCGATATTAAATACAACAGATAGCGATTTAGATTACTCTATTTATATCAATTCCATTACGGATGACGGCAGTATCTTATATTATCCAAACCAATTCAACCAGTTATTACTAAATAACGGGTTAGGAGTACTATCTCCTCAAGAAGGCACCCCAAATATTACGGTAAACACAGGAAGCAAATTTCTGACAGCAACTAATTTGACACTTCCCAATGCATTAGCGATAACTACTTGTGATAATACCCCTGTACCTACCGGAGGAACTTGCCAATTTACATTTAATAATATCGGCGGTTTTAACACACCCACATTAGATACCCAGTATGCAAGATTCTTGTATTCCTATTTTGGTAAGCTTAACCATATACAATATACTCATAATGTAGTAACCGGGGCTGGTGACATTGAAACTCAAAATTACTCTGCTTCGGTTGAGTCTTTTATTGGCACCATAAATCTGGTTAAAAAAAATTATGGTAACAATTATATAGATTATAATTTACCATTAAAGAATTTTAAGTTAAAAGCAGTTATTGATCCACAGTTTGACTTAATCACCAGCGCTGATCCAAGCAATAATTTACTAAATTATGCTTATGGAGATTATAATGGCGTTTCCCAACAAAATTTCCTTAAAAGCATTCAATTTCAATATAACCAAGACTGCTTTGGTGACGGATTCGATGTAAATGCTGAATCCCAGAGCTATGACCATTCTACATGTCAAGTATCAATAGTTTTACCTAATCATATTGTGACATATAATAAATTGATTGCTTTCCAGTTATATGCAAGTTATGATTCACCAACCGGCCAATCAATTAACCAAATGATTGGTACTGTAACGCTTACCCAGGCTGCATCAGTAATACCGAATGGAGATTATACAAAGTATTTTCATGATATCAAACTTCAACCAAATTTAATGCTGACTGCTGTTGAAGATAGTTTTGGTAATATCCGTCAATTAGACTATTACAATGTTTGCGCGCCTAATAGTGAAGTTAGCTATTTTTATGATTCCTTACCTAATCCGGGTTACGGACCTCCTGGGCCCACACCTTGGTATTATTATCTTACTTGTGTAAACTTATCACCAAAATTACCGCAAGGAAGTTACTACCATACATGTACCAATATTAGCTATTCAAATGGGGTTTTATCTGCTGATTGTTTGCATAATTTGTACTTTGAAGACGGTACTTTAGGCAATGCTCAAGTTTGGCATTTTGACTTGAATTACGCTAACTGTCCAGCAGGAAGTACTGTAATCAATAGCAATGTGTTCGGTGATGAGGGACTAAAATGCTCATCAAGTGCTACGGTAAAGGCTGGTAAAGCTAACTACCTAAAGTAAAAAGTTAATATATACAATAATAAAATAGCTCAACCTCTAATAAGTTGAGCTATTTTATTATTAATTACTCGCATAATTAATATATTTAACTTCACCTGACTTAGTGATAGTCATTACTGTTGCAGGCTGCCAGTAACGATTATAGGCATCCATAATTTTATCAGGATACCACCTCTGGCCAAGACTTCCATTATATCTGGCAAGTGCTCGTTCCAGATTACCATGTTCAAGCTGCAGATAGTAACGTAAGATGGTGCAACCAAAGCGTATATTGGTATCAACATCCATTAAACTTTGATCACTAGCGCCTATTTGGCGTAGCCAAAATGGCATTACTTGCATTATGCCCTGCGCCCCGGCATTCGATAATGCATATTTATTAAACCGGCTTTCAACGGTAATAACACTAAGTACAATTTGCGGATCTAGGCCTGCCCGCATCGCTTCATACTGTATCCTGATTAATAAACGTTTACGCATAAAATCATCAGGCACCCAGCGTTTAAGCCGATTGGACATATCTTCCAGCCATGCTTGAGCCTTATCATCACTGGAAAAAACCAAATGTGGCTGAATTGGATTAATAATTGAAGTGCGCATGGAAGCCTGAACATCAGCGGAAAGCTGCTCTTCCCGCTGATTTCCGGCATATACTAACTGAAAACTTAAACTAAGCGCAGCTAGTAGGGTTAGTTTAACTGCGTTCATTTTGAATAAGTTTAGTTAAATGGCCTACTACCAAATCAACTTCAATTAATTCAGTTTCACGAGTTTTGCGGTTAAATACTTCAACCTTACCTTCTGCCAAGGTTTTCTCACCAACCACAATACGGTATGGGATACCCAATAATTCACTATCAGCCAACAGAAAACCGATTCTTTCATTACGGTCATCTAATAAAACATCAATTCCTGAAGCTTGGAAATGAGTGTATAAATTGTCGGCTTCTAATTTTACTACTTCGCTCTTATTATAGTTTGCTGGAGTAATTACCACTTCAAATGGGGCCATATTCAATGGAAAGACAATACCTGCATCATCATTATTTTGTTCGATACATGCTCCAAGAATTCTGGTAACTCCAATGCCATAGCAGCCCATCTCCATTAACTGAGATTTTCCGTTTTGGTCTAAATATGTTGCATTCATGCTCTTTGAATACTTTGTCCGCAATTGGAAAACATGTCCAACCTCGATTCCCCGGCACAACTTAATCTTACCTTTGCCATCAGGTGTAACATCTCCTTCTTGGACATTTCTAATATCTGCAACTATTGGCTCTTTACAATCAATTCCAAAGTTTACACCGGTGAAATGATAACCGTCTTCATTTGCTCCACAAACAAAGTCGGATAGCATTGCTACTTGACGATCAGCAATAACTACTCCAGCAAAACCAACAGGACCGATAAATCCTGGCTGACAATTGAAGGATTCGGCTATAGCCTCATGGGAAGCAAAAGTTAATGGTTCTTTTAACTCTTTTAGTTTACCAGCCTTAATTTCATTAAGGCTGTCATTGCCACGGATCAATAACAAAACCGGTTTACCATCCTTACCTTCAAATACCAGCGATTTAACTGAATTAGCCAAATCAGTGCCAAGCATCTGGGTAACCTCTTCGCAGGTTTTTTGCGTTGGTGTTGCGACTTTTTGCATCTGCGCTTTAGCATTTGGACGGCTGTCTCTTGAAAGTCTACATTCAGCAAGCTCTATATTTGCTGCATAATCAGATTCATCACTATAAACTACAATATCCTCTCCACTATCTGCCAAAACCTGAAACTCATGAGATCCTGTTCCACCTATAGAACCAGTATCAGCAGCAACAGGCCTAAACTTTAACCCTAAGCGGTTGAAAATATTGCAGTATGCTTGGTACATATCATTATAAGTTGCTACAAGCGAATCAAAATCAGTATGAAAAGAATAAGCATCTTTCATTACAAACTCACGAGCACGCATTACCCCAAAACGCGGACGGACTTCGTCACGAAATTTGGTTTGAATTTGATACACACAAATCGGTAATTGTTTATAGCTCTTTATATCCTTACGGATTGTGTCGGTTACAACTTCTTCATGGGTAGGCCCAAGGCAAAAATCCCGCTCGTGGCGATCCTTCATCCGTAATAGCTCTTTGCCATAAAATTCCCATCTCCCCGATTCCTGCCAAATTTCAGCAGGTTGAACCGCCGGCATTAACATCTCAAGAGAGCCTATAGCATTCATTTCTTCACGGACGATTTTCTCAATTTTGCGGACGATTTTTAAGCCTAATGGCATCCAGGTATAAATCCCACTAGAAAGCCGCTTAATTAATCCGGCGCGTAACATAAGCTTATGACTAATTAATTCAGCTTCACTTGGTGCTTCTTTAGATGTTGTGATGTAATATCTTGATGCTCGCATCAGTAGAGTCCTTTATCATATTTTCTTGTTTTTTTGCGTAATTAGTAATTATAACTAGATTTATATCATACTTCTGAAGTTTTTATATTATCTATTGCATTTGTTTCAAAGATACATTGGTTTTACGAAATTATATTAAATAGCAAAATTAACTTAAATACTTCGATTTTCAACCTCTTCAATGTATATTAATAAGTAGTATAATGGATAAATACAGTACTATTTATCTCAATCTCGAATAATTATATTCAGGTATAGTAAAGAAGTAAATTTTTTATAGTTTAATTAATTAGAAGGGATACTTCAATTATTACTCATTATTGCGAAGATAATTAATGTTCGTAGTGGCAGATAAAATTTGAGTATCTTGATTAACACGGAATAGCACTAATTATGTTTTTTAAAAAGAATAAAATTGAAGTAAAAGAAGATAAACCTCCTCTTTCAACTATTGCATTATCAAGAAATGATACAGTTGGCAGTATGCCAATGGCACAAAACCAAGCAAAAAGAGTTAAGCAGCTTATATGGTATGAAACAGATGAGATTATCTATTCTAGCCCAATTATATTTAAAATTGAAAATTTTAAAGGGTTGTGGTGTATCTGTGCAAATTACTTGAATATTGATGAAACTTGTTTTCATGATTTAGAACAAGCTAAAGAAGTATGCCAAAAACATTTTGAAAAACTAGTATTAACTAGTTTAGAGTAATCTTTACTTAATTTATGTAAAAAAATTCTAACTTCTTTATAAATTAATTCACCCATTTAGCATTACCTCATTCTGATATCCTTTACCGTAACTCATATTTTCCACGAGGTAGTACCATTTCAAAACAATAAAGAATCACCCGAATATTTACTCTTGATGAAATAAGGCTACTTTTAAGATACTACCGTCCAACTGAACAAAGTGAACTCTTAATACCGAACAATTTTTCTAAAGCTACGCACAATTAGAATTTAAACAGTTTCAGTTTATTCGTAAGAGTAAAACACGCTTTACTAATCTGTAGCAATAAAAGTGTCCTGGATGGAGATTGTAAATAAAATGTAATTACCCAATTTTACTAATAATAAGGACTCATTATGTCTTTTCATGCCACTATACATAAACATTTCATTGCAAACCCAGAAATATTTAAAAACTTAAGCAAGAATAGCGACCTAGTGAAAGGAATTGATGACTATTCCTGCCAAACAGAAAATCAAAAGCCGAATTTTGATTATTTATTCGCGGCGTGCAAAAACGAGCCAGAAAAGAAAGTGCTAGGTGAATTATTTAATCATCTAAATACAGATGAACCGGGCGCAATTAGTGAAATTAAAAACATGTTGTTTGCCAAAGAAAAAAAATATAACTCTAGGTTTTTTAATGATAAAGCAACACGACAAACAGCCACTTCTGAAGCGTGCAGCTATAATATTAGTAAAGATAAAATTTCGTCAGAATTAGCTAAAGTAAAGGAAGCTATTGATAAGTCCAAAAACCATGCTGCCATATTTATTAGATGTCTTGAAAATCGTATCGATAAGCTTGAGGATGAAAATAAACAAGAAGCTTCAAGATTGCTTTTACTCGCTATTGATTTATTTAATCTTGAAATGAGGGGGAATTTGGTAAACAATCATCTTGACATAGATAATATTAATAAAATTATTAGCCAAATCGCCATTAAGCTTCAGGTACCTGAAGATAAAATGAATAGATTTAAAATTAAGCTACTAAATTCATTGCTTGCAATCAACTTTCGTAAAAATAATTGGGAGTCACTCAAATTTGCTTTAATAAAGCTACCAGGGGCAATTCTTTCTTTTATTATCGGGGGAATTATTGGCGGAGCTGCTGCTCCATTTCTAGTAATTCCTTGTATTTGCCTTATGGCATATCATTTTCTAAAAATTGGGTTCTCACGAGGGTATGCGCAGTTTGAAGCTCAGGAAAATTTTTATGAATTTCTGTGGTCAAAAGTCGGTTTATATGCTACAGCAGTTACCGTCATGGCAGTAATAGTAGGTGTCAGTTGTATTGTACCAGTTAAGGTAATCATACCACTAATTATAACTACTCTTGCCGCTCAAGTAGCTGGGGCACTTGCTGGTGGCTGGATAACTACTTCTATCTTTTGTAACTTGGTTAATTGTGAAGACCCAATTAACTCAAGGACTGCCACAGCCAACCTATGTAGTCGTGAACTAAAGGAGAAAATAAACTTTTCACCAGCCGAGTTACCTCCCCTCGATAAGTTAATTGACCTTAATTCTATACTAACCCCTGATGCTTACAATCACTTTGTGCGTGAACTTATAAATGGTATATTTCATTATAAAATACCATTAAGGTCTGCTTTTTAATATTCAATCTTCTTCAGCGATCATCTAATTTTTGCTTTTAGCACAAAATACTATTTGGTTAGGGTCCTAAGCGTTCAGAGTTTCTATTTAATAAGTCAAAAACTGAAGAATAGGTTAAACCTGAATGATAGGTAAGGCCTATTTCACAAGTCCGACTATTGGACACTCCACAAACGCAGCCCTCAACCTCCTGCTTCAGATCTTTTAAAGCAGTAGTATTTAATTCCGGTAAGGAAAAGCCTTTATCACCAGCAAATCCACAGCATGTTACGCTTTCTGGAGTTACTATCTCATCGGCTAATCCTTTTGCTATTTCAAAAAGATATTCGCCATTTTTTTCTCGCCTGGTACTACAGGTTTGATGTACTGCTAGCTTGCCATTTACTTTGTTGACTTTTTAGTGATGCGTTACATAACCGACAACTAGCATTTTCCCGTGAAATTTTCGCCAAAGTACGCATCACTTTTTCAGCTAAACTTCGATATTAATTATAGCTTCGGCTGCCAATATATGTGGGGCTATTACCTGATCAGCACCTACTTTTAATGCCTTACTAACATTTTCTTCATAGAAAATTCTGGCAATAACTTTTGGTCTTTGCGGGCTTTTGGCAAAATACTCCTGTAAATTTAATATTGAAAAAATTGTATCAGCGTCATTATCAAAACTGACAACAATTAATTTAGCCTCATTTGCCCGAGCACGGTGTAATACATCCATACTTCCGGGATACGGTGAGCGAAGCAGGTTCTCATTTTGAGCTAAAAGCTCCAGGTCGCTACTATTGTCTTCTCGTCCGGTAATCACAATAAATTTTTCAGCTTTTTTGGTATATCTATCAATTAGAATTTTTGATAATATACCGTAACCATAAAGAATAATATGGTTTGTCATCGAAGTTTTTCCTTTATTAAAACTAAATAGCATTCTCTTAATTTTCGAGTTAATTGCATATGCTACTAATGTTATTCCTGAAGTGAATAAGATAAGCCCAATAACAACCATCGAAATAACAAATAGTTTTGCACTAGAAGTAAGCGGGTAGATATCTCCAAAGCCAACTGTGCTATAAGTAACTACCGCAAAATATAACGCATCGGTTAAATTTTTTACTCCATAAAACTGCCCCCTTAGTATAAATACCCCAAAGGTACCATAAAAAAGGGCAAAAACGATAAAAGCAGAAACAAAAACAAACCCATAAGACAAATAAAGCTGGCGGTTAAAATAGCGATAGCTGCTAGCTAAAAATATTAAACTAACCAAGGTCATGCCACCACTTCGAAAGGACCCGAAATTAAATAACTCAATATAAGTTAAATACGCTAAGCCACAAATTGACACAAGCCAAATAACCCTTGACCGGCTAGGAAGCGCAAAACTACTTACAAATAACCCATAGCAGGCTGCAATTTCAAATACTACTTTTATTCCTAAATTTAAGGTATCTGGTTGATTTACACCCAGTTGAAGATTGCTAATTAAAGGAGTTATCTTTATAGCCAAAACATTTAATGCATTAAACATAATGCTTAAGCTCAGGATTAATATTAACCATTTTGCGAGCTTTTTATTATTTTCTAATAACTTTTCTAGCATATCTTCTTTCTTATTTCCGTTTTAGTACCTGTTAAAATAGCGGCATTATTGAAGAATGCCGCTATCTTTAATTAATGAATCCCCTTGATTAGATCTTCATTGGTAAGATAACCATTTGCATACCGCGCAGATGTAGTTGGCGCTGAAGCAAGTTAATAGTATTATTATGTAATAACCTACTCCACCAGCTTTCATCAACGAACACTAGTTTCCCGCCAAAAAACACACAGTCAGGATAGTCAATCTGGATTTGCTCCGCAAGTTTTATTAATTCATCCAGTCCATTTATGCCATAGCTAAAATAACCAGCAGAAGGCAAATCATGCATAGTACAAAAATATCGATACCCATCAATAATACTATTTAAATCCTGACGATATTTTTTCTTAAAAATTTCTTCATTGGCAAAGGCTTCCGAGTCTATTTCCCCTGAAGTTACGAATACGAAATTTTTAAAGACTCCTGGAAAAATACGTTGTACCCAAAGTAGTGTATGTAGACCAGCCCCATAATGCTTAGTAACAAAAAACACCGCTGTTTTCAGTTCACTATTCTCTACAGGCAACAATGTTGTATTATCTAAATTGGTATATTTAAAATGTGAAGCAAATAAATGATCGGCATCTTTAAGTTGCTCGCCCACCTTACGGTAGTGCTCACGAATAAAAAAGCATAATGCGATGGCAAATGCAGTAATAACCACGGTCAGCCAACCACCTTCGGTAAACTTCTCAATAGTGGTAACAATTAAAATCGAAACACAAACAACAAAACCGATTCCCGCAATTATAAACTTCCTAAACCAGACTGGTTTTTCTTTGCGTACGCGGATCCAATATACGCATAAGCCAAGCAATGACAATGAAAAGGTTAAAAATACATTTATACTATAAAGTACGACCAAAGTTGATACACGGCCATGAGCCCATAAAAGAATAATTATGGAAGCAATTCCCGAAATCAAGACTCCATTTTGGGTAACTAAACGCCCTGAAAGCTCGCGGAACTGACGTGGCAGCCATTTATCCACTGCCATATTGGCCATAACGGCAGGACAACCCAGAAAGCCAGTGTTGGCACCAACAAATAATAATGCAGCCTCGAAAAACAATATCACACCGAGCCATTTATGGCTAAAACCAGCTTCAGCAATAATTTTATCAAAGACTACAGCATTCAATGTTTGGCCATAAACCGGTGCAGCATGCCATAGTAGATAAAGGATAATAATACCACCGGCGGTAAAAGACAATGAAACTGCCATATAAAGCATGGTAAATTTACCGGTTCTAACACGCGGCTCAGCGAGCATATTGACATTATTAGATACTGCTTCTAAGCCTGTATAAGTTCCGCCACCTAACGAATATGCGCGAAGAAATATTGCAATAGCAGCAAATGAACCAATCGATAGACTCATCCGATGAGCCTCTAATGTGGCATTTGGCAAAATATCTGGTAGTGTATTCAGATGAAAAAAGATACCTACTACTATAACTGCAAGATGGGTAAATAGGAAGCCAAGAAATAATGGAATTAAGACACGAATTGATTCCTTCATCCCGCGTAAATTAAGGACCATTAACATTATTATAACTGCTATCTCTACTTCTATTTTATAATTAAGCCACCAAGTTGGCAACATGCTAAAAACTGCGTCAACCCCGCTAGCGACAGATACCGCAATAGTAAGAATATAATCAATAATCAAAGCACAACCTGAGACTACACCTGCACGGGGCCCTAATAAGTGAGTAGCAACTTTATATCCACCACCCCCAGAAGGAAAAAGTTCTATTACTTGGTTATAAGCAAAAGAAATCAGAAATACGGTAAACGCCGTGGCAAAAGCCAGATATATTGCAATATCCGTATGTCTCCCCAAAGCTAAGAACGCTTCTTCAGGACCATACGCAGATGACGACAAACCATCAGCCCCTAATCCAATCCAAGCAATAACCGCTATTAAAGCTATATGATCCTTGACATTAGGATTCAAGGCATTTAACGGCTTTCCGATGACAATATTCTTTAATAGCCGCATTAAGCGCATAGTAAATCTACTCCTAGGAGAAAAAAACTTTTTTAGCCTGGTCTCTTCAAGGAGTCAACTCCAAGAATTGGCAGAACAAGAAATAGTGAGCTTAGCAAATCTTAACTGTAGCTGCAATTGAAACAATTATTATACTACATTATAATAGCCCTTAAAAACCATGTGTTCATTAGCGTAATTAAATCGCCTGTCCTCTTGACTTTAAACACTTCAATGAGATATAATCGGGGCTCAAAACCATTTAAATGCACCGAGGGGGTGATTTTTATTCAAGATGCTAATTTGCATCTACCCAACAAGAACAAATATTAATTAATAAACACCTTAAGACTAACAAGTGAATATAATAAACGCAAATAAAGTCAATGCGTTAAAACTATGTTAATCATTTTAAAAACATATCAACACAAGGAAACAAAATGCCTGAAATTAAAGTTCGCGATACCGAATATTTTGAAGTAGCTTTACGTCGTTTTAAAAAATCTGTTGAAAAAGCCGGGACATTAACCGAGCTTCGTTCTCGCGAATGTTATGAGAAACCTACTACAGAACGCAAAAGAAAAATGGCCGCTGCAGTTAAGCGTCATTACAAAAAAGTTAGATCACAAATGTTACCGAAACGCGGTCGCTAATCGGGTAAGACCGCCCTCACAGGCGGGACTTCCCACACCACCGTACGTGCGT
>CAYLRR010000016.1:0-73932 GCA_964386295.1 uncultured Neisseria sp.
ACGCACGTACGGTGGTGTGGGAAGTCCCGCCTGTGAGGGCGGTCTTACCCGATTATGGATTTATTCTTACAATTAAAGGCAAATTAACTAGTTCTTCTTGTTAACAAGATAAATCAACATCCCTTCAACTATTATTTTCATTTAATAGTAAATTAATCATTGCTCAAATCAGATAGTGCGACTTCAAAATAAAAAATCTAATTAGTTGCATACTTCGCATAAATTCAATCAACATAATAATAAATTCTTATATTTATTTAAAAAATATTGATAATAAGAGATGTGAGTCATTTTCTAGTTAACTCGAATATTATGCAGGGAAAAATATAAAAAAGGATCTTTATTCGATTTGAATTATATGCTTGCTTTTCTAATAGATTGAGAGAATCATTACTGTTCGTTAATTTCTTGCTCACTTTGATACTGCCAGATTTATAAACGCAAACCAAGTGTAGAGAATTAGCAGAATTGGAAAATTATATATTATTATTTCTATTTTCAATATTATTGTGCAAATTAAAAAAAGGAGTTTGATAAATGTCTATGATTGCTTTTCCAAGACGGAGTAGGGAAATTAAATTTACTGATTTTTCTAAAAGCCAAACTGGAGAACCTCTTGAACTTAAAATGTTAGAGACGCAAGAAGAAAAAAATCAACATTTAATAAACATGCTTAATTCTATTAATCAAAAAACTATAACGCAAGAGGACATTAAAAAGCATTGCATTAATGAATTAAGAGCTATTTGTCTTATCCAAGCAGCCAGGGGAGATATTCAAAACGCATGGGATAAAATTATGCCATTTTATGAAGATAATACTAATAGTGCAATTGATATCTTATCATTATTTACCAACCGAAATATTGGTTATTTTGGTGAACAAAATATTACCCGTACTGGAGCCAAATATACACAAGTATTAATACAGATATTACATCAAATTGATTTTAAATGTTTGGAAAGTGAATTTAATCCATCAGAGCTAGATAGTCTAAGTGAAGTATTGCTAGAATCAAATAAATGGTATCGTGGCAATTACATTAAAAACGTTAAAGTTGCTATAGATGAGAATCATCCTGATAAGATTCCCAATATAAACATTATGTTAGGTAGAAGCAATGGCACAATGGGGACAAATAATAATTTAAGTATAAATTTTCAACCTAACCAAGCAATAATTCGATTACTTAATAGTAATCAACATGTTGAAGATAGTGCCGATATAAAAAGAATCCCTTCAAAATATTGTAATGTTGTGATTACTACAGATGGATTAACCAAAGACCAGGATAATTACATTGTTACGGTAACTCTTACTGATCTACAAACACGTAAAGTAACTCAAAGAATTGGCCGTTATCAAAATAAAAAAATAGTATCAGCCGAAAAAAAAATTATTAAACCGGAACCTGAAGACTCTGAGGTAATTAAAGTGGAAGACTTCTTAGACTTTTATAATGATTGTCTTTTAAAGCCAAAAGACATTGCTGATCTTTTAAACCCAAAAGAGAAAAATAGTATTTCCTCCCAAACTTAATTTTAGGGCTTTAAAATAAATACATAAACCAATGAATATCCACTTTAGCTTTGTAGTATACATCTTTAGAGCTAAAACCTATAGGAGTACATCAATGACCAAAATAGCGTTCTCTAGCAGCATAAGATTAAGTGCTTATTTCGATAAATTATTTCCTATTAAACAAAAAGATCTAGATCATCAAAAAGAATCTTTAGAGATAGGCTTTTTTTCCGATACTGAAGAATCAGTTTCATCTGACAATGAGTATAAATTAAGGAAATATAAGTCAAGGGAAGATAAAAACGAAATTTTACGAGGAATTATCCGAAATAGCTTTGGCGGGAAGAGTAAAGATGAAATTGCCAAAAAATGCATTATACATCTAAGGATAATTAATGAGCTAGTAAAGGCAAATGGAGATATCAATAGGGCAGTTGATAATATTAATGAGAATTTAGCAAACTATTTTGAAGGTCAAAATATTAATAAAGATGAGATACAAGATATTTTATACCTGTTTCAAAATAGAAGAGGCGGCTTATGCATAGGGCAAAACCTTACCCGTACTGCAGCAAAATATACTCAGGTATTAGTTCAATTAATGGATATTTATGTTACAGAGGGATATGCTAAACTCAATACCGATGAATTTGCAAATATACAATTAGCTTTGCAGGAGGCCGATAAATGGTACCGTGGAAATTATATCAAAAATGATCAAGTACTAACAAAACCTGAAGGTGGATTGGAAATAACATTGGGCAATAAGAATGGCACCATGGGTAAAGATTATCAAATTAATTTAGAATTACTGTGTTCTGATGATAATCTTAAAACTAATGGAAAGCACGTTACTGCCAGGAAGAGAGTTTTTTCGGACAATAGCTATGTTATTAAGATTATCGTACATTTAACAGATCGCGTTGTTAAATATCTTGGTTATTATTGTGATGGCATTTTTAGAAAAGCACTTAAGTATGAGAAATTTAAGGACTCGTGTGCTGAAAGTCAGGAAAGGATTTCCGAAAATACATTCATATTAAAATTAAAAGCAAATGGTTTATTAAATAATCCAGCCATTCAGGGAATAAATATCCCGCCAGGATGTATTAATAAAATCCAGGATGGATATATTGAAGAGTATTTATCTGTAAGTGATAGATTTGAAAATATATGTTTAATAAGATGGCATACAAAAGATAATCCAGAAAACTTTGAAATAGGAATCATTGATGATAAAGCACTTATTTCACAAATTGCAAAATTTGAAAATGGACAATGGACTAATATAACTTATAGCGAACTTCGGCCATCTGATTATTCAATTTTAGATCCAGTAAAAGTTGAAATTAAAAATGGGGAAGAAAAACGAATTCAAAAATTTTGTGATACATTTAATGAATATTCAAATTTGTTTAAACTTGAGGTTATTTAATTATAATATATCCCCAAAATATGGTTAAAATATAATTCACTATTATAATAATAATAGTGAATTATATACTGTCATAGCTAATTGATTTTTTTGATTGATAGGTAATAAATTTACTCCCACCGTTCGATAGAATAACTTGTTAACGTGCGACCTTGCTATTAATAATGAAAAAGTTATTGCCAATAATGAAATCCACAATACTTTCATAGACAAAGCGAGAATATGGATAAAGTAAAGTGCTGATAATAGTAAAAATTAGCATTGTAAGTTCATATTTGGTATCTCCCGTCAACAGCTTTGTGATATCGAGCACGAACGTAAAACAATAAGCCCTAAATTGGCTGCACAATATGCAACTGTATTAGGTTATTCAGTTCAGCAATTCATCAGATTATCATTACAAAGTATCGTTGATAGAGATAACTTGGATGTTGAAGTTGACGTGAAAATTAATAATGCTCATCTAGTCTGTGCTGTGTAATCAATATTCTTGATGATTCTCCGGGAGTTCCTGGATAACTACTCCGCCCTTAATTCATAGTTAATAGGATTTTAAAGGGGTAAGCTCATCGCACCCCTTTTACTTACTGCACCGCCAGCAAGTAGCAGATATTAATTTGCTACTGGTTGCAATTTAATTAATTCACCAAGCTGTCCCTCAAAGAACATTCCTCCATAATAATAAGGTTGAATCATTGTGCCCTGTGTCATTGCTGGTAAAAGTGGTGAGCGGGCAATTTCCTGGCCAGTTGCAGCACTACGCCATACGGCATAATCATGTGAATTATTTCCTGGTATTTCTATTCCAGGAATATCTGTCCCAACAATTATACGGTTTTCTGAATCACCAATTAAAGTGGTAAACTCCGTAGTTGTCTGATTTGCTTTCCAAACTGTCTTCAAGCCATTTGCCGTTATTGTTACTGCAGCAATTTTACCAGGAAGAGAATCACTGGCATAAATCAGGTTGTTTTCAGGATCTGCAGACACTGACATTGGAGCCCAACTATATGCTTGTGCACCAGAAGCCGCAGTGGAAAAAGCTGCTCGGATTAAAGGTGGTATAGGATCATCTAAAAATGGCTGGAAGCTAAACAGAGTTGATGCATTACTTTGGCTAATTGCAATTAAACTTAAAGGTGTAGCCGCCGGTAAAGTATTTGTTTGAGCAACTACCCAATCATTAATTACAACAAAAGAAGTACAAAGTGTCTGCCCTGATAGCGTAATAGTACCCGGATTCCATGTGGAATCTAAAGTAAACTTGCCATCAGCTACCAAATAGCGTATTGCTGTAGAAGATTCCAACAAATATACATAGTTTTGTCCCTGAAAAGAAGTAACCGTTGGCCTCGCGCCTACCGGGGCCGGAAGAGTAATGCTTTCGATAACCTGCATTGTTTGAGGATTTACTGAAACAAGGATCGAAGGCGGTACATCTGTTGGGTCAGGACAATTCAGTAAAGCACTTGGACCTTGTAGTGTACAGCCTGCTTGACGATAAACCGACTTCATTATAATAGTTCCATCTGAAGCGGCATTAAATCCATTATAAGAAGTATTCCTGGGTTCTGCACCGCCTGTGGGCAATATAAGGGTACTAATAATATTTCCTGTGATTGGGTCAAGCTTGCTCAAACGATACCCATAGCTGACATAAATATATCCATTACTTAAAATACCTAGCGATCCGGGATAATCCCATTCTCCGTTTTGACTGGTGTTAATTAGCTGGTTATACCAAATTGGTGCCAAGGTGATCGGGTTAACTTTAGCTACAAACGCACCGATAGAACCTGGTTCATCTCCATATCCACCACCATAAATAAAGGCCTGATTAGCATCCAAATATGACATATTATAACCAGAAGGATACAAGGTAGCTATTCCAAAAGAATTGGTATTAACTGTGTTATTTCCATTATAGGAACCTCCAAATTGTGCATCAGGAAATACATGTGAGCGTCCAGAATTATAATGTTCAAAAGCCTCTAAAGATGGATACCAAGGTAAATTAGAGTTAACGTTAATGTTGCCCGTTGAACCACCACCACCACCGCCGCTACTGCATGAAGTTAATGTCAACGTTGTGATTATAAGCGAAAAAATAAATTGCTTACTTGTATTCAATGTCTGCTCCAGCAAAAATTTTTATGTATAAAATCAATTTTATTTTAAATAACCATTAGGTATTATATAATGAATTACTAATTTCACATGGCTGAATTAAATGTGTAATTAGATATTTATTCATTTAAATGAATTTTTCATTTACGCCATTCCAATCTGGGTTAAAATATTTTGTGTAAATCTATTGTAGCGATTTATTAAAAGAATAAATTATGACTAGAAATAAAAACCTCAGGCTGTTAGCTCTGAGGTTTTTTAAAGAAAATTATATTAATTCGGGAAGAAGTCATCTGATAAAGCCTGTTCAATTGTCCAGAGACATTGTTGTGGAAATATAGCTTCATCTAGACCCGTTTCTTTCTCAGCTTCAAAAATAGCATCATCATAAGCTTCAATATAAAGCTCGGCTAATTTTGCTTTGAGTGATGGCATTTTTCTCAACCTCTTAGCGATAGCCCTCCTTTGTTCCTTAATAGTAAATTCCCAGCTTTTACTTTGGAGATTTGGTTGATATTTCCATTTTAAAAGATGCATTAATAATATTGTTAATCGACTTTCAATTTCATCCGCATGACGATTACCCATATCTTCAACCTCATCAAGTAAATGCATTAAGTCTAATCTATCAAAGGCTTTTTCCTTGATTAGTTTTGCCTGTTCCTGTGTCCAAGCATAAAAATCTGTATCGTATAGATTTAGAGTACTCATTACCCTATTCCTTAAACTTAGTTATAATATAATTATTAAATTATACTCTATTTTTGTATTCCGATGCAAAAAAGCAAAGCTCAAAACTTTGCTTAGCTACGTACACATGCAGTATTCATAAGCTAGTTTTCCATCCCTGCTATGATTTGAATAAAAACTAGTTCTACCACTTAAAAATGATATTTTCATGATGGCTATTAATAGTACGGTTCATAGATTTTTCATCAATGAAGCAATTTATTTCAGGTGAATAATATTCACAGCAGCCAGAGCTTAATTTTGGCTGGTGCTTTCTTTGTATTTTGCTTTAATTCCAGCTTTGCATTATGCTTGGTGACTACTTGCCAAAAACTGATTGTTGTATATTCATAACTTTAATTTTGGCATAAGGATACATATTGTTTAAGATACCCTATATGTAAATTATTATTGTCTTATATTATTTGTTAGGATATCAATTTATGTCCCGCATCAAAGACCAGAAAGATCAGCAGCTTCAGTAAGATTTGATAGTATAGATCATTGCTTATAATCTATACTATATTCGATAAATTCATAAAGTTATATTGTAATATTTCTAGTACTTAGAATCTAATCGATATTTGTTCTCCCTTAAAAAGGGTATTATTCAGTACTTCTACGCATTGGCTGGCTTCGCCTACTGAAGACATGCGCACAAAGCAATAGTTAAACCCCTCATCACATTTTTCGTTACCTATAGTTACAGAATCTACTGTACCATATAAACCAAATAATTTAGCTATCTCGCCGCTAGTAACTATTGGATTTAGCTTTCCAACAAATAGCGTTTTATTAATTGTTGCGCTTTTCATATCTTTGTCTTTCAAAAATTCAAAGTTTGACTTCTAAACAAAAATGCCCTATGGGCTTACCAATAGGGCATTTTAGGTTTCTAACCTATACTTATTACCATCTGCTATTATAACCACCGCGGGAGTTATTAGCAGGTTTTTCTTCTTTAAATTTTACAGCGAGATTTCTGTTGTTACGCGAAGCACCATCAAGATTGCGAATACATTGTTGCGCTTCTTCTTGGGTCGACATTTCGACAAAACCAAACCCACGACTTTGACCTGTGAATTTATCAGTAATGACTTTGGCTGAAATAACTACACCATGCTCTTCAAATATTGCTTTTAAATCATCATTGTTAAGAGAGAAGTCTAAACCAGCAACGAATAAATCTTTTTTCATATAAAAAATCCTAAATACAAATAATTTTAACAGTAACTAAATTCCAAGTAGTGAAAAGTGAAAGTATGGCGTTGCAGTAGCTAGGCGATAACAATGAAGTTTAACTAAGAAGTTTCTAATTGATTAGACCTATAATATACCATACTAATTTCAAATAAGCAAATATATTAATAAAAACTGTATACTAAAATTGTCTATCTCGACCGCAAGCAGCGGAGAATTAAACCTGAAGAGATTAAATTCTAAATTAATCTTCGTAGTCTATGGTTGGATTGTTACAAGGTCGTTTGTAGGTTTGAGCTATATTAATGATTAGGGAAGAGATTGTAAATAAAGCGTGCCCTCTGATCCCATAAGGATAAAAATGAAACGCGCTCTACAATGCTAAAGAGCGTCTTAAAATCTTCAATAGTTTTTTTAGAATATTAAGAAAGTCTTACCTTATAGGAGCATAATAACTACTGGCTTTGTAATATCCATCTGATGAGTGCGTATTGATCCCATCGGTTATTCCAGAGAGGCCTACACGGTAACCATAGTGCATATAGCCTAGCGGAGAAGTAATACTACCAACCGGGTCATATTCATTAACAATTCTACTATAATACTTACCTTTTAATTGATATGCTAGAGCAAAAAAACTGTTTCCGGCAGCTGGCTGCCCAAAAGTAATCGTACTAACCTTATCAGCTGATTTTCCTTCGGATAATAAGAGTGCAGAAAGCAAACTTGCCGCAGCACCACCAAGACTGTGCCCTGTAATTAGGTAAGTTGTATTTGAATTAGTACGACTATTAAGCCAATTATAAACTTTGGCATTCATATATAGTGCATTTTTATATACCTCAAATCCAAAATGTACTTGTGCACTACTTAAATATGCGGCTATAGTTTGGTCTGGCTCGGGAAGCGGAACAAACCAAGGCGTTTTTACCGCTGTAGCATCAATAATCCAATTTTGTGCATTAGCAGAACCCCTATATGCAATTAAGACTGAGTTATTTGCTTGATTGTAGGCAAGGAGTAACTTACCATTTATATTGTCACTACTTTTACTTGTAATTAATTTACTCGATATAGGAAGATCTGATGTTCCATCTTGAGATAGTTCTCTTAGCCCGTTTGAGTTACCATCTTGATAAACAACAACATTCTGCTCTTCATTATTTAGCATAGCTACAGGCATGGTATCTGCCGTAGTAACCTCAAGGAAATCGCCATAACCGGCATTTTTGAGGTCAGCAAGTGCTTGAGATTTTAAAGCTGACAAATTATGATTAAATACCGAATCATATGCCAAAAGTGAAGCTGCTGCAGCAATTTTATAATTTTTGCGATGCTGATATAGTAATGGATCTGGGTTTGCTATTTCAATAGTGGTAGACGGGGTATCATTTGCCCATAATTGATAAGGTGTATCAACATTATTACTGCCGCTAACTGTCGTTGTTGCCAAACAATTTATTGAATTTTTTTCCATTTGGATATTGAATATATCATCTACCCTTCCCCTAGTATTATAGAATACTCTTCCGCCAACCTTAAATGTATCATTGGAAGAATAGTTTGTTGTATAGTATGAGCGATGAGATTCTCCAGGTTTTATTATTACCTGTGCACGTAAATAATCATTTACTGTTATTGTATTTGAAGAAGTATTTCGGATGGTTATATAGATACCACATTCAGGATTACCAATTAAGCGTCCGAAATAACCAAAAACGTCTTGTGGGCCAATAAATTTGAGAGAGTTGGTTTTTTGCGAAAAATTGGCATTTATCTTTCCAAGATACTCTATATTCCCTACCTCAGTACTAGTTACTATTTCATGTGGTGAGTTGACTTTAACTTCATTTGCTATGTTACAGTTTTCCAACATTCCGCTATCTGTGTTGATATCGCAAGTATAAACTGAATTGCTAGAAAATGATGTTATATAAGCTTTAGCTTGTGGCAAGACATTAGTTGAACGGCCACTATTGTTAAATGTAATTTCAAAGGGTCCAGGTAATTCGTTAATCTTACAGTCATCAACTATACCTTCATTATCAATTGGGCAAACCAGTATTTTATTTTGCTGTTGTGCGGTTAAATACATGTAATTACCGTGTATTGAAAGACCATCAATTACTCCTGGCTTAATATGTTCAAGTGAGATTGCGAGTTGGTAAGCACAGTTATTTGCATTACCATCTTGGTTTATTTCACAACGTAAAACTTGCCTATCTTGCAAATCATTGCCTGTTGTCATGTACAAATATTTATGATGAATGTCAGTTTTTTCATCCCAAGCGGTTAATGTTGCCATACCTGTCGTAGACTTCACCAACTCAGGAGATACCAAGCTACTACATTCACTGAGAATAGCCCCTTGATTAATCTTACATTTAGTAATACCAAGGCTATTTTCATTACCAATAAATAAGAAATTAATCTCATCAAAGTTTACAATTAGCAGTTCCTCAGGCCGCGCCAAGTTAGTAGCCTTGCTAGGAAAACATTTATTAATGGATCCATCTGCATTTAAATCACAGGCAGTAATAGTATTAGCGTGAGGATTGGAAATAAACATATATGGTTTTCCCATTGCTAAGTCAAAATAAATTGCCATACCTTCTGGGTCTTTGATTTGGGGGTCGGTATAGGAGTTACATTTACCTAGGCTACCATCAGAATTGATCTGACACTCCTGAAAAGACTTGTGTCCATAATCTTTTGATGTGATGTAGGCTTTTGTTGCAGTTGAGGTGCTATTTGTGGTGGAATTGTTTCCAACACATCCCGATAAAAAAACAAAAAATAAGCTACAACTTAATACTTGAAAATTAACGTTGTGAAAAATACTTCTTATAAATGTTTTCATCATAATTATCCTATATACTTTATAAGCTATGTTGCCAAAGCAAATCACTTATTACGTTGATAAATAAATGCTTTTCAAGTTTTTTAAATCAACTAACAGCTCAAGTTAGCCTTATTTCAAACCCTAAAACTGGTGGTTTGAATATTAAGTTAGCGTAGCAATTTCCAGAGAATATGGAACAAAATAGGTCTAAGTAAATTCCTATTATACAAAAAAGACTGTAATTTTAAGACACAAAATCAGTGTCTACTCTGCAAAGAATTTGTTTTATAATATTAGATACTTTATTTTAGTCAGTAAAGAAAAGAATCGTATCAATCAGCTACAGAGACTGATTATTTATAACCAGCCACATTCACATTAAATCAAATAAAAACCTAATTTGAAAGAAAATATTAGTGAAAGATCAAGAATACTTACAAACTTACATAAATGCGCTTAAGATAGTTGAAGGAGAACGAATCATGGTAGTTACCCAAGCTACGCTCGAGTTTGCTTATGTAACCGCTGGCTATAAAAAATATATTACTGATGAAGATATGATTGGGGTTCGGGTAAAAGATTCAAATCACCCGGGAAAGGAAGCTGCCGAAGAGTTCCGTCAAATTTCATTAAAAGTATTGGCTACTAAGGCAAGCGCTTCCTTCTTTGTAATCTATAAATTTCCCAAAATTGGTAATACTACCTGTTTTATTTATACACTTGCGCCAATTATTAACCCGCATTCTGAGAATGTCGTTGGTTTAATGGGAGAATTTCAGATTCTGGATCCTTCAATCATTTCAAAAATGTTTGGACTGATTTTCTCATTTGCTTTTCCTAAAGTAGATACCCCGGAGCTATCTGAAATTTCACTGACAGTAAGAGAAAAAGAAATACTATTTTTACTGACTTTAGGATATGGGCATAAAGAAATTTCCTATATTTTATCTAGGGCTTCGAAAAAGATATCCCCTAATACAGTTAACACAATAATACGCCGCCAATTATTCAAAAAATTTCATGTTTCAACTACCTCGGAATTAATAATAAAATCAGGACAAAGTAAAGCTTTGAATAAAATACCAAGTTCAATTATTGAGCTGAATTATGGGGTATATGACATAACTTATACTCGATAAATAAATTATCTTTAGTTTCCACAATGCGATATCCGGGTTCTATACGATTAATTTCAAAGCTAATTTTATAAGATAACAGGCTAGCTTCCATTTCCGGATAAACATATATATTTATCACCAAGATCTGCACAGCCTTCGGTTTGTGTGTCTGCACTAAGAAGCTTTTGGATCCATTGATTAAAAGGCCGTACATCTGTTGAAACCGATACAGGAGCATTAACATTACGTGAAATTTCACCACAACTACCATAATTCCATGAGTGGACCCCAACCAGATTCCATTTTGATCCATCCCAGGCGAAATCGCCACCTCCTGAGTCACCCTTACAAATAAGTGTATAACTGTTATTATTTATTGAATAACCATTAAGAATGGTACTTGGTGCGTTAAAATATGGAAATGGTGACTCACTTCCGAATGCAGACTTAGCATAGTTAGTAGCATAATATTGGTAATTAATGTAGAATAAATATGGGTTACTTTGATCTTCGCTTTGGCCATTTGGATTGGTTGTACCGTAACCTAGAGCCAGTAATTGGTTATTAATTCCATTGTTAAATAATTCAAAATTTGCTGGGGCGACAACTAAGTTAGACATGACAGATAGATTTTTACCTGGTTGAGTATTAATTTTTAATATTGCAATATCACCATTTGAGCTCTCAGGGCTTGCACATGCGTTACCTGCAAGTATCCCTGTTTCACAAAATTGAGTAGGAATATATGCCGCCATAATTTGTGCTGTAAGGTCGTTAATGTTTAATGGGTTCGCTTTTGCTCCCTGGTAAATCCATGCATTATTATGCCCACTACCTTGAGTCTTATAAATACTTATATATGAAGGGTTTATCTTCTGCCCTGCTGGCTTAGCTGGACTAGCATTAATTATACAATGGGCAGCTGTAATTATAAATCCTATGCCAGTTAATGGGTTATATTGAATAGGAGTAGCAGTACAATCATTCTCAAAGGCACTTGAATTCCATATCTCCAATGCAACTGCCATGGCTTGCAGATTTTGTGATTCTATTGCCATTTCAACGCTACATTTACTCGCATATGCTAACTTTAAACTCATTCTAGTATTAAGTAATGAGGTTGCCAAACATTGGTAATTTGCGGGAATAGGTGCTGCTTTTGGTGCCTGATAACTATCACCACTACTAGTATTGCCAGTGTGGCATGCTGTGATTACCACTCCTAAAGCAGCCCCAGCTAGTAGTCTATTTATACTGAGTTTATTCATCTTATTACCCCTTAGCCTGACTTATATAAAAATCCATTTATCTTCTTTAAAGTTTTCCTATATAACACTTACACTTATAATGAAGATTTATCATGTTAGATGCTTGATATCTATTAAATAGATCTTCCGACGCAGTTAGTAATTCTTCATAATTATTTTCTCCTGGTTTTGGTGAATATGAAGTAGAAAGAACCCTGCCTTTAAAACCATCTAAATCCAGTGGCTGTAAATTAGGAAATTCAACAGTATCTATTTTATTTGGGCTAAAAAATTCTATTATCATATCATCTGAGGAATAATGATTGCCAACTACCTTTTCATAATCACTAACATATTGTCTCATCATCGATTCATAGTCTTGCATAATAGGAAATTTACTATCTCGAATATTCCAGACCAATAGGCATATACCCCCATGTTTTAATATTCGTTTAAACTCACATTTTGTTAATTGAGGGTTAAACCAATGAAAAGCTGTTGCAGCAGTAATTACGTCAATGCTATTGTCTTTTAGCCCTGTAGATTCGGCTGATGCTGCTATACTTTTATAGAATTGGTATTTGGCCAAGTCTTTTTCCGCAATTCGTCTCATATCATTATTTGGTTCAACAGAAGTTACATGATATCCTTTGTCTAGTAAAAGTTTAGTAAAGATACCGGTTCCACTGCCGATATCAGCTATCCTGTGAGATGTATTAATTCCATAACTTTTTTCTAAAAAATCTAATAATTCATTAGGATAAGTAGGGCGTGATTTATTGTAATAATCAACAGTTTTACTAAATATTTTGGTAGCATCAATTTTGCTCATAATATCGATTTCCTAACGTCATAAAAAGCTGGTTATATATTCCAAAAACATAATTGTAAGTATTTTCTGAAACTTTAAGTAATGTTACAATGTTACTATTTTTGGTACCAAATTTTAGTATTATTTAGAATAAAAAGCAAGCCAATTTGATGAATCCCAAAAGCATGTGTTTCTGGAACAGTAAGGATAAAAGTTTGTGATTTGGTGGGACTTTTAAAGGGCGAAATTAAGTTTGTTGGATTTGGTGCAATATCTAAACATATCCCTACCATCGTGCATTTAAGAGGTTTGCAATATTGAGAGATTTCAAGTTCGTAAAAGTCATGCCATACGAAATCATATTTACAGTGCATTGCATGCTACTTATATAGATCTTCATCTTGCTTTTCTATTTTTCTTTGTTTTAAATATCCTAATAACCCCAAAATTACAAAAATAATGAAAAGCCAATTTGATAGTGTATTATTTGATTGTGCTTTAGAGTTACTACTTGCCGTTCCTTTGCCTGAAGCCAGGCCTGGACTTCTAGAGCCTTCTGAATCTGAGTATGAGTATCCGCCATGTCCTCCGCTATCTCCATGTCCGCCACCACCGTGACCGCCGCCGCCTCCTTTAGCATAGCATAAGATTGGGACACATAATATCAATAAGATCAATGGTTTCAGCGTATTCCTAAATTTCGCTAAACTCATAATTTAACTCCTACAATGCAAGCTTCAGAACAATTATTTATGATTATTCGCTAATGCTAAAAATGTTTATGCTGTATATTGAATTGGATTAACATGAGCCTACATTCTATATAATAGTCTTCATCAATTTTTTAGGCAATTATAGCCTAGAATTATCTAGATCCGTGTTTTTTTAATTTTTAGCGCATTTAGTTGCAAATAATATCATTTACTACTTCTTACTCGCAAATAATTCTTAAAACCACATCAAAGAATGCTACCAATATCAGCAATTAACTGTATGGGATGCAAGGTGAACTTATTATCAAGGTTAGTTATTAATTCTTGTGGGTAGCTTGGGGATGATTTATCATACTACTCAGTAGTTAACTAAAGATTTGTGTAGATTCTATTGTTGTCAATGTTAGCTATTTCTACTTTGAAATTTGCTATTTGGATTAAATGCATGGTATATTACGAAAATTTATAACAATTAAGGAAACAGACTATGAAAATATTTTCGAAAAGTATTGAAAATGGCTATTTTGCCGATAGATTTGGCCATCATGGTACCGATTTTATTCAAGGCAAAAAGCCTAGCCGTTCGTTCCAGATTAGTTGGCAGGATATACCATCTGGCACTAAGACCTTAGCTTTAGTATGTATTGATCATGATGCAATCCCGGTTTGTGGTTTTACATGGATTCACTGGGCTGTTGCTAATATTGATCCTAAGCTTGGCGAATTACCTGAAAATGCCAGTCAGGAAAAAGATTTGCTTGAAGGTGTAACGAGCTGGAATTCTGGATTTTTACCACCGGAATGGTATCTGTCGAAAGAAGATGCCATAGGTTATGGAGGAATGGCTCCCCCCGATAAAGAACATGAATATGAAGTAAAATTATATGCCTTAGATAATAGTTTATCTCTAACAAAAGGGTTTTATTTGAATGAACTATATAAGGCCATTGAAGGCCATGTATTAGCCGAAGCACGCCTTATCGGCTTATACAAATCAAAATAAAACTTAAAAATAACTCGGGTTAACAAAAGCCGAGTTATTTTATCTTAATCAAGAAATTTTTTTATCTGATAATGGTAAATACTCTCATCGAAATAGTTGGCAATATAGGTGGCTATCAAAGCAGTAAGCAATAATGGCAAAATAAATACCTGTGAAAAAGTAATTTGTAGAACCATCGTTACAGCAGTAATCGGAGCTTGAGTTAAAGCAGCTAAAAAAGCTACCATTCCAAGAAGGTAATATTGCTGTATTGGGATATCTAGTGGAATTAATGCATGAACCAAGCTGCCAATTCCATTACCAATTGACAGAGAAGTTGCAAAATAACCACCAGGAACCCCCGAACTTGTTGAAAGTAATGATGACACTACTTTATATAAAAAATATAGGTCAGGTAATTGTTCTTTGCCAGATAATGCTAAAATACTTTCATGGTAACCGTTGCCAAAAGAAAGTCCATGAGAAAGAAGACCTATTGCCGCAGCCAAGAATCCGCACATTAGCGAATTTGTTAATGGGTACTTTCCCCGCCACTGATTATAACGGCTTTGCTTGTCTATTGTTGTATAATAGACGGTTTTTGAGAATCCATAAGCAAGCAGCCCAGATAAAATGCCAATAATAACCGTTAATGGGATAATTTTCCATAAACTATAGAAAAGTAAATCACGCTCTACCCTTCCAAAATAAGAATTATTACCGATTATAGCTACACTGATCATACCTGAGGCTACAATAACAGTAATTTTAGCTAGGGATAATTTAAGCCGGTTATTTTTGAATAACTCCTCCATGGCAAATACAATACCACCTAAGGGAGTATTGAATGCAGCAGATAGTCCTGCTGCTGCACCAATTTGTAATAATAGCTTACGTTCCTGAAGAGAAAATTTATTACCAATTGAGGATAAAATGCTTGCTCCTACCTGGATTGTTGGCCCTTCTCTACCAATTGTAGCCCCAAAAAATGTTCCGGCAACGATTACCAAAAACTTTGATACTATTAAGCGTGGATAAAACATACTATTTAGTTTTTTTACATCCTTTACTGAGTCTATCGCTAGGGCTTGTGGAATACCGCTTCCTTCGGCTTCAGGAAAGTATCGTTTAACTAAGTAGGTAATCAGGCAAAAACCAAATGGTACAAATATTAATAGCCAATAATGTAGCTTTGGTACAAGTAATAAAAATACGTTAAATGCAGCATCTACGCTTTTGGCAAAAATTACTGAATATAACCCAATAAATAATGCAAAAAGTAAAAACTTCAGATAAAAATTAAATTTTGAAAATTTCATTATAAGTTACTTTAATAAATAATTTTCGCTTTAAATAGCTATTTATTGCAACTGAAACCAGAACATTAAAGTCCCTTATAATTAAAAAGCAATTTTGTAGTATCGAAACCTTGGCTTTCTGCGGTTCTTAATAACATTTTAATTTTGGCAGGGTCAGGACTTTCACTTCGTGAAAGAATCCATAAATATTTGTGATTTGGACTACCTACTAATGATAAATCGTAGTCAGTATATGTCAGCCCTACCGATATGAGTAAATCTAAGCCAACTTGGTACAAATGTAACTTTAAGTTTACCTATTTCTGAAGACTCATTAAAGTAAGCCATACCTGTTGCCACTTCCATTTCATTACCAATAGTGTTACATGAGTTTTTAACTGCTATATCATCACCATCCATAGTATATTCAGCAGTAACAGGCGCGATACAGTTTTTCTCGAAACTAAATGGAATCCGGGCTATCTCGTACCATTTTCCTAAATATAGATTTGGTTTGAAATCCACAATTGCCCTAACTTGTGTATCATCTGCATAACTATATAGTGCGGATACCAAAAGTAAAATTCCCATAATTTTGCGCATTTAAACGGCTTCCTATTAATATTCAATATTCTTATCAAAGTGCCAGTTATTGATAAATTACTTGTATTTGATAGTCTAATTATAGCATTTCTTATTAGGGAATTTAAATACTTCTATCCTCAATATTACTAGTTTATACAATTATGGGATGCTCTTGATACCGGACAATTTATTTATGCCTATTTTTTATAATTTTTTTATTATGAAGGATGTAACCGTTAATGTTATGCGTAAATTGTATATTTATAATATAATTATGGGTAGAAGGTGATTAATTTGAGGGAAACTGGACTAAATGAAAATTACTAAAAATTTTGCTATTTCTTTATCTGTTATTAGTTTGTCAGCATGTGGATTATTTCAGGCTCCTCCTTCGCCAACACCAAACAGAATTTACCAAAATATTTCGAGAGTTGAATCAGGTACAGTAGTTCCAACCGTAGCATTAGTTCCTATGGATATTCCAAATCCTACTCAACCTAAAGTAGTTAATACTGGTGCTTTTAGAGTTACTCAAGATATTCGTGATACTCCTAGCGGTGCAGTACTAATTCCACAAAATGCATTGGTTAAAGGTGTATATAGTAATGATGGAATTACTTGCCAGATCTCATGGCAAGCAATTTATAACGATTACAATGCTATGGAAAAAAACCAGGTTACTTTGAGTATCGCAGAATTGACTCAGAATACTACATGTAACCCTAAGCTGGGGATTCGTCCAGGGCAAATTACCAACATAACATTTAAATAACTTAAAAAATAATGCCTCCAAATGGCAATAAAGTCAAATAAATTTATTGCCAAAAAATCCATTCTAGTAAATAAATGCAGATTTATAATATAATTTGTATTTCTTATTTGCGCTTGCTTCCAATACCGAACGCTTTGCTAACAATATTGTATAAACAATATTTATAAAATTAATTCCGACTGTGTGCCTCTTCATAGATATGCCAATTAGGTTTTTCAAAAATTTAAATTATACGCATGCTTTTGGACTTATCAAAACGAGGCTTAACCATGCAGCTAGAACAATCAATTGTTAAAAGAACCTACCGTAAGAACATATATAAGCAAAAGCAACTGGGCACTATTAGCAACTTTACTAATAATTCCACAACTAAAAACCAACAATTACAGATATTACTAGATTATATTAATAATAACCCGCATACGCCAGATGAGCAATTCATTTGTTTACAGAAGCTGTTCATTGCTGCCATTAACTGCCTTACAGACAAACCAGAGGCGAATACTAAGCTTAACATTGAATCTGAAATTTGCTTTGCAATAGAATATTTGATAGCAAATCAAAATGAATGCTGGTTTTTTTGTCCTCAAGACGTTACTAGAGGAGCTATGGTCGTTTTATTAGCACTTAGTGCTAAACTAAACTATTTAACCAACCCGATCGCGACTCAGCATATAATTGACGTCAATGATAAAATAAAATTGATTAATAATGTATTTGCTCTATGCTATGTCGAAGATAGTAAAATGAAGGACAAAAATTATTTGCAACTTTTACCCCCGGAAAATACTCTTGCAAAAATATGCGGAGCTTTCTTAGATGGCCAAACCAGCTATCTAAATATTTGTTCCGTAAATGATACTGGACATATAGATGTTGCAGGGAATGGTTACTTTTATAAATACAATGCCAATAGTAAATTTAAGGTTCAACGTAAGCATTATCAGGATATGTTTCCAAACCAAGCTCACAAAGAAATAAGTTTACCGCTACCCGTTGCGGGAAGCCAACCCAAGCATAAGAGAATTCCATCCTTTATTATGAATTTACTTAAACTTAATTTTAATACAATTCTTCAGGAAGTTTTTTTTGAGATTGATTCGTTTATGGCTTCATTGGTAATTTGCTTTAGTTTTAATCAACCATCAATAAACTTTATAGAGTATGCTAAAAAAGTAAAAGAATTCTACCATGATAATAGGATTAACATATATGCGTTTCTCGCTTGGAATAAGCAGCCTAAACAATTGATAATAGACGTGCCAAAAACTTCTATCCGAGCTTGGCAGCGAAAAGAACCTGTGAAATCAAATATTTTAATTGATCACTCATCTACCTTAGCATATGGTAAAGAATATGTTATTAAAATACATTATAAGCTCAAAAAAGATGAATTAGGTCAGATAATTAACATATTTGAGATTGTAGGTGAAATTATAAGTAAAGTTTTAAGTATTTATGCGGATTTAGGGTGTCTGATTAATATTTGCGAATATGAAAATACCGCTGATGGAACTTTTGTATTTTATAAAGATTCAGAAGTATTTCTATTTAAAGAGAACCCCTCTTTACAAGATGGTAATTATTTAAGTACTAGAACATCCAGTAATGCTAATAAAAGTAAGGAAATAATTATAGAAAAGTTAACTCTAGCTGAGTTTTTCGCAAAATTTATTGCCTCGTTGCCAGAGAAACTAATAACAATTTTTCCTGTTACCGCCTTTTTTAATGAAGATTCTTTGAAAATGCCGAGTTTTGGCTCACTTAATTCACTTCTATCTAAACGCAGACGTAATAATAATCGCTAAATAAACATGCTGCATTTAGCAATATTAACGATTCAACGAATCCAGAAACCGTGTTGCCAAAACCCGATAATCATGATTTTTTAGAACATAGTTATAACCATTTCTTCCGAATTTTGCCAATAGCGCTTTATCCATCTTAGTTAAGTCTTCAATGGCTTTTGCAATGGCGGCCACATCTTCTGCCTCAATCGAAATACCAGCGTCAGCCTCTTTAACAATATCATTGCCCGCAGTTACGGAATGAATGATAGGTTTTTCGGCAAGCATGTAATCAAATAGCTTATTTGGGCACACACCAAAGCGATAGATAGGTAACTTTTTAAACCCGATATACAAGGCATCGCAGGATTTAAGGAAACTTGGAACTTCTAGTTTGCTAATTGCTGGCATAAAATGAAAATTAGTTAAATTTTCTTTTTTTACCTGCTCTTGAAATTCGGTTTTTAACATCCCGTCACCCACTAGCACAAAAGCAATTGGCTTATCGGTAAGTAGTTTTCCAGCCCTCAAGAGATATTCTAAAGCATTCGATTCACCCATTCCTCCAGCATAGCCAACGATAAATTTTTTCTCTACATCACGTAGGCGGCTAATAAGGTTTTGTAACTCATTTGGCATTTTCTCTTTGGCATTAATCCAGTCATCAACTACTACCCCGTTTGAAATATGTACAAATTTATCCGGTTTCATTCCATGTTTAACCATATACTCATCTGCATTAGGCAATAAGCTAACTACTTTATCCGCATTCGCATATCCGAAATTTTCTGCGCGTTGCATGGCAACTATTACTGGATGCCACTTAGGCATTCCCCCTACTTCAACTGGCGTTAATGGCCATAAATCATGAATTTCATATACAAATTTGGCGTTTGACCGTTTAGCAATTTGATAGCTGATTTTGGTATCAAATGGATAAGTTGATGAAGCAATAACAATATCAGGGCTAAATTCTGCTATTAGTTTATTCCTTATTCCTTTTACTTTATTCAAAAAGGAAAAGATATTAATAAATCGTTTTATTCCATTTTTGCCATATTCTGGTGTCTTGCACCAGATATAATTAATACCATCAATGCGCTCACTTAAATAATTTTGGTTAGCTGCCATGTCAATATTCTTTTTACGGATATGTGAAAAGTTACTAGCCACAATCGTAACATTATGCCCTTGCCTTACCCATTCTCGCGCTAGGTAATAAGGACGATATTCCATTCCATGGTATATAGAACCTGCATAATGATTGATATAAAGAATATTCATAAATTAAACTATCCTATCAGGAAAATATTGATGGCTACTGGAAATTAGGTTGTTATTTTATTATAACATTTATATCTTTGTCTGACTATTTAAAAGAACTTAGAATAATAAAGATAAGAAAAATGGTTTGGAAATAGTTCTAGAAATTGATTTAGGTGTGATCTCCAATTCATCATTTTGCAAGTATTAACTAAACAGGTTCACGGGTATAATCTCAGCTAATAGAAAATAGCACCCCCGCGAATTCATGGAGCACTTATAGACTAAAGTTATCTGCTCTTACTTATGACTACTTGAAGAATCTGGCTGCTGACAAGCACTACCGATAGTTGCATCGGTTGGTGTTGTACCATCTAGATACGCAGCTGCACAGCCAGTCAAATAAAATGAAATAATAATAAATAATATTTTTTTAAACATTTGTATCTCTAAACTTTAACGAATATGTAAATGAGAAGTATCCATAAATGGATTATTCCGCACACCAATCAAAGCTTGGTTTTCATAAATTAACGAAAGTAAGTCGCCATATTTTGTGCCAACTCTGCTAAGAGGCAACATTTCATCCAATATTTGTTGATCTTCGTTCATAATTGGCAGATGCCTAATTTCTTCATATAGTTCATGCGATCTGGCACAAGACTTCTCAAGAAATAGCATATTATCTACTGTGTTTTCACTATTAATTATCTCATCAATTTCTTTGTTTAATTTGATAAGTAATTCTAACTTGCAATAAGCAACTTCAATTAGATCCGTAAGATGCTGAGTAAGTGATCTACAAACTGGTAAATAGCTTTTACTGTTTTTAAGGACTCTTATCATGTCTTGGAAACTATATTCAAAATCAAGTAACTTTTTGCTCATAGCAGCACTTCTTTACTAAGGTATTCATCAGTAGTAATATTAGCATTTTAATAACTTAAAAGCAATTTAATTATTGAATTATAACTTCCAACTTGCAATATCATATTCCGCCTAACTTTATAATTCCGCTCAAAAAGTTTCTATGTCTGGAAGACTTTTCGTTAAAATTTAAAGCAGACTAGCTATTTTTAAAATTTTGCTAAAAATGCTGGTGAAAGTGCGTAACATAAATTAATAATTCCGTTTAGATAACAATTCTCTATGTAAAAAATTAGGTAGAAAAAATCTAATTAACCGGTTATTATCATCATCTAAATAACTTGATTTTACACATCATAATACAAGTTAATAAAGAGAAATAACTTAAAATGAATCACTTTTTAAAATACATATATCTTCAAAACTCGATTTGACAGGGTTCTAAATAGAAGCGTTCAAACTCTAAAGCATATCAATGAATAAATAAAACGGCTTATACAATAAATTATGGAATAAATAATTATGGAAAATCTACATAGTCTAAAAAAATGCAGTAAAGCACCTAATAACGAAGTCAGTTTACAAACTTGCATTAGTTCTTTACAAACAATTATAGATAATTTTAATAAGACTGAAGACCCTCAAAAAATAGATGGTTTAACAAATTTGAGCAAAATGCTCAAGTCTTTAGCCGATAAGGAATATCAAGCTAATATGCTAAATTATACACTTGCGCAAATTAGCAACAATCAAATCTAATCTTAAACCTACTAATTTTGCCTATAAAATTGTGTAGCTAATACTAAACAGTAAATAGCAAACCTAAATATGCTATTGTTTTATAATGATATTAGCAGGCAAATTTTGGTTTTTATTTGTTAAGATAAAGGCTTTAGTGAGAATATTTAATCACTTGCAGTGATACTTTTGACGAATATTCTCAAATTAACCAAAACTTATAGGGATTTTCACATTCATTGTAACTTCTCTTCTTCATTTTAATTTTAGAATACTTACAATAAGCAGCATTTTTTTGTATTGCTTATTAATTCTGATAATTTAATATATGGAGAAGCAAATGATTAAATATTTACTTAGGATTTTAGCAATTAGTCTTATTTCGATCCAAGCTTACGCTAGCGTAAACGGAAACTCGGATATATTACCGGTAGAGTTAGAAAATTACTGTATTGCCCAACATGGACAAGTTACTGAGCTAACTGCTATTATCGATACCCATAGTGGCAATATTAAAGGGTTATCTAAAAAGTTCTGTCGTTTGCAATCCGATGGCAATGTAGCTTATGTAGGCTTAGACACCTTATCTCCCACTCCCAATCTAGCAGCGACTTATACCCTTAAAATAGCTGTAGATATGAATAAACCATTACCCAAGTATCCCTATGATAACCCTTCCGCTAATGTGTGTAGTAAACTTCATGGTACAGAAATCGTTTTCGCCGCCTATGGTGGCGGTTTTAGCGGCAAAGAAGGAGAAACTGATATCTGCTTATTTGGAGATGGTTCTTCTATTAGTTCTTGGAGTATGCTTTATGCCGCAAGCGGCATCCGTCCAGATATTAAAAATGCAATTCGCGCAGAGCCTCTAGATATTGATATACCGCAAATTCAATAAAGATAGATGCTAGTTTCTAGTATATGCCTTTTGGGGAGTAAATTTATTATTTACTGCCCAAAAGTTTGTAACTTCCTGTGGTTTGGAAGTGGAACCCCATCAAACATAAGCTTCTCCTAGTTGAGCCGGAGAAATTGTACTGGGCTGAGCTAGGTAAATAGCAAGAGTTACGGAATTGGCAGATTGAAAAAATGCGTTTAGGGCTACAGCAAGCACAGAATGGGATAGTTGCTACAGAAAATGATGTAACAAGAGTATTCAATAAATGCAAAAAATAATTTGGGCTTTGGAAGCATTAAATAATTTTGAAGTTTATATTGACTGGTATCTACAAAATGCTAACGAGGTTATAGCTGGTGATTTTATTGAAGCTATCAAGAACGCACTACATTCTATAAGAGACGATAACTATATTGCAAGAATGGTAGATGAAATACCTGAATTGAGGGAATATGTTGTACAGCAAATCCCTTTTCTGATTTCTTATTGGGTTAAAGATCATACTGAAATAGTTATCACATCTTTTTTTACCTCAAAAAAGGAAGAAATAGTTCACTGATTTATCGGTAATAGAGGATAAGATACTTATTGATTCCTTGTTTGGAACAGACAATTGAAAATTCAATCTTAGGTAAAGATTTTCGCTAGCCTTAAGCTGTAGATAATAATAAAATTGCTTAATACTTTAAATTTTAAAAAAACCTAGAAAATACGTTATCATATCGACTTAATGCAAATTCTTACCTATAATAACTAAATAACAAGGATTCCCACAATGCACGAGATTATATATGCAGATAATTATAAAGAAATCGTTTCAAGTTTTCTACATTTATGTATAGCTGGAAAAATAGATGATGCATATAAGTATACATGTAGTAATTTCCGCCATCATAACCCATATTTTCCCGGGGATAAAGAATCCCTGATGCGCGGGATGGAAGCTAGCGCTAAGGATAACCCTAATGCGACTATTAAAATTTATCAGATTATCCAAGAAGGTAATACTGTTGTAGTCCATTCTAATGTAAAGCATAACCCAGACGATAATGGCCTTGCAACCGTACATATCTTTTTATTTGAAAATAATTTAATTACAGAGCTATGGGATATCTGCCAAAAACTACCGGATTCTTTCTCAAATCAAAATAGTCCTTTTTGAATCCATTTCAACCACTAAATATAAATATATATGAGAATTTATCTTTGAAGGGTTGAATCTTTAATTTGTATATGAAATATAGGGTAAAACATTTACTTGGAAACTTTAAATTAAATAGATTAATATATGCAAGTGAAAAAACATTCATGTCTCATTACTGGTTATTTTTTAAATGTAATTAAGTTAAATTTTTTTGATCACTAAAATTCTCTGCAAATATACCTTGTGGTGACGAGTAATTTTTTAATTTATACTTAAACAGATTGAACTTAACATTTTTATAGTATCCAATAGTGAGCTTTTATGCTTAGAGGAGCTTAGCATGATTAACTTAAAAGCACAGATGGAAATTATTTCTGAAAACGAAATTAAAGATAATGAGAATGTACGGGACCTCAACGAGCAAACAGGATTAGATATACCCTACTCTGAAAATTCAGATGATCCTTGGTATAAAAAGCCTAAAATGAATATATATTATGATGAAGTTGAATAAGTGTACGTTTATATTTTTAGTTAAATAAATTTAGCCCCAATTTAATTGGGGCATTTTACATTATAAACTAATTATTGAGCTTCAATTAGTGGTTATGGCCACCATGTGAGTTTTGCCCGCCTTTAACAGCAATATCATGCTGCTTATCTGGGTCCATCGACGCAAAGCCCCGCTTTGAAGTGTCTCCATGATCAGCGGCAGCATGGCCACCTTGGCTTGCAATCTCACGCTGTTTGTCTGGGTCCATTGATGCAAAACCACGATTTGAGGTATCACCATGATCAGCAGCGGCATGGCCTCCTTTACTCGCAATCTCACGTTGCTTTTCCTGATCCATTGAAGCGAAGCCACGATTTTGCGTATTGTCTTGTTTATTTTTATCTGTCATGATATTTTTCCTTTTTTAAATTTATTAACAATTGTTATAATTAGCTAGCCAACTATCATAGAAAGGATTTTATTATTCATGAGGATATCTGGCAACGATAGATCTTTGTCTAAATCTAAACTAAAAAATCTATAGTCAAATATAAACCCTAAGTGTTACTACTGTATATATCTATTAATCGCAAGAACTATGCCTAAAATAGTTATCCTGGATGATAGTTAAATATTTGAATTTACTGATTGTAAAGATTCGTTAATTCTGGTTATATTAAATTTTATGCATTATGCTACAATGACTTGGTTTAGATAAATCTTAACTCGAGTAAGTTAACATCAGCTTGAGAAGAAAGAAAAACGGTGTTTTTATATTTACAAAAAAATCAACTTTAATTGAGTTTATGGATGAAAGTCAACTTAGACAATAATTATGAAATATTAAAATTATTATTTGATATGTTACCATTTGTATTTTGGAAAGACAAATCAGGGGTATATCGGGGAGCAAACCAGAATCAGGCTGAAGAATTCGGGTTTAATTCACCTTCAGAATTTATTGGCAAAACTATCTTTGAGATTATTGAAGATGAATTTAGTGCATTATCAATACATAATATTGACAAAATGATAATGGAGACCGGTATAGCGCGGACAGTAGAAGAACCTATTATGACGCCGTTTGGTGAGAGAGTTTATTTAAGCCAAAAACATCCAATTAGAAATGCTAATAATATAATTGTTGGATTAATAGGTATTTCTATGGATATAACAGCAATACGAAAAGAAGAAAAGGCAAGGGAACAATTCAAAAAATTTGTTGAGCAAATTAGCCATGATTTATTTTCCCCACTTTTAGCATTGAAATTTCACTTAGACAGCCTGAAAATTGATGAGATAGAACGGCATGCAATTAGAGAGTCAAGCCAAAGAATTTTTGATATAGCTAGTTATTTATTAGCTGGCGACATGAAGCATACTGAAGAAGAACAACCTATAGCAATGCTAGTAAAACCTGCTATAGATTCGCTTCTAAGAGGTAAGAAGTATGAATATAAGCGGGCTCATGTTAGTTTTGAATTACGATGCAATGAAAAAAACCATAACTTATTTATTAGTATGCGGCCTATTGCTTTTGAGAGAATGATTTCAAACCTAATTAATAATGCTGTAGAAGCCTTGGGCGGAAAAAGTCATAGATTCATTTTTATAAAATTAATGGTAAATAATAAAAATGACGTTTGTATAAGAGTCGAAGACAATGGAAGAGGTATACCTCAAAATGTTTTGGAAAAGCTAAAAAGAAATATAAAGGTATCTTGTGGAAAAGCAAGTGGTCATGGTATTGGTTTTGGGCAAATATTAGATACCGTGAATGAGAATAATGGGACTATTAACATTTACTCAGAAGAAGATTTTGGTACACGAATTAGCTTATCATTTCCTAAAATTTCTGCACCAGAATGGTATACTAATTCAATTAATATTTACTTTAATACCATAATTGTTATACTTGAGGATGATGAGTTAATTCATGATACTTGGGAGCAAATATTAAGCCAGACCATAAAGGTTAACCCAGATATTACAGTGAGACATATCTTTTCCGGAGCTGATGCTTTAGAGTATATAAAAATTCTTAATAATAACCAAAAAGAAAATCTTGTTTTGCTTAGCGATTACCAATTGATTAAGCAAGAATATAATGGTTTAGAAATAGCAATTAACGCAAAAGTTAAAAATACTTACATTGTTACTTCGTTTTATAATAATTATAAAATACAAAATGAAGCAATTATTAATAAATTTAAGATTATCCCCAAACCAATTCTAGATGATATTATTATAAATTATTTAATATGAACTTTCAATGGAAAAGGATGTATCCAACGTAAATCCAAATCTTTAATATAAATCAACTATTAACACCAATTTTTTTAGATCAAATGCAAAGAAATAGGCAAGTTTCTAGAAGTTTTGACCCTACACAAAAAATACAATTATATGACTAGTCGCCTATTTATAATTTCGCGCCTTAAATTAGGCACCTGTTTTCTTTTGCATATAATAATATTCGCTAAGCAAAATATCATTATCAAAGTGGCTTTTATGCATTTGAATATCTGTACCTAAATAACTATAGTAATTTTTGCAGTTAATTGGTTTTTCTTGAGTTAGCATAAGATTTGGATAAAATAGAGCCTTTTGTAATACACCGCTAGTTGCGGGATCAGTCGGTAATTGTTGTTTATCTGTACCATACGATTTCGATTCATAGAGGCTTAAGCTTTTATCATAAGCATTTAATAAATCTGTATCCTTCGTCCGGACAGCATTAATCTCAATTACTCTTTGTTCATTAGCGTAAACATAAGTAATAATAAAAAATGTAAAATTCCTCAAATCAAGTCCCTTATTCGTAAGGAAATTTTTAATTAAGCGAGCAGCAACATAGACACCAATCATAGGGCCTGACTTTTGGTAGGCATTTTTATCAATATCTACAGATTTAACCCCCACCCGTATAGAATGATAGATATTTGGATCTTCTTGACCTTTACTCTTTGCGATAATGCAATCATATTTTGCACTTCCTTCCGGAAGAAGAACTACTTGCTTTTGATCTGAGTTATTTGAATTTCTTGATTTTTTTGTAACTTCAGAATGTGCGAGCTCTATTGTTTCATTCATTTTACTATAATCAGTATAACGGCTATTAAAATAACTTACTACTCCTTGCTGTTGATTTTCTTTATTTATAAGAAATTGATCAAATATAGTTGTAAATTGTATACTATCCTTGTGATCAGACCTTCTGCTTTGTTTAATTTCCTTGCAAATGGAGTAAATTCTGGCGCACCCAGGATCACTAAAATTATTGAAATCCTTTATTCCTTCCAACACTCCCATCAACGTATCAAGAAATAACACTCTTTGCTGTTCTATAGGTAAATTTGCAAATGTTTTATTTTCCACATTTAGCAACACTAGTATGGCATTTGCCAACGAATGTGGGATATGATCAATAACATTACGATGGAAAAAATTTTGTTCCTGACATAATATTGGCAGGTGCTTTCTAATAAACTCTCGCTTTTTGTCATTTTCAGTATTCCGTAAATTTCTAATTAGATTACTTTTTTGTTCAGATAACTCCGATTTCATAAAATAAGGATTTAGCATTTTATTTATTTGGTTAATTGAATACTGCTTTGCTTGAATTAATAAATTTAACATTTTCTCTCCCTCATTTACAGGTTAATCATATTGATAATTGATTTAACAATAATTAAAACTTCATAACTTGGCACTATTAATAAAATTTACAAGATAGATTTTATTCTTGTTTAAAATATGCTAGAGAAGCATTCGAACATATAAAGCCTAAGAAATCTCAATACCGGACACTTTTAATAGATGTATTGTACAAATGCATATCTTTTATAGTTGATTTATTATGAGGAAAGCTTAATTTATAACTCAATATTCCAAATATAAGACTTTGTAATTATTCATTGGCTATTTGTTGATGCCTCGCGAGACTCCAAGAGTTCAACAAATAACGCCAACTCATAAACAAAGTCTAATATTCTATATAATTCGTATAAATCAAGCATCCCTCATAGTAAATCTAATAAAATTAACTGTTGCCCGAAGTATCAAACATAAAAGTGTCCGGTATTAAGCTAAGAAAATTTAGTAACTTTACATTGTAAAACTAATACGAAATATTAGATACTTAATTAGTACTGATGATATTACCAAAAAATAATATTAATTGATATCTCGAATATTATCTAATTATTCAATTTTAATATTGTGAAAAATTTTATAGATATGGTTATTTAAATATTCATTTCTATTTCATGGTATTAAACGTAAATTTAAAAAATTTTAAGTGTTAGAATTTAGGTTATAAAAGCAATTTTTAAATTCTAGAATAATGTATGCCCCATAAGCTTAGGGGGAAAGCTGCCGTTCAATCTTTTAAAACTATGATCTCATCTAAGGAAAACTATGTTCAAAAATACTAAGCTATACCAAGAAGGATATGCTTCTGATTTGCTTCGAGGAAGAGATGAAAAACGCCCATGGAATTTGCAAGAGGTAATACTAAGTAAATGTAGTTCAAGTTCAGTATTGCTTGACATTGGTTCGGGTGATGCAAGAAAATTGCTAAATATCGCCCCAAATATTAAACAAATAATCGCACTGGAGCCAAGCCCAGCAATGCGTGAACTCGCGCTTAAAAATATCACCGAAGCGAATATTAAAAATATTGAAATTGTTGAAGGAATAGCAGAACATCTCCCTTTTCAGGATAACTCATTTGATATTGTAACTTGTAGCCTTGCACCTTGGAATTTTGAGGAAGTATTTAAGGTATTACGACCTGGAGGGTATTTTATTAACGAAACAATAGGTTGTGAAGATAAACTGGAATTTAAAAAAGCCTTTGGTATAGATCCTAATGGACTTTGGCGTGGCCAATTGATTAATTTAAACAATGAATCGTGTCTTAAACTGCATAGGGATAATCTAGAAGCCTACTCATCAGATATTTCAATTTCAAACGGATTTTGGAATACTTTTTATACTAAACAAGGATTATTAGAGTTGTCGTGTAAGCTATAGCTCCACCAAGAACCCACCGTGCGAGTTTCCCCGCAGTAGGCTCAAGTTTTTATTAAGCCAGATGTCCTGACTCAGCAACTTCCCTTAAGTAAGCTAGCTTTCGTTTGCGTGAACGAGCTTCGAAATATTCAGAATATTTAGGGTCATAAGGTTGAGCTTCTCCGCGCACCTTGATATGACGAATTATTGGTATTGCAATGGTTCTAGCTAGCCTCAGAAGTTTGTATCTTCCGCCTACTGGTTGATAACCCGCATTAAACACCCAATTGTCGTGTTCAATTCGGCAGAAGTACTTCTTTTTGATCCAGCGCATACCTTTGCGGGGATGCCTACGTTTCGCCCACCTTAAGATTGCTTTAAAGATTTCACAATCTACTTTGCTGAATACAGTTTTTGAAACTACATGGCGATAATAATATGCCCATCCCATGATTTTGGGATTTAGCAATTTTATTAGATTCTCCGTTTTTGCAGTCGCATGAGCTTTGATTTCAGTACGGATTGCACTTATGAATTCCAAGATATTCTTCTTAGCTGGTTTTATCAGCAGCTTTTGCCTATACTTACGTATATTAAAACCTAGAAAGTTAAATCCTTGTTCTATATGTGTAATAAGCGTCTTTTCTGCTGATAGTTCCAGCCCACGTTCTTTCAGAAATTCTATAACAACAGGCTTTATTTTATCTTCGAGTAGTTCTTTCGATTCTCCAGTTATAACAAAGTCATCTGCATATGAAATGAAGTGTACTTTTTCTTTCCAATGAGAGACGTTGCTAATAGCTTGCTCTAGGCCAGCCAGAGTTATTGTAAGAATAGTCGGTGATATAATTGACCCCTGAGATATTCCTTCTGTTGTTGCGTATAGTTGGTTTTGTTCAATAAATCCGCAGTTTAACCATTTTCCAAGAATCTCTTTATCCATGGGGATATTATTAATTAGCCATTGGTGGTTAATTTTGTCATAGCAAGATTTAATATCGCCTTCAAGCACCCATTGTGCTGAACGCCGTTTAGCCAACATACAAAAGCATTGTTCAATTGCATCGGCACAAGAGCGTCTTGGCCTAAATCCGTAAGCATTTTTATCTGCTATAGTTTCGGCTATTGGTTCCAGTGCCATCAAATATAAAGCCTGCATTGCGCGGCAGCGCATCGCCGGAATAGAAAGAGGTCTAACTTTATTGTTTGCTTTCGGAATATAAATTCTTCTTAGCGGCAGAGGCTTATAGCCCCTACGGTTTAGTTGTTTAACCGCTGTTATCTTTTGAGACGGACTAATCCATCTCACTTTATCGACTCCGGCAGTTCTGCTACCACTATTTTGGGTTACTCGTTTTACCGCTAATAATTTAGCTGAATACGAGTGGGTTAGTAACCATTGTAAAGAGTTTATTTTACGATGTTTGCCTTCCCGAGTTGCTTTCGCGATACGCATTTGCAGCCGTTTTACCTGTACTTCAATGGGATGCCAGTCTATGGTATCCCATGATTGTTTGGCTGAAGGCGCATTAGTATTAGCTACCATCATTTGCTTTCCTTCATAATTACGGTTCTCTAAACTATCTCGCGATTAAAAACCAGTTGGAAGTCTGCACCCTTTCGGGTTATGGCATAACCACTATCCAATTCATTACAAATTGGCGTTAGCTTGCTCCAACATCCTCTGCCAGCATAGCTATCAGCTTACCTCACGGCTTGCCTTCCTCTTGGGAGTTATACTGGTTTACCACGTTCCGCCAATAAAGCATATCGGGTTAGGTATCTGTTATAGACCGATGAGCCATTTGACTACGAATATCCATTACACCATGATATTCCGGCTTATATTACCATTTTTGGTTACAGTGTTACAGCCATGTTTCACTGTTTACGTAGTGACGGTCTTTCTTCACAGATTCACATTACATTTACCATACCGATTATCTAGCACTAGCCCGCCGCATGGCTGACAGGAGAGCATTTTGCTCACGCATCACGTCCCAATGCTTTCGCATTCTTGTTACATTGTCGGATTAGCTTCTTTATTCATAATCCTAGATTTACCCAGTAGCATGGGTAGTCTCATCTCTGTGAGACAGCTTTATTTAGCAACATCGTGTCGCACATGTAAATATACCCCGACAATAAGTAGTTTTGATTTAGAAAAAGACCAAGAGTCATTTAGTAGAGTTACTGAAAAACTGATGACGGATGAAGGAGTTAAAATAACCCAAAATCGATTTTTAATAATTGCCAGGAAAGATAAATAGTAGCGTTAAATCTATAGAACTAGTCGAAAATTTCGACGGGTTCAAAAAGCTAATTATTATTAGCAGTTTTTGATTCGATAAAAGTAACATTCAATATTATAAGCTAAAGCATTTTTAAATTTTTTCATGCCACACTTTTAAATAACGCGTTGGGAAGCAGTATGAGCTAATGGGGTGAGTGCTATTATGTACTCAGTTTTAATATTTTGTTTAGCCCACGCTAGTAAAGCAATTAAGATTTCAGTAGCATAGCCCTTACCCCAATATTTTTTTAGAAGTAAATATCCAACTTCAATTTCATTCTCAATTGGTCCAAAGCCTCCCCTACCGACAATTTCTCCCGTATCTAATTCAAATGCCACAAAACATGGTAATCCATGATCCTTGTAAAAGGATAAAAAATTCTCCATTCTTGCTTTAGTTTGTTCACGATTTTGAACTCCATCTGGAAGAAAGCGCCGTACATCAGGATCACTATTTAATGCAACCAGATTTTCAATATCATCTTGCTGTAATAAACGCAGGTATAACCGGTTAGTTTTAATGCTTATGTCTTTTTCCATATCAATCTACTAATTTAAATAACGATGCTTGATAGTTACTATTATCATAGAACCTATTTTTTAGCTTCTCAACGAAATTACTTGACTAATACTTAAGCTGAGATACCTATGTCAATTTGGGATATTTCATTTATATATCGAGCAAAATTATCAAATAATTATTCTATTTAAGTTGGTTGAATTATACGCTATTGACTTTATTTTAGATGTGAATTTTTTAATTCAATGTTCGATCTTTTGATAAAATTGAATGAAATAATGAGTGCGAAAAAATGGATTTGCTTCCTAACTTGTAAAGTCACTGATTATCAAAAGCATACTCTGCAGTAGCTTTTTCGATTTCGCGTACATTAATGGGTTTATTTTTACTAGCAATAAAAAATAAAATAATCATAAAAGTTGTTAAATCAAAAAGTGCTGAATATCTTCCTTTAACTAGTAGATTCCTTAGTTAAATTTGGAGGGCTAACTTTTACTATGGGTTTTCTTAGTTAAAGTTAAGCTCCTAACTTTTACTATAGATATCCAGGTAGCGCTTAAAAGTAAAAATCTGATTACGCTGAAAACCAGTTTCTTCAATTAAAATTTGTCTAGCTACAAACTCTTTTACCAAAGTATTTGCTGTTGGTTTGCTTATTTCCAGTGGAACAATAATTTCTGCAACAGTAATAACTGGCTTCTGATATAAATAATCAAGTAACATTTTGGCATTCGATGAACGTTTGCCGAATTCGAGGACTATTGCATCCATATCATGCTTTAATGCCAGAACCTTTTTAAATGTCTCTACACCATTTTTTGCTGTCTCAATAACAGCGGTTAAAAAGAATTTTAACCAGCCCGCCAGATTATTTTGTGCCCGGACAAAAGTAAGGGATTCATAATATAGCGACTTATTACGTTCGATAAAATCAGATAGGTATAATGATGGTTTATTCAGTAAACCATTACTAACCAGATATAAGGTGATCAGCAGCCTACCAATACGACCATTACCATCAAGGAAAGGGTGAATAGTTTCAAATTGATAATGAGCAATTGCAATTTTAATCAAATGCGGCACATAGATTTCCTCATTATGCAAAAATTTTTCCAGATCACTCATCAAATCTGGAACCAGCTCATGATGTGGCGGTACAAAATAGGCGGTAGCTAAGTTAGCGCCACCAATCCAATTTTGTGAGGAGCGGAACTCTCCCGGCTGTTTAGTTTCACCACGCACACTATTTAACAATATCGCATGAATATGCCTAATCAGACGATTACTTATCGGCAGACGGTTCAATTCATCCAGTGCTGAATTCATTGCATCGATATAGTTGCGTACTTCCTGCCAATCATCGCGTTTCTCAGGATTAATCTGGTCTTTAGATAACAAAACTTCATCAATCTCGGTTTTGGTACCCTCAATCTTGCTGGAGGTATTAGCTTCCTTAGTTATGTGCATCTGGATAAAAATATCCACATTCGGCACTATCATAGTAAAAGCATTTAATTCACCCAGCGCCCGGGTAGCATCTTCCAGCAAGGTATTAATTTGTGGATCATCCCAAGTAAAAGTATGATTAATCATACTTGGTACAAAGCTTTTGTATTGGTATTCTTGGCGTAATTCGCCAGAGATGTAGCTAGTAATGTTCATTATCAGTGCCCTTTGTTTGCCGTTTATCTATTTCATTAAAAATATTTATGAAAAAAGTATTAAGCTGATTCAATATATTATACCAGGATTTACTGATGGCAAGATATGTATGATCTCATTTACTGGCAAGCAAATCTTGGTTTTGCAGAGCAGTTTCTTCTGTATCAGATAGGTAAATAGCTTTAAGATCATTTGCTACAGCCTTACGGTCCTTATATGGAACAAAGGCTATGGAATTACGTACCATGTGATTGAGCTTGACATGCTAAATAAACACTAGTAATATTGCATCAGGGAATCTAGTTAAGCCATCATAGCAAGCGACAAACACCTCTTTGAGGCAACGATTATTTAGTACTAGAACACTTAGCCAAATTTTAGCTCCTTCATTTTGCGCTACCCACTTACCTAGCAATTCTTTTACTCCATCTGTGAGAATGCCTAAAGCCAGATAAACAGTTTTATATATAATCGATTTGTTCTCTTGAACTGTGATAGCGATACAATCAAGGTATAATATTGAATAACGGAAGCTTAGTTGTTGGTTTTGCCATTCCCTGACTGCATCATTAACACTTTCAGTGATGCTTGAGATTTGCTCTTCTGATAAATCATGGTAATAAAGTTCGCTAATAGTAGCGCGTATATCGCGCATTGACATTTCAACAAGAATATAATGCAAGAATTACTTCATCCACACTCCTTCTAGGCAACGATTATATTTTTTTGTAATATGGTTGTTCAAATACTGAATTCCTATTATGCGGTACGTTGATATCAAGGTCTCCACCTTCGGTTTTAATTGTTTTACTGAATTTGGCGCTATGCCTAATATGATTTAGGGCTTCTTTGAGAGCATACTTTTAAGCGTCTTGTTATTATTTATGTACAACGCAGTTATTAATACTGCATAGACAAACTGCATACCAAAAATGAAAGCTGAAAAACATACTGACCTGCAGTATAGATTATACTTAATATACATACAATTAATGCTTGAAAGACTTATTGATATTGCATAACCAAATCTTAAGAGTTTAAGTATTGGGCCGTAAGCTTTGATAATTGATTTTGTTCTATTAGTAATACCATCTAAAATTTCAAAATTATCCATTTCCTCACTGTACTCTGAACGCAATAAAATTGAAGTTTCAGCGTTAACTTTAGCAGTATAAAAATTACTAAATAAGTAGGCAATAATTAACATTAGAAAGCCTATAGCCGTTGGAATTATTAAAATTATGGCTTGATTAAAGTTAAGAATAAATATTGGAATATTATTTAGCAAATAAGCGACAATAGCAACGCCAACTAATGAGAAGAATGCAGCTAACTTGTCTGTCTGAAAATGTACCAATTGATAATTTAGTTTATAAGCATCCAGATAGAATTGCCTTATGCTGTCAAAATGCTTAACTTCTTTTTCTTCCATAATAGTCCCAAGATACATTTTAATAGTTACATTATATCAATTGCGCTGCAATTGCACAATAATTCTAGTGGCATTAATTGTACATTTATTAATACGAAAGTAAAACTATGATTACAGATTATAAGCCTATCTTTGATATGCGTTGCGGTAGTAAAATGTTCTTCTGGTTTGATATGCAGCGATTCACCACATATGCTTAAAGTTAGTGATAAATCATGGCTATCATGAAAATACGGTAAACTAGGAAATTATTGAAAGCATGATTTTTTCGAGGGTTTTGAAGAGGCTTTGCGAGTACTAAAGCCTATCTAGCTTTCTTGTGTTAAAGGGGAATGAAGAGCAGATTAAATATATGTTTACAATTTGTTGCAGATCAGTTGGGTCATCGTGATATGGAAATGGTAATAAGAATTTATGGGGGTACTACTAAAAGGGTTAATTATAAATTAAGAGGTAGTTACTGAAATGTTGCCATATTATTGCCATTTGGTTTTTGGAGTTAATCAGATCAGGAAGTTAATGGTGCGGAAGAAGAGACTCGAACTCTTACGCCTCGCGGCGCTGGAACCTAAATCCAGTGCGTCTACCAATTTCGCCACTTCCGCTTTAGGTCAGAACGTTATTATAGTTGAAGTATCTAGCTTTTGCAAGTGTTTTTTGCTAATTATTTATCGAATTAAAGCGTTTACAAAATAAATCAGCATATTAAGTAACACACATTTTTAACTTTTTTAATTAAAACTAAATTCAATTCCATTTTTACCTTCTTCAACTAAAGAAAGCTACTATGTTCCAGCATGATTATTTAATTTTTATATACTTTCTAGGAATGGATACCGGTTTTTTACCAAGGAGAACTGTTAACTTATACAGAAAAAAAATTAAATTTACCTGTTAATTCTCATTATTCGTTTGTGCTATACTATTGCTTCATTAATTTTATCAAAGAGTATATAATGAAAAAAGTAGCATTAGCTGCCCTATTGATTATTAGTTTGTTTGGTTGTGCTAATATGGATGGCAGCTACAATAATTCTTCAGACAGCAATGATCAAGTGAATAATCCTTTAACTAGTTCACGCGCTGCAAGTAGTTAATAGCTTTTTACTGTATGTGTCTTTCAACTACTTGCCGGCTAGGAATTAATTATTTGCTAAAAATTGCTTAATTGCAGTTCCAAATTTGTCTAAGCCTATTTCAATATCTTCTAAAGGGATATTTAATGCGGGCGTAAACCGGCATACATTTGGTGAAGCTATTAAGGTGGCAACCCCAAAATCATAGCCTAGTACCATTATTTCACGGGCCATACCATGAAATTCTTCGATTAACTCAGCCCCAATTAATAAGCCTTTGCCACGAATTTCTTTAAAAATTTTATACTTATCATTAATTGACTGTAAAATCTTCACAACTAATTCAGAGCGTTTAGTAACTCCAGCTAGAATTTCAGGAGTATTAACCGTATTCACAATAAAGTTGGCAACAGATGCAGCTAGAGGATTACCCCCAAAAGTTGTCCCGTGAGAGCCAATAGCAAAACCCGTATTAAACTTTTCTTTTAACAAGACGCCACCAATCGGAAAGCCGCCGCCTAAGGCTTTGGCAATACAAATCAAATCAGGCTCAACCGAATAGTCCTGATAAGCAAAAAATTTACCGGTCCGCCCTACTCCTGTTTGAACTTCATCAAATATTAGTAGAGCATTATGTTGATTGCATAAAATTCTTAGTTCTTGCAAAAATTCAAGCGTAGCTGGAATTACTCCCCCTTCAGCCTGTATAGGCTCAACTATTACAGCAGCGGTATCAGCATCTATTAATTTGGCTAAGCCCTCTAGGTTATTGTATTCACCATGAATAATTCCACCAGGTAATGGAGCAAAGTCTTCGCTATATTTACTTTGTCCCCCTACCGTTACGGAAAATAGAGTTCTACCGTGAAAAGCGTTTTTAAATGCTAGGATTTTATTTTTATTGGCATGATGATGCACTCGCGCATATCTTCGTGCTAGCTTTAACGCTGCTTCAATTGCTTCCGTTCCGCTATTGCAAAAAAATGCTTTATCAAAGCAGGTGTGCTCGACTAAATATTTGGCAAGAAGTACTACCGGCTTATTAACCATGAAGTTACTTACATGCCAAAGCTGGTTAGACTGATTTAGAAGCACCTCATTTAAGCCAGGATGGGAGTGTCCAAGAGCGTTGACTGCTATCCCACCTGCTAAATCAATAATTTCACGCCCATCTTCGCCAATTAAACGCGAGCCTGATCCACGTAATGGTACAAAATTAACTTGATTATAGATATCTAATAAGTATTTGGGATATTCTTGTCGTGTATTCATTTGCGTTTTGCTCCAAACTTAAACTAATTTTAGCCTACTAGCACGTTCTGATAAACTTTTTGGCATGCAGACTGCTGGTTTATTAGCCTTAGGGCATTTAATTTAATAAAGCCTTTAGCATCTGTCTGGTCGTAATCCCCAAGCACATCCATACTTGCGACATCATGATCATAAAGAGAGTTTGGTGAGCTACGCCCCACTATAGTGACATTCCCTTTATATAAAGAAATATGAACGGTGCCATTTATATACTTAAGATTCTGTTTAATCCCGGAATAAAGCATGTTAAATTCTGGGCTAAACCAAAAACCGTTATAAATTAATTGGGCTATCTTTGGTGCAGCACAAGCTTTTAAGAGTAACACTTCACGATCAAGTGTCAGTGACTCAATATCTTGGTAAGCCTTATGTAAGATTGTTCCACCTGGTGTTTCATATACGCCACGCGATTTCATCCCGACAAAGCGGCTTTCAACTATATCAATTCGCCCGACACCATTTAAGCCAGCAATATCATTTAAGTAATTAAATAACGTTAGCGGATTTCCTCCAATAGTTATCCCCGTATCTTTTTCAATTACTTTTGTAGGAACACCATTACTAAATGTTATACTAATTCTAAATGGTTTATCTGGTGCATCCTCAGGTGACTTTGTTTTCCTGAACATGTCTTCTGGAGGGGTTAATTCAGGATTTTCCAAGATTCCTGCTTCATAACTGCAATGCATTAGGTTATCATCGATACTATATGGCTTTTGCAGGGTTGATGTTACCGGAATGCCGAATTCTTTAGCGTAGTTTAATAGATCGGTACGTCCTTTAAATTTAGCCAAAAACTCTGGGTCTTTCCACGGTGCAACTATACTTACCTCCGGCATAAACTGGCTAAACACCAGCTCAAAGCGAATCTGATCATTGCCTTTGCCGGTAGCCCCATGCGCTACATGCATTATCTGGTTTTCTTTAGCATATTCAATGATTTTTTTGGCAATTAGTGGGCGGGCTAATGATGTGCCTAGCAGATAACGACCTTCGTAAAGGGCTCCAGTTTGTAAGGCAGGATAAATATAATCGGTGATAAACTCAGTTTTGCAATCTTCAATTATTACTTTATCAGCGCCGATTTGCATTGCTTTTTGCTTTGCCTGCTCAAAATCTTCTTCTTGGCCTACATCGGCGATAAATGCCGTCACCACATAGCCCTTATTGATTAACCATTGTAAAATCACTGAAGTATCCAGCCCGCCGCTATACGCCAATATTATTTTTTTTTGCATGTCCATGTCCTCTGTATATCTATAATTGAATATTCTTAAATTGATCTAGTGTTTGTTTTGCTTGATCTAACCTTAAATTACCGGTTGCCCCGATATGCTTCTTGGAAAGAATATTTTCATTTGGATCATGAGCATTAAGCTTATCCAGACTAGTAGCAACTTTTTTGTAGGCATCCCGAAATGGCACTCCTTCTACTACCAGGCTAAGAGCGTAATCCGTAGCAAAGACATCTGGTGTAAAAGCATTCACGCAGTTTTCACGATTTGGAGTTACCTTTGCCATGACAATGGCAGTGACATCCAGCGCTTTGGTTACAATATCAAAACTATCAAATAATGGACGCTTGGTCTCCTGAAAGTCACGGTTATAACCGGATGGAAGGCCGCGTGTGGCTTCCAGGGTCTGCCAGAGGTTCGCTAATACCGTAGCGCTTTTGGCCCGAATTAACTCGAAAGGATCAGGATTTCTTTTATTAGGCATTAAGCTACTTCCAGAACAAAATTCTAAAGGCAGGTTTAAGTATCCCATTTCAGGAGCACTAAATAAGATCACATCGGTAGATAGCTTGGCCAAATCAAGCATAACTTGGCTTAGAGCATGGATAACTATTCCCTCAAATTTGCCGCGGCTATTATTTGCATATAATACATTATTTTGTACTTTGGCAAAATTAAGTAAATCGCTGGTTAGCTGGCGGTCAATAGGGATAGCTACCCCATAACTAGCTGCTGAGCCAAGCGGGCATTGATCGATCAACTTATAAGTATCAATCAAGAGTTGCGCATCATCCAGTAATGACTCAACAATAGCCCCCATCCATAGCCCCATGGATGAAGGCATGGCTTTTTGGTAATGAGTGCGGCCCACACAAGGTACATCCTTATAGTTATCAGCAAAGCCATGCAAAACATCTATAGTATTTAATAATTTTTGGATGACAGTTTTCAAATGGTCTTTGGTATATAACCTTAATGCCGTTAGAACCTGGTCATTACGAGAACGGGCAGTATGAATTTTTTTTCCAGCATCACCAAGTCGTTTAACCAAATAATTTTCTATTGCAGTATGGATATCTTCCTGACTACTATCGATGGTAAACTCGTCCTGCTCTATTTTTTGCAAAAGCTCGGTCAGTAATGTCACCAATTGGGCGCAGTCATTTGCAGAAATAATTTGTATTGATTCAAGCATTTTGGCATGGGCAATACTTGCAATACAGTCATATTTGGCAATTTTCATATCCAGTATAGGATCATCACCAGTCATAAATTCCTCAACTACTTGATTTAGCTGATAGCCTTTTTCCCATAATTTTGTCATTACGTTCTCCACAAAAATTAAATCATTGTCGTCTTAGTCATTAATTCTAAGAATTTGCATTTTTATATAAATAAATTAGCTTGTTTAAGGGTATATGCCAGCTGCTTGCAGACCGGTCCATTCTGCAAGTTTGAACATTAAATTCATATTTTGTACTGCTTGGCCAGAAGCGCCTTTAAGCAAATTATCTAACGTACTGATAATAGTTAATTGATTATTTCTTACATCTAAAAATAAGCTGATATTACAAAAGTTACTGCCGATTACTGCTTTTACCCCCGGCTTACTTTCATAACTCATAATTCTGACAAAGAAATGATCTTTATAATAATCTTCGTATAGCTGAATAAGCTCATTTACCTCAGCTACCTTAAATGCCAGTTTGCAATATATGGTTGCAAGCATTCCACGCGGAATAGGAATCAGATGCGGAGTAAAGCTGATATTAATCGGAGTATTAGCCAATTTGCTAAGTTCCTGTTCGATTTCCGGAATATGTCGGTGGATTCCCCCGGCTTGATATGCTGAAAAGTTATTACTAACTTCGCAAAAATGCGAATCTAGTTTTAAACTACGGCCTGCCCCGGAAATTCCTGATTTAGCATCAACTATTAAAAAACTATTTTGTATGTCAATATACTGACTGGCAAGTAATGGTGCTAAACCAAGAATTGTTGCGGTTGGATAGCAGCCAGGGTTCGCTACTAAGTTAGCTTTACTGATCTTTTCCCTAAGACCTATTTCGGGTAACCCATAAATAGCGGTCTCAAGCAAGCTTTTCTTAGGGGCGGGATGCAAATACCACTTAGTATATACTTCAGAATCATTTATCCTAAAGTCAGCGCTAAGATCAATTACTTTACAGCCATGTTCGATTAACTCTTCACAGATTTCAATGGATTTGGTATGCGGCAATGCCAAAAAAACGATATCGCTTTCCTGGGCTACCTCACTAATTTGGGAATTTGTAAAGCGACCATGGACTATCTTAGCCAGGTGAGGAAAGACTTGGCTAATTTTTTGCCCTTGATATGTTGAAGAAAGTAGTTGCTTGATCTCTACTTTTGGATGGTTATTTAAAAGGCGGATAAGCTCAATTCCTGTATAACCGGAGGCGCCAATAACACTTGCTTTAATTTCCATTACTCGAATCCTTATTCAATCGTTGTCCCAATGCTACTGGGAAATTCAACTACTTTAAGTAAACCATGAGCTACCTTGCCATTTATTATATGCGCGCTAGTTACTCCATTAGTGGTAGCCTCTAGGCATGAGGTTAACTTTGGCTTCATCCCTTCAATTACTTTTCCTGGCTCATTTAAAGCTACTTCAACCTCACTTTTACTTATAAACTTGACTAAGCTATCTTTCTCTGGGTAGTTTGCGTAATAGCCATCGATATCGCTAAGTAAAATCAGCCTTTTTGCCCTGCTTGAGATGGCAATAGCTGCTGCAACCATATCAGCGTTAACGTTAAACGTATTACCATTCCCATCTATTGCCAAAGGCGCAATTACCGGAAGAATCTTATTATTAAGTAAAAGCGTTAGAAAATCATTATTGACTTTAACTATTTTGCCAACATAACCAAGGTTTTTTTGATCAACAAATTCGGCCATTAATAAGTTAGTATCATGCCCGGATAGACCTACTGCAGGGATATTTTTTAGGTTGAAACTTTGGACCAAAGCGGCATTAGTTTGTCCTAAGAGCGCCATTTGGGTTATATCTAAAATTTCTTTGGAAGTTATTCTTAGTCCATTAACAAAATTACTTTTTACCGAAAGTTTCTCACAAAGCAGGTTTATATCGGGTCCGCCACCATGAACAATAATTGGTAGAAAACCTCGATCCATAATTTGGTAAATATCATGTATTAAGCTATATAGTTCGGACTTATCCTGTAAAATCGAACCGCCGCATTTAATAACCAGGATTGGTTTATCTGGCATATTTTCTTGGTAAACTTGCATCGCTATGTCCTATAAGAACCGTTAATTCGTACATAGTCATACGAAAGATCGCAGCCCCAAGCAGTGGTTCGTGCTTTTCCTTCACCAAGATTGACATCAATAATCACTTCTTCTTTATTAAGAATTTCCGTCGCCTTCTCTTCTGAAAACTCAACCGGTGTACCTTTATTTAGTAATACTAAGTCGCCGAGTTTGATTGTCAGTCTAGCTAAATCAATTTTAGGGCCGGCATAACCAACGGCACAAGCAATTCTACCCCAATTGGCATCATTGCCAAATATCGCGGCTTTAACCAAATTTGACTTAATTACCGAGCGTGCTATTTCTCGGGCGGAATCAGTGTCGTCTATCCCACTTACATTAACGCTTATTAATTTGGTTGCTCCCTCGCCATCCCTGGCAATCTGTTTGGCTAAATCAATGCAGACGGTTTCTAAACCCTGCAGGAAAATTTGCCAATCAGGGTTGTCAATAGAAGAGATAGTTCTATTTCCGGATTGCTTATTTGCCATTATTAAAACCATATCATTAGTAGATGTATCCCCATCGACACTAATCATATTAAACGAATTATTTGTAGCCTCTTTTAATGCGATCTGTAATGGTTCGCTACTTATATCTACATCAGTGGTGATAAATCCTAGCATGGTTGCCATATTAGGATGGATCATGCCAGAACCTTTGGCTATGCCGCCAATACGAACTTTAGTACCATCTGACAGTTGAATTTCAACAGCACTTTGTTTACTAAAAGTATCGGTTGTCATAATTGCTTTTGCTGCAAAAGAACCATCTAGATCTAATTTATCTACCAAATTCGGAATGGCTGCAGTTATTTTGGCTACAGGCAATTGAACACCAATTACACCTGTACTTGCTACAGCAATTTTATTATTGTCTATTCCTAATTGGTTGGCGACTGCACTTGCCATCTGCGCTGCGTCGAGTTCCCCTTGTATTCCAGTGCAAGCATTAGCGTTGCCGCTATTGGTAATAATTGCCCTTAGGCAGTTAGTTTTGAGATTTTTTTCAGTTAATAATAGTGGTGCAGCTTTAATGTGATTGGTAGTAAAAACGCCGCTGGCGATTGCATCATTACTACTGTAAATTAAAGCTAAATCAAGCTTGTTACTTTTTTTTATCCCGGCAGAGACGCCTGAAGCTAAGAAACCTTTGGGAGCACATACTCCACCTTCTATCAATTTAATTAGATTATTCATTTACTTTTACCTTCTTCTCGTATAACGCTAAGCTAATTCATTATTCAAAGTTGCTACTAAAACAGCCTTGATTGTATGTAAGCGGTTTTCAGCTTCTTGGAACACAACCGAATGCTTACTCCTAAATACTTCATCAGTAACTTCCCGGATATCTACGTGATACTTCTCAAATGCTTCTTTGACAAAGCGAGTCTCGCTATCATGAAGTGCTGGGAGACAGTGCATAAATAATACATCTGGATTTTTAGTATGTGCTAATAAGTCCATTGTAATTCGATAGTCTTTTAATAAGTTTGCCCTAGCCACTAATTTTGATTCTTCACCCATTGAAACCCAGACATCGGTATAAATCACATCGGCACCAGCCAAACAGCTAGAATCATCACTAACAGTAATAGTTGCATTATGCTTTAACGCGTATTCGTTTGCTTTAGCTAAGATTTTTTCGTCCGGGTGAAGTTCCTTTGGGCCATAAGCAACAAAATGCATCCCTAAGTTAGCAGCGCCATACATCCAGGCATTAGCTACGTTATTACGGGTATCCCCGACATAAGCAATTTTAATTTCTGAGAATGGTTTATCTGGCAAGCATTCTTGAATCGTCATTAAATCAGCTAATATTTGCGTAGGATGATCCTCATCGGTTAAACCATTATAAACAGGTACTCCGGAATATTCTGCCAGTTTTTGTACTGTTTCTTGAGCATATCCCCGTAATTCAATCCCATGATAATAACTTCCTAAAACTTTTGCCGTATCTTCCACTGATTCTTTTTTGCCAAACTGCGAATTTAATACATCTATATAGCTAGGATAGCCACCTTCCTCAATAATCCCAACCTCAAAAGCACAACGTGTTCGCGTAGAGTTCTTTTCAAATAGCAATGCGATATTTTTGCCTCTTAGTAAGTTGCCGGCTTTGCCTTCATTTCGCTTACGTTTTAACTGATGGGCTAACTGCAACAAATAGTTGATTTCATCTGCTTTAAAATCAAGTAGGCTTAAAAAACTCTTTTTGAATAAATTAACTGACATAAGATCGGCTCCCTGGACGCGAATAAGTAAAAGAAAATAAATAGCCTATCTTGCTATTATCGAAATTCAAAAATAGCAATAAAGTAAAAATTAATATATAGAGATAAAAAGGATAAATTGGTAACTGCGTGTTTTGCAGTTATACTTTGATTAGCGAATTAGTTTCGTCGAAGAAATGTAGAGAAGTGAGAATTATTATTTGAAAGAAAATTACTAAAACTATAATGCCAATTAAGAACATCTTTAGCGATATATAAAATAGTTTTATTCCCAGCTATTTTCATCCCATACTCCTTGTGGTAACTATTTGAAATAAGCGTTGATTCTAACGCATTGTAGCATGCTGCTATAATTAAGTCAATAACTATAACCCACTACCTTTCCTAAAATTTTAGGCGTATTTTTAAGATAAAATATATTATTATTTTATTGCTCAATTAATGACAATTTTTCAGCTATAATTCAATTATTTTATGAATAAAACGCCAATTTTGAATAAAGCCCAATCAAATCTTAGCTAATCCAAAGCTGGCGTTTAAATTATTTGGCGCTGACTATTAAATCTGAAACCTTTGTAAAATTTGCATCTTTATTGACATACACTATTCCAATTAAAAGGATTACAAATAGCAGAAAAACTATATGAAACAATTCTTTTTTCATTTTTGCCACCAGTTTTTGAAAAATTCTATCTGACATTATTAGAACCGGTTTAGAGTCTGCAAAAAAGCTACTAAAATCTTTTTTTTTGCCGGTTCTAGGCTATAGTCTAAATACTTTATGCATTCTATTCTAGTATAACTTTAATATAAAATGAGCATACATTAATGCCGGACACTTTTTATCTGCTACTATAAGCATTAAGTATCCCTTCTAATAAATCTCTTTTAAAAGAAATGTATTGTTACAATACTAACTATTAAAGTGTCCGGTATTGAGAAGAACATAAATTAAATAGAAATAATCATAACATACTGATGAAAACTTAAAAAAACTTGTAATTATAAACTTTTTATTATTATCTATAAGTCTTCTGATTTACAAAGATGAATTTCACAACGGGATAACTTTAGAATAAGTGTTGCTAAGAATATTTGGCAACTAATTTTGCTAAATCCTTGAGCTCGGTATTAACGAGCTCTTTAAAAAAACTGTCATTTGCCATCAATTTAGCTATGCATTCTCTGATAATTACAACATCTTCTATTATCAAGATAACCCTGAGCCACTGTTCCCGTTCTTCTGTACTAGCACCTTTTAGCCTTCCAGGTTTCATCTTACAAAACTTATCCTCAATAGTGGCATGCTTGTATTTATCATGATCCTTTATATATTTTTTAATTTCTTTTTTGGTTAAATTTAGGCCGATTATCTGTTCATTTAATTTTTGTTTTAATAAATTAAATTGATTATTGGCATTAGTAAGTTTGACTTGGTTAATTATGTAGTTAAATAAAGCTTCTACCTCGTGGTCGATTGGCAGTAAGCTAAGGTAATGTATTGATTGTTTCAATAGTTTAATATCTTTTTGAATCCAGCCCTTATTAAATAAAAGCGCAGCAAGGTTAAAAAAAACTGCATGTTTCAGTCCATTAACTTTAAGCGGTATATCCTTACTTGCAAATTCTAAATCATTTGCCAGCTCAGTTAACAGCTCAATAGTTACGCCTACTTTTTGAATATTATAATATCCGATTGCCAGGTTATAGGATATCTTAAATATCGATTTAGCTTTTAGTTTATTCTTGCTCTTAGAATCCAACAGAGGCGTGCCTTCTTTTAGAAACTCATAATAATACTCAAGATAATTTAAAAGAAGCTCATTATAAACACCTGGAGCTAGTTTTTGGTTTTTTACTAGCTGTGACCCAAGAGCATATAATTGTGAAGGATCAAATTTGCTTCGACTGGAATTAATGCCTATAGTTCTTAGCACTGAATACATATTGATAATTTCACCAAGCGAAAATCGTATTCCTTTTGTTTCGACATCATTTTTTTTTGATTCATTTATTATTAATAGAGACTTTAAACCAGTATTACAAGGCATTTGTATGAAATAGTTTAGTACTAGAGGGACTAAAATATTTTTGATAAAAAAGACTTTTGGATTAGATTTCTCCTGATTATCGTTATTAAACAACGCGCTTAACATAAACAACACACCTAGTTTCATATCCTTCTTGAAACCGAGGATACCAAAGTAATAATTAACCCCTATAATACCGCTAAAAATTTTATTCTGCTTTTCATTTTCTTTTAACCATTGCGCATAATTAGTAACTTTACTAGAAATTCCTTCTTGATTGCTAAAATTAGCGCCTAGCCTTATAGCAAGATTTTCAAGGATTGAAATGCTTAATAACTCTCCCTTTAGACTACTATTTATCATCAATTCAATTATTAATTCATTTTTCCCGTCAAATTGTGACTTCCTGAGAAAATAATAAATAATTGGAGCAGATGCAGGATATTTAAAACCATATTCTTTTAATAAATTAATATAACCAGGCACTGCAATATCATATAAACTTTCCAGGCATGTTAAAAGCTGTAGCGTCAGCTGCGTACAATCGTCTACTGCTAATTCAGCTGGAAATGATAAGAAGTATTCCCTGATTAAATTCAAGTCCATGATCAAATATTCTTCTTCTAGGACCGGTAGAAGCGTATTCTCTGCTTGTACTTCTAGTGGAGTAGTTATAGAAATTTCTTCAGTTTGACCCATAGCTTTTATACGCATCCTAAGCAAAGATAATTCTTGTAAGACTACACTACTTTGCTTGCCCAATAATTTAACAAGTTGCTCAACTGCATTAATAAATTGTAATAACTCATTAGTATTTTGAATAATATCAATAGTTATTCTATATTCACTCAATTTTTGGATGTCAGTTATAGTTTTATTTAGTATCTCGTTACGCGAATTTCGTTTATCATTAATTTCTTGGGCTATCTTTTTTATTTGCTGTAGCTGATAGTGCTTAGGGTGACTTCCTTTTTCCTTATTATTTAGTTGAAAATTGATAAACCCCTCTGTTTCAACCTCATAAATCCCCCTAACTTCTTCAGTTAAATGTCCTTTTAACTGATGGCTACCACTTTTTGCCGGTTTTAGTTTAAATGATTTGGAATTAATAATCTGCTTTCTAACTTCAGTGAACTTGGAACAATTAGCAATTTGATTGAGAAAATCATTTTCTTGGCTGTAATTAGCAAATTTGTCATAAGCAATATGTATCCTGGTTACAAGTTGATCTTTTAAATAATTAATTTGTACTATTAGCTGTGCATCTCTTTGCTCAATATATTTATTCATGAGATCTATTAACAACTTAATTACTAGTATATTAGGATATTCATTTTCATTAAGGTTAGTTAATATTTGCTGGTCTAAATTATTTAATATATATTTTAGTCCTTGATATGGTTTAGTTTTACTGAGGTTATTAAATGAATGCCAATTAGTATCTTTTTCATAAGTTTCAATGCTGGCCTTTGCTGGTAATGGCTGAACTCTAACTTCATTACCTCTTATTCTAATATTTTTTGGGCTTATTGACATGATTTCCTCAGAGAAATAGTTTTAAATATTCCCTCAGGATACCAGTAAAGTAAATTACCATTCATTTAGACAATATCGGTAACAAATTGCAATTCCGCTTATAAAGAAGCTTGTAGAATCTTAAATAGTATATTCGATAAGCGTAGTTTTCTTTATTTGACCTAATCTATTGAATATCGCAGATTATAATAAGTATAAGCGCGCTTTAATAATATTCAATATCTTTTATTAAGCAAACAGGAACTAATGATAAAATACCTCAAAATTAAAAATTTCCAAGAGTATTTGCAATAATGAAAAAATTTATCATTTTATCAGTTTTAATTATTTTTTATAGCGCTCTTAGCATTGCTGCTGAAAGACCTATCATTAATGGCGATGCCCAGTTTGCAAAATATTTACCACTATTAACTAATAAACGTGTAGCCGTATTTGCCAATAGTGCCTCCACTATTGATGGGGTAAATATCATAGATGCGTTGGAGTCGCATAATGTTGCTATAGTTAAAATATTTACACCGGAACATGGTTTTAGCGGGTTAATTGATGCGGGAGCCGCCGTTAATAATTCAAGCGATAAAAACCATAACCTAAAAATAGTTTCATTATATGGTACTAAAACTAAACCTGAGGCGAACGATTTGAAAGATGTGGATATCATCGTTTTTGATATTCAGGATGTTGGCGTCCGCTTTTATACCTATATCTCTTCATTACAGAAACTTATGGAAGCAGCTATAGAGAATAATAAGCCGTTGATAATTTTAGATCGTGCCAACCCAAACGGGTTTTATATTGATGGCCCGGTGTTAATTAAAAAGCCTAAATATATGTCTTTTATTGGCATGCAACCAATACCAATTGTATATGGCATGACTATCGGGGAATATGCTCAAATGCTCGTGGGAGAAAGATGGCTGAATCTTAAGCCTAAATCACGAGCGGCGAAATTGGATTTAACAATTATTCCGGTAGAAAATTATACCCATCAAAGTAAATATCAAGTTACTAGTCGCCCATCTCCCAATTTGCCAAATATGAATGCCATATATTGGTACCCTAGCCTTGGCTGGTTCGAAGGGACTAAATTAAGTATTGGAAGAGGAACTAAAATGCCATTTGAAGTATTAGGCTCGCCATACTTTAAAAGTAACTTTAGTTTTATGCCTGTTTCTAGCTTAGGCGCCACTAACCCGCCGTTAAAGGACAAAGAGTGCTTTGGCTGGGATCTGCGAATGAGCACAAAAGATGCATTAGAAGAGCTAGATGGCAAAATCCAGCTACATTTCTTAATTGAGGCATACCAAAAATATCCAAATAAGACTGAATTCTTTACGCCATTTTTTACAAAATTAGCTGGCAATGATAGTTTGCGCCAGCAGATCATTGCAGGGAAAAGTGAATCCGAAATTAGGCTTAGCTGGCAACCTGGATTAAATAAATTTAAACAAACCCGTGCTAAATATCTGATTTATAAAGATTAGTCCATGTACAATTGCTTTACTATAATTCCATTGCTTTTACAAGTCATCAAAAATGCCTATATCATTTATTAGGGAATAAAAGATAAAATAGCGTTGAATTGCTGCTTAGGCCGGCCTAAAAATAAAATATAGCTATTTTTCAAATATATTGTGGAGAGTATAACCATGGCACAATCATATTTATTACCACAAGCGATTAAGCTAATAAATATACATAATGAACTTTGTTCGCAAAACCAGGGCAACATTAATTATGATTATGAATTATATGAATTGATTTATACTTTATTAAGTAATATGGACTATTCTACTTGTAACCACTCAAAATTATTTGAAGAATATTACGAAATTAAAGCTGGTGATGATTCATATACCTTTCTTGATTATTTAACTATCTTTTTACCCAGATCTTGCTTTAGTAGTTTCCGAGAAATGTTTGAGTTAAATGACACAAAAACAGACTTACTCCAAAATGCATTTTGGGATTCTAGAGTAGCCGGAATTCCACCAATTAAGGTAAATAAAGGTCTTGAATTCATTTTTAATCGGGAAAAAATATTCAATAACTTACTTCGCTTACAAATAATTCAACCGAAAGGTGTTTAGCTGAGTGATTCCTTTATTGTCATATGCCCTTTGGTTGCCTTTTTAATTTAATGCTTTTAACATTTATGGCTGTAATAATTTGAAGATTCATGAAGTTGACTATTTGATCGTTGGTGCCGGAGTTAACGGTTTATTTTTAGCCTGGGAACTTAAGCGGAAATATCCTGATGCACGGATTGCCGTTTTAGATAAAGAGCCTGATGTTGCCATGCATGCCTCTGGTAACTGCAGCGGAAATCTCCATGCCGGATTTTTCTTTACTGCTGATCAATTTAAAATAAATCTAGTTAAAGAAGGTAATCAATTACTGAAGGAATATATAAATAAGCATAAATTACCTTTAAATAACAAGCCTGCAATACTACTAGCCACTTCAGATAAAGATGCACAACATTTGGAGCAACTTTATCAACGGGCAATCGCAAATGATATACCGGTTTCTTTAATTACTAGCACCGAATTACAGAAACTTGAACCGCGCGCAAATACCCACAAATACGCTCTGGTTTCTTATACTAATGCAGCTACCTCTGCAAAGGCTGTTTGCAATCAAATCAAGGAAGAATTGCAAAAGCATGATGTAAAATTTTACTTAAATACCCAAGTCATTAAGCTCTTGCGTGAAGACCAGATAATTACCAATAATGGATGCGAAATACGTTTTAATCGCTTAATTAACTGTACCGGGCTTTATGTTGATAGAATCGCCCATCTATTTAATCTGGCTTCAGAATATAGGATAATTTCTTTACGGGGTGTTTATCTTCAAGATCAAAAAGGCCAAAATAAATTTAATTATTCATTATATAAACCGATTAATACTAATGAAATGTTTTTGGGCACCCATCTTGTAACTGATGTAGACGAAATTGCAACCATCGGAGCAATTGCTTATCCTGCCCTTTGGCGAGAGAATTACCGTGGCATAAATAATTTTAGCTTTAAAGAATTTTGTGAAAGCATATTATTATATGGTCGGCTCATCTTATCAAATCCGGATATTCGCGAATTTATGTTTAAGGAGATTAAGAAATATAAGCAGTCTAATCTAAATAGATACTTTGAACCAATGCTCCAAGAAAATATAGATTCAAAACATTTTAAACAGCAAAGAGTAGGTATCATCCCTAAGCTAGTAAATCTAAAATCCAAAAAAGTAATCAATGAATTAACTATAGCCCAAGATAATCATAGCTTTCATTTACTTAATGGAGTCATACACGGTTTTACAGTTAGCCCAGCATTGGCAAAATATCTCGTAAATGAATATAAGCTCTAAGCCATCTTAATACTATCTCTAAAATTTAAAAATATTTTTTATCTACTTTAAAGCCAAGGCTATTGCCTGTTGGCACTACTAATTTAGCACGAAACTTTATAGCTAACTGCTCTATATAAAGTCTTTGCATAAGTAAATTTGCTATAATCTCTGGGATTAACAGTTTATTTTATGCATTGGTTTATGTAAATGACAAAATATATAATTATAGTTTTATTTGCGATAGCAAGTATTGTGTTTGCTAGCGTACTTGTTAGATATAGTGAAGCTGGGCCGATTGCCAGTGGCGGTTATCGATTATTATTGGCAATTCCATTCTTATTACTGATTGATATAAGTAAGCCCAAATTAGAACATTTGGAATTCAATTTAAAAATTTTTTATTCAGCCATATTTGCCGGCATTTTTTTTGCTTTGGATTTAGCTTTTTACAATGTTGCATTGATGCATACTTCTATGGCTGAAGCTAATCTTTTAACTAATATGGTCCCTTTTGTAATTGCTCCAATTTCGGTTTTATTCTTTAAAGAAAAAATATCGCCAAAGTTTATTATCACGGTATTACTAGCAATTCTCGGTTTACATTTTTTAATGAGTGAAGCTGGAGAGAATTCTTCACACCTAACAGGCAACTGGATGGCATTACTCTCAGCTGTCTTTTATGCATTTTTTCTTATTAGTATTAAAAAAGCGTCAACTAATTATTATGTTTGCAGAGTCATGGGTATAACATGTTTAAGTGGCGCAATACTCTTATTTGCAATAGCCTATTTTAAAGCAGAAATATTATTGCCTTCGTCTGCTCATGGCTGGCTGGTTATCCTTGGGATTGTTTTTTCCGGGCAAATTCTTGGCCAAACACTTCTTGCCCATGGAATAAAATTCCTGCCACTACAGTTAGCTTCGCTATTTTTACTTTTATCTCCTGTGTTTGCTGCAATTTATGCTTTGATTTTATTTAATGAGCGCTTAAGTATAATGCAGCTTTTGGGAATAACTATAATCTTAGTAGCAGTATATTACGGTAAAAAAATCCTGGATAATAACAGTAAGCAAAAAAACCTTTGATTACTATCCCCTACTCTTCAAGGATAGTGAATTTGCGATATTAGGTTTTAATTTACTAAGTGTTAGCATCTCAATTGCCCCCAACAATTGATTTACACAAAATTAATACTTATATATGGAATAAATCTCTTTATGCCAAATTAAGTGTGTGCGTAATATCATTTATTCATTTTAACTAGAGAATTATTTTTCGCTTAATAATCTAATCTGCTAAACTTGAATTACGAATTACTTTACCAGAGTTTAATTCTAGCACATGGTTAAGACATTTGGGTGACTGGTCCGGCCTATGACTCACATACAAAATTGTGTGTTCGCTATTTGCAAATAGTTTATCGATTAGTGTTGTAAATTGGCGGGTCCGCATATCATCAAGCCCCTGGCATGGTTCATCGAATATTAATAATAGTGGATCTTTGACTATCGCCCGGACTAGAAGTACCATTCTTTGAATGCCAATCGAGAGATTGGTAAATTTATCATTAACATACTCACTTAAATTGAGCTTATTTAGCCATGCTAGAGCCAAATTTTTCTGCTCTTCAGTTGCATGGCGATATAAGCCAGGGGTATCAAAAAAGCCAGATAATACAGCTTCGAGGCAAGTTAAATTTAAACTGAAATTCCAATGTAGTTCAGGTGAAACATAGCCAATATTCCGCTTAATATCCCATATGGATTCGCCACTGCCGCGCTTTATCCCAAATAGATAAAAATCATTGGCATATGCTTGTGGATGGTCAGCCGTAATCAAACTTAACAAAGTAGACTTGCCTGCCCCATTATGGCCTGATAAAAGCCATTTCTCTCCGGGCTTTACCAGCCAATTGATATCATCAAGAGCTTTCTTGTTTCCATACACTACATTGACTTGGTTAAATTTAATGATATGCGGGTAAGCATAGTTATGTTTATTTAATAATCCACTTGGCTCAAACTCTATTATCGTATCAGGGCTATTACCTAATGGCTGATAAATTTCCTTGGGTATTAGCTCTATCCCCTTATTTTTGGTTATCCGACCAACAATAGTTATAAAGTCAGGAATATCCATATCGTCTGAAATGATAATAAAAGTTACACCGCTTACCGAAAGTTGGGAGAAGTACTGATTCAGCTTTTTGATTGAAGCAGCATCAAGCCCTATATATGGGTTGTCAATGATCATTATTTGCGCGGGATTTGCCAATTCGATAATTAACTGTAGCTTTTTCCGCTCTCCGCTAGAGAGCTGGATTAAACTTGCTTCAAGCCGATGTTCTAGAGAAAGTATTGATAAAAGATATTCTTGGGCATTATTTAAAATGCCTCCATTAGAAATAACATCCTTAACACTCAATGCATCATCTGAATCATAACTATTATATCGCTGCTGATAGTAAAATTCCTTTAAGCCAGACTTATTTTTGAACTCATAAAATTGGCTTATAAATTTTACTTTAGGCAGAAATAATGATTCTTGACTAAAATTAAATGTAATTTCCCCATGGGCATATAATTGTCCGGCAAGCGCCAGTCCTAAACTAGTTTTGCCGCATCCTGCCTCACCTGTTAATAAGAGCTGCTCTTTGGCATTTATTTGAAATGATACTGCAGATAAAATACGTTTCGTTTGCCGTTCGATGGCTAAGTTTTTTACTTTTATTATTGGGTTTGTCATATTTTTTAAAATCTTATACGTGAGTTTATAATTATTATACTGGAATTATACATATTTTTTAGATATAATTAGCTTGTTTAAAAATTTCTCTAAATGCCGGACATTTTTTTCTTATGATACCAACTATTAAATAATTTTTAAATATTTAATTAAAAAGATGCATTTATACTATATATTATATATAAGAATATCCTATATTGAGAAAATTTCTGAAAGTTCAAGACAACATACTTTATTTTGAACTTAAACTTCAAAGGTTATATAATGCAACATTTAAATTTAGATCAGGTCCAAATTAGGTTAGCTACTTCTAACGATCTAATGGCTATAATTCAATTATTAGCTGACGATGAACTTGGAAAACAAAGAGAAGCTCAACTTATTCAAAAAGAAATACCATATTCCTACTTAAAAGCTTTTAAGCTAATTGAATCAAACCCAAATATAATGCTTGTAGTCTTGGAATATCAGGACGAAATAATAGGAACGCTACAGCTAATTATTTTTCCTACTCTTACTTTACAAGGGTGTATCCGTGCAGAAGTAGAGGGGGTTAGAATTAAGCCGTCCTTCCAGAGATTGGGTCTAGGAAAATTTATGTTTAATTGGGTGAAAAATAAAGCGATTGAAAAAGGTTGTGGAATATTACAATTAACAACAAATAAAAGTAGAGTATCAGCCAATGAATTTTATAAAAATATTGGCTTTATTGATACTCATAACGGGATGAAAATGATCCTATAGATTAATATTTTAATGAGAAAGATTATCCGATTCTAGTTTATAGACCGGATAATCAATATTATCTATGCCATAAATATCATTTCTAAATACCAAGTGACCGTTATCATTAACCCAGGTAGTAGCATAAAGTATATGTACTGGCATAGGTTCAACCAAAGTTACCACCTGACGCTTACCAGATTTGACCTGGGCATCTATCCGCTCATCATCCCAACCTGGCTTATCCGAAAGTAAATAATCAGCTAATTCAAATGGTTTACCTATTCGTATGCAGCCATGGCTTAAATCTCTGCGGTTACGGTCAAATAAATATTTTGTAGGGGTGTCATGCAGGTATATCCCACAATCATTCGGGAAAATAAATTTTACTCTGCCTAGCGAATTATTAGTTCCTGGTTCTTGGCGAAATTTATAAGTTAAACTAGCAGGCTCGATTTTTTTCCAATTTACTTTTAATGGATTGATCTCGGTGGCATTTGAGTCATAACTAGTAAATACCCTAATATGCTCTTTGCTAGCGTAGCCAGGGTCTTGTTGTAACTTAGGTAAAATTTCCTTACGTGCTATACTATCGGGAATATTCCAATAGGGATTTAGTTCCAAATAATTTATCTTACTACTAAGCACACAGCTACGATTTGCTCCTTTCCCAACTATCACTGGCATAGATAATATGTTTTCACTCTCTTGATATACACTCAAAGAAAAATCAGGGATATTAACTAGTACATAACGTGAACCGGTATCTAATGGTAGCCAGCGAAGCCGGTCCAAGTTTATCTCAATTTGCTTAATCCGGTCATAAACACTTAGATTTAAAGTTTGAAGAGTCTTCCGGTCAACTACCCCCGTAGCCGCGATTGCGTTATCTTTTTGATATTGGATTAAGGCATTTTTGGTGGCTTTATCAAATTGTTGCGGTCTATTATCTTCATCTGTTTGCGAGAGGTAGCCTAACAATGCCAGATGTTTTTTTAGTATTGCTACTTTTTTGCTTTTTGAGCCTAAATGAAGTGTTGTCCCGACAGGAATTGCTTCCCAGCCCCCTTGCTTGGCAATTTTATAATAATTATCTAGTTTAGACTTTAAACTAAGATAGCCAGTATAACGGGGAGTAATCTGGGTTAATACCGTGTTTAAATTTTGAGTTTGTTTTAATTGATTCAATAAATCGGATAAATTAGCGCTTCTTTTGGTTATTATCCAGTCAGGATATACGCTAGCAGTATCAATCCTGCCATATGTCATATGCTTAGCATACAAAAAGAATGCATCGGTCAATGTTACATCAAGATCGCCAAGTAGCTGTGCTTTCTGATCTTTATCCTTACTTTCTGCTGTATTTAGGGCTTGTACCATGCTTTCAATCTGTGAAGTATGATAGTCAGTGGGGTTTAAACCTTCAAGATAGGAATACTTTAGTATTTTTATAAAATCATTGGCGCTTGCCAATAATTTATCATTGCTGCTCCATACGGGCACGGCACTCTCGGCACTATAAAACTGCCCAGTTAACGATAAACTACACCTTAGTTTTGGCATACACATGATTCTACTGGCACCACTTGCGGCGGAATCTGATAGTTTAGTATTGATATAAGTAGTTTCAGCATCAGTTATGCCAAAAGTAAACGCAAGTGCATTACTCGAAATTACAAATAAACTAGCGCCAAGTATAAGAGAATATTTAAGCTTATTCATTAGTTTCCGTTAAATCAATTGGTTAGTGCATAAAATAATTCAAAACATTTTTATAAGCAATTAGCAGTATACCATACTTATATGGTAATGGTATCATTCTAACAAAATTTAAACTAATCTTGTAAATTTTATTATCGTTCAATATGATTATATTATTAGTCTGCTAAACTACACAAACCATAACCCTAAAGATGAAATCGTTAAATTTTTACGGTATAATCACGAAGAGAATTCGGATAATTATATCTAATGCAAAACATTCTAATAAAGTGATTTGGCTAAATGGTCTATAATCATTACTTAAATAAAATATTGTTGCCTTTCAAAAAATTTTACTACAACAGTTAATATTCATTTATCCCATAGGGCTTAATCGTAAATATGTCTATCGTTCTAATTCCGGCGGTCAACTCTGAAGTTAGTGTTCCTTACCCGGTTCAGGAAGTATTTGATTTCTTCATAAACCACATTGCAACTTGGTGGCCGCAATCGTATACCTGGTCGCATGAAAGCCTTGTTGATTTTGGAATCGAACCCCGCCTTGGCGGCCTATGTTATGAGAAAGCCATGAATAACTTTACGCTAAATTGGGGTACGGTAACACTTTGGGAACCACCATTCAAATTAAGACTGGCATGGCAAATTGGCCCAGGAGGAGTTCCGCAGCCAAATATATCTCAAGCCAGCGAAGTTGTAATTAGCTTTGAGAGCTTAGCAGTAATTACTAAAATTAAGGTAAGTCACTTTAATTTTCACCGACATGGGCCTAAAGCCCTGGAATATCGTAATGCTTTAGCTTCTTTATATGGCTGGGAATATATACTGGAATGTTTTAAATTGAAAACACACGAACACTTTAGAAAATAAAAAGGCAATTAACATTAATTAATTGCCTTTTTATATAAACTACTCCGACTTATATAAGCACGGAACTTCTTGCGAAATCTTGCTCATTTGGTAAATGCAACAAGAAATTAATCTAATGTAAGTGAATATCCGTTACTACCATATACCTGTTCCTCGCTTTGCTCATCCTCTAAGCTGTTTTCCCGCGGATCCTTCTCCGATTTGCCACCTCCATCATTAAGATGTGACTTCTGTATTTCATTATTGGCGCATTCTTCTGCTGATTGTTCATAACTGTCATTAAATTGTATTTCATCTTTAAGAAAGCCAGAACGCTCCAAATTTTGTAGCTCTTCATTGGAAAGAACAAATCTATTAATTATTTGACTTAACATTACAACCTCCATAAATCAAACACCAACTTATAAATTGGCCAGGGGTAAATAGCTTGGCAAAAACCCTAACCTAGTTCGATGAAATGAAGTTTATCATATTAATTTTTTTATTTAAAATATATACTTATATATTTTTTAAGGATAAATATTTTTATTGTATTTTTACATGGTTATAGAGTAGGACAAAATAGCAGCACAATATTAGGCATCTTAATACCGGACACTTCTGTATCTGATATTACATGCAACAGTTGATTTTATTGGATTAATTATAAAAGACATGCATTTTTACAATACAGCTATTAAAGTGTCCGGTATTGAGACCTTCCTCAATAACAGACACTTTCATCACAAGAGATCAGTACTGCGTATTTTGTTTTTACAAGCAGCGCGGATCATCCTCAAATTCATGAAGCGTATTATTCCACCAATCAAGATTAGGTATATTCGAAAACACCTGTTGTAGGCCTTCACACCACTCATGGCGCAATTTTTTAAATGATTCATTATTTTCATCAATACGACTAGTAAATGGCTTAGCTACCCCAATTACCTCAGGAGATACTGTTGGCAAGTAGGCTACATTAATCGGTAATCCCACTGAAAGATTAGATCGCATTGTTGAATCAAAGGAAACTAAAATACATTTTACTGCATCGTTGATAGGTGTTTGATAGTTGATTACCCGATCCAGTATTGGCTTACCATATTTCAATTCACCTATTTGGAAAAAGGGAGTTTCCTGAGTTGCTTCAATAAAGTTACCTTCCGGGTATATCATAAATAATCGCTGATGTTCACCGCGGATCTGCCCGCCGACTAAAAATGAACAGCTGAAGTCAACCCCTGAACGAGGAGAAGATAAGCGGCCAATGACATTGCGAATAGTATCCCCAACTCTGCGCGCCACATCAAAAAGCGAATCAAGGGAAAGGATATGTCCTTCTTCACCTTTTTGTACTTCTCTGCGCAGTATTGAAATTACTTCTTGGGTTGTGGCAAGGTTACCAGAATTTAACAGAAAAATTTCGCGATCGCCAGGGACCTGAAATTGATGCGTTTTGCAGAAGACAGAGATATTATCCACTCCTGCGCTGGTTCTACTATCTGAGGCAAAAATAACCCCGGCTTTTAGTTTAATTGCAACACAGTAAGTCATTCAAAAGTCCTTAAAAATAATTCGTTTTGCCAATAAAAGTAAACATAAGTAAAAAGTTACTGTTGATTAGTTACTAATGATAAAACAGTTAAACTTTCATTACCGCCTCCCAAGCGGCTACCTTTTATTGGGCATGCATCTAAGTAGTCAATGCCATAGGCAAGTTCAATATGATTTTCCCCCGCTTGACATTGGTTGCTGATATCAAAGCTATGCCAGGCACCATTTATCCAAGCTTCTGCCCAAGCATGGCTTGCAATATGACTAGTATCAGTTGTATATAGATAACCGCTGACATAACGTGCAGGAATCCCGATATAGCGGCAGCAACCCAAAAAAATATGGGTATGATCCTGACATACCCCACCACCTAGTTCAAAAGCTGCTTTGGCAGTAGTCCCAGAGTCGGTTAAGCCCCTTTTATACTCTACTTTAGCCAGGATGCGCCTTGATAAATTGGTTAAAGCCTGAAATACAAAATCTGTATTTTTTGTCTCTATACTATAAGTAACTGGAAGGTCTTCTTTGGCAACAAATTTTTCCATTGTTAAACTTAACCCGGTAAGCGGGGTCTGTTTTAGGTAACATTCAAGAGGTATAGGTCCCTGATTATAATTTGGGATAGCTGGAAATGATTCAACTTGCCCATTTGCAACTATATTAATTTCACGTGTTTGGGGTGGGATTGTTACCAGATGAACAATATTGCCATACCAGTCTATATTCGAAAATGCGGTGCCAGGGAAATCAAGATACCAAGCTATTACCTTTTGCCTAAAACTGTTTAGTGGCGTTAAGCGAAGTAATTGAATACTTCGAAAGAGTGGTTCTTGATATCTATATGTCGTGCTATGATGAACATTAAGTATCATGTTATTACAAAGCATCCTTCTTGTATAGCTGTGGTTAAAGAAGACATTTCATCTTGTAACGTCTGGATATACTCTTCTTGGCCTATTATCGAGATATCAGAAAAATCATCAAACTTGAGCTTCATTAAAAGCTGAGCACATATTTTTAGTGCCCCACGGCGATTTTCGGCTCGAGTTACATTAAGTAACTGCTCAACCCGTTCAACGCAATAACGGACACTACGTGGTACGTATTTATTAAATAGAAGAAATTTGAACACCCGCTCTTGGGATGGGTTTTCTACAACTGTTTCCTGATAAGCTTCAAATGAGCTGACAGTTCGAAGCAGCATGTGCCAATGATAATAATCTGACTGGTTACTTAGAGATTCTAGCACAACCTTCGCTTCTAAAACCCGTAAAGTTTGGTCTGCACGCTCGAGAAAAGACCCTAATCTTAGAAAATGGCGGCTTAATGTTTCTGGCATACTAATATTAACTGCCCCCTGAAATAGATATGCTCGCTGCTGTAGCCATTCAGTAAAGACATTTAACGGCTTATCTTGTACTTCTTTAAATTCAATCCAGGTTTGATTCATCGCTTCCCACACATCACTACTTAGGCGGCTTCGTTCAGAGCGGGCATTTTCACGGGCATATTCTAAACAAGTTTTGACCGAGGATTGTGAATTGCTGGAAATTAGGAACTTACATACACTTTCGATAGTTACATCTATTTCCTCGCCATTAAATGAATCAACAAACTCTTGATAAACTCCTTGTATTTGCAATGGTAAAGAATATAATTTTTTGATTTCACCATCAAAAGGCATTCCAGGCTGAAAACAAGCGGCCAATAGCCGCGCTGTTGACTCAGCACGCTCCAAATAACGAGTCATCCAATAAAGATTCGACGCGGTACGACTTAGCATTAACGGACTCCTTTCGCTTGGTTTGAATTTAGTACCCAGGTATCTTTAGTACCACCACCTTGTGAACTATTAACTACCAAAGAGCCTTTGGTTAGTGCAACACGCGTTAAGCCACCCGGAGTAATCCGTACTTTTGAACCGGATAACACAAATGGCCGCAAGTCAATATGGCGCGGGGTCAATTCTTCGTCTAACCAGATACCACAAGTTGAGAGGCTTAAGGTTGGCTGGGCAATATAACCATCAGGCTTTGCTTTCAAAATTTCGGCAAATTTTGAGCGTTCGTCTTTAGTGCTAGCTGGACCAACAAGCATACCATAACCACCAGCGCCATGAACCTCTTTGACAACAAGCTTATCTAAGTTTTCCAGGGTATACTGTAAATCGTCAGGATTAGCTAAGATTCTAGTAGGCACATTTTCCAATATTGCCTCTTGGCCTAGGTAGAATTTAATCATCGCCGGCACATACGGATAAATTGACTTATCATCAGCAACCCCAGTGCCAAGTGCATTGGCGATAGCAACCCCGCCAGAACGGTATACCTGGACAAGGCCTGGCACCCCAAGATATGAATCAGGATTTAAAGCTAGAGGATCTAAAAATGCATCATCTACTCGGCGATAAATAATATCTACAGGCTTAGCCCCATAGATAGTCCGCATCCAAACGCGGTTTTCTTTAACAAATAAGTCACGGCCTTCAACTAATTCGACCCCCATTTCTTTGGCCAAAAATGCGTGCTCATAGTACGCACTATTGTATGGACCGGGAGTTAGGACTACTATTGTCGGATCTTCGCTAAAAGCGCATTCAGTTAATGTTGTTTTAAGCAAGGAAGGATAATGATCAACAGGAGCTACGTCATATTGATTGAAAAGCTCTGGAAATAACCGATGGCTCATGCGGCGATTTTGTAGCATATACGATACACCACTTGGCACCCTCAAATTATCTTCTAGAACATAATACTTTCCATCACTATGACGAACCAAATCAATACCGCTAATATGTGCATATACTTTATGCGGCAAGTTATGATTTACCATACAAGATTGAAATTGAGCATTTTGGTAGATTTTACCAGCCGGTATAATGCCTTCTTTTAAAATATGGCCATTGTGGTAGATATCTTCTAGAAAAAGGTTTAGCGCAGTAACTCGCTGTTCGAGCCCTTTTTGAATATACGCCCAATCTTCAGTTGTGATTATGCGAGGAACCGGATCAGAAGGAATCAATCGCTCTGCGCCCTCTTCTTCCCCATACACAGCAAAAGTAATACCAATCCGACGGAAAAGATGATCGGCTTCAGACATTTTTCGTTGCAGGTAACCTTGATTACAGCTTTTTAACCAATTGAGATAAGGTGAATAATGTTGACGAGGAGTGCCATCTTGTCCAAAAATTTCATCAAACATAGAGTTTCTCTTCTAAAAACAAAATATACAATCAAGCATTAAATTTATTCATCGCTATAAAGGCATGGTAAACCTTTGCTAAGAAGTTATAATTATAAAACGCTATTTTATCCATTACACCGACGAAATTTTTTCGTATTTGTTGAATTTTAGCAACTCATAAATACATATATACAGATAAGTTTGAGTTATTATTGTTATTTCCGCTAGTATAACCTAAATAGCTATTTTATGGTTAAAATTATAAGTTCAAATCGCTAAATTTTACCATTATTTTGGATTAGAAAAACCATACCCTCTCCTCAAGCCGAATCAGTTATTTTCAGTTATAAAGATGATTGTAATATTGAGAAATTTATGCTAAACTTCGCTTAGTCTGAAGTTATTAGCATATAAAAGGTATTAAAACATGATTTATAATAAGAATCTACAATTAAAAATGTTGTGGTGCTTTGACCGGGATAAAAAGAGAAGATATCAAGACGTAGCTGCTGAATTTAGTACTATTGATCCGCAAACATTGCTAGTTAACTTTAACTATTTAGTAGATATGGGTTACATCATTAAAGCACCATTTAGGGAAACCGGTCACGAACACCATGAAGAGTACATAATTCACGCTTCCGGAACAAGGCAGCTTTACCCTGAGTATTTTCTGTAATTTATTATAATATACGAATTGCAACATTTTTTAATAAAAGCGACTCTTTTTAGTTTATTATAGCATTTTGTAGACACTTTATTTATAATAGAGTCGCTTTTTATACACAAACTCAACAATTTCTAGAGAAATGCCATTTTTTGTTGCATATTTTAAAAACTCTTGAGTTATAATACGCGCCGGGATTATGAATTAGCGAATTCAACTCAACCTAATGTTAGATTATGGTTATTATACAAATTCCTGGTTAAGCTAAATTCATAATTCCATCTTTACCCCCCCCCCCCTCTCTTTGTTTCCACACTTTTTAGATCTTTAAACTTCGACAATAAATAGCAGTATTATAGGCCTACTCTAGGGTATAATTTATAAACTAAACCGTAACTAACTCAATACCGGACTCTTTTGATTTGAGTTATAAATTAAGCCACCCTCAGAATAAATCAATTACAATAGACATGCTTTTACAATTCATTTGGTAAAAGTGTCCGGTATTCAGATATTTTAATTAATGAGCAACTAAATGATTCACTACTCTCCTGCATGGCCGCATTCACATATAAAACAAATTTTTCCGGATATTTTCTTTGTAACAGGCACTAATATTACCCAACATGAGGGGGTGACCCTTCAACATAGCCGTAATATGGTAATAGTTCGAAACCAGGATAAACTTTCACTTATTAATACGGTTAGATTAACTGAAAAAGGATTAGATGAACTAACTTCGCTTGGTAAAGTAGAAAATGTTGTTAGAATCGGTAGCTTTCATGGACGTGATGATGCATTTTACCTTGATCATTATGACGCGAAATTATGGGAATTACCTGGGATGGAGCATGATAATGGAAGAAAAGCAGACTATACCCTTACTCCAAATGGATTAATGCCATTTGCTAATTGTAATTTGGTTACATTCAGAACCTCAAAATTCCCTGAAGCAATCTTACATATTAACCAAGATAATGGTATATTAATAACCTGTGACAGTATAAAAAATTGGCTAACAAGTGATGAGTTTTTTAGCGTTTCTTCTGCTAAACTCTATGAAGAGCAAGGATATTTCGGTTATGCTAAAGTTAATGAGATATGGTTGCAAGCAAGTCAGGTGGCAAAATCGGAATTGCTAGAATTAAGAAATTTAGCTTTTTGTCATTTATTAAGTGCTCATGGTGAACCTTTGCTAAATGATGCTTATAACCATTTAACTAACACTTTATCAAAGCTGCTTTGACGGACATCTGCCCACTTAACAATTAGCGCCTAAGTTACCATACATGTTTGCTACCTAGCCACAATTATGCAGATAAGTAAGGTTAAGCTAAGTTAAAACTTATAGCAAGAATATTATGCAAACAAGGTTTTTAAAGAGTGCTAAAATAGTTGGACATATTAACTGGAGGTAAACTCATAATGAAAAAATTAATTTTTCTTCTTGGTCTAAGCATTTCATCTTTATCCGCATTTGCCGAGCAAGTAACCATACCGATGAATTTGACAAATGAATCAGCTACTCAAGTAGGTTATGTTACAGCTGTAGATACTAAATATGGAGTACTTTTTACTGCACATTTAACTGGCTTGGTTCCTTCAATTGGCCCGGGGGTTCATGGTTTCCATGTTCATGAAAATCCATCCTGCGCCAATGGCGGTATGGCAGCTGGCGGGCATCTTGATCCTAAGAAAACTAAACATCATCTTGGCCCATATAATCCTGATGGCCATTTAGGTGACTTACCTGCCTTATATGTAAATAACGATGGAACAATTGCAGTTCCAGTGCTAGCACCAAAAATCAAGGTTAAAGATATATTAGGCCATAGTCTAATGATTCATAACGGCGGTGATAATTACTCTGATGATCCAGAGCCTTTAGGTGGCGGCGGAAAAAGAATGGTATGCGGCGTAATACCGGTTAAAGCTGATAAATAGTTTATTTAATACTGCAAAAATCTAAAAAAACTGGCGACATAATTGACGCCAGTTAAATTTAATGAACTTGATTACTTACCGGAGTAATTTCATTAAAAGACATTTGCATTATAATATCAATTAATTCATGCTTGGTATACTTGTATTTTTGATTGCAGTAATCACAGTCAACTACAATCCCATCCTGTTCGGCAACCAAACTTTCAAGCTCTTCCTTACCTAAACTTCGTAAAATCTCACTTACGCGCTCCCTACTGCAACTACAAGCAAACCTAACAGCTTGCTCAGGCATTAACACAACATTATCTTCATGAAATAACTTATAGATAATCTTCTCTAAATTGTCGGCTAAAAGCTCTCTAGTCGTCAAAGTCTCAGCAAGCATGAAGATTCGTTCAATTTTATCATTAAATTCAAAATTAACATCCGGTAATTGCTGAAGCATAAACCCAACAACTTTATTCCCATTATAAGCAATTAAAAACCAAGTTTTTAATTGCTCGGACTGTGCCATATAGTTATTAAGTATATCAGCAACAATATTACTATTTAAAGCAATAATGCTTTGATATAAATTACCGTCAGCCTTTGAGTCAATGCTAACAATTAGCCGCCCTTTTGTCAGGTAATCCGAATAACTAAGATTTAAGGCGCCATCCTGGTCCCATTTTGCAGTTGCCCGAATATTTAAATCGTTAGTACATTCAGTAACTACCAAATTAAAATATGGGTTATCCTGCAATTGGCAAATAACCTTTCCATCCAGTTTTAAGTTTCCAGTTAAAAGAACGTTTGCCGCCAATAATTCAGCAATTAGTTGTTTTAGGCCCAAAGGATACTCACGCTGATTAGCAATCGTTTCCCAGCTATCGTCTAAGATAACCATGGCGCCTTTAACCGGCAGGCTTTCAAAAATAAACTTTTGAATATTACTTGTTGTCACAAATTACCTTTTACTAGATATTGAATACTGCATTGGTATAAACATCTTGAACATCATCCAATGCCTCAAGTGCGTCAATTAATTTTTGCATTTTCTGTGCATCTTCACCTGTTAATTCGGTTTCTACGTTTGGCTTCATTGTAACTTCAGCAAATTCAGCTGTAAAGCCTTTAGCTTCCAAGGCTGATTTTACATCCATAAAGTCAGTAGGCGTAGTAATCACTTCAAAGCTGCCATCTTCATTGGTAATCACATCGTCAGCGCCCGCTTCAAGAGCAGCTTCCATTAATGCATCTTCGTTAGTCTCAGGGCTAAATACCAATTGACCACAATGCTTGAACTGGAATGAAACGCAGCCATCTGTACCCATATTGCCGCCATACTTATTAAATGCGCTACGTACATCAGATACGGTTCTTTGGTTATTATCAGTTAAACAGTCCACTATGATCCCAGCTCCGGCAATGCCATAACCTTCAAAACGAAGCTCGAAATAATCTGCCCCTTCGATTTCACCGGTACCGCGTTTAATTGCGCGTTCTACATTATCTTTTGGAACATTATTTTCACGGGCTTTTTCCATAGCTAAACGTAATCGGGGATTGGCAGTAGGGTCACCCCCACCGATTTTAGCAGCAATCGTAATTTCTTTTACTAAACGAGTGGTAATCTTTCCTTTTTTTGCATCCGCAGCACCTTTACGGTGTTTAATATTAGCCCATTTACTATGTCCAGCCATATAATTACCTCATTAAAAATTTTGCCGATATTTTAGCATATTTTTGCAAAGATTTATTTGCAGCTTATTCATTTTATGGCTATAATCATCCCCAATAATGTATATGACCAAATGGCATAAAACATAAATATTAATACTTATCAGAAAAATTTCAATTAGTTACAGGACTTGATCAATGGCACAAGTACCATACCATTCTTTAATATATCATATACTTATTCATGATTTTGATAGTACAATTTTTATAAATGCTAAATACAAAATTGGTAATTAAAATAAAGTTATCACTACTTTAAAAGTAAAAAAGTGTAACTTCTCGTAACAAGATACAAATATCATATCGTTATGGATAAGAATTATGAAATCACTAAATGGTAAATATTCAACTTTATTACTACTTTGCTTAGGCTATTTTATTGACTTCTATGATCTAACTATCATGGGGGTTAGTTATAGTGAATTAATAAAAGAACAGTTTACTATACACTCAATCACACAAATTCAGCAAACCTACTTGCTAATAAGTAACTTTCAGACCTTGGGCATATTTATTGGGGCACTGATATTTGGCGTACTTGGTGATAAACTTGGCCGTGCTACTACCATCAAATATAGCATCCTAATTTATTCATTAGCAACAATACTTGCCATATTCACGCACTCTTTACCGGTGTTTATAGTTTTGCGTATGTTGGCATATATGGGCTTAGCAACCGAATTTTCAACTTCGACTGTATTAATACTGGAATTATTTCCTGTGAAATCAGCAAGTTGGAGTTCGGCATTTTTATATTCTTTCGGTGTCTTAGGTGGAATTACTGCAACCTTAATCGGCTTTTATTCTTGGCAAATAATGTTTCTAATTGGCGGAGTAGCAGGATTATTGCTTTTTCTTGCACGCGGCAAGATTAAAGAATCACCTAATTTCCTAAAAATACAGCAAACTATTGCAATTGAGACTAGAGGTAACTTTAAAGAATTATTATCGAGCAGAATTTATTTATGGGGATTATTTAAGTATCTTTTAATAATATTACCCTATTACGCAATAATTACTATGATGTTTATCTTCCCTAACTATATCATTAAAGAATATTCGCTTGCTTATGCAACCAAAATTTTGTTGATGGGTTTTTTTGTTGGTAATATCATTGGTTCATTGTTTAGCGCCTATATAAATAATTATTTCAAAAACTATAAGGCATTTATGCAAATCATGCTTGGTGGCTTTCTCATCCTTATGCTTACTTTCCCAACAATCCGCGAAAAATACATATTAATATTTAGCATAGGGCTAGGAATTGTTGGCGGTGGTTACCCTATTTCTTGGGCCCAGTATATTGCGCGGGAATTTCCGATTCATATACGCAGTCTTGCAAGTAATTGCTTATTTGCCCTTGGCCGTGGATCAAGTATCGTATTTAATACGTTTATCAGCTTATGGATAGCTGGAGGTAACACATTCAAAATAAATTCACAAATAACAATTATTATTGTTTTTATGCTGGCTTTATTTAGCCTTCTGCGCTGCCGCAATAATTATCAGATTGCAATTGATAGTTAATTGGAAGTTATATGAAAAAACTCAATATTCTTATTGGTATATCTGGTAGCATTGCAGCTTTTAAATCGGTATTACTTGCTCGCCAATTACAAAAAAATGGCCACCGTTGTAAAGTAGTAATTACCAATGGTGGCAAATTATTTACCACCCCGGAGCTTTTTGCCGGAATCGGCTGTGATGCTTATACTGACGATGGGATAAAATTAACTTCTGCGGCTGATGCTATGCTACATATAAACCTTGCCAAATGGGCAGATAAAATTATAGTTGCCCCAGCTTCCGCAAATACTTTGGCAAAACTAGCAAATGGGCTTGCTTCAGACCTTTTGTCACAAATTATTCTCGTGGCAAACCCAAATAAATGTATCCTAGCACCAGCCATGAATCTCCAAATGTGGAATAATCCGATTACAATCATAAACGTTACAAGATTAGCTGAGGCCGGTTTCACAATTTGCTATCCGGGTAATGGGGTTCAAGCGTGTGGCGATATTGGTGATGGTCGCATGATTGAACCTAATGCGCTAGCTGAGGTTATTGAAAATGAATTTTATTGTACTGATGAGCTCAATGGTAAAACCATATTGTTAACACTTGGAGCTACCATCGAGCCAATAGACCCTGTACGTTATATTTCCAATTATAGCTCTGGCAAAATGGGAGTCGCAATTATCTATGAACTGCTCTTACGCGGCGCAAACGTAGTTGCAATCAAGGGAAAAATTTCAACTATTTTACCGCCCCATGCAAAGTTAAAGACAATTGAAGCTTTAACTGCAGATTTAATGCTAGAACAGGTATTAAAAGAAAGTGAAAAAGCAGATGCCTTCATAGCCGGTGCAGCCGTATGCGATTATAAGGTAGCAAAAGTTGCCAACCAAAAAATTAAAAAAGAGCAACAAACTATATCTTTGGAATTAATAAAAAACCCTGATATTTTGGCAAGCTGCAAACAGGCCTTTCCAAATCTTAAATGTATTGGCTTTGCTGCTGAGACAGAGAATCTTATTAAGAATGCCACGGCAAAACTACAACGGAAAAACCTAGATATGATTATTGCCAATGATGTAGCTGAAAATAAAGTTTTTAATCAGGATAATACTCAATTTTCAATTATTGATGCGAAGCTTAACATTAAAAGCTATCCGTTGCAGTCAAAAGAACAAGCAGCTAAAACCATCGTTGAACGTTTAAGGTTACTTTTATGCGATTAATAATTGGCATTGACATTGGCAATAGCCAAACCAAAGTAAAAATCGGTAATCAAACTAGCTATACCTTCCGCAATCATGATTTATTAATCAATGATTTTAGCCAATTGGCAAGTTCTCAATCAATTAAACATGATATGGTCCTACTATCAATTTCCAGCGTTATTAATAATAACCTATGCGAACAGATTATCTATAAGATCTTGAAAATATTCAAATTTAGCAAGTATAAATTAAAAATTTGGGATACTCAAGAAATAATCTCGCTTGCCAATCTTACTAATACAGAGGATTTGGCGCGGCTTGGTTCTGATCGCGCATTAAAACTATATTACTTAAGTAAAACTTGTAGTCAACATAATGCCATCAGCATTGGCTGTGGCACTGCTTATACGATTGATATACTTGAAGGTAAGAAATTAGCTGAATGCTTAATTATTCCTGGGCTTTCAATGCAATTACATAGCTTAGCGGAAAAAACCGCAAAGTTACCACTGATAGAAATTGATAAAATTAAGCAAATCTTGGCGCAAGGATCTCGGCTATCAAATCCATATGCAATAGTCCATGGAATCTTAGCTAGTTATCGTGAAATATTTAATAGCTTGCATGGCAAGTATTGCCCACAACAAACGGTGTGTAGTGGCGGTTATGCAGATTTAGTTTTTGATCAGGCTTTAACTAGTGCTAAAAATATTAATTTAGTGGCAAATTTGGAAGCAAGTATTCTCGTAGAATTGGGAGAAAAAGTTTGATCCTTAAGTTTTGTACTTGATTGTCAAGTTTCTGAACATCCTTCTTAAAAGACGTTAAGTACTCAACCTTCCAAGTCATCCCACATTTCCTCAGCACTTAAAATTGCTTCTTTGCCTGCTCGTAAATCTTCCATTCTTTTGTCAGCAATATAGATATCTTCTAGCGTATCTAGGTAGTTTAATAATGCTTCGTTAATCATTTTCAAATAATTCGCCTGGAGCTTCAATTCTACGTACCATTATCTTATCAACGCGGTAACCGCTGTCCCGATCAATATCTACTACCTCAAAAGTGTAGCCCGCAAAGTCAAATTTATCGAAGACCTTGGGTAGCCTGCCATGACTACGCCCAATTATAGATATTACAAAACCGGCAGCAGTTTGATAATTACCGGCATTTTCTTCAGTAAGGTCATCAATTTCTAATTCATCCATAACGTCATTAATCGATGCCAAACCATCAATTAACCATTTACCTGATGGGTCTTTATGGATTAGCTTATTATCTTCGCTATCAACACCTGGAATATCCCCCATTACTGCTGTTACCAAATCACCTAAAGTAATAATCCCATCGACATGGCCAAATTCATTATAAACTAACGCTATATGGGTTTTATAAGCCCTAAATGATTCTAATATTTCAATTAAAGTCAGAGTATTTGGAATGCTGTGTACCAATTTTAACCCATCAGTCCAGTTAATATCGATTGTTATACCTTTCTCACGTGATTGACGGACAATTTCTTTAATAACGGTAATGGCTGGAATATAGCCAAGTACATGGTCTAAATCTTCCTTACAGACTAAAAGATTTTGAGATGGATTTGACAAGATTTTATCAATATTCTCTAATGACGGCGCAGTTACATCAATGAAAACGATTTCTGACCGAGGCGTCATGAGCGCCCCTACTTTACTTTCATCTAAACGCCAGACATTTTCAAATAAATCTTTCTCTGCTTTTACTAATACACCAGATTGGGCGCCCTCTTCGATCATAGTAGTAATATCTTCTACTGACAGCTGCAAATTACGCTTGGTAGATAATCCGAACATCCGTAAAATTGAATTACTTAAGAAAGCAAAACAATTTACAATTGGTAATAAGAGCTTTATAATACCAGTAGTAATAGGTGACAAAAAGGTTGCAACTTTCTCTGGATAAAGAATCGCTAAACGCTTAGGTAATATGTCACCAAAGAGAATTAATAGAAAAGTAACTATTAAAAACACCAAAATTGATGCAATAGTTTCTTCACGTCCGTGAAAATAGTTCCAAGTCTTAAAATATGGTGCTACTTTACCGGTTAGTGAAGCTTCGACGAATGCGCCTTCAAGCAATGTGACTACCGTTAAACCAATTTGAGTCGTTGCAATAATTTTAGTAGGATCTTCTGCCAGTTTTAAAGCTAATTTAGCTTTATCACTCCCCTCATCTATCAGTAACTGCAAGCGATTTTTCTTTGATGCAATAATTGACATGTCCGAAATGGTAAAAAAAGCATTGGCAAAGATTAAACTGATGACGATAATAATATCAGTAGACATAAATAATTTCCTCCTTTTATTTATGAATTGAGGTCAATTATTTGTTTTAGTCCGATTAGCAATAAATCAGGAACAATCTCATCGAATAGGTTAGGTGCATTTAACATATTGGCAAAACCACCGGTACCGATTACCACGAGTTCCGAACGATTAATAGCATATTCATTAATTACCTGGGAAATCAACTCTTTGGTGGCGCCGATTTGCGCATAATATAAACCTGACTGTATTGCTACCCGTGTATCTTTAGAAATTGCTTGTTTAGGTGCTGAAATGCTAACTGTAAATAATTTGGCAGTATTATTTTGTAAACTTTCCATCATCAAACGGATGCCTGGTAAAACCGCCCCGCCCACAAATTCACCATTTGGCTTAATATAAATTACCGTTGAAGCAGTCCCATAATCAAATATTAATAAATGCTTATCTGGATATCTGGTCAAGCCGCCAACCGCCCCGGCAATTAAGTCAGCACCAATTTCACCGGGGTTATTGGAAATAATTTTGATACCGGTCTTAACACCTGGTGATAAAAAAAGTGGTGTAATTTGGAAATATTTGACAAATGCTGAACCTACACTATAGTCAACTGATGGCACTACTGAGGCGATTGCAACTTTAGTAATTTGCTTTGGATCGATTTCGTTTTCTCTTAGGACTTGCAGCAAAAAAATACCAAACTGATCAGAAGAACCAACATAGCTGGTATTATGCCGAAACTGTGCCAAAATCTGACCATTAGCTAAAAATACACCACAATGGATTTGAGAGTTTCCTATATCTAGGCATAAATACATGTTTATATTTTCCTTGAGACTTTTGATTGATTATTATAACTTAATATATTTTTAACAAATGCTAATACTGCCGTAATTTTGCCGTTAGTTTATTTTCTAAAATAAACTGTTACATTATCAGCATAACCTTGAGACCGATAAAACTGATGTGCGCCAGTTTCCCGTCGCTGAAAACCGCTAGTTAGTTCTATTTTATCACAACCTTGAGAAAAAGCGTAGCTTTCTGCATAACTTAATAAAATTGAACCATAGCCTTTATTTCTATGCTCTTTATCAATTATTAAAGCCGATATTCTTGCATATTTAGCTCTTCTATTTATAAGCCTAATTATAATAATGCTGACTAGGCCTACAATCTCATCGCCTATCAAGGCACAAAATGCAGCATAGTCGGGATTTCTAAGATAAGTTTCAATATTTTCTGCCATATCGTTAGGATCAATTTCATATCCTAACTGACTCATTAAATCAATTAATTTACCTCTATCTTCTTGCTTAACCTCACGTATATGCAATTGGCCATTTTCCGTTATCTGCATTTTTTGATTCTCCTTTGCGCTTTCTCGTTGCTGACATTTTACCATTTTTGCCCATCCTTAAGAAAATAACAACCATAGCTTTGACGACTAAACCCTATGCCGTAAGTTTATACAAATTCATTTTTCCAGTAATGAATTATAGTATTAGCTTCCACATGACTAACATTATTGAGAAAGGAAGCATAATGCGCCTTATTATCATTTCGAATCGCTTACCAATAACTATTACCCCAGATGGGTTAGTTTTACCAAGTATCGGTGGCGTGGCAACAGGTTTAAATGCATTTTTGCAAAACTATATAAGTGCTTCAAACAATGAATATCTATGGCTAGGGTCACCTGGCTTAAATATAGCTGATGAAGTCTTATGTACCGCGAAAGTACAAGCACAGCTAGTGAAAATGAGCTGTAAGCCAATAGTCCTTGACAATGGCCTAATGCAAAAATTTTATACCGGTTTTTGTAACAATACTATCTGGCCAACATTCCTTAATCTAACGGCTTATTATGATTATAATGAAGAAGATTGGCAAATTTACCAGCAAGTAAATAAAGAATATGCGTCAGTAATCAGTCAATTAATCAAGCCAGGAGACATTATCTGGATTCATGATTACCATTTTTTACTTTTAGCTTGGCACCTCAAATCCATGCATCCTGAAATAGCCGTCGGGTTATTTTTACATATCCCATTTCCCTCCTTTGACACTTTTCAATTTTTACCAAATAAATGCCGCAAGGATATTCTAAAGGGAATGTTAGGAGCTGATTTAATAGGCTTTCATACCTATGAATATGCCCAGAATTTCATAACGCGAGTTCGATGGCTAGAAATAGATAATGTATTGATTGAGCTTAAATTTTA
>CAYLRR010000017.1:0-71982 GCA_964386295.1 uncultured Neisseria sp.
GGTTAAAGAAATTGCTGCCTATTTATCATCAGTAGAAAATCGCGCGATAAGCCATATGACAATTCATAATATAATAAATGGGCAGCTTTTTAAGAAATTTGAGGTAAGCAATATATACCATTTACAAAAGAAAGTTTTTTCATCAAACTACTATAACCGCTTATTACAAAACTTACTTTTTAAAAAATATATTTTAGTAAAATAATACTTTATTAAAATCACGGAGTAACCGTAAATGACTCAAATATATAGTTGTTTACCGGCCCCTGTGTGTTAGTATTTAAAGTCGGGATAGCCTGTACATATACCCTTGAAGATCCTGGAATCACGCCAGTGAGGTTCACGCTACAGCTAACATTAGTTGACGCTAAGGGATTATTAATAGTACAACTTTGTGGAGCAAGTACCGCTATATTTGAAGGGACAGGGGCGCTGCCACTTTCAAAGCTATTCCAGACATAAAACTGAATTGTTGCGCCGCCAATCGGATCAGTCCCCTGATAGGCATTTGATAACGTAGCAGTCACTTGAGTGGTTTGGTTAACTGAAAGATTTGTATTTGCAATATTTATGCTTAAAGTACCTAGGCTGCCAGCATTCCAAGATCCGCCAGAGTTACATGCGCTCAATAATAACACACTGCTAAATAGCCCCAGTAACCTCTTTGCCATAATATTTCTCCAAAATATTTTTATAAAGTCAATTAATATAATTTTGATTATATAATTATGCCCTTGTATAGTTTGAACTTAAATTTGGTTTCAACCTGAAATAATTTTAACAGGCTTTACCTTGCTTGCATATAGACATTTTTGCCGATTGACAAATTACTCATTAGATGTTATGTAATTTTGCTTTTACTGTTAAAGACGCCTCCTCAAGTCAAATGTAACAGTTTAACCTTAACTTAGCAGAAATAACATAATATTTCCAAGGTCACATATATAGCCAATCAAAAGCATCATGCGATAACTTTTCTAGTTTTTCCGACTTTTTACTAATGGCAAAGAATTTTAAATGCATTTTAGCAAAGATAACAAAATAATGTAAAATTTTAATGATGAGATAAGCTTGAAACATGATAATTCCTACTTAAAATAAACAAAACTAAGTGGTTAATTAGTCTATTTTACAATTTTAAAATAGGAGTTATCATCCAAAAATTGGCAGTAAGGGAACTCCATCCCTTGAATAACTTACAATATATACTAGCTATTCATTGCAGAAATTATACTCTCAGAGACCGCTAATTGTCAATTACCTTTTGTAATCAAAATAGGATATTACTAGTGTCTAGAAAATATTTAATTTGCCAAGATAACGACTACGCTTACTAGTTAGTTTTTTCATATTATAAACCAGTTAGCATAGCAATTAAGCCAATTGGCAGGAGCATATTAACTCCTGCCAATCCTAATTTTTAAGCTAATTTATGGGTTAATTATAGGTAATATTATACGAGTTACTACCAAATTTCTGGAAGCTTAACGTTACTCCATTTGGAAAACTTAGCCCCCCAAAATTACCAAAGCTACCGCTGCGAGCACAGTAAGAGTCGCTAGGTACACACATTAAATATACCCCATATAAATTTTCTGAGTTATAAGCCTCACCGTAAATATATTGGCGTTCAGAATCTTGCATCAAAACATAATAGCTATTGGTCGGGTCCCCATCATGTAAATGCTTTTGATTAGTCATATCATTAACCCACGATAAGTGATCCTGGCTAGAAACAAACCATACTGGTATCCAAGTACTATTATCGATTCCGCGTACATCTACTGAATCGATAATATTATCCCCTGAAGCATAGATAGCGTTAGATAGCGCCAGATCAGAATCAGCTTGGTTGCCTGCATTGGAAATATTCTGGTTTAAATAGCTATTATATTGACTAGGATTTAAGCCAGCAGCGCAATAGATATGCGAATCAAGCGAGATTAAGCCTACTTGGCCTCCACCTGAAGCACGCGGGCCGCACATATCCACTACATCTTGAGTTGTCACTACCGTATTACCGCTATTAGTTTTACACATTGTAGTTAAATGCTTACCATCCCAGACATAATTTGAACTCTGAGCCATAAAGGTTGCAAGACTCATTGGTTGACCACTAGCAGCTCCATTGCTATGCGATAATGGATCATCACAAGTTGCCGGAATACTATAGTCAGTAATATCTGAACCAGTGCCCCCTGTGCTAAATTGGTCTATCATCTGTTGCGCTTCTTGCATGATATTAAAAGTTTTGTATTTGTAAATTGTTGCTAATTCCACGTGAGCTTGCTGATAGCTAGTAGGGTTACCCATAAAGCTTGGTAAATTAAGATTACTAAATTGCTGTGGCTGGTTGAATTTAGCTGCAACAATAAAGTCAACAATCCGGTAAGTACGTTGTAAATCAACAGTAGTATTGAATAATGCTGTCATTACAATTTGGGTCCATTGAGCTTTACTCAGCAAATAATTCTGTTGTGTGTTTTGGCTAGCGTTTGGATATGCTGAATGAGCAATCACAAATTCGTTATAAGCAGCGTGTAGAGCATTATAGAACATTTTTGCACCAGGCTGGACTTGCGCCCTAGTTGATGACCAAGTTCCATCAGCATTTTCTGTTACCAACAGATTGCCATTTGCATCTAAATATGAATCGCTAGAATCATCTGAAAGCATATTGATATCTTGGCTTAAGCCTGCCGGGAAATTATTTAAATAATTATTAATAACTGTTGAATTAGTCAATGCGGCAGTTTCTGCTGGAATTGCAGGAATAATACCAGCTTCCCAATTATTGGTTAATGTAGAGTTATTTGGTTCATTATTATAAATATCTTGGCCTAGATTACTATAATAGTTAGCTACATCAGTGTTTACCTGTGCGAAATTTTGTTGATAGGCATTACTGGTATTAGTATTATAGGTATTAATGAAGCTCGTAAGATTATTATTCAACGTCGCGATGCTATTTTCGATTTGGGTTAATTGGGCCTCAATTTGGGCAAACTCTGCATCTTCCGGGTTTTGAAATATGTTTATGCCCATATCACCAAATAAGTCATTAATACCTGTCCACATCAATCCTTCAACTTGCTCATTAGCAATAGAACTCAACCGAGACCCAAGATAACCTAGTACCGGGTTTTCGTAGGTCGCAGTATTTGTGATAGTATCGCGAAATGTTAAATTGCTATTTAATGATTTTGGATTAGTGACTACTTGAGGCGGAAAGGTACTAAACTTGCTACTAGCCATACTTGTGATCGTAGCGCTAGTATTACCTGTTGTATTTGAGCTTGAACTTTGATTACCTAAACAACCACCAAGAGCTAGTCCCGATGCAATTAGGGTAACATATAAGAGAGTATGTTTCATTATAACTTATCCGTAAATTCTTTTATGATTAATTTTTTCATTTTTCTACTACTATGTAGCGAATATAGTTAACTTTTGCTACTTGTGTAGATTTAGTCGTTAAGCCTTAAAAGTTGGCTTAAGTAGTAAATTAGATATAAATTAGGATAAACTTAGACGAATGGGGTGTGGGCAGCCGCATTCTCGGCTTGATTAGTTAAAAAGCTGATTAAAGGAATATGCTGACTCAAGAGATTAACAATTGCAGACACTAGGTTAGCCAGGATAACCTTTAGCGCAGTCATGATAATACTGAAATTTTCGAGCATGAGGCTCAAGGTTGACTTTAGATCGTCATCAATTAAAGTAAAAGATATACAGGCAAAAATGCAAATTGAATTAATCGAATATAAATATATAATCTCAAAAAGGTAGTCTAACTCTTCAGAAAAATCATCAAGACAAAAAATATTATTAATAATATGATAACCCGCCGGTACTAATAGTGTTACTACAGTTACCAAATTAATAAGTAACGTAAAGTAATAAACAATATTTAGGCATTGATATACACAGCCAAATGCTTGCATATTGGCTAGCTTTTTGTGCTTTTCAAAATTATTCATAATTGACTATTCTTTTATATCCCGCAAAAACTGGGAGCTAATGAGAATTATAGGATAAAGCCTTAATATTCGGATATCTTTATTGCAATAAAAGCTAGTAGCAGTAAGATTTGGGAAAATATGCTTATTAACTATAAAAACAAATTTTGGGCTGAATTTTATATTTTTGCGTCACTTCATCCAAAATTGGTTAGATAACTATAAACCATTGTGTTACAGTTACCAAACAGTGTTAGGTAAGACTTGTAGCCATTAATGAACATAGCTAAAATACTACACTTTTAAATAAAAACATAATAATTTCTCAATTTTTAAATATTCGTATTACTTTAAAATTCTGTACCTATCGGTATAGATTATTGACATTTTTCTTAATGCTTTTTAAAATACTAAAAATTCGCAGCATGTAATTAATGAATTAATAAATTATTGAATCTGTAAATAAATTTGATATTTCTGACGTGTCATTACCTATCTAACCCTTAACCATTACCTCTAAAAAGTTAGGCCTAATATCATAATTGACAGATAAAACATATTTAACTAAAATTTCTGTTTATTAATACTAGTTAATATTTACTGATTTTTACTTTTATAAAGTTAATGATCTAAAAAATTAAATTTAAACCTGATTATCTGACTAAGTAGAACTTAATTCTTACCTTGTGCATATATTGATTTCATTTGTAATGTTGGCATACTCACTTTTCAGCAAACAAACCCAATAAAAAATAGAAACGTCATAAACAAAATTAAATACGCTTCTTGGTGATTGACAATCAATTGACAAAGTTAAGAATTGCTATATTTTTACCAAAAACATGTATATGTGAGCAATATCTAACTATAATTAAATGGTAATTTTTTTAAATGAAAGGCATAGATTATGAATGATAAAGACGAGATTAATAACATGATTGACGAAGCATCTAAAGATTCTTTTCCGGCAAGTGATCCGCCTGCCTGGACCAACGGTCAAGACATAAAAAAACAAAAATCAATTGCTAAAGAAGCAGATTTGCAGCCAAAGCAAACACCTTCAGGACTGGCTAATAACCAGCAAGAGTCTAATGCTGAAACCTATAATAAAAATATCTTAGACTGGACTCCAAGATAACTAAAAATTCTCTTCGTGTGAAAGCTTGCAAACGATTCAATGAGAAGTTATCACCTAAACAAAGTGTTAGGTGATTTTTTTCAAAATACTATTTAAATTCTCACAAAACCACTAAAATCAACTAAGGATTTGATTATCTAATTAGTAAAAGCTTAGCGTAAAACCTGTTTGGTCTGCCAGTCAATAATAGTCGATGGGCGTTTTGCAAAATTAGTTATACCGGGTAATACAAATACGCTTTGTCCAAATATTCGCTTGCAGTCACGATAGTTCCTTATTGAGCGGCAACCAGATTTGTTAGCAGAAGTTGAAACTAATGGCATATTTAAATAATTACATAATTGCCCGACCATTTTATGTCGTGTAACCCTGACTGCTATCTTTTCATGCTTGCCAATTAAATTCTGGGGTACTTTGCTAGTTACCGGCAGTATTATGCTAAACGGCCCTGGCCAATATTGGCTTAGCTCCTGCTTTGCTTCTTTATTTAATGGAAGGATTAATTTTCCGAGCTGCTTCTCTTTACCAGCTATAGCAATTAGCCCTTTAGCCTTTGAACGCCCTTTTAGCTTGATTACTTTCGCTACAGCCTTATAATTAAAAGGGTCACAGCCAAGTCCAAAACAGGATTCAGTGGGATATGCAATAATTCCGCCGGACGCTATATGGCGTTTAACTCTTTTTAGTAACTGACTTGGATATCTATACATAAAAATCTTCTAAGGATTACAAAAGTCACAAAATTTAGGGTCTGCAAAGGTCTGGCTTGGATTAATCAATTCTTTCTCAACATGATCGCATTTAATGCATTTATATTCACGTATCTTTTTGACTTTGGTTGGTAGCCCGCACAGCTCACATAGCAAATATCCGGTTAATAGAACCTCTCCGAACCCTGGAGTATCACAAGCTTTACAAGTAGCCTTCACTCTTTGCGCAAGCTTATATGCAAGCTTATTGATTATTTTCATCCGAGTAGGATTATGCATTGCCCGCATATCGGTTTCAAGCTTTAGCTTAGGATACACTTTAAAACTCTCACTAATTAGTTGATCTAATTCGCGTCGATCAATTATGCCTTTTCTCAATACTTTATCGTTAGCTTTTAGGATTAATCCATGACTAGGAAATGCTACTTGCTTAAGAAAGTCCTCATAACTAGTATTTTTTGCTAATTCTAATTCCCCCATATTGGTCTCAGTAGTAATTTCACTTTCAGCGATAAAAAGCTGGTTTTCCCGATCATAAAATAACAACATTTCGATATCTGAATTAGCAAGCGGACAACTAGGATGTGGACCAAATGCTCCCTCACTACTAATAACATAGTCAAAGCCAAAAGTATCAGCAGCAGTAATTGCTTTTTGCTTCAAGGTATCAAACGCTGAAAGAACTCGTTCAACCTCTCCACTAAAAGTTCCAAACTGATCAGTATTAAAGTTTTCTGCAACGACTAAATTACAGCCAAGAATGAACTCAAAAGGCTCTTGGATAGCCAATTCTTTTTGGTGCATAGAAGCTAATAATACTTTTTTGCCACTATAAATACTCATAGTCTTGCCCTTTCTTTAAATCTGCATTTTAACTATACAAGAATAACAGTGTTTGGAATAAAGACAAAAACTAGTAATTTTATGAATCCGGTAACTAAAATATTAAATCTGCAATTATGGTACTAATTATTAGTACGCTTGATAACCTTTTGCCAATCTATATTAATATTATCGCACATTCTACCAATAAATCCTTGCAGCGTCCCAGTCTCAATATCATTAAATCCATCTAGGCAAACAGATAACACACGATTCTTTTCGGTAATAATCTCGGCATAAATTTTATGTGCCTTACTAGTGGCATTTAAATGCCATACCCGCTTATCTTCTTCATCTTGTTCTTTGGTTACATAACCAGCATTACTAAGTTTTTGAATCGCTTTAGTAGTGGTAGTTTTATCAATTTTTAATTGTTTCGTTAATTCAACCAAACTAATTCCAGGATTCTCACAAATTCTTGTTAGGTAAACAAATTGCCCTTTTTGTAATTTATATTTCTTGAATTTGGCTTCATAAATGGTATGAATTTCCCGGACTAAAGTATCTAATTCACGTAGTAAACTAGACTCCAAGGTTGGCTTCATATATAACTCCCATTAACAGCAATTAGTTGATACTTCAACCATTATTATAAATTGCTAATGATTGTGCTGTCAAACTATCAACTTTATCTAAGTTAGAGATTAAAGTCGAAAATCAATTAGCTTTTTAATAAATTGAATTCATTGTAGTGAATTTCATTATAATGCATAAAATATAAATAGCAAAGAGAGTAAAGGCGCATCGCTAGTGCAACAATCTTATAATAAAGTCATTTTTTTAGATAATTTCTATAGGCAAAATATTTGTAATATAGTTATAATTCATTAATAGCTGGTGATGGGGTGTTAGCTCAGTTGGTAGAGCAGCGGACTCTTAATCCGTTGGTCGTCGGTTCGAACCCGACACGCCCCACCAAAGACAAGTAGATTACCTAAGCCTTCGTATCCTATCAATTAATAGTTGATATATATTGCTATAAATACAGCTTGTTAATATTATACCGCCGCCAATAATAACCGGTAAAGTGATGTGTTCCCCAATCAACCAGGCGCAGAAAGTTGCTGTAACTGACTCTAAGCTAAAGATAATCGCAACTTTGCTAGACCCAACAAATCTTTGGTATTTTAATTGCAAAAACAGTGGAATAACTGTTCCAAATATTGCGCAATAGATAGCGCCCCACCAAAATATAGATATTCTTGGCAAAATAAAGATATGCTCTCGTAATATTGCGACTGGGATAAAATTGGTAAAAATTATTTGGTAGAATGTCAGTAGTTTAATGTTATTAGTAACTGCACTTGCTTTCTCAGTCATAATTATCCCAAGCGCAATGCAAAGTGCTGAACATATGGCCAAGAAATCTCCAAAATGGAAATTAAGGACATTGGCATCACTAATTAAGTAAATGCCTACCATACACAATAAAGCAGCTATCAAATCAACATATTTTGGGTGCCCTAGGCCAAAAAGTGGTAGCAGTAGTGGCACCATTACCACATTCATACCTGATAAAAATGCTGTTCGCGAGGAGCCAATATGTTGTAATGCCATTGCCTGCATTATAAATGCCCCACTGTTTATTACGCCAATTATTAATCCATAGCGAGCATCGATAGGACTGGTTCGTCTTTGAAAAAAAGCAAAGATAAATGTTGGCAGTAAAAATGCTCCAGCAAGTATAAAACGCCATAGTACAAATAATGAAGGATCATAATCTGTAACAACAATATGGATTAAAGGAAAAGTAATTCCCCACAACACGGGTAAACTCAATAATATAAAAAAAGCTCTCGTTTCAACCTGCATTTTAATTTCCACAATAAAAAAGTAGCAGAGTACATTTACTCTGCTACTTGGAACATATCTTTAACATTTACAACCATTTAGTAATTAATGAGCTATCTTCCAAGGCTAATTCAAATAATTGAACCTTACATGGAGAAAGAGTTAAAGGAATATTAAGTAACTTATCTTGCCTAAAAACAGCCAACTGGACTATTGCGCCTTCAGGGTAAAATGATAATTGTTTATCAATATTTGTCAATTTAACTTGGTTAATTGCAATAATTATATCGCCAGCAGCTAATCCTACTTCTTCGGCTGGAGTATCAGCAAATACATTTTTTATGGTATAACCTATATTAGATTTTTCAAGCTTCACTCCCATATCGAGGGTTGACTTAGCCTTACTTGCATCACTCAAAGGTAGTTCAGGATAAAATTTACCATTATCAAGATGATTTTTCGCCGTTCGGTTTATTAGTCTTAAACCAAAGCTCTTAAATAGCTCCTGAAAAGGTAACATTTTAGTTGTCTCAGTAGCAAGATTAATAAATTCACTAAGATCAAGCCCGGTTACCGACTTAATTACATGTGGAATTTCATCCTCAGCAACTCCAACCGGGTTAGCGCACCAGTTATCATATAATCGTAACAGAACATTATCAAGGCTATATTGCGACTTTTCCCGAATTAGTAAATCCAAGCACATAGCAACTAGAGAACCTTTGACATAATAGCTGACTATACTATTTGGGCTATTTTCATCCTGGCGATAATACTTTATCCAACTAGTTAAGCTACTATTTGCAATGCTTTGTTTATTTGCCCCGGCATATTTATAGACATTATTAAAATTATCGACTACCAGACCTAAATATTTCTCACGGCTTATCACTCCAGCGCGATACAGCACTAAATCATCATAATAAGAAGTAACCCCCTCAAACCACCATAATAATTTGGTATAATTTTCTTGGTCCAGATTATACGGGACAAATACTTTTGGTTTGATTCGCTTAACATTCCAGGTATGAAAAAACTCATGGCTTATTAGCCCCATCAATTTGAGGTAATCCTCATCATTAGTACCTTGTTTGTTAGGGAGTGAATAATTCGGAGCCATCAACAATGTTGAATTGCGATGTTCTAAGCCAGTAAAGATTTCCCCGGATAAATTAAGGATAAACGTATAATCTTTGTAAGGCGCCTTGCCGCCAAACATCTTTATCTGATATTCACAAATTTTGCTCATATCATTCAAAATTCGTTTTTCATCAAATGGGAGAATGGTCCCAGATAAAATCAAATAGTGCGCTATTTTGCCAACTTCAAACTTGAAGCGAGTAAATACCCCAAGTTCAAATGGGCAATCGAGAAGCTCATCATAATTTGTTGCTACAAAAATACCATTAAAATTTTTTTCAAGTCCAGAAGCTACTTCCCAGTTAGCTGGAAGACTAGCAAAACTTATACTATGCCGGCTATTTTCACACCCAACAACGGCAAGGCATAAACTAGTCGGATTAAAATAGCCTCGATTAAGGTCTAAAAATGCAGTCCTAATTCCATACTCATAAGCATAAACTTCATAACTAACCTCTACCATTTCGCCAATATTTAGCAGCGACAACTGCCAACTATTCTTATTTAACTGTTCAACCCAAATCTCATTAGCTCCTTGTTTCGCCGCAATTGTAATAATTTGTCTGCTAAATTCGCGTATCATGTAACTACCGGGAATCCAAGTTGGCAACTTAATTAACTGGCTTGCCCCAGTTGCTACAAAGGTTAAAGAAACTTTATATACATGGCGTTCTGGGAAAGGAGTAATCTGATAGCTAATTGCCATTACTTTAAATCCTAATAAAAAATTAGATAGCTAAGTAATTTGTATAAACGGATTTTATTGAAATTACCTAGTCAGAGAAATTCACATAGTTGCATATAACTTTTTTGCGCTAATTCTGTTTAAATTATAGCATAAAGTCAATATATGATTCGACTTAATCTGTTCCTGGTTTGGTAAGTTTGAGCGGGACATCAACATTGGTATCGTGGAAACCTGACAATTGGTTCTCAGGCGCATTTTGCTGATTAACTGAACTAAAGTCAAGTGGTACATCATTGCTTGCAGGTAAAAAAAACTTGTCATTAGAGGATGCACAAGATGCTATTAATATGCTAATTAACATAAATTGGTAGATACGCATATTGAATTTAGCCTAGCTTTATAAAGCGATTAGGATAGTATAAAATTTAGGAAGCTAAACTTCTGATTATCGATATTATAACACTTCGCGAAAATTTAACTTGCAAATATGCTTAATTACTGTGGGAAACTCTCTGAATTTTCAATATTTCTTTTTTCTTCATCGGCATCAGTTAACGTACTTACTGTGCCAAATATATGATTTTGGCTATCAAAAAGAGGAAATGTCCGAACCAAAAATATTTTCACCTTATGTATAGCCTGATCCTCTAACGAATACTTGCGCTTGATATCATGCTTACTCTTGACTACAGATAGAAAATCCAAGCACAACTGCTCAGCAACATTTCTTGGATAGAGATCACGGATCATTTTTCCGACAACTTCTCGTTCATGCTTGGCTCCCATAAATTGGACAGCACGAGAATTTAGCCCCAAAATTTTACCTTCTAAATCCAACCAGAAGAACGGTGACGGTATGACATTTGACATATGCACCATATTTTCAAGTATAAGCTTGCGCTCTGAGTTACCGCGAGCCACCTTAAATATTTTATTTATATAAATCCTGATATAGGTCTGCAGTATTATTCGATTCCCAATTATTATTTGTGCTTGATAAAAGAATTTCTTTGTACTTAGTACGATTGATTTTAGTATTGTTTTCATGTAGGCTCTCTTCAAGACCATGCCATTTTATCTAAAAAAGCAAATGTTATAAATAAATGGGAAAGTTATTCATAAAGGTATAATCTAGTTATTCTCTATCTATGACACTGTTAAAAGCAAGTATTTACTTTTCAAAGATTTATTCAGCGGAATCATCAAAAATCTAATTGATATGATCTAGCGAAAGTTTTAAGAAATTTGGCGTTAAAAATTGTGCAAACATAACGAAAGTAGCACAATTTTTAGCCAAATCCTCAATTAAATAAACGCTTACAGATACTTCAAGAGCGACATTGATAATTCCTCTAAAATAATCACTATCAAAATAGACAGATTCAGAGAATACTGTGAATTTTTTTTACAATAATAAATCTAATTTACGAATTAATTTTATTTTTAATAAAAAACCATAATCACGACTATATTATTGTTGCTAAAGATTATGATAACAGAATACATTTATCTATTACAATACATACTTTTCGAATATAATCTTTATTATCGTTTCACTTGCAAACAGTTTAAAAATGGATTATAGTGTACCGAACGAAAAGCGAACTTTTTCACCTTAAACAGAGAAGAAACTTTAAATTAAGCTTCATTATATTAAGTAACAGCGGTTTATTATTTCTCAACAGAATAAAGTAAATATATTTCTGCTAGCAAGACTTCAGAGTCGGATTTCCAAGTGTCTTCCTGCTTTTCACCCCAAGATTTAGCCTCCTGAATTGATTGTTCAGCCAATGGAAATAATAGCCTATAATTACTCTCATCATTTAGTTTTTTAGCAGCGCTAGCAACAATAGCTACAGCCCAAGCAGGATAATCACTACTTTTATCGTTCCGAATTAAGCCAGTAATTAAGCTGTCCCCAATATTATTTTTGGCAAAAATATTGTTTACGTTTCTGATTGCATGTTGATACATTTCATTATCGTTAATAATTGTAGACGCAGAAATAGCAAGAACATGTACCCATACTACATTTGAAACCAATTCATGATCTAGACTCCTCGATTTAGCAGCTTCCATTAGCCTATCTAAGTTAAAGCTTAAATCTTCCCTTTTTAGTAGGTAACTATCTCGATCATTACTAATTAGATACTCCATCCCCCAAAGCAGCATACTATAATCAGGGTCAGTTATTTCACCACGAGTACTGTCACCATCAACTAATTTACTAAGCTCTAGCTTGATTGACTGGCTAGTATCAGTATCCATAATAGTCGTCGAAGCCAAGAATACGCGACCAAGAAGCCATGCCTTAAAGCCAGGTTGGTTTATATTATTTAGCATAGGTATAATTTGATTTCTTAGATTAGAATAAATTTGCGCATTGCCGAGAAAAGCGCTAGCCATTAATGGCAAACTTAACGAATATGGGTTATTTGGCACTTCTTCCACTAGCTTTTTTAAATCATTTTCAAATTGCGATTTTATCTTAAGCCTTTTTCGGCTAGTTTGATAACCAGAGACTTCCCCCCCTGTGGAATTAATTTGCCAAGCCTTAGAAGACCCAATATAGGATTCTTCGGCAAAAACAAAACAATAATTAATAGATAATGATAAACATAGAATGTTCCTTAAGATACTACTCATAGCAAACCTCCAATTTAAATAGTATATATTTGTTTGTATTCAAGACCTGGGCCAACGGCGATTTCTTATTAGCGAATAAACTCAAAAATTTATGGTAAAAATTATTAAGGGACATTATTAATCGTTTATATGCTCTTTGATTTTGAAGAGGTTAAACTGATAATTTGGACTTATTGCTTCGACATCAAATAATTGCTTATCACCAATACCAGTGACATTGCAACTAATAATAGTGCTATAGTGAATATCATGTGAAGTTCTTAGGGCTGCTTGGTTATAAATATTACTGTAGAGATATGAATTAGTTGCCCCGTCTTTTTCCGCATAGGTACCGCCAAATGCTAAAATAATATCAGGGCAGGTAATAATATTGTATGGATAGTTCTGGTTTCTGAATTTTAAGTCTACTTTGGCTGCATAAAATAACTCTTTGGGATAGAAGCGTTTCATTCTAGGTGCTGGCGGTAAGTTACCCACCTCTTGATCCACCCAGTCAACTACAGTTCTATTTTTAGTATATTGTTCTATGATAAAGACGTATTTAATAGCTTCAACATTATACATACTTGATTGATTTTGTAATACAAAATAAGCATTAGGACAATTTCCAGCCTTTGCGCACCTGGAATCTTTAGGTGTTTCAATAGTATTAACCGGCATATACCAAGTATCACGATATTCAAGAACTATATTGGTAGAATTATAACCAAAATCTAAAAGCCCTTTATTTGACATGGTAACTATATTCGTACTTTCTATCACCTCCAACGAATAGCAAATAGTTATAAAGTTAAAAATGACTATCCCACAAAGAAATTTGCTAATTTGCCACATATTTTTTCCTGATAAAAATATTTTGATTAGCTTTAAAATAGATTAAAGCCGTCATTTATTAATTTAAATTTCTTAGTCAAGAGATGGGATTTTTTGCTATTGCTTAGCTTAATATCGGGCACTTATATAACTAATGCTACGCACAGTTGGGTAATAAATGGGCTAATGCTAGATCACGCTTCACTAAACTGTAGCGATAATAGTGCCCGGTATTGAGATTTCTTATTATCAATAAGAAGGAAATGTACTACTTATTCCTCTATTGTGAATTCTAAAAATTAACCTGAAAATTTTTATAACATGAAACTATTCTAGTTTTACCTACACTAGTAATATTTTATTAAATACCAACTATGATAAAATTACCATTGTAGTAACTTAGTCCTATACTTTTATATAAAAGACATCAGAAAATCTACTTGAGTTGCACTTTTCAGAGCTTAAAAAATGTAAAAATTAATGTAATGTAGATTTTAGATATAGGGCATTTTCGTTAACTTTTTTAAAAATTTTCAATACAAATTTGAAGTGGAATAAACTTAATGCATAACGACTCTAATAATAAAATGCAAACACCAGATACTGCCACACCCAATAAGCAGAATAAATTTAATCAGCCTTTTCATAGTGACCAGGTACGGCGGCCGCTAACTAGAAGAAAAACATCTCATTCAGCCCATAGGGAAGCAAAAGCGCAGTTCACGGATAATGAAGATATTCAATATGAATCTACTCAAGACTTTACAAAACAGCCAAACCTAGCTAATAATCGGAAAAAATTATTCATAATGCTTGGCAGTATAGCTGCTGCTGGCTTGGCACTTGGAGCATATGCACTAATTGCCAATAGCAATAAAGTAAGAATTCTCAGCGTAACACCGGCAATCCAAACAGCCCAAGAACCATATCAAGATTGTGAAGAGGTTAAATCGACCAGCTATGTGCGTAATCATAAAAGTGGAATGAAAGGTGCTGTTATTGGAGGCGTTGGTGGAGGTGCGGTAGTAGGATTAGTTACCCATTCTTGGACTGGGGCTTTAATTGGCGCCGGTGTTGGTGCGGTTAGCGGAGACTTAATCCAAAGAAGCAGGCAACCTGATTATGTGGCAAAACATCATAGCGCTAACCAATGTAAAATAGCTTACCGCCAGATACAAGTTCCAATTGGATATCAAGTAAGTTACTTGCAAGATAATAATGTCATACAAATAACCACACAGCACCAACCATTAATTGGTTCGAAAGTAGATTTACAGCAGCTACAAGCTGATGTTGTAACGCCAGCACAATCACAACTATTGGTACAGCAAGCGCTAAAAAATGCACAGACAAATGTCAACCCTAGCCCAACTCAATAATAGGCTTTAATAATTTCGCAATAAGGAGATACAATGACAACCAAAAAACGTTTAACAAGTTTCAGCAAAATTATACTCATTAGTTATATGTTATCGCTGCCAGTAATGGCAAACGCAATAACTCCAGGTAAGATAACGGCAAGTGGTAAAGCTGAAATCCTAATCCCCCAAACAATTGCAACAATCCAAATATCAATAACTGAAAATGCGAAAACTGCACAAGCTGTCTCACAACAGATAAACCTTAAAGCTAATACACTGCTAACTGCATTAAAAGCCACAAATAATTTGGGAATAGAGACAAGCAGCATCGCGATTAACCCCAACTGGGTATTTAGCAATAATCAGCAAAAACAGGATGGTTTTAGTGGCGTTTATACAATACAGGTAAAAGCGAAAATAGCCGATGTAGGCAGGATAATTGATACTGCATTTAGTTCTGGTGCAACCACAATAAACCCGCCCCAGTTATCTGCAGATAAGACTGAGCGCTCTAACGCAGAGCAAGAAGCCATTAAAATTGCGGCAACTAATGCAAAAGCTCATGCCGATGCAGCTTTAGCCGCACTTGGCATAAAAGCTAAGTCAATTAAAGAGATTAATGTAATTAACAATTTTAATCCTCCGTCTCCAATTTACCGTATGAGCTTAAAAGATACCAATAATAGCCAAACTGCTACACCAATTGAAGCAGGTAAGGAAACCGTATCAGCTGAAGTAAACCTTAGTATAGAATATTAAACAAGAAGATTCTAGATCTTCTTTCTTAAATGACTTGATTTTTCATATAACTATTTTGCTTTTTAGCATCAGTCATGAGTCGCATTTTGAATTAAATGGGCAAAAGTGTTAATTTGCCCGTTTTCAATATCAATTACCCTAAATCCAATATTAAAATTGATTATTAATTCCTGAGCTAGATCAAATTGAAGACAAGTAGCCGGACAGGCATAACTATTAATATTGGTATTTGGTATATATAATTGATATGAATTATGCACATGGCCGTGAAAAATAGCTTTAAGATGTAAGGAATATTGCTGGATAAAGGCAATCACTTCTTCTGCATTTGTAATCATATATCTATCAGCCAGGATATTTACTGCCAGGAATTGATGATGCATAATTAGCACATTATTAAGCTCCGAACCAGTAATTAGTTCAGTAACTCTAGCTAAGCTAGCTTGGCTAATAAAACCTGAACTTGAATTTTCAACGCAGCTATCAACAAAAATAAAGCGTATTCCTGCAATATCGATATATTCAACCTGATAATTATTTACGCTAGCTAACAGATAATTGAAGTTTTCTTTATTATCATGGTTGCCGGGTATAAGGTATTTAGGATAATTTAATTTAGCTAACTCAGTTTGGAGTTCCCGATAAGATTCAATTGAACCATCTTGCGATAAATCGCCAGTCAAAAAAAGTAAATCCGGCTGTAACTTGGAAATTTCTGGTATAAGCTTCATAAAATTAGCTTTAGCATCAACTTGATTAAATAAAGGCTGATTACCCTTTGAAAAATGAATATCACTTAACTGAATAATCCTTGGCATAGTTATATTCCTCCAATATATACACACGAGTTTACAATTTTTTAAATTGACTATTTAGTATGAGTCAATTGAATCTTAAGATTTCTTAAGCTCAACATCGGAAACTTTTAAATCTGATATTTCGAACATTTAATTAATTCTTAATTAATTTATTAGGAAGGATGCATAAATTTTTGCGAATTATGGAGAATATTAGACTTTGTTTATGCAATTGGCGTTATTTGTTGAACTGTTTGAGTCTCGCGAGTTTTCAACAAATAGCCAATGAATAAATACAAAGACTTATATTCGTAATATTGAGTAAAATTTAAGCATCCTTCCTAATATATTATAAAAATATGCATTTATATATATAAATAAAAGTGTCCGGTATTAATTCTCTTAAAATGTACCTTCGCGTTATTATATATAAAACCTTTAACATATAACACCTTAAATTAGTTTAGATTTTAAACCCAAACCTTAGCAGGCAACATTTTGAAAAAATTTGCAATTTAGAATGGTGTTAGGTACAATTATGCCCTACTCTTCCTTTCCCACTCCTTAGAAATTATACTCATTCCCTTAGATTTTAGCTTATTTCATTAAATTCCTTAAAATATGAAGTAACTTGAAAATAGTTTTTTTAATTGAGTATATTTAATAAGATTAATTGGGTATTTTTTATAGAAAAAATTATGAGAATTAGTAAAGAGCTTATTACAACATTTTTCTTTATACTTTTTTTAAGCATGATCCCGGCAGCCAACTATACCTTGCTCCATATCGGAACAAGCTGCCCAATAAATCAGCCATGTGTAATCCCGGTATGGTTTATGCCTATTATCTATGCACCATCCGGTGTTTTATTTGCTGGCCTTGCCTTTGTGCTACGAGATATTTTACAACGCCTAGGCGGATTGTACTTAGCCATTTTCGCAGTAGTATTAGGTACTTTGCTTAGTTATAAATATGTAAACCCTACCCTTGCGATTGCAGGGTGTAGCGCTTATTTTCTATCTGAAATGGCAGATACCGTAGTGTATAGTATTTTGCAAAGATATAACCTGATTATTGCTATTTTATTTTCAGCAATAATTGGTTTAATTATTGACTCGGTAATATTTTTACATTTAGCCTTCCACAGCTACCAGTTTATTGTTGGACAAATAATCGGTAAATTATGGATGGTATTAATCAGTATTCCAGTAATCAAGTATAGTCGTTTAAAGTTAGCTTAACTTTATAAAATATAAAGGTTTTTTAATGAATAATTATGATAAAGACCCTATCTTGGGCCAGAAGATCGCAAAATTATTAATCAGCTTAGGCATAGACAACCCAATTCAAGCACCAATGAATGATGAGTTAATTACCGCAAGCCTTAGCCAGTTAATAAACGGCCTCGGAATTTCACTAAGTGATGACTCTATGGCCAAAACGCCCCAAAGAGTAGCTAATTTTTTTATAAATGAGTTATTTTACGGGCTAAATTACGATAATTTCCCCAAGATTACTTTTAACCACAATAAGTATGGCTACCATGAACCGGTAATTGCCAAAAACATATCATTTAAATCAACGTGTGAGCATCATTTAGTTACAATTAGCGGTGAAGCTTTTATTGCTTATATGCCAGGTAAACAGGTAATCGGCCTTAGCAAGCTTAATCGAGTTGTCGATTTCTTCGCAAGAAGACCACAAGTCCAAGAACGCGCTACTTTGCAAATATTCCATGCTCTCCAGTATGTGCTTGGCACAGAGGATGTTGCCGTGTTAATCAAAGCTACCCATCACTGTATTACCATGCGCGGTGTGACTGACCATAATGTTGAAAATGTAACTTATCAATTTGGTGGTAAATTTGCCAGCAGCGATATGAAACGCGAATTCTTAGAATTAATCAAGGAGCCGAAATCATGATACCAGAAAGCTCACAATTAGGGAAAAAAGCTGAATATATAAGTACCTATACTCCAGAATTATTATACCCTATTCCCCGCAAACTTAAACGTGACGAAATAGGAATTAGTGAAGATAGCCTTCCTTTTTCCGGCGTTGATATTTGGAACCATTATGAAGTATCATGGCTAAACGCTAAAGGCAAGCCGCAAGTTGCGATAGCAATAATCGTTATTCCCGCAACAAGCCAGAATATTATTGAATCAAAGTCAATGAAATTATATTTTAATAGCTTTAACAATTATAAGCTAGCTTCTAAAGAAGAACTGGCTGCAATAATCGAAAAAGATTTGGCACATAATACCATGAGCGATGTTAAAGTTGAGCTACTAGAGCTCGATACCGCACAATTAAATATAGCAAAACCCCAAGGCATATCGATTGATGATTTAGATATTGAGGTTAATGAATATTGTGTTAATCCGGAGCTTTTAAAGGCTAATCCGGGTAAAATGGTTTCCGAGAGTCTTTATTCTAATTTACTAAAATCTAATTGTCTAGTCACTCACCAACCAGATTGGGCAACAGTCATGATTGATTATACCGGACCAGCTATTGATCATGCTTGCTTGTTAAAATATATAATTTCTTTCCGCAACCATAACGAATTTCATGAGCAGTGTGTAGAACGAATTTTTAATGACATTTTAAAAAACTGTAACCCTGCTAAATTAACGGTTAGCGCCAGGTTTACCCGCCGCGGCGGAGTTGATATTAATCCAATTCGCTCTACCGAAGAAAATTTAACTTTCACCAATACCCGATTAGTAAGGCAGTAAAAAATGACCAAAAAAGCAGTAATTATTTTATCTGGAGGCCTTGATAGCTCAACTTTAGCTTATTATCTGGCAGGCCAAGGCTATGCTCTAATTTGCGTTTCATTTAACTATGGGCAAAAACACGTTAAAGAACTAGATAGTGCAGCACAAATAGCCAAAAACCTTAATGCTACCCACCATATAATTAATTTAGCATTTATGAACCAGTATCTGCAAAGTTCAAGCTTGGTCAATCAGAATTTAACTAACCCGAAACAAGACTATGCCCGCGAAAATATGCTAGTTACAGTTGTGCCAAACCGTAATACGATGATGCTGTCACTTGCCTGGACAATTGCGTGCTCAGAAAACGCCGAACTGGTCGCATTTGGCCCGCATAAAGGTGATAATTATGTATATGCAGACTGTAGGCCAGATTATTTTAATGCATTAAACCTTGCACTTAGATTAGGTACAATTGATAGCCGCCATGAAGACTTACAACTTGTAGCTCCGTTTATAAGTTATAGCAAGACTGATATAATTCGAACTGGCGCTTCACTAGCTGTGCCGTTTGAGCAGACTTGGAGCTGTTATGATGGTCGCGAAATCCATTGTGGCGAATGCGGAACGTGTCGCCAGCGCCGGCAAGCGTTTATTGAAGCCGGTATTGTTGACCCAACCATTTATGAGGTGTAATATGGGAAAATATCAGGTTGTCCGTAAACATGAAATTCATTGCGGTCATAGAGTGTGCCAGCATGAAGGCAAATGCAAAAACTTGCATGGGCATTCATATATTTTCCACCTTAAATGCGAGAGCACTGAATTAGATGAACTTGGGCGAGTAATTGATTTTTCAGTTATAAAAAACCTAATTTGTAAATGGCTTGATGATAACTGGGATCATAAATTAATATTATGGCAGCAAGACCCGTGGTTAGAAAGTATTCGGGCCATAGATCCAACCGTGGTTACGATTCCATATAACCCGACAGCCGAAAATCTTGCTAAACATTTGGTAGAGGATATCGGCCCGCAACTTTTAGCCGGTCTACCAATAAGACTTAGCGAAGTTAATCTTGAAGAAACCTCTAAATGTAGTGCCAGTTATGCAATATCCAATTAATGAAATCTTTTATACCTTACAGGGTGAAGCCAATTTTGTCGGTTTACCGTCCGTTTTCATCCGCCTGCAAGGCTGCCAGGTCGGCTGCGCTTTTTGTGACACCAAGCACACTTGGGAACTTGACCCAAAAACGCAAGTAACTAGTATTCAGATAGCGCAAAAGCTGACCGATCAACAAAGCTGGGCATACTTTAGCGAAGAAGAAATTTTAGCTGAAATTGCTAAATATTCTGCTTGCCGCCATATAGTATTTACCGGCGGCGAGCCAGCCATGTTTGATTTGACTAAGTTAATTACTAAAATCGAAAGTAATGGCTATACGGTACAGATAGAAACTAGCGGGACAGAACCATTAAGAATAACTAATTCAACTTGGGTAACCCTCTCACCCAAAATAGACATGCCTGGCAATAAACAAATTTTGCCTAAAAATGTTACGCGGGCCAATGAAATCAAAATGCCGGTAGGGAAAAAACAGGATATTGACAAACTAAAAGAATTATTACAAACCAATCAGGTAACTACTAAGTTGATTTGGCTCCAGCCTCTTTCATGCAAAGAAAACCCGACTAAACTCTGTATCGAAGAAGCCCTTGCCAACAATTGGCGATTAAGCGCCCAGGTACATAAGTATATCAATATCCGTTAATTCAAGTCATATAACTAATGTTACACAGCTAAATGAAATTTAATATAGTCTATCAAATTCATTAAAGTTATTAAGAGCGAATAACATTAGTTATAATTAATGCTACCCCTCTTTAGCATTGAGGGCAGGGTTATTATTGTAAAGTAAATTTAGTCTTCGAAAAGCATCTTTTTCTTGCTCTTTATCCACGTAATACTGAAACAAAAATAAGGAGCCGGAGGAAAGTGTAGCAAATACCGAGCTGCCGATAAATGCCAACACAACAAAAAAACTTTTAACAATATTTGAGCTTTGCTTAGTCCACATCTTTTCAGAAATTGTATAAAGCCTTACTTCGGAGAAAGATTCATACAGAAAATCAATTGCTTTATGCAAAAAAGGTTTAGTGCCATCTATTTCAGCTAGCTGGCCTTGCAAATAGTCTAATACCGCTTGCCTATCTTTCTTATCAAAGTTAATCATAAAGTAAGCTTCGACTGTAATTGTCATTAGTTTAATATACTGTTGAAATTCTTCTCCGCCTTTATTTTCTAATGAATAGCAAAGGCGGAGAATATCTTGTGTTTCACTTAATTTAAGTTTACAATTTTCCTTGAGAATAGTTTTATGAATCAAATCAAGCCTCGAAAAATCAATACTTCTAAAATCTGATACTTGAGTGATCTTATCAATTAATCCTTCTGCGGTACTAATCGCATTATTAATTATAGCTTCGTTTTCTAGAAGGTTGTCACTAGCTAATATTTTACATATATAATTTATATTTTCGTTTTTCTTTATCAAATTATAAATCTTGCTTGAATCAGGATTAACAACTTTATTATAATCAGATTTTTTGAAAAAAGGTATACTTATACTTGAAAACGACATTGTATTGCTCCCACTGAATCTTAATTTACGTATTAACGTCAATTCGGGTTTAGCTTATTTGATTAGTCCACTCTATTACCCCGATCTAACGAAGTGACTGGTAATGAATTATGAAAAAATAACTAGCTGCTATTATAATTAAATTTAATCTATATTGATTAACATAGTTTTTCCTAAATTTTCGAATTTTGCTAAATAATAATTTGTTAATAGTTATATTCGCTCAAGGCTACAGGTGCTTGACAAAAGTTAATTAAAGCTAGTTCTAAAAAAAACAAAATTTGAACAGCCCTTTGACAAAGTGCTATAATAAAATTGATTACAGTAAATTTCTCTTAATAGGAGGAACCCAAAATGATTGATGACATTCTTTTAGTGGTTAAGCTTGTCAACTACGGTTCTTTTGCCAATTTGGCAAAAAAACTGAATATTGCCCAGTCAACAGTTTCTAGAAGGGTTCAATTATTGGAAGAACGTTTAGGTGTAAAGTTAATTAAACGTGATTCACGTAATCTGGCGCTTACCGAAAAAGGTAAAATCCTTTATGAGAACTTCAAAGAACGTGAACAAGAGTTAATGGAGCTTATCAACCCATTATTTGAATCAAATAAGGAAGTTACAGGAAAACTCAATATACTATTACCGATATCTCTTTCACAGCATTTATTCACACCTTATTTTTATGAACTAATTACCCAACATCCAAAATTAGAGCTTAATTTATATTATTCTTTCGAACCAGTTAACATGAATCGCGACGATTATGATATTGCAATTATTGGCTATCTACCTCAGCAAGCAACGCAGAAAATTCGACAAATTCATACGCTAAAAATCGTACCTGTCTGCTCAAAAATATTTGTTGAAAAATATGGAGAAATAACGGATTTTAGTCAAGTAGGTCCATACATGGCGATAGGCAAGCTCGGTAGGCCTCCCCAAATGGATAGCACGGTCAAAATCTTTTCTGAAACTTCTGATGAATATATTGAGATAGCACATAGATTCAACATAAATATGAACTCATTTCTCGAAGTAAATAAAATTATCAGGACAAGTCCTCTAATTGGCGGTTTGCCAGAAGAAAGTATACGGGAGGAACTAGAAAGTGGAGAGCTAATACGACTATTCCCTGGCTATCACTTAGGATATTTGCCCCTTTATATGCTACGTAATATCAGTGCAGATGATTTACGCTATAAAGTATTTAATGATTTTGTTACCACATGTATTCGTCGTCAAAAAGTAGAAAATCTGGTTAACTCAAAGCAAATTTTTTATCCTTTAATTTAAAAGTTATGAATCTCCTATGATGATGTGTCAAGTTACTTTACCAACTAAACACACCTAATTAAATTTAACTATCTAATTCAATTCTAAAATTTAAATTAAATAACACCTATAACTCTCTTCCCTATTGGCCGTATTTCTCGGATATTCTTTACAAAGTCCGTAAAATACCAGCCATTCTTTAATGTATAATAAATTATTGTTAACAATTTTCTCGCCGTCGCTATTATGGCTTTTGCAAAGCCTCGCCTAGTCTTTATCTTGTCATAAAATCCTAATAATTTCTTGTTATACTTAATTGCAATTAATGCGCACTGCAACAAAGATTTCCTGACTAGCTTGTCTCCACGCTTGGTTATTCGTCCATGACTTACCGTTTCATTCGAATTGTTTACCCGGGGGACTAAGCCAAAGTAGGCCGCCAACTTCTTTTCATCCGCAAAGTCATTGATATCACCAATTGCACTTAATAAAGTAACGGCTGTATTTATGCCAATTCCTTTAATACTTGTTACATTATCAAAGCCTGGCAACTTACTTCCAAACTCAGCAATCTTCTCGTCAAATTGATCAATTCGCTCATTCAGGGCTTTAACTTCGGCTATGATCTGCTCTAACTCAAATTGAACAAGTTCATCAACTTCATAGCCTAGGGCTTTGTTTAGCCCCTTCTGACTAGATAAGCTCGTTTTCTTAATCTTTATTCCACAACGATTCAACAAGTTGTGAACCTTGTTCTTTAACTGGGTCCGTAACTCAATAAACTTATTACGGCTGTCTACCAAACTATGCAGCCTATCTTCAAGAACTTCTTTTACTCTTGACTTAGGTAACATATCTTTACTTAAGAACTCCGCTAATAACTTGGCATCGTTCTTATCTGTCTTTTTACACGACTTGGTAATTACCTTAAACTGTACTGTATTTACAACCACTAGCTCTGATACCAGTTCTACACAATGGCGATATACATAATTACTATTGCCGGTTGCTTCTATAGCTAATTTATCTGTCGGCAGCAGCTTTGCTTTGAATGTGTCAATTTCTGTCACTGCCAGAACCTCGTAGCTATATTCTCCATTTTCCAAATAACATATTGTCATTTGATTAGTTGTAAGTCTAAACCTATGTAACGCATACTTTACTCGCTAAAAATATTGCTTGCTTAGCTTTGCAGAGTAAAGTAAAATACGGCTTACAGCCATTCTCCTATACGTGATGCAAGTCACAGATTGGCGATTCGGTAACAGGTTGAAAAGAGACTAATCTCCTAAACGAGGTCTATGCCTCAGAAAAACATGCAGCCTGATACCTATTTACTCTGCTAAACATCGAAATTTACATCTCAAAGTTTAGCAGAGTTCTCTGTAATTCCGCGACCCCAACACATCATCATGCCATCTCCTATTTATAAGCAGTTAAGCCTCCTTTTGCCATAAATACAAAACCGCATAACTACGCCAAGGACGCCAGGAATATGCTATTTCTTCGGCCTCTTTAGCTGTCACTGTTCCCAAGCGCTTTCTTAGCACTAAATCTACAGACAAAAACACATCAGGATAACCAAGCGCACGCATAACAATATAGTTTGCGGTCCAGTTTCCAATTCCGGGAATAGCTACCAATAGTTTAATTATAGCTTCTGGATCAGCGCCAGTTATTAGCTGGATTTGCTTTACTTCGATTTCTTGGGCTAATTTAATTATACTTCTTGCACGGCTTGGGATTATCCCTAATTTGGAGATTTCCGCTTCACTCAGTTGGCTAACAATACCAACATTGGGAAATAGATAGTTTAAGTCTTTAAACGGAGTAATGATAGGCTCGCCAAATCTAGCCACAAACCTACTAACAAGAGTAGTTGCAGTCTTTACCGATACTTGCTGCCCCAAAATCGCGCGCACAGCAAGTTCAAACCCATCAAAGGCTCCTGGTACACGAAGCCCTGGATTTTTAGTTACCTCTATAGCTAAGTTAGGATCTTTACTTAAATGTTCAGCAATTAAATCAGGTCTAGCTCCAAGATCGAATAAGTGGCGAACTTGATTAAGTAGGTCGGCTATTAGAGGCGCCAACGAATAGCTGATTTCTAAATTAACTGTGTTAGACAATGGGTCATTGCTGACTCTCAACCAGCCGCTTTTATTGCCGATATTGACAGTTCGCAAATATGATGTTTCATCTACCTGCTCAACCCCTTTTATTGCTCTAAGTTCTAAAAATTTCAAGATACCACTAAAATTATAAGGGGGTCGATAAGCCAACTTCAAAATGATAGCATCAAAATCTTCAGCACCTTTTCTTACTTTATTTTTCGCTTGTTGACGAAGTTTAGATGGAGATAATTTATAATATTGATTAAAAGCGTCATTAAAGCGACGTAAGCTGGCAAACCCGCTTGCAAATGCTATATCAATAATAGATAATGAAGTTTCAGTTAATAACTGCTTTGCCAATAAAAGACGACGTGTATTTATCATTTCAAGTGGAGAAACGCCAAATTGGCTATAAATAATCCGTCGGACTTGGCGCGAGCTAATCCCAATTTGTCCGGCAAACTTTTCTAAGTTAAATTTACCCTTCCCTGTGCCCAAAATGGAGTGCTTTATTAGTAAATTAGCCAGATAAGTGCTTTTAGTATATGAATTAGCTACTGGCGCGATTTCAGGGCGGCAGCGCAAGCATGGCCGAAATCCCGCCTTTTCAGCCTCTTCATGGGTAGGGAAAAACTTACAGTTTTCGATTTTAGGAGTTCTCGCTTGACAAATCGGTCGACAGTATATGCCTGTGGAAGTTACCCCGATATAAAATATACCATCAAACCGGCTGTCACGAGCTTTATACGCATTATAATAAATAAGATTATCTGTTTTCATACTCCAATTATACGTTTAAACTAAACTATTATGTTAGCCGAATTCGGACATCAATCTGCAAATTTCCATTAAATTTTTAGAACTACAGTATTGATGTCCGGAAATAGCTAGCGATTAATGATTGATTAAGTTAAGATATATTCTGGAAAAATTAGTTGCTTAATACCGAACACTATTATTGATGTATAATTAAAAAGCATATTTTTTATTATTTGATATATTAGGAAGGATGCTTAAATTTTTACTCAATATTACGAATATACGACTTTGTAATTATTCATTGGCTATTTGCTGATGCCTCGCGAGACTCAAACAATTCAACAAATTACGCCAATATCATAAACAAAGTCTAATATTCTCCCGCATTCGTATAAATTAAGCATCCCGCTCCTAATAAATCATTTAACAATTAATTAATGCACATAAAAAGTGTCCGGTATTGAGAAATAGTTGCCTGGAGGCTAGAATGGAAACAGATATAAAAAATATCAAGCAAGAAACAATTAATTATATTATTGCTGAGTGCTCCTTGGGTAAGGCTTTGCTAGCAAAAAGCAATAAAGGCCTATGCGCAGTTTTAATCTCAGAAAATAGGGAACAACTAGTTATGGAAATCCAAAAAATATTTCCTAATGCAAATCTTGAAGAGTCTGATGCAAATCCAATTTCCAAAGAAACTAGGCAAATTCTTAATCTTCTGGAAGGAAACACCAGCGAGCTTTGCCTAGAACTAGATATCCGTGGTACAATATTTCAAAAACAAGTTTGGCAAATAGTTATGAATATACCAAAAGGTGAAACAACTACCTATAAATGCATTGCAGAAAGTTTAGGCCTTAAAAATGGTGCGCGAGCAGTCGCCAAAGCTATAGCTAGCAATATTCTAGCATTGGTTATTCCGTGCCATCGGGTTATCCGAACCAATGGTGAGTATGCTGGATTTCGTTGGGGAATTGAGCGCAAAAAAATTCTTCTTAAAAGAGAAATTCAAAGCAAAATTTACAGCACTTAAAGAATATTATTAAGTGAAATCAATATGCCACGAGAAACAATTATTACCGGATCAGCTCCTCAATTAAGCTTGTTTGAAGAGAAACCAGCTTATATCGAGATAACCCGGGCTGCAGTATTACTTCCAGGTTACGCATTAGACATGGACTCTGATATCTTGACAGAGGTAGCTCAGATAATTTCATTAGCACCTCTTAGGCAAATGAAAACGCCTGGAGGTTACCAAATGTCAGTACAAATGACTAATTGCGGTGAATATGGCTGGATCTCAGACTTAAATGGCTATCGCTATTCCAAAATTGATCCTATATCCGGCAAAAAATGGCCGCAAATGCCAAAAATTTTTGAAGATCTAGCCCAAAAAGCAGCACTTGAAGCAGGGTTTCAAAACTTTTGCCCTGATGCTTGTTTGATTAATCAATATATTGCCGGCAATAAGCTTTCTTTACACCAAGACAGGGACGAAAAAGATTTAGCTGCACCTATTGTTTCATTATCGTTGGGAATAGATGCAACATTTATCTTTGGCGGGATTAAACGCAGCGACCGTTTAATTAAAGTCGAGTTAGTTCATGGAGATGTTATTGTTTGGGGTGGACAAGCACGACTTGCCTATCATGGAATACAGACAATAAAAGAAAGCTCTCACCCGTTGCTAGGCCCCAGAAGAATAAATTTAACCTTCCGGAAATCTAGATAGTTATTGAGTGAACTAATTAACTTTAAGGTGGTTAGCCTTTAGTGAAAAACCGCTTGCTTCTTTAACTATCGAATAATTATATTGATGTATTAGAGATATAATTTGCACACAATTATCAATTATACGGTATACCACCAAATATGGGAACTCTTGAAATAATAACTCACGTGTTCCATCAACTTTGCCAAATTTACCTAAGTTAGGAAGAGAACATAATACATTTATCTGTTTAAAAAAATATTGAGCAAATTTGATACCAAGCCCACGCTCTAATTTTTCATAATAAGAAGCAACTTCATCTAGATTTCTTAGTGAGCGTTTAGTCAATTTAATTGAATATTTCACAATGCATTCCATTTATTTTTTATACTTGCCAACTCCTCTTGCGATGCAAACTCCCCACCATCTGCTTCCGCGAGGCCGATTCCAACCTGCTCAACTTGAACCTTTATTATATCTAGAGCTTTAACAATTACCTCTAAAAGAAATTCTGATCGTTTAAGCCGAGCTGCTTTAGCATAATTATCTATTTTATCTTTAAGCTCACCAGGAACCCTTAATGCAATTGCATCTGTTAAAGCCGGCATTATTTATCTCCTAAATGATTTCGCTAATTAATTAATGGAATAAATTATATCACTCGTAATACCTAGCCAATACAGGATTAAATACGAATATATAAGGTTATTTAAGCTTTCATTTTGGTGATTCTAAAATAAAAATTTTACTTAATGAACAGTAGTAGCCTATACCTTTTCCGTCTCTTAAAATAAAATTAGGCTAATTTAATGTGGCTTATAGCGGCTACTAAATTGGGTACTAATATTTGACTCATAGTTAAAACCGGCAACAGAACTAGAAATAGTTATTGAAACATCACCATGCTCAATTTTAGTAGGAGCATACTTCATAATTAAGTAGCAACTCTCCCCTGATTTAAGCGCTTTAAAGCGGCAGTCTTTTTCCTTGTTAAAGTCGTAATATTCAAATGGAGCTAGCAATTCTGAAGTAACAAATCCGCTCTCCATATCCAAAGCTGAGAAATTAGTAATCATAGTGCTATAAAGGCCAAAGGCAATATCAACCGGCACATTATGAAAAGAGTTCATAGATGTAGCTCTTTCAGCCGGCAAGCTCTCTACAAACTTAAAGCTGGGGCCTTGGCTGACGAACTTTAAGGTTTTATTGGCTAGATCCGTATCATAATTAGCAGTAGTGCCTATGCGGCTTTTTGCCACCGAGAATGTTGCCGTTGAATATGCCGCGATCAAAGGTTTTGTACCAGCAAATTCCCCAACAAATTTCCCGTGCTGATTAATTTCGTAAGTCATACTCAAGGTTGAATATCCCCAAGGGTAACTTTGATATTCTAAAGGCTGGCCATTTTTGTAAAAAAAAGAAAAAAATACATTAACCTTTGCCAGGCCTATAGCCCTGTCACAGTTATTCTTAATTGTGAGCTCAGTCCGCATACAGTCTTCATACCTCATGGTGCTAACAAGACATTCATGATGAGTTTCTTTAACCTCACCACTTAAGCAACGCAGAAGGTTATCTGAATCCGGATTATCGATAAATTTTGATTTTAAACTGGATTTAGCACTATTTATAGGTTCTTGCGAGCTAGCTCCGCTGGCACCCATATTATTACACGAGCTTAAGAGCATGGCTGCAGCAATAAATAGGAATATCTTATTTAAGATTTGATTTCTTGCTGTCATATTTAAATCACCTTATTTTTCTCTGAATAACTTATTTCTATTAAGTATTTGTATTTAATTTGTTTATGATGAGTATCACCTGTTATTAAGGCGAAGATTATAATTACCATGCAACTAATTAACAATGGTCTATTTTGACAGTTGATTTTTTTTTTGAAAAATGATATGAAAAAGGGGAAGGTTCTTTAATAAAATGCTTTAGCGGCTAAGTTTGACTTTTTGGCGAAAAGCTGCGTCCGTTGAATACGCTAGGTTTCACAACTTTTAGCCGGGATGCCTGATTCCAATTTGGGTGTATTTATACCTATTTATTAGATTTGATTAGAGGCGATATCCAGTCCACTAAATACCTCTTTAGCTGCAAACATTGCATTTAATGCAGCGGGAAAGCCAGCATAGACTGCCATTTGAATTATAATTTCAATTATTTCATCCTTGGTGCAGCCTACATTTAATGCAGCTTTTATATGCACTTTAAGTTGCGGGATTGCGTTACCGAGGGCTGTTAACGCGGCAACTGTTGCTATTTCACGCGACCTTAAATCTAAGCCCGGGCGTGAATAAATTTCGCCAAAACCAAATTCAATTGTTAATCTTGCCATATCTGGCGAAATTTCTTGGAGTGCCTGAATTACTGCTTCACCAGCTTCACCGTCGATTTCTTTTAATTTTGCTAATCCTCGTTGCAATTTATCCATAATTAATCCTATTCAATTTATAATATTATTTTAGTTAAATGCGGCGCTTCAATATTTGACAACTCAATAAGTTTATATAAGTTATCTGGCATTGTGGTACTAAGGTCGCTATTTACATAATTTTATATTAATCACTTATATTTTAATATCCGTAGCGAATACGGTAATGGATAGGACAATGCAATCAATAAATAGTTGGTCTGAATTAGACTATACAAACCATATATTTTTTAATTCAATTCAAGAGATTGAAGATTTAATTAAACCTATACGAAGCAGCTTTGCACTAGACAGCTTCAACTACCATAAAACATTTGACGATAAATATCAAATCCGCTTGACTAATAAGCCAGATTGGTATAAACATTATCTATCGGAGAGATTATATTTACAGAGTATCTTTGAGTTGCCATTTTTCAATTATAGCCAAAGCAGGATTATTTGGAGCAATATTGATACTCACAGCGGCATTTTACATGAAGCATCTAGGTTTGGCATTAATCACGGGATTACTATTGTTGAACCAGATGTAGATGGTTATGAATTCTTCTTTTTAGGCACCACTATTAGTGATAGTAGAGTTATCAATAAATATTTGAGTAATTTCCAATTACTCGAAAAATTTATCCAAAATTTTAGAATAGCGGGTAAAGAACTATTTACACGACTCTATCAACATAAAACTAAGGCATATGACTGGCTAGATAATAAATTGCAGTTCCCATCTATAAACTATATAGATAAATTCAGTTTTTTGGCAGAAGTATATCAATACAAGTTCACCAATCGGGAAATCGAATGCTTGCCATTCTTGTTAAAAGGCTGTACCGCAAAACAAATTGCGGAAGGACTTGGAATATCATTCCGCACGGTGCAAGATTACATCGATAATATTAAAATTAAAACCAACACTAAAACAAAAAATGAATTATTAGCCCTACTTTCTGAAAAATTTGCCTAAATAAATTATTAGATACCACAACTAGGGCTACAATCATTTAAAGCTGATAATCACCATATGCTACAAAAGGCCCCGCAATAGAACCCGGTACTGGCTGGCCATCGATGGCAACATAAACATTATGTCCGTAAAAGGTTGGCAAACCCCAAATAAATTGCTGGTTGGTATTTTGGGTAGCTATACCGGGAATAGCTGCCAAACCAGGATCAGCTAATGCATTTTCAGCATTTACAACTTCAAAAGTCATAGGATTAGCATTTTGCCCATTTGCACTGGCTATTATTCCTTGGAGTTCTAGAGTGCTTGCCGGGCAGTAAAAATAAGCCAAGCTTGAATTATTGCAAGTTGGTATATTATCATCGGGAAAAGACAAGGTGCTAGTCCCGCTATCAACTAACGAGTTTTCAATATAATTAATATTATTAAATGTTGTATCAATTGAAGTATCAAGGTTAGCTTCTGCTCCCTGGTATAACATATCGGTATTGAGGGTATTATTTGATCTGGTATTAATTCCAAAAACCAGCTCACCAGCTAAAGTGCCTTGTCCACCATTGGCTACCGCGGGCAATTTAAAAATCACGCCATTATTGTCGCTTGAGAAGTTGGCAACCGGATTGCCAACTTGATTACTATTGGCAATTACAGTATCACTGCATCCGCTACTAGTACAACTAAAATATCTAGCGCCACCATCAGGTCCTAAAATACTATTGGCATCAGAAGGAATACTATTTACACCAATAATTCCATTTGCAAAGAAGGTTGCAACAGTATTTTGTAGTGGACCATCGGCATCATCTGAACAGTCTGAAGGAACATCAAATGAAGCATAATCAGTTCCATTAGTACCTAGGATTTGGACCGGAGTATGTAGTGCAGTTTCACCAGCTATTTTTATATCGGCTAAGGCTACAGGACCCCAGTTATAACCATAACCGAAATGGATACATTCATCCAGTTGGCTATTATTTGGCCCCGGTTCAAGAGGCAGATTTAGCCCGTTTAACGTAGAGGAAATTAAGCGTAGCCCAGAAGAACCGCTATCCACCAGTATATGATCGATGGTCTTACAGCTATTACTTCCAGGAATGCAAACTGTTAACGTAATATAAGAAACATTGGTTGGCGAATTCTGTAACGGGCCATGGTCGACTATTAAAGGCACTACATTGCCAGTGCCAAGCAAACTGTTATTACTATTAGAATTACCAGATATATTAGCACTAGACCCCTGTCCTGTTCCGCTGGCAGAATTTTGGCCATTTGCAATTGCAGTATTGTTAGTAGCAGATTGACCTGAATTATTATTGGCCGCACCACCATTACAGCCCGCGACAGATAGGCTAAAAATTACCGATAAAAATAAAGTGCGTCCCAGTGTTTTCATTGGATTTCCTTGCTATTTACACCAAACGGTAGATTTTCTGGCAAATAAGCTTTGCCATGATGGTTATTTATAGATCCCCTTACAGATGCAACGAAATCAGGTTGGATGAATTTGGCACTGGCATGGTCGGCAAAAGTTGGGGTCCCCTGTAATCGGCTAAAATAACTACCTAAAACCTGATGAATATTCGGATTATGTGGACCTTCCCACACTACAGCAAATACTTTTTTATTGGCAACATATTCACGTACTTGAACTTTGGAGGGCAATGATAAATTGTATTGAGTATAGTTGGAATCTTGTTTTATTGCAATCGTTGCGTTTAATTTTGCTGCATCAGCATCAATTGTCGCATCGCTGCCCCCTAGCGAAGCCCAAGAAACTGCTGGAAATAAAGCTAAAGCGAGGAATAATGTAAGTATTCTTGATATTCTCATGAGTTTGCCCCTTTAATACTTAATTTGAACTTTGGATAGCTATTCTAAAATAGATGAGCTCACTTGGTATGCCCCAAAATTTGGTGCATACCAAACTAGAATAAAGAAGTTAGAATACTGCTAATTTGGTTAAAATATTGAAATCTTGGGCTACAAAGTTGGAAACGAAATTTTTACCCTGAAAATAGGGTTTAGATTTTAGCCTAACCTTTAAGATTTTCAAGTAGTTGCAGCATGCTAAAGTATTGACTTGTGAGTAAGGAAGCTAGAGAAATGCAAATATTTACCTACCTTACTTTTTTAAAAATCAAGGAGATATTATCATGACTCAAAATAAAAACCAGCATAATGCAAATAGCCAATCGCAAGATTCACGCAGCAGTAAAGATTCTTCAAACCGTGGTTTCGCAGCAATGGATCCTGATAAACAACGTGAAATAGCAAGCAAAGGTGGTAGAGCGGCCCACGAGAGTGGCAATGCGCATGAATTTACCTCTGAAGAGGCGCGTGAGGCAGGACGCAAAGGGGGCCAGCATTCGCATGATAATGATAGAAATACTTAGTTAATCGCCTTATAACTTTATAACCTTGCTCCAAAAAGGTTAAATAAAGGGGGGATATAAATCCCCCTACTTTATTAATGATCCTTATTCAGGACAGCAACCTGATTCCTTACATTTCCAGTCATCAAATTCATATTGTAAAGTAACATGATCAATTTGGTGCAGATCTAAAAGCATTTTCTGACATTTTTTAAGTATTTCAGGCCAGTTATCTGGTCGGCAAGCAACTACATGTGCAGCCAAAGCTGCTTTATTAGCTGAAATATACCAAATGTGCAAGTCATGGACTTCTAAAATTCCTTCAATAGCCAGTAAATCCTTGCCTACTTGTTCATAGTTTAAATGTTCGGGAACTCCAGCCATTAAAATAATTACTGATTTTTTAATTAATTTAAAATTTGAAACAATCAATAAAATGATAACAACTAAGGATAAAAGAGGATCAATTAATGACCAATTAGTGAAATAAATTATAGCACCGGCTATAATTGCAACCAATGAACCTAGCAGATCACCCATTGCATGGACCATTGCTGCACGAGTATTTAGTGAATGCGAGTTTTTGGAAAGTGCCCAAACAATGATACCATTAACCAAAAATCCAATAGCAGCAACTATGAATAAGCTGGCACCATGCACTTCAACTGGCTTCATAAAGCGGTTTACAACCTCAAACAGTAACCAGATGGTTAATACAGTTGTAAACATACAATTTATCAAGGCTCCAAGAACTTCAGCCTTGCCATAACCAAAACTTAGTTGAACTGTCGCTGGCCGCTTGCTTATCAGGTTCGCAAAGTAAGCAATCATTAGCCCTGCTGCGTCCGTCATCATATGGACCGCGTCAGACTGCAAAGCTATAGAATGGATTAAATATCCACCAACCCCTTCAACTAGCGAAAAAGTAAAGGTTGCGATTAAACACCAAAATAACACTTTTCCGCTAGTTTCTCTTATCATATCAGCATGATTATGACTATGATCATGACTACCGTGGTCATGGTCATGATGATGCCGATGATTATGCTCTATATTGTTATGACTTGAATCGCTATGAACTTCATGCCCGGTCTCATCGTGAGACAGGAATTTACTGTGCTTTACCTGTGTTCCCATATCTATACACCTATTTTTAACCTAACCTTAAATAATCTATAGAAAACTACCATTAATCTTTAATCAATATACTATAAATTAATCTATTTCCATCTAACCTTCTTTGGCATGATTGATTGTGTACTTAGGGATTTCGATTAATAAATCTTTATTCCCTACACGCACTTGACAGGATAAGCGAGAAACTGAAGTTAGCCCCCAAGCACGATCAAGCAAGTCTTCCTCAATTTCATTTAACTCATTTAATGAATTAAAACCATCTTTTACTACGACATGGCAAGTAGTACATGCGCATGCCATATCACATGCATGCTCGATTTCTACGCCATGAGCTAATAACTCTTTGCATAAATTCGCATTTGAGTCACTTTCAAATTCAACACCTTCAGGACAAACTTCTTCATGTGGCAATACCTTAATTTTTGGCATTTACAACTACCTCTTAATTTTTAATATTATAGTGTCGAATTATAGCATACTCCAAATACCCGAGCAATTCAGTCAACTAATAAAAAATTGCATCATGATAGCCCTCTTGAAGAGATTCACTAGGGCAATTATTGCTATTAAGTTTAAATTGTAGTGATAATACTGCAAAAACTAAGCTAAATTTGACAAAATCTCCAATGAGAGACCATATCTTATTGAGAGAGTGAGCCTAAAAATGGTACAATCAAAATTCAAAAAAATACCGCCCGAGGAATTTAATGAATAAAATTATTGATATTTGCAAAGATAAATTGAACTTACCTACTATCATCGTAATCATTGCTGTTGTAATTGGTATTATTAACTTATATTCCTATTTATTTCCTTTTACAGATAACGCATTTGTAGTTGCCAACAATCAAACTGTTGCAGCTGATGTATCAGGCTATGTCAGCGAAATTTATGTTAAAAACGGGGAGAAGGTTACTAAAGGTACCCCTCTATTCAAAGTTTTTGATAAACCATATCAGCTGGCAGTGGCAAAAAGCCAAGCAAATTATGAAGAAGCGCTTGCGGCTTGTGATGAGCAAAGGCAAGCTACAGCCAAAAATCAGCAAACTTTGCAGGAAGCTGAAGCCAATTTGGCTAAGGCAAACTATGAGTATAAACTTAAGAGTAACCCATCTGTCAGTAACTCGGTATCAGAATTAGAAATCAAGCAGGCAATGTATACTGTTAAATCATTAACCGGCCAAGTAAATGCCCTTAAAACCCAGTTACGAATGGACGAGAAAGCCTTGGTCCAAAAAGAGAAAAAAGTTGAAGCAGCCAAAGCTTCATTAGCAAGTGATGAAGTAAATCTTGAAGAAACCGTAGTTAAAGCAGGAGCAGATGGAGTTATCGATAATATGTATTTGGCAATTGGAACACCGGTTAACGCCCACCAAGCATTATTTTCGCTAGTGAATACCGGCGAGTGGTTTATCCAAGCAAATATGTATGAAACTGACCTTCGTAAGGTCCGCCCTGGTGATAAAGCAATCATTGTTATGCGCATGTATTATTTCGACAAAATATTTCATGGGGTTATTGTTAATAATTTATGGGTAACCGATCGCCAAACAATTAACAGCAGGACGCAGCAACAAACTGTTGCCAGCGATAATGAGTGGTTAAATCTTCCGCAACGGGTTCCGTTATCCATCAAGGTTATTGATCCTGACCCCAAATATCCACTTAATCCAGGAACTAGTGCTTATGTTTATATCCAGACTAAGTGAATTTATAAATAGACAAGACCCCTATGGGCAGTATCGAGTTAATGCGTTTCAGACTTTAGTAGTACTAGTTTGCCTGTTTTTGGTAAATTTTATATTTAGCCCGCCCCATATGCAGGATCTGATAGCCATCTTGTCTTTTGGCTTTATCGGTTCGGCAAGTATGATAAGTTATAACAAACGCCAATACATGGTTGCTGCTTTCTGTATTGTCGGAATGATTTACGCTATTTTAATCAACTTAGTACGCGAATATAACCTATATACTGTTTTAATGGTCGGTTTTGGCATGAGTAGCCTTTTTTGGCTATCGCGCAAGATTCCTATGCTTGCTGGCATGGCAGCTATGGTAAATATGCTTGGTATCACAATGGTAAAAATAAAGGTAGGTGGTAATGGCTATGTTTACCTCAACTATGTTGTATTAATCTCATTTTACCTTATACTTGCCCTTGCCTTTATGAATATATTTCCCCGGATCTATTATTTCCGTATTTGGCTACGGGCATACTATTTAGCACTTGGCGAATTTGAGATGCGCTTTAGGGCATTGGCCCACCAAAATCATATTCAGGCAGGGGCTCCCTTAACACATTTTATCCGCCTAAATAGTTTTACCCGTGAGCTTGGCTACAAGGAATTTGGCTTCCCCGCCCGTAGAATAGATATTTTACTATCACAGCTTTGCAACTACCTTATTGCTTCACGAAATAGTGTGGTAACTCTTAATAGTAACGGTTATCTTCTATTGGCTGAGGCTTGCAAAGAATTGCAAGCGGGAATAAGCTGTAATAAAAGCTTGAGCTTTCATACCCAACAATTTAGCAAATATAACAATGCTGCATTTAAGAATATAAATACTGACATAGACAAGGAATTAAACCAGCAGCTGCCGCCGCATATAATTAGTGCGTTTGCCAAATTAGCAACCCTTTGGAACCAGCTATGTTTAAAAATGTAGATATATATACCCAAAGGTACATCCAAATTGTCATTGTACTAATGATTATTCAAGCCATCTACCAGTATATGCATATTCCACACAATAGCTGGCTGATTACTGCATCTTGTGCCATCTATGGCGGTTTTAACTCAAGTACTGTACTCAAAAAAGCCTATTTAAGGATTCAAGGTACTTTAGTCGGTATCGCAATGGTTGTTATCATGTGGCATATTATCCATTTTGATTATCGCCTATTAATTATGGTTACTACTTCTTGGATGATTTTATGGATTTTTTTTAGCCAATTACCTTACAATCGAATCGTTATATTCACTACTACCTTTGCCGATATTAGCGTTGAATGGAGTAATTCAGATACTTTTAATCTCTCTTATTACATTAGCGATAGACTTATCTGTAACTTTATTGTTTTTGGAGTTTGTATTGCAATTGAGAATATCTGGTTTAAGAAAAAGAATTTATCCTTCTTAAGTTACCAGCAAACTCAAAAATTGGTTTATGCTAGTTTAGAAAAATATTATCAAATCGCCCTCGCCCGGAATAGTTCAGCAAAAGGGCTGAAGATAAACAGTATGCTTCTGCAAAACATTGATAAATTAACCAATTTAGCTAACGATGCTAAATATGAGGGAAATAATAAGGTTTTTTCTGAAAAATTAGAGCAAATGCTAAGCTCAAGTAGAGAAATTCATTCAAAAATCGTAAGCTTACGCTATTTGAATATGCATTTACCTAATGATAGTAAAATAATAGAATTAACCAAAGAGATTAAAGAAGATTTAGCCTATTTGGCAGAATTAATAAAATAGGAAAAGTTTAACATATGAGTAAAAAACTCTTATCTTTTAGCTTATTAACCATTTTAGCTGCGCTTGGTGGCTGCTCGCTATTAGCTCCGGACCGAGCTGACCCAAAAGTTGATTTACCAGAAAAGTTTACTGAGCCTGGCCAACTTGTTGAGAGTAATTTACCATATATCGCATGGTGGCAGCAATTTAAAGACCCAAATTTAAACCAGCTTATTGAGAGTGGACTAAAAGCCAATACATCAATTGCACAAGCTGAAGCAAATATCCAACAAGCCCAAGGCGAATTGCGAGCGCTGGAACTTAGCTGGATACCTGGGATAAATGCATTTGCTGGCGTAGTCAATATGTACCCAATGCTACCACAACCACAGACGATTTACGGTGGTTTTGCCGGCTATAATTCGATCAATTTCTTTTCGTTGATAGCCCAACAAAAATCAGCCAAGCTTAAACTTGAGGCAAAAGAAAAAGCTCTAGAAGGAGCTAAATTAGATTTAATAGCAAATATTGCAATTAGTTACTATACCTTAATTGCCCAACAAGCAGAATTAAAGCTCTACCAGCAATATTTAACTGACCTTCAAACCAAGAAAATATTACAACAAAAAAAACATGATGGTGGCTTAGCTTCAGCTGCTGATGGCTTATCTATTGATGAAACCATAGAAAAAACCATAAGTCAATTAAAGTCAGTCGAAAATAATGTATTCAAAAGCCACAATGCAATTAACTACTTATTAAATCAGAACCCTGGCACTAACTACCCTACTAGTGATTTTACGCAAACCGCAACAAAATATGCCAATCTCACTACTACTCCAGCTTCCGTAGTTGGCAACCGTCCTGATGTTAAAGTAGCCGCTTTGCAATTTAAATATGTAGCACAAAATTTAACAGCAACTTATACCCAGTTACTACCATCATTTCAATTAATTTTCGGCCCATCAGTTGTTAGTAGTGGCGGATTACCTGGAATGCCTGATAGCTCATATTCAAATTTCCAAGCAGAATTTATCAATTGGACCTTAAGCCCTTCAATATTCGGTAATATAGAGCAATATAAAGGTTCGGAAAAATATTCTTATATAAGTTATATCGATACGGTTAGAAAAGCCCTTCGCGATGTGAGCAATGACCTAGCAACTAACCGGATAACTAATGAGCGTTATACTCATACGCAAAATGCCAATTTAGTTGCTAAAACAAAATATGACTATAGTTTTAGTATGTATAAAAACGGATTAAAAGCTTATGCTGATACCTTAAATGACAAAATTAATTGGGATGAAGGACAAATTAGTGTTAATGAAATGAAGCTAGCACAAATGCAAGCAATAATTACACTTTATAAAGACATGGGCGGCGGTTACCGCTTTAACGAGAGCGCGGTGGTAACAAAAGTTAAATAATTTTTTCTTTTTTGCTAATTGCCGTATACTCACTCTTCAGTATTTTGTAGAGTGAGTCAAAATTGCTAAAAAAATCTTATTTAATTTTGATTTAGGGCAGTTAAATTATTAAATACCTTCAAGATGGACGCTTTTTTCAAGGCAAACTATTGTACCGCTTACTTTAAAAGCCCCTTCGGCTAGGTCTAAATCTATTACAAAACATAATCGTCCTTTTTGATCTTCAAATGTCTCTGCCCTACATTCGAATACCAAATCATCGTGCTCGGTTATTGACCGTTTGAAACTAAATTCCATATCTTTAAAAACAACTCCATCGATTTTGCGATAAGCTTCATCTGGATTATCCGGAGTTATTTTTCCATGCTCAAGAAAATAAGCAGCAACCAAAATATACATCGCTTGATTAAAGATATACATAGCTTCTATATTATGCATTATCTTATTGTATACTTTCATATACTTTGCGCCTGTATACCTGATTTTTCCACTAATAACATTACCTGACATATGTATTTCAACAAGATCTAAATAAATGAAATCATCATAGTATTTAGCAAATGTTTTTTGAACAACCTTAATTACATCTTGTTTCAAAATCATTCCTTTCAAAAATAATTAGGTTTCGAGCATAATGCTTTTTTTACTTTTATCTATAAAATTTTTTCAAAAATATTTATAGAATGCAATAGGTCAGTTTGACTTCAAATTAATTTGATAGTTAATCATTGGATCTTCCTTAAGATATAGCTTTAATAGATATACACCAATCAAAGTTGTTAACCCAGCACATAGACATTAAAGTGATTTATTCAAATTATCAAGTACCATAATTAATTGTTATAAAACGGATTACCTGCAAATTACGGTTAATATTATTAAAGATCAATGTAGAAGATTTATTACTTAAACTATTTGTTCAATATTTTAGATGAGATTATGAACTTGTTTTAACAAGACTTGCTATAAATATTTCCACTTAAATTAAGGTATAAATTTTTTTAGCCCAAACCTTATGTATTCTGTTACTAAGTTATGTAGCTATTCTTAATTCAATACCTTAATACCGGACACTTTCGATGTGCATTAATTAATTTTTAAATGATCTATTATGGGGGATGCTTAATTTAAACGAATGCGGGAGAATATTATATTTTGTTTATGATATTGGCGTAATTTGTTGAATTGTTTGAGACTTGCGAGGCATCAACAAATAGCCAATGAATAATTACAAAGTCTTATATTCGTAATATTGAGTAAAAATTTAAGCATCCTTCCTAATAAATCAAATAATAAAAAATATGCTTTTAACTATATATCAATAATAGTGTCCGGTATTGAGATTCAATACCAAGTAGTTGGTAGTAGTCAATCAGCATAATTGCTTATTTTCACTTGTTGCAATAGCTGTTAGAATTTTGCCAGACAACAAAATTAAATTAACTCAATACTGGACACTTTCATATTCAATCTTAAGCACAATAACGGTTTAAACAGTTCTAATTTATTCTGGGGAAGTGCTTTATTTATCTGTAGCGATAAAACTGCCCGATATTGAGATTAGAGAAATACATTTAAAACAATTTCATAAACACATACTTTGGATAAGCAAATATTTAAAGTTAAATTATTGGATCAATTAATTAGGAGAAAGAATATGGCATTTAAGCAAGTAAATAAGAAAATAAAATTTATTACTTTAATATTAACTTTTGGCTTAGCCGGCTGTAATGCAGGTTCAAGCTGGAAGCCTGGTAGTGCTGGTACATTATCCGTAAGTATTAATCCAAATACCATTAGTTTAAATAGTGGCGGAGCACAAAATACTGCAACAGTAACAGCCACATTATCAGGTGCTACAAATGGTACCGACCCGAATGGGCCTGCGACTATAACATTTTATGTTGTAAATTCAGATGGTTCAGAACCAAGTAGTATTGCTACTTTAAGTAGCAGTACCTGTAATATTCCTAATACTACGCAATCAAGTACAGTGAGTTGCTCAGTGGTACTAACCCCAGCTAACACGGGAAATGCAAAAATAATTGCTACCGCCTATGTACCAAATACTACCAATATGAGTGGCCAAAATACCCCTTCGGCATCTTTTACCATAACTGATTGACGCAAGTCTACTCTATTTTTTAAACCCTAATAATTTCGGACTTGCGCCTAGCAAAAATGAACAACGGCTTTAGAATAAAGCCGTTGTTCTATCTTATATTTACCCCCCAGATCCTACGGATGGTAAAGGGATAAATGCAACTGAGCCATCAGGAAGTATCGATAAATTAATGCCAACAGTATGACACTCGGTTATGCCAAACGTACTTCCCTGATAAACGCAGATAGAACGATCATCTGGCATTCCAGAGGGAATAACTAAACCAGAGCCTTGTATTTGTTGAGAAGAATAATCAATATATTGAGAATAATCTGGCCCCGAACCTGGTTGACTATCGGCTGAAGTATAATAAATTAATCCACCACTAATAGCTAGTTTTAATGCAGTTCTAAATAGGTACCCTTTTGCAAAAGAAACAACTTCCAATCTACCGGCATTAAACGCTCCAGATAATAGAAAATCGCCAAAGTATGCTGCATTACTCCTTAACACATCTTCTGCTCCAGCATAAATAATTGACCGCGCAGCAAACGCTTCGGCACCAGCAGAACCAAGTGAAACTATAGTTACTATAGCGGTTCCGGCTGTAAGACCAACTTCTAGGGCATTAGTTTTCCCACCAGCCCCTAAAGTAATTGTTTGAAGGATATTACCGGCCCCATCCTGTTGCGTGAGGGTCCACTGGCTGCCTGGCGGATCCTGCAGGTAATAATACTTGGTTAGACTGTTTCCATTCGGCTGCTGTATGGTAATCGTAAAACCACGAGTCGAAGTCGCATCTTTACAACCTTCAAATAATGCTGCCGAAGGCTCTCCGCGGAATGATGCCATCTGGATCGGCTGGCCATTCAAAGAGGGATTTAAGGTCATGCTGCCGATCATGTCACTTGTACTAATTTGTCCCAAATCATTTATCCCAAAGCCGGTTTTAAAATTAGTCAAATAATCACTATAGCCAGAATCAGAAACTGAATTATTTATATAATAGTTAAGGTAACTATTTATTGATGAAGTATCTGTGGTATCATGCCAGCAGTCCTCGCTACCAGCAGGAAAGGACACTGTAACTGTGTAGGGTGTCATATTCATAAAATTAATTATAGTACTAGTGCCTGCGTACACATTCCAACTTAATGGTAATATCAGCAACGCTAAAATTTTTTTCATAATTGGTATTCCTGTTCGTGCTATTATTGATTTGCTTCTGATATTTCGATATCTGTTGGACTAACAAAGCCATTACTCGCATTTGCCACGCTACAGTTAGTTAACCCATCCTTAGGAGCAAAATCGCATTTAATTACTGAATCACTGCCAAAATCTACGCTATATAAATGCTTACCTCGAACAAAAATACCTGTTGGCATTTTAAAGTATTCGTTATAACCAAGCTTTATCTCTTTACATTTTGCTGCAATAATCGCATCACTGCTAAGCGGGCACATCTGTACTAATTTATTCCTTATACTAGTGGCATAGATCATTGATGAATTAATATAGATATCATTTAAGCTAGCTGCTTCACCATATTTTTGAGCGTTACAACTGGTAAATTCCCCGGCTCTCCCAATCTGGCAGGTTGTAATTGAGCCATCTTGAATGTTGGTGATAAAAGCTTTATTATTTGAAATAGCTATTCCGCCTGGCACCTTTAAAGTATTATTGGCATTATCTAATTTACAAGCTGATAAATTGCCGTCTGTACCTATTTTACAAATTGCGATCGTATTATTTGAATTTGTTACGTAATAATAGGAATTATAAATAGCTTGTCCATATGGTTTATAGATAATTCCCTCTTCGCGGTTATTTATACAGTTTGTTAGCCCACCGTTAGTATTAAGAGCGCAAATGGTAATTGAATTTGTTAGTAAATTAGCGATAAAAATATTATTTTTATTTATCAATACACCATCTGGTGAAGATAATTTTCCTTCTGCCGTATCTTTTTGGCAATTACTTAAATTGCCATTTCCATCAATATTACAAATAGAAATAGTGTTATCTTGAACATTTGTCACATAAGCACGGCTAATATTTGATACGCTACTAGAGTTACCCCCATTACTACAGCCAAATAACATAAAAGCGGGAGTCACAAGGCATAGTAAAACTTTCTGTTTATTCATAAAAATTAGTTTTAACCCCTTAATAAATCAAATTTTATAGTTTCCTAATATGGTTTTAGTGGAAAAAATTAATAGCAAATTCATACTCAATTGCAAACATTCTTATTATATTAATTTTATTTTGTTTGAATATTGTCAGAGCTTCTTTATTGATTTTCGTTATTAACCCATGAATTTGCTAGAGATTGATTATACTATGAGGATAAGTAACAGCAATAAGTTCCTCGAAATAAAGATTATGTAAAATTTAAAGTCTAATTTTAAAGAAGTGAACCCGGTATCAAGCGACTTAAATAACACGCTGAGCTAATTGCATTATTACAAAATACCACATAAAACTAACACTGTTGGGAAAAATAACATTCTACACTTAGGACAAGGATATGAATATAATAAATTAAGGCTTGGTTTTCTCCCAAGCCTTAATTTATTAATATATGCTTTAAGCAAGAAGTTAAAAGGCCGGAACTATTGCTCCATTATACTTGGTTTCAATGAATTCTTTAACTTCGGGGCTTTCAAGGGCCTGGACCAGAGCTTTGATTTTTGGTGAACTGGCTAATTCAGGACGAACAGCAACAATATTGACATAGCGAGGATCTAACTTTTCCAAGAATACAGATTCCTTAGCTACATCCAAGTCTGACTGATACGCCATACTGGAATTAATAACGGCTACATTCAACTTCTTAGCTTTCAGCATACCGGCAAGCACTGAGGGATCTGCTTCGACTACCTTCAAATTATAGGGATTCTTGATAATATCGCGGCGGGTATAGAAGCCCTGTTTATTAGGTTTTAATTTTATTAAACCTTGATCTTGCAAAAATAGTAAAGCACGCGCGTCATTCACCTGATCATCAGGAATCCCAACAACTGCTTTAGATAAATCACTAATTTTTTTCGATTGGATAAAGTCAGCCTCAGTTTCGGGGTTAGCGTAAAGCCCTAATGGAGCAGAGAAAACTTTTGCAACAGCTACCAATTTTCCTTTTTTATGAAGTAAATTATAGTTATCTAGATACGGTTGATGTTGAAAAAAATTTGCATCGGCATGTTTAAAGTAGACCTCATCATTAGGATTAAAACCAGCTGCACCTGGCGTACTTAATAAGGGCTGCGCTTGATAGTTATTGTATACAATAATTTTTAAATTATACCCCTGTTTTTCCAGGCTAGGTTTTACAAATTCAAGAATCTCAGCCTGCGGGATTTTGGTTGCCGCAACAGTAATCGTTTCATTGGCATTAGCTATACCAGCTAAAATACACAAGCATACGCCAAGTATTCTTTTCAAAATAGTTTCCTTTTAAAAATTTTTACAATATTTTAGCAGAGATTGCCAAGTACTATAAGTATATTATACTAGTATTACTCCGCATTTTGACTCAAAAAATAAATGGGAAGTTTTTTGCTTCAATACCAGGTTTCATTTTTTTAGAGTACCTGATGTAAGGGCAAAAAGCTATCTGATTTTTTGCAAATAAGAAAACAAAGATTAATCCAAAACTAATGTACGTTGGAAAATTCTCAACACTAATAAAATTAATGGCAGATTGAGAACATAGCAGTAGGCTTTAAGAATTGTTAGCTAAACATTTTGGGTACTGCGTAGTTATAAGTTAATACTTGGCTTGCATTATAATCTGGCATAGAAATTTTTAATGCCGTATCTGATTTAGCTAGCTTCAGCATAACTAAACAATTATAGTCCCCACAACTAGTACTTAATACCATTATATTAGGATTTAAAATTTCCGGTACCCTGGTAATCTTATGTACATTATCTGAGTTAATCGTAAGATCAACAATACAGTCCGTCTTATTACATGAACTTGTTGAATAGATACTAAACTTAGAATATGAGTTAAGGCTTCCAGCAAAAATATTTGCTATAAAGCCAAGAGTCAATAAGACTAATTTTGTTTTCATAAATAAATATTCCTTATTAAAATCTATAATTTATACTGTGTTTAAAATTTAGCTTATTTGCTCAGTTAAAAGAAAATAACAAACTTTGGAGGAGCAAAAGCCTTAAAATTGTACCAAATACGGGGTTAAACCTAATTTATACTTAAAAGCTGCCTTGCAATAATTTCTGGTACTACAATGCTCCCTGTATTCTTAATCATACTGAAAAATAAACTACTTTTATTATAGACTTGTACTTTTTTATATAGCATATTCCTTGCCATATTTCCAATCGTATGATGAGAAACATCTTTATTATAAATATTTGTTAAACATTCAGCAATTTCACGATAGTTTTTACCTAAGGCGAATAAGAAGGCAACTTCTTGCTGCCGCTTAGTAAAATCAAAATCAGCTGCATAATTTATGGTTGGCGGTAAAAAACTGTTAAGTAATCTCACAGGCAGATAATCAATAACGTAACCATTAAAAGTAAGGCTATACCCACACTCTTTTCCAGCATGCACAAATGGTCGCAAATTAAATAAACTAAACTGTGAACCTTGTTTTAGCTCAAAAACTCCAATTATTTCATCTTTAACTGTTTCACTTATCTCAAGTTGGTGGTGTTTTAAGAATTCAATAATCTCAGCTAAATTAGCAATATGTTTAAACTCTGGAAGGTAAAATTTGTAGCCCTCACAACAATGCTCTATAAGCGGGTTGAAATTACTATCATAAACCGCATAGGGCTCACCACTATGCAAACTTTGAAGATATTCTACATACTGTCTTAGAATCGGTGAATGTGTAATGCTCAAGGCTATTCCCCCTTTACAAATGATTAATACTTACGTAAGACAAAGCTGGAATTAGTCATCAAACTTTTAGGAAAAAAACGTTTGTGATGTAATTCGGGAAGCTTAGCTATAATCTGCAGAATATCATTTTCTTTAAATTTTTGGAGTAATCGATTATAATGATACTTAAGTGTATTTAAATTAATTGAGTTACGATAGAGTTGTTCTAATATTGTGGCCATTTCAGTTTGGCTTAGTCCATGACTAATAAAAAAAAGGATCTCTTCTTCAATTTTTGTTAACTTAATTATGGTTTGCAACTTATGGCATATCGATTCTTTAATCAAATTAAATTTCGCATTTGGTAACATATCAATTTTATACACTGTATTAAGCTTACGAAGTCTGATCATATAGCCAACTAATAACCTGGTTCTGGGATCAATTAGTACTGACATTTTGCCATAAGCAACTCCGGGTTGCCCCATAGAAAACTCTCCCAAGTAAGCAAATTCTAGATTTTCCAGCTGCGATTGCTTGGAAATCAGATATAATTGATTCATTGCCACAGCAAATGGTGCATCCTTCCAGCTCTTAATTGAATCTTTAGCCTCAAGACTTAGCAATTGGGAAAAAGGCGTGGATATATAAACTAGCTGTAACCGGTGATTAGTGATCAAAATATGTGATTCTGCATCAAAAAGTTTTGCACCCTGAATAATTTCACTAATAAATCGTTTTATCATAGTTAAAAAGTACCTATCTTTAGAATAGTAGTTTAAACTTTTATCGCATAGATTTAATTAGGTTGTGCACAATAATAACCTATTGATATTATTTGTTTTAGTTTACCAAATACCAGAAGCTATTATAGATTGAGTACGCTATCCTAAGCTATAGTAATATCTGAATAAGTGTAATTCCAAAAATAGATAAGTAACCTAAACTATGGAAATTTTTTTAACATAAACAAGGTAAGGCAAACAGTTTAATATGTATGATGATATTTATTTGTTTATCCAACTAGTGGAAATTGGTAGTTTTAGTCGTGCTGCTAAATCTCTAGGTATAGCTCAATCCACAATCACCAAACGGATTCAGAGTTTGGAGCAAAATTTAAACTTCAAATTATTTAATCGTAGTACACGCACTTTAAATATTACCGATAATGGGCAAGAATTATATAATCGCTTTAGCAATCAGGTCAAAAGTTTAAATGAATTATTAGAAGAATTTTGCTTATCTCAAAATAGTAACTTTACCGGCACTTTACGCATCGGGCTATCAGTTACTCTTGCGCAAACTTTTATTATTCGTAAGATTAATTTATTCGTTAAGCAATACCCTGGTATAACAGTTAATATAGTTTTTATCACTAGTCCTGTTGAATTTGAATTATTAAAAGATAACTTTGATATATTAGTCAGTCTTATTTTTCCACAAGATCCTAATTTTGAAATTGAGATTTTAACTAAATTGGAGCTAAAATTTTATGCAAGCCCCAACTATATTAGCCGTTATAGCTCTCCAACTTCCCTTGCCGATCTAAATCGACATAAATTAGTAGGCCTTAGCATTAATGGAGTGACTATTACCCGTTTTTTGGTAGCTAACCTAATTACCAGGCAAGAGATTGTATTTGACTATAAAGCAGTAATCTATCATGATGATTTATTGAAATCAATAGCTTTGGCTAAAAGTGATGAATTTATTATTTGCGCCCCAAGCCTGCTCGTTAAGGATCAGCTAGCTACGCAAGAACTCTGTGAAATTTTACCTGATTTTCGATTAAAAGAGCTACCATGTTATCTAATACGCAGGAAAAATAATCAAAGCAAATTAGAGCAAGCATTTTCTAATTTTATTAAAGAATGCTTTTTTAATTCATAGTTGCTAGAATATAACTAATTATTTTAAACTATGGGTAGATCCCAGCTTTTGAATTAAGAGATTTATAAAGTCTAGCCTTGGGTATAACTTATTTTCTAATTAATATATTAACTGTGTCGTCAGTTCATAACTGAAACACTTTGAAAGTATAAATTATATGTATGATGAAATTTTTCTATTTATAAAATTAGCAGAATGTGGGAATTATACTAAGGTTGCTAAAGCGCTAAAGATAATGCAGTCAACGCTTACTAAAAGAATACAGCATTTAGAACAACAGCTAAATCTAGCATTAATTGATCATTCAACGCGCAAATTTACACTTACTGAAGCGGGAGCCTTACTGTATAATAAATTTTCACACATTGCCAATAATTTTGATAATTTACTAGCCGAAATGGGCCAGATTCGACCTTCAACAGTTAGTGGAACTCTACGCGTTGCAATTCCCTATCAGGCAAGTCACTTCATCATACCGCATTTACCTACCTTTATCAATCAGCATCCTAATGCAATACTTAATATTACCTATATCTCAACTTCATCTAAAGTAAATTTAGTGAGCAATAATTTAGATTTAGCAATTAGTAACGTAATCCCCGAATCACAGAATGTAAAAATAAAGTTATTAAGGAAATATCAACTAAAATGTTTTGCGAGTGCCAAATATGTGGCTCGCTATGGTAGACCTACCACTCTCGAAGAATTAGCTAAACATAAATTGATTGGTGTGCTGCCTAATGGTGAACGGCTCAGTTATCAAGTATTAAACCTTGAGAATGGTGAAAAAACCAACTATGATTATACAAGTAATCTTAACTTCAATAATACCCTACCGTCAATCGAAGCTGCCCGTGATGGCGAGTTTATTATCATAACTGCAGACTACTTACTAACTGAGGAGTTATTAAGTGGCGAATTTGTTGAACTTTTACCTAATTATGTGTTTAAAGAAGTCTCGACCTACCTAATACGAGGTTATGGTGAACAAAGCCGTTTGGAAAAAGAGTTTGCAAAATTCATCGAGCAATGCTTTGAATTAGCTAGCGCTAACTAGGCTTTAGCACCCCCTACCCATATTCGCCATTTTAAATTTAATGCATAGTCATCTACAATCGCTCTTCTTAAGACTGTATATACACTGACCTTGTGCTCCCCCGCTACTAAATCGACAACAAACTCGCTGCAGGTAACACTATTTAAATTAGTTAGCACTACTTGTAACTATAGTTATTAAAAGGGTGAACATAACTAGGCAAAAAGCACCAAGTATCGAAACAAAGTTAAAATAATTTTAATGGCACAATAAAAGCTACGGAATAAATTTGATGAAAAGTATTTCTTTAAAAGCAGAAGCATATCTAATCGGGGCTAAGGCAGCCGTACTTGCAGTATTTTTCTCCTCGTTGCAGGTTTTATTAATGCCCAATAACTTAATTTATATTACGGCAGTGTTTGGAGTTTTTATCGTCACTATAATTGAAATTAGTGCTTTAAATACCGATAGGCTTTATCGTTTACGTTATGGTTTATTGGTGAGTGTTCTAGCTGGTATTACAATAGGATTAGGCAGCTTATTTGCCCATCACTATTGGATAAGTGTATTGATAATTATATTAACTATGGGCACTTATGGGGTTACCAACCATAATAATAGCATATGGTCAACTGTGGTGCTTTTTATCGGTAACTTATTTGTGATTGGAACCGGAATCCCTACCATAACCCCATGTATATCTATTTATTATGGTTTATTTTTCTTTATTGGTGGAGCTGGAATGTTTGCTCTTGAATATCTTCTATTCTGCAAAACATTAGCTGGTAAAACAGATAAATCATTTATACCTAAACAATTTTTTGACATCTCGATGCCTGCCCTGCTTTTTACATTTGCATTTACCTGCGCTATAGTTGCTGCATATACAAGTAGCTATTTGTTAAAGTTACCTCAAGGATATTGGGTACCAATGACAAGCTTACTAATTTTTAAAAACTGTCGCAATCTTGCTTGGCAACGGATTCGACATCGAATATTTGGTTCATTAGCCGGCGCACTTCTTGCCAGTATTATTGGAATGTGGATAACTAATTTTTGGTTTTTAGCTTTGCTTATGGGGCCATTATATTTTATGATTGCAGTTAGCCTATCACGTCACTACGGGACTTACGTATTTTTCTTGACAGGAATGGTAACAGATATGTATAAATTGATCCATTATGATGGTATAGAAGTAACAGAACATCGTATTATTAATACTCTAATTGGAGCCTTAATTGTTATTATAACAATTTTTATTACTAAGTTGCCACAAACCCTCCATAAAATTAAGATGGCTAAAAACTATTGATATTCAATTGTAGAAGTAGCTTATTCCAAATTCGCTATCAATAATTTTTAAATATCTAATTATTTGTTTTCAGCCAAACTGCCAAACCTTGCGCGCTAATTTGATTATCGAGAGCAACTACTTGCTCAAATTGTTCACGGTTCAAGCATACTCCAAACTGCTTGGCCTCTTGCCACATATATTCGCAAAGGCTCTGGTTGATTCCATTAACTAGATCCGCATCTAGCTGTGTAGATTTGGCTATATCAACAAATCCATCTACCATTTTATGTAAAATCAAACTATATTGCTCTACATTACCTAGTTTGCCGAAATGGGTTAAATATACTGCTTTCGGTTTGAATGAAGCAATTAGATCAATCGAAGCATGCATCAATTCAGGATTAAAATTAACCGGAGTAGTTGTTGGAAAAATAAAGCGCTCTGATCTTGCATTAATAAGCTCAGGGTAAGCAACCCCAAATACATCACCAGTAAAAACCCCTTGCGCTAAGCTATCATAAATTGCGATATGGTGATTCGCATGCCCCGGGGTATCTAAGCAAATAAGCTCGCGCTTACCAAGTTTTATGCTTAATCTATCTTTGGCTTCCAAAATCCGGGCCGGTTCAACCGGAATCAATTTACCATACATTTTAGTAACAAACTCTTCACCATAAACCCCTATCACGCTTTTTTCAAGAAATGAAGGGTCTATCATATGCCTGACTCCACGTGGATGGACCACCAAAAGCGCATTTGCAAATTTCTGCATAAAGGCTCCGGCCCCACCTGCGTGATCAAGATGGATATGGGTTAAAAAGATATACTTAACTGCATCGTTTTCGATATTTAGCTCTCTTAGCGCTGATTCGACATATGTTAGAGAGCTGGCGTTAGCTGTCTCAACTATTGCCACATCATCCCCATCTACAATTAGATGAACTGAGGCCAAATTTGGCCGTCCATAATTGGCATCGACTGTATAAATCCCATTTAAATTATCTATCATTTTTTTAGCTTTATTATTAAATTGATCGGAGAAAAACTAAAATTTGTTACGGATGATTTCACATAGCCCAGCATTGCTAAAACCTAAAATCTTGGTATGTGTAACATCACTTTTAAAAAGCTTCTCCAAATAGTTTATTATTTTTTCTTCCTGTTCTTTATTCATGTTTTTTATCAAATCAAGAAGAATTATTCCCTGTAGGTTACGGATACATATTTGTTGATAAATTTCATCTAGCACTAAAAAGTTTAAACTGCCACCATTTAATGCCACTTTAGCGCTATTGACATCAATAATTGTTATTCCCGCGAATGTATTTATTTCCAGGCTAGCGCCATTTGCTAATGTTACTATAGTCGCCAATAATTGCTGTTTATAGTGCTCAATTAATGCCTGCCCATTTAAGCCAGGGTCAAAGGTAATCGCGTCAATTTGCCATAAATCCTGCAAGCTTAATAAATCTTGGTTTATTGAGCTATCATTAGTAATTATCTCACATTCGGGGCTAAGTTTTATTGATCGAAGCAGTTTGCGATAGTTTGACACACCTGCATAGTATAATCCTGGCTCAGCTGCCATCTGTATTTGCTGCCCTTCTTCATGAATTAATTTAGCTTCGGCTAAAACATGGGAAATATCAGCTTTAGAAGAAACACAGCTTCTTATTACCCACTGTCCTGGATAAATATTCGGAATTTCGGTGAGAGTAGCGGCACAAGCATGATACTTATTAACAATTTTGCTTGATTTCGATGGCGTATAAACCAGATATTTACCAACTAATTGCCAGCTATCACGAAATTTGGCAGCTTTTTGCCCATCGCCAAGCCAAGTTAGCTGAACGGCAAGGGTGCTCCCATCATGAACTTTCGCATGAGTCCCCAAATTTATAAACCCGGTCTTACCCGGCAAATATTCTATGAAAGCGGTCCGGTTGGCCTGGTTAAACTTAGTTATCCGCGCAAGAAAGATGGCTTCGCTGGCAATCCCTGGCTTATCGGTTAAGACAAACTTAAGCTCTTTTCCACAATAAGCAAAACTATAAATAAAGTCTTTATCATTATAAACTATTACTTTAGTTAACATTATTAGCTAACTCTTGTAATAAACATTTAACCACATTTAGCGGTAAGCCCATAATTGAATAAAAACAGCCATCGATCTTTTTAATAAATTGCCCAGCATAGCTATGAATTCCATAGGCGCCAGATTTGTCCTGATAGTCCCCAAGTTGTAAGTAAGAATGAATTTCATCATCTGACATATCATCAAAATAAACCCAATTTTGGCTGGTTACGGTTTTCTCAAAATCATGGAATTTTAAGGTAACGGTTGTCAACACTAGATGGCGATCGCCAGCAAACATCCGCCACATTCTAAATGCATCAGCATAATCTAGAGGTTTGCCTAAAACTTGATTTTGATAGACAACTTCTGTATCCGCTGTTAGAACCGGATATACCGGGAGCTTGTTTTCTTGAATCAAATCCCAAGCTGCGCGTGATTTCTCTTGGCAGATCCGTTTTGAATAGGCGAAGTGATCTTCATTTGCGCCAACAACCTCAGGAATATCAAACTCAAGTAATTCGTAGCTGACGCCCATTTGCTTTAAAAGCTCACGTCTACGCGGACTTTTTGATGCCAGATAAATTTTTGATATAATTTTAGAATCCATTATTACCCCAAAAAGATTTAATTTTTTTCACAAATAAAATTTGACAACACTAGCGATTTCAACATATAATCATGTTCTCGCAATAAGACAACGCCTCAATAGCTCAGACGGTTAGAGCGACGGACTGTTAATCCGCAGGTCGTAGGTTCGATTCCTACTTGAGGCGCCATTTCTCAAAAACTCTTCTTCATAATAAACCCGTTAAAGCCAAAATTCGTAAAATCAAATTTGTTATCTGTCATATTGATCTTATTCCCATTGATTATATTACTGTTACTATTACACCATTGCCAGCACTGTATAAATTTGTAATCGCTGCTTTTTAGCAAACCATATTTTCATTAGTTACAACAAATTTACAATGTGCTGTGCAGCCATCTTATCTTACTACAACAAATTGGCTGGATAAATTATAGCATAGGCAGTGTTATTTGAGATTATTATCCCCTTCTGCTATTGTCTTATCAAATAAAAAGCAATAGAGTAACAATCTTCACTATCTATTCCATATGCCTATTTGCACAAGTATACTATTTATACAACGACCGCTTAGTATAGTATTATTTTAACATTTATCGTAAACATTCCATTTCTTCAGTCATACAAGAAGACTCAGGTCTTTGCCCGGTATTATCATAAAAACAATTTATTAAATTCCATTCTCAATACGGGACAGTTTTGTAGTTGATACTACGTGCAACAGTTAATTTTATTAGATTTATTATGAGGGAAACTTGATTTATAACGAATTATGGAGAATATTAGACTTTGTTTATGAATTGGCGTTATTTGTTGAACTGTTTGAGTCTTGTGAGGCATCAACAAATAACCAATGAATAATTACAAAGTCTTATATTCGTAATATTGAGTTATAAATTAAGCTACCCTCAGAATAAATCAATTACAAGAAACATGCAATTTATAATTCATTTGGTAAAAGTGTCCGGTATTAAGAATTCAATTATGAGCAACATCTACCAATTAGATGACTAACTGCAAAAGGACTAAAATTATGCTACGATTACAAAATAGAATTAACTCGCTATTAAATAATTTCATAAATAGCCATAGAATTAACTCACATCCGATAGACCAAGATACAGCAAATTTTGAGCTAGCCGTAACGCGTATTAAACAACTATACAAAGACGTGGACTTGGGCAAAATAAGCAAAAACCAATTAAATTCAGAAATAAAGCAATTAGGGTACAATTGTAAAGAACTTAACATGCTGTTAAAGTCTAACGCTGAATTTTTAGATAGTTTGGCAAATGAAGGTACTGACTCTTACAACCGTAAAAGGTTACATGATATTGCTAAATTAATCACTACAGCTAACTCGGGATTTTCCTCCTGGTTTTGCATACCCAATTATCCCTTAACTGATTTTATAGAAGATAATAATTTAAAAACTAATCTGGACCTACTTAGGGACGTAGATAATATACGGGCCAATATAAATTTAATCAATGAAAATAGCAGTAGAAATCAGCAGCCAGACCAGATAACTATTCAAAGCATAAATTACCTGGATATAAAATTTGCCAGTGATAATGACCAGTTATCCCAGCATGGAGCAAGGTTAAAAAAGAAATTAATTTTAGAATATATAGATATCTTGACAGCTAGGAAATATCTGGAAAAAGCACTTCTAATAGCCCTTAATTATAAAGACAAACTTGAGCCATTTGAATGGGAAGAAATTATTGTAACCCTATTAATGATGTGTGAAAGTAACTTTAACCAATACCAGGATCTCGCCTTACAAATTTGTCTAGACCATTTAAATGACTCTTTACGTCAAAGGCACTTTGTACAAAGCACAATCAAAACCCTTTTCAAAAAGCAAAATAATATTTTGCCATTATTAAACCTCTTTGGAAATGATCAGCAAATACTAGCAAAAAGCTTGATTATAGAGCGCTATAACCAGACCACTAATCAAGAGGTACAAGACCAGATTGAACAATGGGCGGCAAATACTAATCCAAGAATTACATTTAGATTTTCAGAAAGTTCAAGCAACCCGAGACTTCTCGCAAGTATTGAAGAAACCGTCGCCCCTGGCAGCTATAGTGAAAACTTTGTTGCTGATACCCAGGTTTTAATTGATTATGTGAGTATACATAACCAAAATACTATGAACAGTTTGCAGCAAAGCTCAATTAGATTAGCTGCACTTGCTGAGCAATATAATGAGCCCAGCACTATGGGTCTACCAAATGAGGCCATTATGAATATACTAGCAGCAAGTTCACTATTCTCTGCATCTGATTGCCCTGATTTAACCACAAACATTAGGAAAATTCTTAATGAAGCTCATATCGAATACAATTTAATTAGTAACTGGGACTCCGATAAATCTAAATCATTTAACCTCTTCTTACATAAATTTGATGACATGAAAGACACCAAAGATGAAGCATACAAAATCAACAGTTATAAACTCCTGACTGACATAATCAAGCAAATGGACCAAAATGAAGGCTTCAAAGAGACCTGCTTCGCGATAGCTCATGAGGCGGTTGAAAGCTGCGGGGACAGAGTCGCATTTGGTTTTATCAATATGCAAATTCAAGCTCAAATGTATAAAAATAACTCAACTTTTACTGATCATTACCATTATTTCCAAGCTTTAACTGTTTTAGATATTATTGATGAAATGGTCAAAGATAAAATCAAGCAAGACCCGAGTTTAAAACCTGAAGAAATTGAGTTCTATTTAGCCTATGCCATTGAATTTAAGGATGCGCTTGGTATATCAATTGCAAATATGCTTTTTGATAATCTTTACCAGCTTAGCGAAGCAGAAATTTCTCTAGCTAAAGAAAAACTAGATAATGCCTTGCAAAATCGAGATTTAATTTTAATTAATATGACAAACTCAGAAGAAGTTGCTAAATTATTTGCAAGGGAGTTTGCCGAAATTCAAATTCAGCCGCAATTTATAGTCGAGCAGCTTGAGGATGAGCCAGAACTAGATTATCTAAAGCGCTGCAATGAAATTAAAAAAGCGTTTATTGAAGCAAAAGTGAAATTTATATGCCAAAAGCTTGCTGAAGAAGAGAAAGTTAAGACTTAACAATTCTCCTTTTGCATAATTGCTTAATTCTCGGTTAATTCACCGACCAAATTTTCACTCATGGCTGCTTTAATCGAGTCTTTGCTCATTTTACTAGAAAGTAAAACCAGTAGCTTGGCTAAAGCCGCCTCGATAGTCATATCGCAACCACTAACAATCCCCAGATCATGCAAACAGCTACTGGCATAATCAGATGAAACACGGCCTTCAATAACTTGAGTAATGTTAACAATTATCACTCCGCGATCAACTGCTGACTTTAACGCTTTAACCAGCTTATGGTTATGAATCGGAATATTGCCGCTACCATAAGTTTGGAGCACTACCGCGTCAAGCTCGGTATTAACCAGAGTCTCAGCGATAAAATCGGTAGTAAAGCCAGGACGCATACTTAGATCAAGGATCCGCGCCGGATTAGGTATTACCGGAGCGAAGCTAAACCTGGTAGCCTTAAGCCAGCGTTTGGTAAACCAATTAATATTGATACCGAACTCTGCTAAGGGTTCTTCATCAACGGAGTCAAATCCAAAAAATCGGTAGGTACTAACTTTTTGTGCCCGGCAGCCCCTTAATAATTTATGATTAAAAGCAATTGCAACTTCATTTAAATCACTACGATTGGCAGCAAAAAGGGCATCAATTAAATTATTCCAGCCGTCACTACGCCGATGTACGAGCGGTAACTGTGAACCGGTTAAAATTACTGGCTTATCAAGGCCTCTCAAGGCGAAGGCAAGCACACTTGCCGTATATGCCATGGTATCCGTTCCATGAATAATTACAAACCCGTCATAATTCTCATAATTCGTCGAGATATCATTAATCATCCGTTGCCAATGTTCCAAGCGGATATCTGACGAATCAATCAATTGCTCATATTCGATTAAGTCCACCTCTAGATCTTTATTAGGCTCTAGTGTATCAATTTGTGATTTAAATAATCCAGGCAATGGCGCCAGCCCGGATTTTGTATAATCCATTCCAATAGTACCACCGGTGTAGAGAATTAATATTTTTTTCATAAAATTTACTTTATGTTTGGAGTTAACAAGTTATAGCCTGACTGGTATTTTGCCCAGAATTTTTTATCTAGAATATAGTTATATTTACTGCCTTGGCTATAAAGATAACTGCTAATACTTGCAGGCTCTGAACCGTCTTTAGCTATCTTAACCATAAAAAAAGCCAGGCTTCGAACGCTTGCGGGATTAGACTCTTCGCCAGATCGATAAATACTATTATTGTAGCCAGCGGAATGATCTAATGCAATCATCTGCATTGTTTCAACTGTAGGTAATGGATTTTTATTCAACAAATAATTGGCACGGTTGGCCCTGGTTTCGCTACCTAGTAACCTGGCTTCTTCGACCTCGCTATAGGGATATTGACTAACAAGCTCACTTTCGAGATAGTTATTGGCATGAGTAAATGTCCCTTGTTCGATAAGCTTATATTTATATTTTTGACCTGGAGCAACTTCAATTGCCAGTAGCTCATGGTTATCGACTACCTGGTAAAAAACTGGATCCGGATATTTGGCAATTAACTTCGGTAAATCAGGAATTACATCTCGTGCATGTTGATAATTTTGTAAAATATCTTTACTGAAATCATCAGCGATACCACCTTTGGCTTGCGACGCATATTCTATAGTTACCTCATTAAATACCGCCAAATTTTTTTCATTAATCCCCGCGGATACAAATTCGGGTACATCCGAGCGTGACAACGCTAAATATTTCAATTTACCTTTTTCAGCCACTACTTGTATTATCTGATTATCCGGTCGATTATCCCGATTTTTTGCTGCAAGAATGCTATTATCTTTACCATCAAAAGTAGTAAACATGGTACAGGCAAATACCGAGCCAAATATACTTAGAAGCAGCCATGCTAATAACCTTGGCATAATAGTCTCGCTTTCATTAAATCTATCACAATTTTAGCATAAAGCAATATTCTGTTGAGCTTTAAAAAAGATTAATTAAGAGAATAGACAAAAGTAACTCCGCTTATCGAAGAAACTGCTGATTTACCTGGTTCTGGGGCGGTATTATAGGTTATTTGGTAATTTAAGCCTATTCCAATATTTTTATATGCTTGGATAGTTAGGGCTGAAATTGAATAAGTTGTAGTATTTAGAGTGGTAGCAATATTCTGTAATTGCTCGGTAAAAGTAATTGTCTTATTGATTGCCAAATTATAGGTAAATTGAGTTAACCATGATGGAATTGTCTGGTAAGGGCTATTAGCTATTTGTAGTTGCCGCTCTTGTAAACCTGGACCGACGCTTAACAGCAAGTTTTGATTCTCGGTTTTAAATAATTGTAGCTGATAACCTATATTTTCATTCCAAACAAAGTAATAACCATCTAGCGCATCATTCAAATATGAAGCCTGTGCAAACATACCATTATACTTATTAAACATATAATAACCATTTTGCTGCAAATATAAGCGGTTTTTTTGAATGCCATCACTACTCGAATAGAGATAATCGTACTGTCCTAAAGTATTAAAATTCCAGCCAGTGTCTGATTCTGACGGTTTATAATTAATAACCAGGTTGCCCTGAGCATTTGAAGTATTAGTGTTGCCAGTAGTCCCGCCACCACCAAATGAAAACTGCGTCCCTTTCCATGGATTATATTTAGGCACAATATTATCCTTATCACAATTAGTGTTTAGGGTTGCTTTTGAATTTAAACATTGGTAAGGATTAACTTGCAAACTGCTAGATTCGGCAAAGGTTAAAGCTGGGCCTGATTCATAAATGCCTGCCATCCCTGTATAAAAGTCGGCTTTTAGTTGGTATTCGCGCGCTAGGTTACGATAGTAATTGGCAGATTCGCTAGCATTTATTGTCGTGCCTTGATCAATTATATTGTTAGACTCATTATTATTAGCAGCATAACTTGTAGCGATTAAAAAATGGGCGATAATAAAATATTTTACATTTGGTCTTAAAAACATCAGCTTCCGTCTAATCTATTGGGGTATCTAAGGAGTTTTGTATATATCTTGCGTTATTATACCATAACCCCGCCTATTAACTAACAGCCATAGGCAGGAAAAATACTTATCTAAAAATACCTCAGCGCCTTTTAGATTATTCTGAATCTATTGAATTAGCCAATTCGGGATAAATTAACGAATTCTTGTGGCTACTAGGTTCCCAGATTTCTTCCTCACTTAAGCTTGTTTCAATAAACTCAATCGGCACCCCCTTTTTAACTATTGCCGCTACTTTATACCCTGCAAATGGGTAGTAAGGTTCCAAGATTACTTCCTCCCCTTTGATCGCCAAATCAATACTATTAACTTTATAAGCCGCATGTGGCATAGTTTTCAATATTTCATGTAATGGTGAATCTTCCTCAAAGCGATGGAATTGAATTCTAAATTGTTCACTGATACTATCAGTGGTATACATTTTGAATTTGGAGCTATAGCGTTCCCCCTCTTTTATCTCGGTTGTAGGTATCCCCATATGATGAAATTCATATTGTAAATTCATAAATACTCCTTTTATTATTCTATATTTCTTTTCGCAGATACTTCGCTTAGACTGCTTATTTCCTATTGCCGCTATTATATGTTATAATTTTTTTATCGATAACCATCCAATTGGATGATATAAAATGTCAGCATTTCTTGAAAACATTGTTAAACCTTATTTTCTGGCACAAGTAACTAAGGGCGGAAATTTTATTTTATATGATTTAGATGGTAAAGTAATCCTTGCTTCCCGCTCTGTCTTGGATCACCTTAACTACCAAAGCCAGGGGGAAATAGCCGGTAAATCCATCGCTGATTTTGGCCATATTAAACAAGAAATGATTGCAGCCTTAAAGAAGTTGTTTTGCCAAGCTATAAACGAAAGAAGGACAATAGCATTCATTGGCATTGGTGGACAGGTTAACCCTGAATATAAAAATTTTCATGAACTAGTATTTCAAGCGTATGAACCTATTTTAGATGAGAACAATAATCCTGTAGCAATACTTGCCCGCAAAATTCCAACTATTGACCAAAATCTAATTTATATATTTTTTCCTGAATTGAAAGTTAAGCAAAATGTTGATATCAGAAAAATAGAAGAATTAACCAACCGTGAATTTGAAATCTTATATTTGCTGGCTAATGGCCTATCGCAATACGAAATTGCCAATAAGCTAAAAATAAGCCGCAGCACAGTACTTAAAACAATTAGCGACCGAATAATTAATAAACTGGGAATATATTCAAATGATAGCCAAGAAATAATCAAAAGAGCAATTGAATTAGGCATTCATGGAAAAATACCTAGATCACTGGTAAAGGATCAAATTAAAGTTGTATAGAATCTTTGAGTGCGCAAATACAATACACCCAAAGATTAGTAGAATTGATGAGTCGTTGAATTACTCGATCAGAAAAGCTGGTTTGCCAAACCAATATAGTTGGCAGGAGTTAATTGAGTAAGTTTAGCTTTCTCTTCTAGAGGCAAGTCAAGTTTACTAACAAACTCTTTGATTCCGTCCGCGTTAACTTTTTTACCACGAGTCAAGTCTTTCAATTTCTCATAGGCGTTTTCCATCCCGCACTTACGCATTACAGTTTGGATAGGCTCTGCCAATAGCTCCCAATTATTCGCTAAATCTTCATTTATAGCAGACACATTTATTTCTAATTTGTTTAATCCTTTCATTAGCGAGCTAAACCCAAGTAGCGTATAGCCCATCGCTACACCGATATTTCTTTGCACAGTCGAATCAGTCAAATCACGCTGCCAGCGCGAAACTGGCAATTTTTCCGCCAAATGAGTCAAAATGCTATTAGCTAAACCTAGATTACCTTCGGCATTTTCAAAATCAATCGGGTTAACTTTATGTGGCATGGTAGAACTTCCTACTTCACCAACTTTAACTTTTTGCTTAAAGTAATTTATCGAAATATAAGACCAGACATCACGAGCTAAATCGACTAAAATGGTATTAACCCGACGTAAAATATCATAAATCTCAGCTTGGTAATCATGCGGTTCAATTTGCGTAGTATATGGATTAAAGTCAAGGCCAAGCTTGTCTTCTATAAATTCAGAAGCTAACTTATCCCAGCGGATGTGCGGATAAGCTACTAAGTGCGCGTTGTAATTGCCAACTGCCCCATTAATTTTACCAAGTATTTCCTGCTGCCGTAATTGTTTAACCTGGCGTTCTAACCGGTAGGCAACATTATAGATTTCTTTTCCCATCGTTGAAGGAGTCGCAGGTTGTCCATGTGTCCGGCACATCATAGCAACATCACGGTATTCATTGGCTAATTCTACTAGTTTTAGATGAAGCTTTGTCAATTCGGGGAGTAAAATACTGTCTTTTAATTCTTTTAGCATTAATCCATAGCTAGTATTGTTAATATCTTCCGAGGTACAAGCGAAATGAATAAATTCGCGATATTGGTTTAAGGTCGAATTATGAACAATTTGTTCCTTTATATAGTATTCAACTGCTTTTACATCATGGTTGGTGGTAGCTTCAATTGCTTTTACCCGTTTAGCTGCATCTTCATCAAAATTTTCTACAATCAGGTCAAGAAGTGCAACATCTTCGCTAGCAAGCTTTGGTAAGCCGAGTTCCTGTTTGCTAAATAAATATTTAAACCATTCAATTTCTACTTTAACGCGATATTTGATTAACCCAAATTCGGAAACGATAGGAGATAGGCTTTTGATTTTATCTAAATACCTACCATCCAAAGGACTTATTGCCATTATATTACTCATTTACTACCTCATATCCTATTGCCAAAAAAGTTTTCAGGAATGATTATACCAGTATCATGAATATAAGGCGTTGGACAAACAATTATTTAACTAGCGCCCTTTTAAAATAAAAGCTAATAAATCATTTGAATTCGGGAGAGAGTGTAACTAAATTGCAGCCTCCCGCAAGCATATGCAAAAGCACGGCCCTTTTGGTATTTTTCTGCCGTACCGTAATAAATATGTCTTCGCTTCTGCGTGGAGTGCCTATTATTATTTCCAAACATCTCTCATTGCCAAAGTCAATTACCAATTCTTGTTCAGGAACAGCAATTGATTCATCATTTTCCCCTATAATATACAATTGAGGCATAGAATCAGGCTCATTTTGGATAACTTGATTATTTTCGCAATTATATAATTCGGGCCTGATTGTAATTTGATTACAAGCATGAGGAAGAATTTGGAATACAACTACATTAGTTGGAATGTGCGAGTATTCATCATTGCCATAATACCCACGAATAACTATCCTTCGCTCCGAATCTTTGACTACATCCTCAATTGTAATATGGCTATCATTAGAGTAACTTACCCTAAATTTGGCAGTATCTACTTCTCGCACTGAGCGATCTTTATCTATCAAATAAAATACAAGCTCTTGATTTTCCATTATAGGTCCCTAACGCATAAATTTTACTAACACGAATTAATTTAGCAAATTTTTGGCCTGCCCAGCAAAGAAACTCTTCGTATTTTCCAACGTAATATCGATACAGCGCTGACGCGCTTCGACAGGAGCCCACCCAATATGAGGCGTAAGCAATACATTTTTTAATGTTAATAGCGGGTTATCTAAAGCTGGGGGTTCACTATCTAAAACATCAAGCGCAGCGCCGGCTATCTTATTTGCTCTTAAAGCCTCTACCAACGCAGCCTCGTCAACCAAACCTCCCCTTGCCGTATTGATTAAATATGCGGTTGGCTTCATAGATGCCAAAAATTCTGCATTTATTAAATGACGGGTTTCTTTATTTAAGGCACAGCTTAAAGATACAAAATCAGAACGAGAAGCTAGCTCGTTTAAACTAACTTGTTCTATATCTGCCAAATTTTTTGGTGTACGGTTATAAGCAATTACTTTCATGCCAAATGCTAAGCCTAATTTGGCAATCGCCGTGCCGATTTCACCAAGACCAATAACCCCTAGGGTTTTCCCTGCAATTTCATGCATAGGGATATTCAATCCAGCAACCTTATCCCAGCCAGACTTACGCATAAAGTCTACATGGGTTATCAATTGCGTGGCACAGGTTAAAATTAGCAGCATTGCCAATTGGGATACCGCGTGAGTACCATAGCCAGGCACATTGGCAACCTTTATTCCTTGTTTTGCTGCTTGAGCCACATCTACATTATCATAACCCGTAGCAGTAATCGCAATCAGCTTAATTGTATTTGGCAGTCTTGCAATAATGTCAGAAGTCAGATTTACTTTATTTACTACGATTACGTCTGCACCTTCTGCAGCTTCGATAATTTTATCGGCATCGGTCAAATTTGCATAAGTAACTGTTTCACCGAATTCTTCAAATCCTTTAAAACTAATATCTTTACCTGTTGCAGTAGTTGTATCTTTATCTAAAATTATAATTTTCATTTACATCCCCTATCTTAAGATTAAATATTATATCATCACTCTTAACCAATCGCCAGTGCTAATCATATTAGCTAAGATATTCGGTAACCTTGACAATAGATATAATTTCTATTGCTGAGCAGTTTAGCAAAAGAGTATAATTATTTAACAAAGAAATCCCATAGAAAGCTTAAGGACACAAAATGACAGCACTTTTTTTCATAATGCTACTAATTTGCTTTATTGCGGCACTTTATTCAAAATATCAGTTAGCATATAAAGCTTTTGGCATTTTCCTAGTATTCTGGCTGCTTTTTTTTATCCCGCATGTGATTCGCCATATAAATATTCAATTATGACAATCAAGCTACTAAGGAAGTAAAAAATGAATAACAAAATATTAAACTCTTTAGATCTGCTAGCATTATCTATTTTAATAATTGCATCTTTTAGTGCGTTTATTCTACAGATTACAAGTAATGAATTACCGTGTGCATTATGCGTAATGCAACGAATGGGGCTATATGCAATTAGCTTTGGCCTAGTATTAAATTTAATCAAGTCACGTGACCAAAAACACTACTTGCTGGTAATTCTCAGTGCGTTATTTACCTCATTTATGAGTCTAATCCAAGTTTTATTGCACATAGTCCCTGGTACAGGCAGTTTTGGCGATGCTTTGTTGGGGTTGCACCTTTATACCTGGACATTTGTACTTTGTATCTGTTTTATATTTTATGCAAGCCTTGCCGGACTATATTATGTAAAACCGGCTAATGAATTAAAACCCCAAAACTTTTTGGTTAAACTGCTTATAATATTGTTGATTTTGTCATTATTCATAAATATCCTAAGCGCTTTTATAGAATGTGGCCCACATCTATGCCCATCAGATCCACAAAGCTATTGGCTAATTGATTTAATTAAAGGATATAAAAATTAAAACTATAGGCAATTAAAATAGAATTTTTTCAATTTGGGGAGTATCAGAAAATTTCGTTATATAATTTAAGACTAAAATAGTAAAATATCGAATCAACAACAAATAATTTAAAGGAAAGTTTCTAACCATATGAATATGAAAAGGCCACATAATAAGTTCAATATCATTAGTTTTATTTTAGTAATAGCCGTGTTATTAACTATAAATTTAAGCAATTTCTCATTTAAACATTTTCTCCCTGGTATAGCCTTAATATTAGGAATGATATTAACGGCGATCCATAATGATGAGGCAATTGCCCATCAATCAAAACTTTGGTCAACAAAAGCTCTAAGTTATGCCATAATTTTCCTTGGTTTTGGGTTTAATTTAACCAATATCCTAAAAGCGGGTGTCTCAGGTCTTGGTTATACCGTTATCAGTATTGGCGGTACTTTAATTATAGGATTAACTATAGGCCGTCTGCTAAATAATAAAGGTAAAATATCAACTTTAATCAGTTCTGGTACCGCAATTTGTGGTGGCAGTGCAATTGCGGCAATTGCTCCAGTCATCCGTGCGTCACACGAAGAAACCGCTATCGCAATGGGCGCCATTTTTCTACTTAACGCGGTTGGGTTAATCCTCTTCCCGGTATTAGGCCACCATTTACAATTAAGCCAAACTCAGTTTGGATTACTTTCGGCATTGGCTATTCATGATACTTCATCCGTTGTTGGAAGCTGCCTTGCCTACGGGCAAGAAGCGTTGGTGGTAGGGACTACGGTAAAATTAGTACGTGCATTATGGATCGTTCCTGTTAGCTTAATTATAGCCGTAATCTATTCTCGGTTTAACCATCAAGAAGCAGGACATGGCAAGGCCAAAAAACCGTGGTTTATTTTATGGTTTATTTTAGCTTCGCTAGTAGTTACCGTACTACCCGTGCTTCGCCCGGTTGGCCTTCATTTAAAAGAACTGGGTGAGAGCCTATTTGTGGTAGCTTTATTCCTTATTGGTTATAATGTTTCGTTCAAAAATATTAAAGCAGTTGGTGCATCGGTCTTAATCCAGGCTGTTAGCCTATGGGTAATTGTCTCGATACTTGTAATTACCGCCATCAAACTTAACCTGCTCCACTAAACACAAATACTAGATATTTTGCTAAGAACGCTAAAAGTTCGTAACATCACATTCTAATAATAAAAAGCGCCATTATGGGCGCTTTTTTTCTATCCTGATGATAAATCTCTAAACTTCAGCAGATAACGCTAGGCCTTTAGTTCCCGCTTATCACTATTAATATAGCCTAAATGATCCGAATACTAAACTGCTCAGCCATTATCCCGGGTAGGATCGTATCATAACCAAGGAAAATTGCTTTATCAATCAAGTCTTCGATAGTAAACACCTCAAATTTGCGTAACAATTGCTGGTGAATAATATTCCTAATCGTACTAACCGAATTATTCTTGCCCATTATATCATTTAATTGGCTGGTAACTACTTTAGGCTTGACATACATTATTAATAAAAATAATATCAATTCCTCAATTTCAGTTAGCGCAATACGGTCTCTACTTTGCTTGGCAATTGCACGACTATCATAGTGTGCAATATGACTGTTAATATAAGGTTTAAAATGGCCTAATGAATAAATTGGGAAAAAATCAACCCTAACGCCGATGGCCTCATTAATTACCGGGTCAATTATTGGCGATTTCTGTTTTAGATAGAGCAATATTTCACCATTATGATTTTGTGAGGTGATATACTTTTGTTCCTTACGATTTTCAAGGCACTCGAGATCTTCTGAAGTGCAGCTGGATGCAATTTGGCGAATTGAAGGGATTGCCTCATATGAAGCCCCAGCTAAATCATAATTATTCAGGCCATTTTGTGCCAATAATGCCCGTGAAACATAACAAAATTTGGAATTCTTATCAACTACTATTGTTTTTTGTTCGGATAACTCGACTAAGCTTAAAGCTTGTATGTATTTATCTAGAAAACTCATATAACCGCCAGTATAAACTTCTATTTTACAATGAAAACAATTTATCCATTATATATCTTCTTTGAAGAATGGGTCATCTAATAACTCTTCATTCAGAACGATTATACATGGCTTCCATAAGGTTTTAGGCATATGGCGGTAAAATCCGGCATTAATTGCTTCTTTAACCAATATCTTGGTATTGGCACCAGCAATTGAAAATTTGGGGCAAATCTGATTGCCAATTATTGCCGAAACTGTTCCACGCGAGATATTTAAGACTTGGGCTATTTGGTCTTGGGTGGCGCCATTCGTCAATAAAAATAAAATTTCCATCTCGCGATTAGTAAAATTATGCTTGAGTTCTTTTACTTGGAGTGATGCATTTGGGCTTTCAATATGCCCTTGAAAGCGCAAAATATAACTTTTAATCGAAGATGATTGGATAGCAACCACCTCTCCATTTGGATGGACTAACGGAAAATAGGTAGTGATATAAGAAATGAATTTATTATCATATGGCAGCATGTCAATAAATTTCACAACCTTGCATTGCTCAAACACTATTTTTTGGAGATAAAATAATTTCTTGAGATAATTTGAAATTAAGTCAAATGATATTTTTTCATCGTTAACTTTAAAAATTTTTTTCAGTAACTCTTTATCTTCATAATCACTGTAACGTATAGAATTTATATCATGCCAATCATTAAAACCAACTGACTTTGCAGACTTGTTGGTTGCTATTTCGATGACGAATTCACGATTAATGATAATTGAGTAAATATCTTTATCAATTAACCCTTTAAAATTATTGGCAATATAATTATCCAAATATTCTCTATACTCTTTATCCGGTATTTTAGATAGCATTAATCTGAGTCCTTTTAAATTAGTTAGCCATTATATTGCTGTATAGTTACTACAATCATGGCTAAATTGGTCGTTGAGCTATTTTATTTGTTGCTTAAAAAAGCCCACATCCTGCCAGTAATCGAAATATCTTAAAAAAAGATTTCATAATCTGAGCTAATTATTTCCCTGCTTCTTGCAGCACTTTATGGGTATTTTCACATTGATAATCAAAGTGTCCTAGCATAGGTTCCGCTTGTTAATATACTTTTAAAGGATAAAAGTAAATTGCTATTTTCTATTAATGTGCGCTTATTATTCGATTCAATTCTGAGTATTATATCAAAGTCGTACCCCATATCTCTGATTAGTTTAATACAACCCTAAAATGCTTGCAACCGTTACCCATAGTAACTTAGATACCGCCCACAATGCTACTGAATTTTTTATCAAATTTGGCTTAATGAGTACTCTTGATGATGAAACTCTTTAAATGAGTAAAGATCCAAGCATTACTTGGCTCCGAAACCGAATATGCTGCTAAAAAAAAGAGTAGGCCGAGATAACCTTAAAGACTAGCAAAAATAAATTGAAGATCAGCGTATATAGGCTTGGATGAGTATGTTTACCGGAATTAGCAATTAAAACTTAATTTATCAAATTTGTGTGTGGTCATAAAATCTGTATTCTGAACAAAATTCATATACATTTTAAAGCGATAAATTAATCCGCCATTGGCTTCTTTAAGTTCCGCAATAGAAGCAGATTCTGAGGAAAGGTCTTCAATTGCATATATATCATAATGTTTAGCTCCTGCCTGGGTTGCTTCTGAGCTTCTAGGAATTAGTACAATTTTAACTTGATCTTTATAGTTTTCCAAAGACTCATGTGTAAGCGGATTTTTCAAATGTAAAACTACTTTGCCATTAGTAGCTGTTACCGAGTCATCTTCAACAACGGTTTTAATTAACTTTTTCTTAAGTTCTCCTACTGTGATAAATGGAACTCTATTGGTAGCAAGTAACCAACTTAGATAGTTTTTTCGATTTTCATATTCCGAATTTACATTATCAATGATAATCCTATCCTCCAACTTATATTTTAAAAACTCGCCTATTCCAAAGCCCAAAGCAGAACCAACAAAAAATATAACCATAAAATCTTGCAAACTAAATGACTTTGCTGAATTTGAAGCAAATACTAGTGTTAGACAACTCCAAGCGCCAAGATGCGTACATAATATTTGTAATAACGTAATTATAAACCGCTCAATTCTAGGGCTAATTGTATTTGATTGGCTAATAAATCTATAATCTTCTGATAAAGCAAACGAAATCTTCTTTTTTAAGTCAAGGAAAGAATATTTATCATCAAATTTAAATAGCAAAAATTTTTCCTCATCTTCACTGACCTTAATATATACTGTATTCATGTTAACATACAGATCAAAACGCCCGACACTTGAATCTTTATGTTCAATAATTAATGACCCAATCTTATTTTCGGTTTTGCTAAGTTGTGATTTAACAATAATATTTAGGATCTGGATAATAGCTTTATGTACCTGTTTCAAAACTTTTTTAGTATCAATAGTATTCTCATTATATTTTTCCTTTATTCTTGACAACTTCTTTTCTTCAATAGATTTAAAGTTGCTTGCACTTACACCAAAAAATTGAAGTTTCTTACTTATTGATTTTAGTGTTAAAGCCGCAATTAGATCTTCTTTCTTGATATCTGGCGATCGTTGCCTCAAAGTTTTTGCTATCATTTCCCTACTCTCCTTCTCGCTTTTCAAAACAGTTTAAATAAACGTAAACCTTATCTGCTGACTTTCTGAAAAAGTAGGCTAACTACTAAGAAAATGTATTAGCAATAATACCAATAACCATTTTATCTTTGCTAAGCTCAAGTAAACTCTTCAGTATTATCATATCATAATTAAAACCTAATTAAAGCCATTCTGTATGATTAAAAAGATCTTTTCATTTATCATGTTGGTTTTGGACAAATAATAAACTGAATATCTCCATGCTTTCTATACTTTTAGAGGAATCTATAATATAATTAACCTTAACTTTTGCATCTTTCCTCAACAAATATTTATTAATAATTGCAATTGAATTTGAATTATCAGCTATACCAGCAAATTCAAAGGTTTTGTTTACCCCAAAGCAACTTTCCAAATCTAATATTTCTGACGGAATATATTCATTAGGCATAAGCTTAATATTGCTGCTCTTTGATAAACATTGACGATTACCAACTCTGATTTCAAAATCTCTAATTAATATTGGTACGGATGTGTTATGATTACTCACACTGAAGGTAATATCTTTTTTATTATCTACTCCAAAAGAATATCCCAAATCGCCAGCAACCGCAGTATAAGAAGCAAAAATTAATAATTTTAACAATAAGTTTTTCATAACCCATCTTTCCTTTAACTATCGATTCATCCTTAGAGAGGATCTATAAGCATGCAGAGAATAAATAGAACCTATTTTGAATTCAAAGAACATGATGGAATATAATGCTTATAAGCGCAAACTCTCTTCCAGTCTTCTTCAGCCTTTACAGGGTCCTGCCTACATTCATTAAGATATTGATTCCAATATATTCCTCCTTCATCACAAGGGTCATTATTATTTGCTGCAGCAAATACATTGCACACGAAAACACTTAAGCCTATAGAGAGTAATAATCTTTTCATTTGAATAACCTTTTTAAAGTTACAAAGTTATATACCAAATTTAAATATTTGATACAAGATTATTACAAGCATGATAAATTCTGTATACTTTTTAAAATTATAACGCGCATATAATTATCGTTTTAAAATCTGAATTTCGATTATTAATGATTATCATGCTGAAACAACTATAATTTAATTAAAAAAACTTATGCTGCTATGGGGTTCTCTTTTATCGAAGAGGCGCGAAGCATAAATAATATTATAGATTAAGGAGGTTAACGCCACAAGCAGGAGTCAGATGTTAAAAAGATTAGAAATATGGTCTTAGATTTAGATCATTTAGCGCTATTTTTTGCTAAATTTAGATAGTTTCGATGCACAAACTGGTGCTAAAATTTTAAATATTATAGTCTTAATTCATGCATTTATATGTAAACTTAACCAAAAATAATTAGATGGTTAAGTTTGTAATTTTCAAAAATTAGCCCTCAAAATGAATAACGGTTTTCCGTTATCCGTGAATCATAAACTTAAGTAGTCCAGCAATTGCTAATATTGTTGCAATTCCTGTGCCAAGCACCCACTTTACTAATTCATTACGTAATGTCAGTTCTGTCTCTTTAAGATCTGCTTTAGTAGCCAAGCTATCTTTTTCCACATTAGAAATAGCCATGTCTATTGCCTGTTCTATCTGGCGAGCCTGGAACTCAGCCAATTCCTCACTAGTACCTAGCTCTTTTGCCTTTTTTACATAGCCATGCACATCAAAATGCTTTATACTCATAGTACTCATAATTAAAAAAATCCTAATAGTTTATTATAACATAGATGGTGGTTAAGTGAACTACCCACAACTTAGCTAAAGCTTGAAGTTGGAGCTTCTTGGGAACTTTCGACTAGATGTCAGAATATTTACCAAGCTATCTCCGCCATTCCAGCGGTTCTTATATTTATCGCTGCTTGCCAGTCCCGGTCTTGCTCATGATTACACTCTTTATTGAGGCAATGATATACACGATCGGATAATTGCAACTCATCGTTTTTTGTGCCACATTTAGAACAAGTTTTACTACTGGCAAACCACTTATCTAAAGTAATAAGTTGTTTACCTCTATCAAGTAGCTTATAGCCTAGATACTGCCTAAATAAGCCAAAACCATTATCAGCAATTGACTTACCAAACTTCAATGCTTGGCTCATATCACGCAGGTTTATGTCTTCAACTACAATAACATCGTATATATTGGCTAATTTATTACTTAGCTTATGCAAAAAGTCATTGCGCATATTGCTGATTGTTTCATACCATTTAGCTAACTTTAGTCTAGCTTTATAACGATTATTACTACCTTTTTTCTTGCGAGATACTGCACGACTTAGTTTATGCAACTTCTCTTCGGCATTACGATAATAACGTGGGTAATTGGCTATCTCACCGTTGCTATCTACGTAAAAACCATTCATCGCATAATCAAGCCCTA
>CAYLRR010000018.1:0-64005 GCA_964386295.1 uncultured Neisseria sp.
TAAAATTTAAGCTCAATCAATACATTATCTATTTCTAGCCATCGAACTCGCGTTAGTAAAATCGCGTTACTTAATCCTTCACTAATCAATCCCAATTAGCACCAATTGTGCATTATTGTAATTTATTAAATCGATTGGGTTAGCGGGGATAAAATGTAAATCTTTAAAAATCTTTTTAAGTTCAGCCGGATAATTGGCTATCTGTCTAGAAGATTTTGAAACATTAACATCTGGGTTTTTGACGCTTAAAATATATTTGCCATGGCTTGCTAAGTTTAAGCTGGCTGTTAGCCTGCTTGGAGTATTGATATTTTTCAGATCATAGCATAAAAGTGTTTGTTTGCCATCATAGATTATTGAATAGTGGCCTTTTGCCAACAGGTATGCCTCTGGTTGAAGCCTTTGGCCCCGCGTTATAGTTTTATAAGTTTGTTGTTGTAAAGCCTTATTTATTTCTAAATTATCATGTGTTACTAAATCTACAAATACTAAATTACTTTCATGGCTTTTCATAGATGGTAACTCTTTCTTGCCTATAATCAATAGGCGGTATAAATTAGTATGTTCAGGATTCAATACGAAATATAAATGTTGGATTTCATCTTGGTTATGAATGTCAGTATTTTCTGTAGGTGAAACTACTTTGTGACGGCAAAAAAATTGTATTTCTCCCTTTTCAAGCATCATTAAGTTCGGCTTAACCATTTTCTAATATCCTTTTAAATAAAGTAATCACTCATAAAATAAGAATACCTAGCTGCTAAAAATTTATAGCCAGCTAGGTTTGATATTTATCTTCCCCGTGAGTTAAGGGGAATGACTAAACTAATTACTTTGCGCGCGTGGTATATCGGCTAGCGTATTCATTTCTTTAGCAAGCATTGCGATTAAGTCGTCCATAGACACTACGCCAGTGATTTTATCGTTACTTATGATTGGTGCACGGCGAACCTTCCTCTCGCTCATCAACTCTATAATTTAAATAGCGAGTTATTTAGTATAAATAAGCTTTAAGTAATACGCTTCAACATTCATCATGAAAACTTTAAAGAAATGTAACAGTGCAGCATATTATTTTACCGAGAAGAATAGCATGGGAAGATTAGTGCGGTAAACGTTAAATTTTGCTCTTAGTCTTATACGATAAAAATTAAAACAGGAAGGAAATATGTAATCGAACTTACCAACTAGGAGTTGGCAGTTGGCGATTAAAGAGCAGCGAATTGGAACGATTAAGTGAAGCCGGTAAAGCCAGCTTCACAACTTCTAAAAATCTAAATTACGACTAAATCAAAATTTTTAATTAACTCATAAACGGATAATCGGTATATCCTTCTTTGCCGCCACCATAAAATAAGGCTGGGTTTGGCTGGTTTAATGGGGCACCAGTTCTAAAACGCTCTACCAAATCAGGATTGGCAATATATAGTTGGCCCCACGCGGCAGCATCTGCTGCGCCATTTGCAATAGCGCGCTCAGCATCTTCTTTAGATAATTGCTGGTTAATAATGTATGTGCCGCCAAATTCATTTTTAAGGGTAAGTGCCAGATTGTCTTCACCTAAAGTTGCTCGGGAGCAAATAAAGGCAATTTTTCTTTTACCTAATTCACGAGCCACATAGCTAAAAGTTGCAAGTGGGGTAGAGTCGCCCATTGATTGGGCATCTGATCTTGGCGCTAAATGCATGCCAACTCGACCTGGGCCCCATACTTCAATTACCGCATCGGTTACTTCCAGCATTAAGCGTGCCCGGTTTTCGATTGAGCCACCATAGATATCAGTCCGTTTATTAGCGTTATCTTGCAAGAACTGATCTAATAGATAGCCGTTTGCACCATGAATTTCTACGCCATCAAAACCTGCAAGCTTGGCATTTTGCGCACCTTTTTTATAGTCTTCTACCACTTGTTTTATTTCTTCAATCGTAAGCGCACGTGGAACATCATATGGCTTAATTGGTCTAACATGGCTTGGATGTCCATCAGCAGCAATTGCACTAGCAGAAACCGGCTGTGCACCATTTAGAAAAATTGGGTCGGATAATCGGCCGACATGCCACAACTGAAGCAATATTTTTCCGCCTGCTTGATGTACTTTTTCGGTTACTTTTTTCCAACCTTGGATTTGCTCTTCGCTCCAAATTCCAGGCGTATCAGGATAGCCTACGCCCATAGGCGAGATAGAGGTTGCTTCACTGATAATTAAACCGCTGGTTGCCCGTTGTGCATAATACTCTGCCATTAAGTCAGTTGGAACTCTTCCTTCGCCTGCTCTGCAGCGGGTAAGTGGAGCCATTATTACGCGGTTATTAATTTCAAGATCGCCGACTTTTAACGGTTCAAAAATGATAGACATATTTTCTTCTTTCTAAATAGAGATAAAAGTGAGTGCTTACTTACTAATGTAGGGCAGAAATTATTTTTTTCAAGAAAATAACTTAACATATTTCGAAATAAGATAATATACTGTTTATTCCTTAGTCTAGAAATTTGAAGGTGATAAAATGGCATATAAGGCAGTGATATTTGATTTAGATGGTACTTTACTAAACACTTTAGATGATATCGGAAGTGCGACTAATACTGTGTTAAAACGACATAATTTAGCTGAGTATCCATTAGCAGAATATCGCTATTTTATCGGCAAAGGAATTTACCGGCTGGTTTATCAGGTTTTGCCAGAAGAATTACGTACAGAAGAAACCTTGCAAAAGATATTTCAAGAAGTCTTGGACGAGTATGCAAAAAATCTTGATATACATACCAAGCCATTTGCGGGAATCCCCGAACTATTGGATGAATTGACCTACCGCCATATTCGCATGGCGATCTTGTCAAATAAAGCTCATGAACTTATGGACGAAGTGGTAAATAATCATTTTGCCAAATGGGATTTTGAAGTTGTATTTGGTGCACGTAAAAATGTACCAACCAAACCTAATCCGCAATCTGCATTTGAAATATTGGAAATTATGCAACTAAATGCAGAAGAGGTCGTATATATTGGGGACACTGATGTGGATATGCAAACCGCAAATAATGCTGGTTTTTATGCTGTTGGCGCCTCATGGGGATTTAGGACTCCAGAAGAACTAAAATCAAATGGTGCCAAGCTTATTATCGAAAAACCGCAAGACTTAATAGAGTTATTTAATTGACCACTAAAAAACATGATAGAATCATGTATATAAATATACTTGTAAACAACCATTGCTAATACACTATTTGACACACATGTCGCAAAGGTACTCTAATTATCTATGACGTCGAAATTAAAATTGATTTTATTTTTATTGGCTATTTCAGCAGTGACTTTTTATTTAAGTCCTATCCTGGATCAACGCCTAGCCATCTTGCCTTATGATTTTACGATTGCGCGGTTTTACGGTGAGATAACCCTGTGGTGTAAGGTGGTATATTATAGTGTAAATGTTACTACTTTTTTATTGATTATCACTCCGATAATCATAATTCTTCTTAGCCGAAAAGGTAAGATTAACCTTGCAAAACCTTTGGTAAAACGTATGGTTTTGATAACTTATCTTAGTCTTGCCTTAGGTCCTGGCCTTATTTGCAACTCCTTATTAAAAGATAATTGGGGTAGAGCCAGACCTTATCAAGTAATACGCGATCATCATCCATTCTCTTATCCCTGGCAGCCTCATTTTGATCGGCCTGCAGATAATAGCTTTCCTTCAGGTCATGTTACCATCGGTGCCTTTGTTGGTGTCCCATTTATTGCTGCCAGACGTAAAAAACTAGGAGTGGCACTTTGTATTGCCGGGTTTACCTTAGTCGGAATTGTAAGATACCTGCAAGGCGGGCATTATTTTAGTGATATTGTTATGGCCGCTACGATTGTGTGGTTGGTTAATATTCTGGTAACCGAGATCGTTGATAAATATTTTATGACAAAGCGTAATTGATAATGGATAGAAAAGTTTTATTGATATTTATCATAATCGTTTTTATGCATGTGATGTTTAACCAAAGCCTGCAATTACATTATGATGAAGCGTATTATTGGGTGTGGAGCAAAAATCTACAGTTATCCTATTTTGATCATCCGCCGATGATTGCTTATTTGATCCGCTTAACTACTTTATTTTCAGATAAAGAATTCTTTATTCGCTTGGTTGGGGTATTGTGCGGTACAACCACGATCATATTTATGTATAAGACTGCAAAACGTTTATTTGGCCAAACTTCTGGCAATATTGCAGTATTACTTGCCTTGTCTTGGCCGATACTTGAAGGCACATTTTTTATCACAACTATCGATAGCCCTTTTTTAATGTTTTGGAGCATAACTTTATACTGCCTGGTACGAGGCCTGGTTGAAGATCAAAAAGGTTTTATCTATTTAGCTGGCTTAAGTCTTGGCCTAGACTTATTATCCAAATATACCGCGGTTTTAATCTTGCCTGGTGTTTTAGTCTACTTGCTGTTATCTAAAAATCATCGCAGGCTATTATGGTCTAAAGAAATATATCTGGCACTAATGTTAGCCCTTATCGTTTTTAGCCCGGTAATTATTTGGAATTATCAACATGGCTGGGCTTCTTTTGCGTTCCAGTTTCATCATGGGGTTGCTGCTGACCGTCATATTAAATTTGATGGCTTGGGAGACTATATTGGCGGCACTATTGGCGGGGCTAACCCACTTGTATCAATACCTTTATTTGTATTTTTGGTAACCAAGCGTAAAGAATTAGTTAATAATGACAAGTATTTACTCTTAGTTAGCATTTTTGCTTTTGTAGTGCTATTTTTTGCCTATAATAGCCTTTATAAATTTATGGAAGCAAATTGGGTTGCGCCGGCATTTATTAGTGGGATTATCTTTCTATCAGCTGTATTAAGTAAGAGTAATGCCGCCTGGATTTACCGAAGTGCAATTACGTTAATATTAATTTTATTACCGATCGTCAAGATGCCGGATATCTTTGTACCGCGTGAATATCAAAGTAAAATTCCTGCAATTAACGCATTTATGGGGAATAAACAATTATTTGATAAAATCCGCAATAATTACCTTGAAGATGATGAGATTATTCTTGCCTGTGATTATGGCAATGCATCTCGCGGCTGGTATTACTTAAATCGTGGTAGAATATATGTTTTAAGTAATTTTAAATTCAGTAATACCTATCAGGACTGGAATACGAGCTTAACATTACCTATAAAAAAAGCGCTATATTTTTGTGATGGGGATGACCAGTTTTATCAGGAAGAGCTGAAGGTTTACTTTAAACATATTGAACCGTTGGGGTCGGTTGGCTACCGTGATAGCTTCGTGAATAATAAATTGTATGTATATCAGCTAACTAATTAATTAACTGATATTCTATTGATCAATGAAAAATAAATCTGCTTAATTTTAATGGGCTACATAATGAAAAAATTGATTATTATTGCTACCTATAACGAAAAAGATAATATAGAAAAAATGCTTGCCGATGTGTTCGAAAATGCACCGGATGTAAACGTTTTGGTAATCGATGATAATTCGCCGGATAAAACTTACGAAATCGTTGAACGGCTTGCAAGCGAAAAATATAAAGGACAGCTATTTCTAATGAAGCGGGCTGGAAAACTCGGGCTTGGAACTGCATATGTAGCCGGGTTTAACTGGGGATTGGAGCGGGATTATGAAGTGATTGGCCAAATGGATGCCGACTTTTCGCATAATCCTAAATATTTGCCACAAATGTTTGCTGCACTAAAAGACTATGACCTGGTGTTAGGCAGCCGCTATGTAAAAGGCGGCGGGGTACTTAACTGGAGTCTAAAACGTAAAATTATCAGCCGTGGTGGCAGCTTGTATGCCAAGATTGTTCTTGGGCTACCACTAAATGATTTAACTGGCGGTTTTAAGTGTTTTCGCCGTAAAGTGCTAGAAACAATTGGGATCAATGACCTTAAATCAACCGGCTATTCATTCCAGATTGAGACTACGTATAAAACATATTTAAACGGCTTTAAAATTAAAGAAATCCCGATTATTTTTGAAGACCGGGTATTAGGCCAATCAAAAATGTCTGGCAGCATTTTTAAAGAAGCTTTTTTGATGGTCCTAAAAATGCGCTTGAATAAGAAGAATTTCATCAAGAAGTAATTTTTAGTGCTATTTACGCTAGAAATGCTGCCAATCTTGGCAGCATTTCTATTTTTCTATTTAATTCTATATGTTAGATGCATTTTTTATGGAAATTTGAAAATTATGGCAGGACTTGGAGTATTTTTAACCGTGAATCATAAATTTCAATAGCCCGGCAATAGCAATTATAGTTCCAGTCCCAGTTCCTAATACCCATTTAATTAGATCGCTTTTTACTTGAACTATTTCTTTTTGCAGACTACTATTAATTATAGCTATATCTTTTCTGACACACTCGATTTCTTTTTGTAAACGTAATTCTACTTCCCTTAAATCACCTTTGCTAGCAAGCTCTTTATTTTCTAAGTGACTTAACTTGTTGCCTTGATCATGAATAATCTGTGACTGCTGCTCGATCAATTCAACCACAATCTCGGCTTGCTTTTCAGTAAAATCAGCTTCACGTAATTTTTTGATATACTCTACGGCGCTAAAATAACTCACTGCTATTGTTTCCATAATAAACGCCCATAGCTAAATTTTAACATAACTAGTTGCGTTGATTGGTTTAATATTGAATCTAACTACGCTAAAATTATAGCAAAAATTGGATGTTTTTAACCGTGAATCATAAATTTCAATAGCCCGGCAATAGCAATAATAGTGCCAATCCCAGTTCCTAATACCCACTTGATTAGATCGCTTTTTACTTGAACTATTTCACTTCTAACCTGTACTATTTCTTTTTGTAGATTACTATTAATAATAGCTATATCTTTCCTGACACACTCGATTTCTTTTTGTAAGCGTAATTCTACTTCCCTTAAGTCAGCTTTGCTAGCAAGCTCTTTATTTTCTAAGTGACTTAACTTGTTGCCTTGATCATGAATAATCTGTGACTGCTGCTCGATCAATTCAACCACAATCTCGGCTTGCTTTTCAGTAAAATCAGCTTCGCGTAATTTTTTGATATACTCTACGGCGCTAAAATAACTCACTGTTATTGTTCCCATGATAAACCCCTATAGGTTGATTTTAACATAACTAGTTGTATTAATTAATACATTATTAAGCTTTACTATCCTAAAAAAAGAATTTATTAAGAAAATAACCCCAGTCCTACTAATTATTATATGACTAAATTATTGCAAAATAATTATCAAAATTTCAGCTTATTAATTACGAAAATTCTAAATTTCTCCAATATTAGCTCAAAAGCGAATATTAATTTGCCTCGAGATAGGGTTTTTGAAAAAGTAGAGATTGGCGGTTAAGAAACCATTTATCAAGTACTTTTGTGTTATAAATGCTGCCGCTATCGGCAGCTTTTAATTTGTTTAATTATTATTTTTTTCTCCCGCACTATTATATTTTTTAAGCTCGTCTAATGCTCCAGCGAAAGCTTTGTCGAACCCTTGTTGATTAGTAACAAATGCTAATGCTAGTTGTGCTTTTCTTCCATTAATTGAATTCTGCTTTAAGTGCGCAAGTCTATCTGAAGAATTGGATAACAAGTCTTTTGAAATGGTGTTATCTGTATTGAGTTGTGAGGTAGCTTCTTGCCTTGCAATTATACTTGAGGCTCTAGCCTGTTGCTGATTATTTTTACGAAATATGCTTAACAGTCTGTCAATAATAGACTCAAAAAACCCGATTATTCCTGGTTTTTTTGTTTTAACTGCTATTTCAGAATTTGGTGATTTGGCATCACTCTCAGTATTATACGTTTTGTTGTTCTGGGGAACGCTTAGTGAATTGTTAATTTCTACTTTTAATCTTTCAAAGTCATTCTCCATATTTTTCAGTTTCATTAAATGTTCCTTTTGAGGTCTGAAACCTTCTTTAGGTAATCCTATGAATGTATCTGCGAGTTGTTCTACTTCTTTTTTTTCTTTTTCTATTTCCATCTCTGCTCGTACTTTCTGTTCTAATTCGATGAATTCTTCTTGTTTTAATGGTCGTTTCAAATTACTCTCTGATTCTTTTAATGCGTTGTTAAATTTTTGCTCGTACATTATATTAGATATTATCATTTTTATACGAATACTTATTCCAGAATCTTTTGCAACAGACTTAGAAGTTTCCGTTACTGCAACGCCATTGCCAGGGTTCTGTAAGGAGCTTTGTTCATTCGGAAGTGTTTGTGCGCCTAGATTAACTTGCAGTTCTACTGCGTCATTTCCACCGCTAACTGGACCACTCCTTTGCAATTCTGAGCTAACTTCCTGCTTTTGTTGTTGTACTGACTGTGTTTCACTTCCTGATTCGGGAGAAGAGAAAGTTGAGTTAGTCTCACGTTCTATAAATTCTAATAATTTTTTTAATTTACCTTCTTTTGTAATATTGGTTAGCACCTGGCCGTAATCAGCATTTCCAAAATTTTGGGATGGTTGGGCCATTTTTATGCAAATACTACCAGTCTTATTTAAATGAATAGTAAATTTTTCTATTGGTACCGATTCTTCTTTTAGTACTAATTCATTTTTTTCATTGAAAGTGTATGTTTTCTTTTGCTGAAGATCATTTGAATGAGAATAGATTATTTCAGACTCTTTACCTTCAGCCTTTAAGTTGTTACAAAAATTCATAATGCTGCCATATTGATTTTCGATCCTTTGTAATGCTGTACTTATGTTTTGTAAGGTTTCCTTTTGGATATCTTCTAGATAATTTTGCAAAGCAGGTTTATTTATTGATTTATCTGAATCGTTAAACTTCTGAAACACAGCAAATATTTTTGCTTTGTCATCTTGAAAAGCCTCAACTTGATCGAAATCGTTGAAAAAGCCTGCCGTGCCTTCAACCGTATTCGACTCATTCATATATGCATTTATTCTATCTGTAATAGTTCTAACTTTAGTTTGTGTAATAGCAAGATATTCAGGCGGGGTATAGCTGGTAGTTGCTATGGTTTCCCCTCCAATAAAGTTTTTTATTTCTTCTGCGGCTTTTCGAAATTCTCTCATGTCTTCTTCACTGATCGATTTTTTTTCAGTAGTAGTGATATTATTTTGATTAGTTGAAGTTTCTCTTTCCTCTGATGAAATATCTAAAGTACTGGCTGATGGTGTTTGGTAAATCGAGTACCATCTGGTTAAAGGTGCGTTTTGACTTATCCCTTTTTTAATTAAATTCTCTTTTTGATTAAAAGCAAACTCTTCCATGTTGTCAAAAAAGAAATTCTTTAATAAAGCAGCGTTAAGCTTAGTATATGATATTTTTTTATTAATATCATTTTTAATATTGATAGTATAATCATTGATAATAATATTATTGTCATATGTTTTCCAGCCCTCTATTTTTTGCCCATTTGCTAACTTGTTTATTTGATTTGAAATTAAATCAATTTTATCATGCTTAGCCTCATCTTTTAAATGTATATCCTTTTCAACTTCATCGATTAATTTCACTAAACTATCAATTTCACTAAACTTATTTTGAAGTTCCATTAATATTGTGCGATGGTAAGTGGTTTTAGGGAGCTGGCTACTTTTTTTCAAATCAACTTGAACGCCTTTTACAATCACTTTATGTTCATGTTCTTTTTTAAAATCTGCTAAGCGCTTTGGAAATGGATGGATCTTGGTATTAATAATAGACATGATATTACTTTCTTTACTTATAAAAGTTGCCAGGTATATTGAGTATTAATTACATATACTGGCTAAATTGTTTGTTATTAACAGCTATATATTAGTAAATTTTAAACTTAATGAGGCTTCTGGCCGCCTGAGATTATCTATATAGACTAATGCCTATCTAAAATTGTAGAGATGAAGTAAGGGAAACTTAGTTAAAAAGTTATTATTGTCTTGTAGCTATGAAAAATTATACCCTAGATTTTTCTTACAGCTAAGAAATGGTTGTCGGTAAAATGTTCTGAATTCGTAAAGGTATTTATTGACAAAGTAAAATCTGGATTTTAGCAGCAAATTTCGAAAACTGGGGGATTGAAACCTTAGCGCTTAATTAGACATGGGTGAAGTGAGGTCACAAACTGCAAGGCCAGCTAGTTATGAAAGATGTTTAAAAGTAGGAATAATAAAAACCGGCAACTTAAAATTGCCGGTCATGAGGTTAATTCTCGATGATGTTAGGGCTGATACTTTCCCACGAATAGCAGGCTGGGCATTGCCAGAAGAAGGTTTTTGATTTAAAGTTGCAGCAGCCACAATGGTAATAAGCATGTTTATCATTATATTTTAATAATAAAGTCTTTATCCGTTCTGCATCATTGCGGGCTTCAATTGTAGATACATTATTTAAATGTACGTCAATTAGTAACGCTGCCACTTTTGAGTTTGGCGTACTAATCATTGCCTGTCGCAAATATTCAACGGTTGCTTCGTGAGTATCATAATTTAACAGTTTGCGATAAACAAAATCATATAAGTCAAGGCTTGGAAATAGTTTTACATAGCCCCTAATTAAAGTCAGGCATTCTTTAAGTTTATCCAAGCGGACATAGGCCTCAAACATTTTATCAACTATAAACGGTAGGTAGTTGTAATTTTGTTTTTCAATTAATTGCCACGTAGCAATAGCCTCTTCATAGTTTTCAAGATTAAAATATATTTCACCCAGCAGAATATTGGCGCGTACGCATTTGCGGTTAGTTTCAAGGGCTCTGGCAACATAATCTTTGGCGTGCCCATATGAAGACTTAATTATCGCCTCTTGGGCCAATTCGCAATTAAATTGCGCAACTTCGGTATGGAAGCTGTAGTCAGATGTAGCCAGCTTTTTAGCGGTATCGATAGCCTCATTCCAGTTTTTATCTTGTTGATAAATTAGTAACAGCATTTCTAACGCTGGGTGGCTATACATTTCACTATTTAAAAGCTGTAGTAAAATTGATTCAGCGCGGTCGATTAGCCCGGCTTTTTGGAAATCCTGAGCTAATTCAAGACGGATTTTGTCTTTTATATCATTGGAAAAAATGTATTGGGAAGCAAGTAATTTACTGTGTAATTTAATTGCCAGATCATTTTCTCCCCGTTTACGGTATAGTCGGCCAAGAGTAAACTGCAGGTCGATTAACTGCGGCTCCTGGTCGGTTACCTGCTTTAATTCATCCGAGGCTATTCCAGTTTTATTTTCGACTAAAGCCTCAATTCCATCAAAAATCCGCTGTGGCAACTGCTTAGCCTGCTTTAGCACAACCTTCATATCGATACGGCCAGCAAACCAGCCAAAGGCAAAAAATAGCGGTGTTATAATTAACCATATTACTAATATATCCAAATTTGTGCTCCATCTTGTTTGATTTATTAATTGCTTAAGAAGAATTTACCGGTTAAATTGCGAAAGGAGGTAAAATGTACTTTTGCTTATCCTAGATTACTTGGGTAGTTTTTTCATCTTTAATTTCTTGTTTATCAATTTGTTTTTTGAGTTTGTTTAATTGACTTTTTAAGCTTAAGTTATTCATTAAACCAAATAACATACCGATAAAAATCCCACCGATGGTGAAAATGGCAAGAGTAACTATTAATGGTAGTTTTAACGTATAGATGCCAAGGAAATTAAATTCCACATTCTGCATATTGTTAATGGCAAGAACCAAGAGTAAAACAAACAATATTATTCGTAATAATAAGCGAATTATACGCACTATTTTCATGTGGGATACTCCTGGTCTAATCAAATGCAAAGTCTGCAATTATTATATCATAAATTTACTGTTTTTTCATTCATTCCAGGTGGTGAATTATCAAACATGGGACATAGCAAACAGGAATAAGTTGGTCTTAATAGATTTTTTGATATAATAGCGTAACAATGTTTTTTCAGGATAATGCGCATGAAAAAAAATGCTATTTACGCTCAATCTGGTGGAGTAACTGCGGTAATTAATGCTTCAGCTGCAGGTGTAATTAATGCTTGCCGTGATTACCAAAATCAAATCGGTACTCTTTACGCTGGCGAAAATGGAATCTTGGGAGTCTTAACCGAAGACCTTATTGATACTAGCTTTGAACCGCAGGAACTAATTGAAGGGCTACGGTATACTCCAAGTGGCGCATTTGGCTCCTGTCGCTATAAATTAAAATCACTAGAAGTAAACCGCCGCGAATATGAGCGGTTAATTGAAGTTTTTTCTGCGTATGATATTGGCTACTTTTTCTATAATGGCGGGAATGATTCAGCTGATACCTGCTTGAAGGTAGCGCAAATTGCCAAAGAACTAGGTTATCCGATAAAAGCTATCCATATTCCCAAAACAATTGATAATGACTTGGTGGTAACGGATAATTGTCCGGGTTTTGGCTCGGTAGCCAAGTATGTCGCGACCTCAATTCGTGAAGCTGGATATGACTTGGAGTCGATGTATAAATCTTCTACTAAGGTATTTATACTTGAAGTAATGGGCCGCAATGCCGGCTGGATTGCTGCAGCATGCGGTTTGGCTAGTGAAGAAGCCGGGCAGCCTCCGCATATTATATTATTTCCAGAAGTTGAATTTGATCAAGAGAAGTTTCTGGCTAAAGTTAAAGAGTCGGTTGAAACTTATGGTTACTGTGTAATCGCCGCTTCAGAAGGCATTAAAGATAAATATGGCAAAGAATTGAGTGCTTCTGAGCATACAATTGATGATTTTGGTCACCACCAGTTAGGCGGAGTTGCACCAGTTCTTGCCGGAATAGTTAAAAAATATCTGGGGTACAAATATCATTGGGCTGTAGCAGATTATTTACAGCGTTCAGCGCGCCATATCGCAGCTAAAGTAGATGTTGAGCAGGCCTATGTTGCCGGCTATCGTGGTGTCGAACTTGCACTTCAGGGGCGAAATGCAATTATGCCATATATCAAGCGGGTATCCCAAGATCCGTATCTTTGGGAAATAGATGCAATAGACTTAGAACACGTTGCCAATAAAGAAAAGTTTATGCCGCGTGAATTTATTAGCCCGGACGGCTTTCATATTACGCAACAATGCCGCGATTATATTCAGCCGTTAATCAATGGTGAGGATTATCCGCCATTTATAAATGGGCTACCAGCATATGTCCGCCTGAATAAGCAGAAGGTAGCTAAAAAGCTGGCCGAATTTACAATCAAATAATAAGAAATACCGGATAATGAATAACAAGAAAATAACGCTAGCGATTACTGGTGCTAGCGGGATGCCGTATGCGCTAAAACTTTTATCCGAACTGTTAGGCTGTGGCTATATAGTAAACCTGGTAATTAGTAAAGCTGGTATTATTACTATTCACCAGGAGCTTGGAGTAGCCCTAGCTTCAAATCCCGCGCAATTAAAGGCAAAATTAGTTGAGAGTTTTGCCTTGCCTGCTCAGGATAACTTAAATGTTTATGGGATTGAAGATTGGTTTGCTCCAATAGCTTCCGGTTCTAGTGTTGACGATGTTATGGTAATTTGTCCATGTACGATGGCAACGCTTGGCAAAATTGCCAACGGTATTGGCGATGATTTGATAGCTAGAAGTGCAGATGTAATTTTAAAAGAGCGTCGCGATTTAATACTTGTGCCACGTGAAACACCTTTTTCCGCAATTCATCTGGAAAACATGTTGAAACTAGCCAAGCTAGGGGTGGCGATAATCCCTCCTGTCCCGGCATTTTATACTCATCCCAAAACTATTGATGATATGGTTGATTTTGTAGTTGGGCGAATTCTAGACCAGCTACGAGTGCCAAATTCTTTAGTTAATCGTTGGTAAAATTTGCTATAATACCTTATTAAAGTATATGGTTATTAGAAGGTTTAAAGATTATTATGCAAAATGCAGTTGAAACAATTAAAAAATTAGTGACAGAAAATAAAGTGGTTTTATTCATGAAAGGAAATGCTAAATTTCCTATGTGTGGTTTTTCGGGGCGCGCTGTGAAAATTCTTTCGCTTTGCGGAGTAAAGGATTTTGTAACAGTAAATGTACTGGAGGATGAAGCTGTTCGCCAAGGGATTAAAGATTATTCAAATTGGCCGACTATCCCTCAATTATATATTAATGGTGAATTTGTTGGCGGGTCAGATATCATGGCTGAAATGTACGAGTCTGGTGAATTGCAAGAATTACTTAAATAATCGTGGGGCAAATAGGTGCCCCTTTTTTTATCTTGTCCGAGACATAACTATGAATAATATTTTCTTAAATTTAAGCCAGCTCCGGTTTATTGAAAATGAAGCAAGTATGCGCGAAATCAATCTTATTGAGCGCGCCGGAATGGCAACTGCCCAGTGGATAAAAGAACATTATGACTTAAAAAAGCGAATTTTAGTAATTGCTGGACGTGGTAACAATGGTTCCGATGGTATCGCTGCAGCGATCAACTTAATCAGTCTAGGCTATAAGGTTGATGTTGTCCGCTTATTTAAAGATAATACCGCGATCAATCAATTATGGTACGATAAATTTAGTGAATTGAAAAAGCCGCTAACTCGCTTACCGACAGATTTAAATAAATATGCTTTAATAATTGATGCTATTTATGGAATTGGTCTAACTCATGAGTTGGATGTAGAAACTGCCAAACTTATTCAAAAAGTTAACCGTTCTGAAGCTTTTGTTTTGAGCCTTGACGCCCCAAGTGGCCTAAATCCATTTAGTGGCCGGGTTCTTGGTGAAGCAGTCATAGCCGATACTACTTTAACTTATCTCAGTGATAAGCCAGGGCTACATACCGGTGATGGCCTAGATTATAGCGGCGAAGTTGAAATTGTTGATTTAGTTGATTTAAGCCAATTTAATCTCCCAGAAGCTATGCATCAAATTGCATTTAATTCTCTTTATGGCATAGACTATCATTCTTTGATACGCTTGAAGTTTAATACCAGCAAAGGAAGCTATGGCACGGTTGCTATTATAGGCGGCAATAAAGGCATGCACGGAGCACTATATCTTGCCGGCAGGGCAGCATTACTTGCTGGGGCCGGTAAAGTAGTATTAGCCTCTTTAGATCCTGAGTTTTCGTTAAACTTCGCTATGCCAGAACTAATGTGTCAAGCGCCAAAAGATATTATTCGTAATTTACAGGCGTATGATGCGATTGCCATTGGACCTGGCTTAGGACAGGATGAAAAAGCAGTAAAAATTTTGGATAAGCTACTTGATAATATTGAAGATAGTAAATTACTTGTTGATGCAGATGCATTAAATCTTATTGCCAGTAGTCACCAGTTAAAACTTAAATTTCGTGAAGTAAGGTATAAAATTATTACCCCCCATCCTGGGGAAGCCGCACGAATACTAGGAGTTACGGTCAATGAGATCCAGGATAACCGTTTTATGTCTATTGCCGACTTGGCAGATAAGCTAAATAGCATTACGGTTCTTAAAGGCGCCGGCACCTTAATACAGTCTTCAAGCCAAATTTTCATTAATACTACCGGCAACCCAGCCTTGGCCAATGCAGGGCAGGGCGATACCTTGACTGGTATTATAGTGGCTTTTTTGGCGCAAGGAATGGAAATGCTCGATGCTACCAGGCTCGCGGTCCATCTGCATGGTTTAGCTGCTTCAAGACTGGTTGTTGAACGGCAAGGCTATATCGGAATACTTGCAAGTGATATTGCCGTTGAAGCCAGCAAGTTGGTAAATGAGTTGGTTTATGCAAAGTTCTTTAATGAGTAACTGATATTAGGCAGCCATGTTAGATTTTTCAACTATAGCATGCTGCCGTTTAATTAACTCCAATTCCTTAAGCAATTATTTGAAGTAATCTGTGTAAAGGTCAAAGATATTCATTAGTTATTCGTCTTAATGTTTATTCAAGAGACCTATTTTACACAACTTATCCGCTTTAGTGCGTAACGTTAATAATTAAATTATAATTTATTAATATTTATCGATAATTTAATTTTCATTATATTATAAATGATAAAAGGTGTTCACACAACTCTAGGCTGTTATAAGATAATTCTATGATTTTGTTATCTTTGCTTTACTGTCCTAGGAAGTTAATTATTATGCCGCTCATTTCTTTTCCCTACCATAGACAAGCCACCCATACTTCCCGCCCCAAAAATGCTAAGCCAGAAGAAACTAGGCAAACACTTTTTACACAACAAAGTTATGATACCAAAGCAGGTAAACGAGAGTTATTGATAAAATTTATTAAACACAACTTTAGCAATAAAACTTATGAGCAAATAAAACTTTTTTGTGTACAAGAATTAAAAGCAATAAGCTGTATTATTGATGCAGCGGGAAATGAGGCTATTGCACGGGATAAATTGATAAAATTCTACAATGATACCAATCCTTCTGAACAGATAGACCATATTGATGGCTTATTGAACTTATTTAGAAACCGGAATACCGGTTTTCTAGGGCAACAAAATTTAAATAGGTCTGCTGCTATTTACATACAAGTTTTAAGGTCTCTTCCTGAAATTGACCTTTCAGCATTAAACTCTCAGGAACGGAAGAATATTGATATTGCAACTAATGAAAGTAATAAATGGTATCGAGAGAATTATATTCGCGATGTCCAAGTACGAAAAAATCAAGATGATCTAGAAATTCAACTTGGAGCACTTGCTGGTAAAGCTAATAGTAATTCCGCTCGGGAAATTGATAATAACCTTATAGTATTTAGACACATCAATACAAGCGCTGACCCTACAACCTTAAATGAAATTTTGAAAGAAGATAATATAGTTCATCACCACCACACCCCCATCAACCATCCATCCCCTTATATCCTTCCAAAACAGATTGAGTCTAGACTGCACTATTTAAGCAAACACACTGAAAATACTTCCTATCAGGTCTTTAGTCATTTTAATACAAGAGTAGCCCCAACAGTCTTTAGTAACTATAGAGAAAGGCTAGGATTTAGTTCTATAAATCTTAGGTATATCCAAGAAGAAGATCGCCATTGGCCAGAAAAAGCAACGCTTCTATTATTAAATAACGTTCCAAGTCCAAAGTTCTTTGATTTTTTACCAGTACTAAGAGAGCTTATATTCTGTAGCTCTAATATTAAAGAAATACCAAGTAGTATATTTCAATATTTAAAAAATTTACAAATACTTAATTTTTCAGGTAACGAAATCGAACAAATTGAAGAAAATGCTTTTATGGGTTTGAGCAATTTACAAATACTTAATCTAAGTGCGAATAAAATTAAGAGGTTAGAACAAAACGCCTTTTTTGGCTTAAGCAAATTAGTGGTACTTGACTTAGCCAGTAACGATGTTGAATTTATGCACTTTAAAGCATTTAAAGGATTAGATAACTTAGTAATACTTAAAAATAATATATTTAAAGGATTTCCATTTGATCTGCTAGATAATCTGCAAATTATAATTGAGGGGCCCAATTTTAATACTAGAACTAAGCTTATTAATACCATTGTAGAGAATAAAAGAAGACAGATTTGGGACAATATAGCTATTGAAAGATATTTGCAAGAGCTAGCTAGCGAAACAAACTTTTTTGAATATTTAAAAGAGTTAAATAATACTATTAATGAGCAAGAGTATAGAAGCTTGGATGAAGCATTAAAAGCGGCTGATTACTCAGAAAAAGTCAAACAGATTATTAGGGAAGTAGCGAAGGAACAATTACCTGTTCTAGACCTTTCAGATTGTGAGTTGAGTGAACTACCAAGCACACAAATTTTATCTTTTTTAACCTGTGTTGAAAAGCTTAACCTAGCCAATAATCAGATTAGCGAATTGAAAATGGGAGGCTTTAGTATATTAGACAAATTAAAAGTCCTTAATTTAAGAAATAATCAAATTAGAGTCATTAAAAGTAATGTATTTATGGGGTTAACTCAGTTAAGAGAACTTGATTTAAGCCGTAATCGGATTGTTATTATCCATAAACATGGGTTTAACTGGTTACTAAATTTAAACACTCTTGTATTGGATTATAATAATTTGTTTGCTATACACAAGAAAATATTTAATCCTTTAGCAAATTTAATAGAGCTTAGTATAAACAATACTACAATAGAATTTATAACTAAGGACGCATTTAGCGGGCTTGGAAAATTAATTTCTCTTCAGATAAAAAATACCCCATATTTAACAGAATTACCACAAGGAGTATTTAGTGAACTTGATACTTTAAGTTACCTATATTTGTCGCACAATCAGAATCTCAGAATAAAACCAGGCAATTTTGATAGTTTGAGGAATTTGAAACATCTTGATTTATCAAGAAATTATATGGAAATGATTGTTAGTGGTGTATTTGATGATTTAAATAATTTGCAATATCTTGATTTATCTTGGAACGAGTTTAGGTATATTGAAGGGTCGTGGTTTAATGGACTTTTAAATTTAGAAAAACTCTATATAAAGCAGTATCAGTATTTTCCCATAACATTGGGAAAGAATGCCTTTAACAGTTTAGCGAGTTTAAAAGAAATTGAAATTAGCATAAGTAATTTAGAAATTATTGAAAGACTTAGTGAGACAATTTTATATACGGGATATTCTTTCTCGATAGATTTATGTGACGATACGTTTCGAGCTCAGACTCTAAATCTAGATGCTGAAACGATCGTTAGGGGTTTAAATAGCAATCAAAATGTCAGTGACTATAAGCCATTCTCCTTAAATCAGTCATAACCGCATGCCTCATAAGCTCAAGCAATAATTATTATCTGAAGTTACCCAGCCATGTTAGATTTTTCCAAATATAGTATCCTGACGTTAAATTAATTCGAATTCCTTTAAACTGTCTAAACCCTCAATTGTGCTTAACTTTAAATATATCAGTGGCCAGTATTAAAGTCTGATCATGGAAAACCTCTATAGGTGTAAATGCTTATCCCCAAGCAAGTGTTAGTAGTTTTAACATAAGCTTTAGGGGAAACAATTAGCTGGAAGATTCTCAAAAAGCAGAGTATTATCTACAATTAGCAGACACAAAAGCTTAAACAAAAGGTATGAATAACCATCAGTAATTCTGTCTTTTTAACCTATACATTGCTAACGTACGGAATTTATAATGTTTTTTATAAGTGAATATTGATGTTATGCAGCTTAATTTTTAAAAGTAGTAGCAATGACGAATAAAAAGCCTGATAATGGCAATCCTACTTTTATCGATTCGTGGTCTAATCACCGGCAAAATGTAGAAAATAGTATTCTTGAAAATATCATTTCTAATCATGAAACCGCTTATATTTTAATGTTAATTGATATCAGTAAGTTTAGACTAATAAATAGCTGCTATGATTATAAAGTGGGAGATCAGCTGCTTTATCAATTAAATGAGCGGTTGATGCAAACTCTAGAAGCTAAGGAGATGCGGGTTCATCTAGGTGCCGATCAATTTCTGGTTCTGAAAAATATAGAAACTAATGAAGAGCGTGCAATCAATGAAGCGGAGAAATTAGCGGAAATAATTGAATATCCATATGATTGTGGTGAATTAAAACTAGCTATTAAAGTAAATATCGCGGTTATTCCGCTTAAGAAGCCATTTTTGCTTGCAGAACAACTTAAGTATCTTGAGTTTGTGTTAAGCCAATGTAACCAAAAGATAGCTTATTTCAATGAGTTAACACTTAAAGAGTATACCTATTGTTGTCAGATGGAAAAGCTGGTTCACCGAGCTTTACAAGATGGCAGCTTATATTGTGTTTATCAGCCGCAGATAAATGTAAGGACTAACCAGGTTACTGCTTTCGAAGTTTTACTTCGTTGTAATGAACCAGGGTTAACGCCCTTTACTCCCGATGAATTTGTCAATACGGTAGAGAAGGTTGGCAAAATTGCTGAGCTAAATAGATATGTATTAGCCAGGCTTTTAAGTGAGATCAATGAGTTTGCGGGGCAATTAATATTTCCATTAACTTTCTCAGTAAATTTGTCATTAGCTACACTGGATTTGAAAAAAGATATTGAGGAGCTAATCAAAATAGTTAACTTGGCCAATTTTGACCGGAACAAGATTAAGATTGAATTTGAAATTACAGAAGCATGTTTTACCGGGAGCGATGAACAATTTACTGATCTAATTGACCAAATCCATCAGTCCGGCATATTGGTAAGCCTGGATGACTTTGGCGTGAAGTATTCATCATTAAGTAGGTTAATCAATTTTAAATTTGATAAAGTTAAGATTGATAAATCTATTGTTAGCAATTTAGTCGGCAATAAATCGGTAATTGCCAAATACCTTATTAAGGCAGTTATTGACGTTGCTAGAGAATTAAATATTACTCTGGTAGCTGAAGGTGTTGAAACCCAAGCACAATTGGATGCCCTTTTAGCAATGGGCTGCAATTTGGTCCAAGGGTACTATTACCATCAAGCATTGACTAAGGATGAAGCAATAGCTTTAATTCATAATCAGAAGTAGCGAACTAAGGAGTTAGCGCGCCATAAATACTTCTGGAAATTTTGGCTTGCCTAGCATATTTAGTGATGATATTAATGAAAATGATTTCTAAAAATTCAATGTATTCCCAACTATTTGACTTATCGTTAGATATGATTGGCATAGCTAGCTTTGATGGCTATTTTAGACATATTAATCCTGCATTTAGTTCTATTCTTGGTTGGGAAAATGAAGAAATACTTTCTAGTCCCTTTATTGATTTTGTCCATCCTGAAGACCAAGCGATTACTTTAGCCGAGTTTAACAAGCTAAAGCAAAATATTAAAACTTTTAATTTCGTTAATCGCTACCAAACAAAATCAGGCGACTATCGCTTTATCGAATGGGTTGTAAATCCAATTCCTGGAAAAGAGGTCGTTTTTTGTATCGGGCGCGATATTAGCCAGAAAAAACGATTATTGCAAGATAACCAAGCCTATCGCGAATTATTCGATATGGCAGTAGATATGATTGCCATAGCCGGTTTCGATGGATTTTTTAAGAGGGTAAATCCGGCATTTACTAATTTACTTGGTTATAGTGAAGAAGAACTATACTCACGGCCATTTATCACATTCGTCCATCCAGATGATGTAGAGAAGACCATTGAAGAGACCAAAAAGATCTTTATTGGCGAGAAAAGCATCCGCTTTCTAAATCGCTACCTTACTAAAAGTGGCGAATATCGATATCTTGAATGGGTTACTAATCCAGTTATTGAGCGCCAATTAATTTATTGTATTGTTAGGGATATTACAGATCAGATTAGACTTGAACAGCAACGTACAGAATTAATAAACTTCCAAAATGGCATGTTAAATGGAACTACTTATGCCATTATTTCGATAGATACTAATGGATTAATTAAAGTATTTAACCGTGGCGCAGAACAAATGCTGGGCTATCTTGCCACAGAAATGGTTGGTATTCATTCACCATTGTTATTTCATGACCCTGATGAAGTTGCACTTCATGCCAAACATCTGTCAGATGAATTTAATGAAACGATTGAACCCGGACTTGAAGTATTTATTCATAAATCCAAATTAGGTGTTGCCGATGTTAATGAATGGACCTATATTTGTAAAAATGATCGGAGGATAAAGGTAGAATTAACCGTAACTACTTTGCGCGATGAAAGAGGCCGGATAACTGGCCATATGGGGATTGCCAAAGATATAACTGAATTCTCGGTAGTTAATGATAAATTAAGACGTAATGAAATCCTATTGGAACAAACCAGCCAGGCTGCCAAAATTGGAGTTTGGGAAATATATGTGCCGACCATGCAAATATATTGGAGTAAAGTGACCAGGGAAATTTTAGAGGTCCCTCAAGATCTAATCCCTGACCTTGATTATGGTCTAAGTTTTTATAAAAAAGGATCCAACTTAAACACGATAACCAAATTATTTGATGAGGCAATAAACCAAGGGAAGAAGTATGATGCAGTATTTGAGATAGTAACCAAAAAAGGCAATGAAAAATGGGTAAGAGTTATCGGTATCCCAGAATTCATTAATAATCGATGTGTTCGTATGTATGGTGTGTTCCAGGATATCTCAGATCAAAAGCGCTATGAACAAGAATTGATCAATGCCAAAATGGCGGCAGAAGCAGCAAGTATTGCCAAAAGCCAATTTGTTGCAAATATGAGTCATGAAATAAGAACGCCGATGAATGCAGTAATTGGGCTAAGCCAATTATTATTAGATACAAATTTGCAAGGCGAACAAAGAAACTATGTTCAAAAGATCCATAATTCTTCGCGGTTATTACTTGGCATTATCAATGATATCCTTGATTATTCCAAAATTGAATCAGGCAAAATGGAGCTTGAATCTACCATATTTTATCTGGATGATGTTTTAAACCAGGTAATAACAATATTTGGTGCAACCAATCGTGCACCGGAAAATCTAGAATTATATATCCGAGTAGCCAGTGACGTGCCACAAGCATTAATTGGCGATGGACTAAGGCTGGTTCAGGTCTTGACCAACCTGCTTAGTAATGCTATTAAGTTTACGCCTTTAGGCTATATTGAGCTAAAAATCTGCAAAATTTCAGAAATTGAAAATTATGCTCTACTAAGATTTGAACTTAAAGATACAGGGATAGGGATTAGCCAAGAGCAAATTGAGAAGCTGTTTAAGCCGTTTAGCCAGTCAGATTCTTCTATAACCAGGCGCTATGGTGGAAGCGGTCTTGGTTTGGTTATCAGTAGTCGCATACTTGAAGCAATGCAAAGCCGGTTAGAATTAAGAAGCAAAATAAATGTAGGTTCAACATTTAGTTTTGAGATCAAATTTGAGATATCGCCAAATGCAGTGAAAAAACCTTATGATTTTGGTATTGGGCGCAGGATACTGATTGTCGATGATCAAGAGATCGCGCGGGCAATCATCCGCGAGATTCTTGAAAGCTCTGAACATGAGGTAGTAGAGGCAGCTAATGCCGAACAAGCTCTAGCTATCTTAGTCGAAGCTGTCAACCATGGGAAGGGTTTTGATTTTATCCTAATGGATTGGAAAATGCCAGGGATGAACGGCCTTGAGGCTGCACGGAAAATCAGGGAAATGGTTTTAAGTGGCGTACTTAAAGATAAACCGCCAACAATATTAATAGTCAGCGCATACTCAAATGATGAAATTAAGTTAACACCAGAAGACCAAATAACTCTATTACCAAAACCAATTACAGCTTCTTTACTTTATGGGGCTATGGCTATTGCCAAAGAAGGCATGCCACAAATTAAATCTTTTGAACCCATTACTGCTAATCGGCCGATATTTAACGGTACCAATATTCTATTGGTAGAAGATAATGAGATTAATCAGGAAGTAGCCCTAGCCATGCTAAAGCAGACCGGTGCAAATGTGGCGATTGCCAATAATGGCCAGGAAGCAATTGAAATTGTTGAAGCAAACCCGGAGCGGTTTGCATTGATTTTAATGGATTTGCAGATGCCGGTTATGAGTGGTTATGATGCTGCACGGATTATCAATAAATATTATCCTGATATTCCAATCATAGCGTTAACTGCAACAGTTATGGCCGAAGATAAGGAAAAGATTTTGACAAGCGGTATGTGTGATCATATTGCTAAACCAATTGAAATCAATAAAATGTATGCCAAAATTGCTAAGTGGGTAACCGGCGAACAAGTTTATGAGACTTCATTAGCAGATAATGAACCGAAAATTTCAACTGAGTCAATCAATGATGATTTGCCAAATCTGGATTTGGTGCATGGCTTGGCGATGGCAAATGGCAATAAATTGTTATTGGTAAGGCTACTTCATCAATTTTCGCTGCAACTACTTGAGGATGGTCCCAAATTCGTTAAGCTTGTAAAACAGAAGAAAATTATAGAGGCTGAACACATAATTCACGCTATCAAAGGTGTCTCGGGAAATTTAGGTGCCAAGCTCTTGTATAAATTGGCAAGTGATTTCGATAATAAGTTAAGACAAAATTTAGCCCCGACAATTCCCCAGTTACAATTATTTGAAGAGGTAATTAACCAGCTGCAAAATCAAATTAGTTTATTTGAGAGTGAGCACATGACTTCTTTAAATGCTGATAGCTGTGATTTTGATCAGGCACAAGGGATTCTGGCTCAACTATTAACCTTAGTTAATGAAAATGAAGTTGTTGAAATTGAGCTTATTGATGAATTAAGAAAATTCTATGGGGCAGCTTTTAGCCTGGCTAAATATAATCAACTGGTTGAGGATATCTATAATTTTAGATATGATGATGCAAAAATTGTTCTCGAAGAACTAAAACAAGGATTAGGAAATGATACGAATGCTTGATTATAAACCAATTTTACTAATAGTAGATGATATGCCGGCCAATATCCAGGTACTTTCAAGTATTTTAAAAGATGAGTATCGAATAAAAGCGGCAACCGATGGCTTAAAAGCCATCGAAATTGCAACTGGCGAAGATAAAATTGACTTAATCCTGCTTGATATATTAATGCCTGGCATGGATGGATACCAAGTTTGCAGAAAGCTTAAAAACATTGAGCAAACCTGCAATATACCAATTATTTTTGTCACAGCTAAAAACGATGTCCATGATGAAGAACATGGATTTAATTTAGGAGCCGTAGATTATATTGTAAAACCATTTCATCCAACCATAGTTAAGGCGCGCGTCAGAAACCAAGTAAATCTTAAGTTAAGAACAGATATATTGGCGGAATATGCCATGCTAGACGGGTTAACCCAAATCCATAACCGCCGGCATCTGGATAATTCATTGCCAAAAATTTTTAGCGATGTGTTAAATGACAAGAAATCAATTTCTGCTTTAATGGTCGATGTTGATCATTTTAAGGACTATAATGACAATTACGGGCATGGTAAAGGAGACCAATGCCTTTTCCAGATAGCATCAGCGCTTAAAACGGCAATTGATCCTAGAAGGCATGATTTAGTTGCCCGTTATGGTGGTGAGGAGTTTGCAATAATTTTACCGCATGCAGGTAAAAGTGAAGCAACAGATCTTGCAAAAAAACTCTGTGACACAGTTAACAAATTACAGATTCCTCATGAATATTCCAGCGTCGCTTCGCACATAACAGTCAGTATAGGAATTGCTGCATATGATAAAAATACAAATTATAATCAGCTTGACTATAAAGGTTTACTAGAACTGGCGGATAGCGCTTTATATAAAGCTAAGGCAAATGGCCGTAACCGCTTTGAATTAGCAGAAGCCTAAAAAATTACCTATAAGATTCTAGCGCGCTACCACTAACAGTTTTTGCCGATGAGCTTGCACCTGACTTTAAGGGTTTATTAATTGCACAAAGTTGAATACTTGCTGGAACAGCTTTATCAAATAACTTATAGTCAAAAATATAGCAGAAAGATTGTTGGTCGATTACTTGGCATAATTTATTATGAGTTAGCCATAACTGAGTTGTTACTTTTTTATTTTTCTCATAATGGTCAATGAAGATAATTTGAGTTTTTACTTTTGAATTAGGGCGAGTCAAATTAATTTGTTTGGTGCTGCCTGATTTTATAGTGCCGCTTTCGGCAATTAAACTCGGAGCACTAAAACCATCACCATTAATCACAATAGGATTAGAACTCGCAACAGTCGTATAAATGGCATCCTTAGCACAGCCTACATTACTGACTATTACACTTGATGCGGCATTTACTTGCGATACTATCCCAATTGAAAATATGGCCAAATGGGCAATTTTATTCCTGATCATTTTCTTGATTTCCCTAACAAGCAAAATAACTTAAGCTAAATTCGTGCTATTCTGTGAAAAACAAAATTCACAGGTTAAATATTACTGATAAACAACATCACTTTGCTCATTTTTAATTTCGAATATTTAATAAACGATTATAACAAGGTTTAATTATAATATTTTGCCATCTTTTTGGGGTAAAGTATTTGAGGAGGGAAATTCTAAAAATGAATTTGTCTTTACCGCTAAAATTCAAGGGCTGGATCTTAGCGCCCAATTAAAAAAATAACTTCCTGCTTATTTAGCTGTAGCTGTTGCTGCTTCCATTTATTTACTGACTTGGTGATTACTTGTTGGTTATTTGTCATCAAGTCGATTCCAATGCTTATTCTTAATTCTGAATGGAGGTTGGCAACTAAAGCCTCCAATAGTTTCTGGTTTCTAAACGGTGCTTCAATAAAGATATGTGTGGTGCCTTCTTTAAGGGTTTGCTCCTGGAGTTTTTTTAGTTTCGCTTTTCTTGACTCCGGTTCACTAGGCAGATAACCATGAAAACAGAAATTTTGGCCATTTAGGCCACTTGCCATTAAGCTAAGTATTATTGAGCTGGGGCCAACTAGCGGTACTACGGTTATACCTAATTCATGAGCGACGGCAACGATTCTGCTCCCAGGGTCAGCGACGGCAGGGCAGCCACAATCAGAGATGATTCCCATATCCAAGCCTTGGGTTAATGGTGCTATTAAAGCGGTAAGGTCTTGCTTATGTTTATTTAATTCTTGCACCTGCAGCTGCTGCAAAGGTGTATCTAAGCCAAGCTGTTTTAAATGTGCACGACCTATTTTTGCCGTTTCAACAATAAAGTGCTGGAGGTGCTTAATTTGACCTAGCTGTTCGGGTAACAGTGCTGGGGCATTGATTTCCGGGTTTAGGCTAGTTGGGATTAAAAATAATTTAGTCATAAGTTTTTTTTGATCTAGTGGTTAAGGTTATTTTTTATAATATAAAAAAATTAAGCGTCTTAGGTTTACCCATCATTATAGCTGTATTATCTCCAAATTATCTCAATATTGTTAAATTATTTGCTTGTCAGTAAACTAAAACATGGCCCTACATAAGTTAGAGTTTATTGTTCCAAATATCTACTTTTATAATCATGCACAGGGAAAGTTTAGGCTTATAAGTGTGCTAGCGTATTTTAATGAAATTCAGTTAAATCATTTTCGTAAGCGTAGATAGATTGATATTTTTTACAATTTTCAAGAGCTCGTTGAAAATATTCTATCGTTTCGCTACCTAAGTTATGGGTGTTATCTTCAAAATTATTTAGAGATAATAAAAACTCGGATAACTTATCTTTGTAGTATGATAAATTATTGCTAATGAGATAGTTGGTTAGCAATGACTCAATTGTTTGTATGAAAAGCTGCTTATTTGTTTTAATTAACCACTCCTTGTTCTTTGTTAATTCCTTAAAAATAAAATACCAATTGTTCTCGAGATTATCTTTATTCCATCTTGCAAATAAAGATAGCAGTAATTTCTGTTTCATTTCACCATTAAGGTAAATATTACCCATATTGCTTTTAGATTTCGGATAAAGTAATATATATGTAAATTCGATGTAGTAGCGTTCACAATTTTCATTCAAATTAATAGCCGTTGATACAACTAAATTAGTTAACTTATTATGTTGAATAGAGGGTAAAAAAGGTTCTGCTGAAAATAATTGAGAGATTTTTCCAGCGTATATTATGAACGTAATTTGTTTTATATTGCTATCTCCATTTACATAGCTTTTAATGGTGGTTAAAATAGCTTCAAAAAGCGACTTTGTTGCCTCAAAACTTATAACTGTTTCATGGAAATTCCGTATCAAAGTTATAATGCACTCAATAAATTGCTGGGGCAGTAAAAGTTTCTTAATTGCTCCTTGCAATAAATTTGTGTGGCTATTTAGCAAGAATTCCTTGTTCTTTACCAAATAGCAGATTAATTCCTCGTTAAATTTATAAATATTCTGATGGCTATCTTTTAGAATTGGCTTACTGTAAGGCATGGCTGCATACAATTCGGTTTCTGTAGCAGCTAGATTGCAAATATGCAAATTATTAGCTTCAAGAAGTGGCATTATTCTGCTAACATCAAATTCCTCAATACTAGTTGAGCTAAGCAATCTTATAGCGAGTTCAGCATATGATTGCGAGGAAATCGCTTTGTAGATAAAAGATCTCATTAATCCCATACTTATTGAATCTTGACTAACTATCTTTTCAGTTTTTAATTTATCTAAAAGGGTTATTAATAAGTTGGAGCCTTCCATGAGCTCGATCGGGTCATTTAACTGATTTAATGCAGTAAATAGCTTTTGAAAATGTTTAATCTTGGTCGCCTCGTCGAAGTAGCTATCGTAGTATAAAGGGTGATAATCTCTGATAGGTGGAAACCCATAGCGTAGAAGTAATTCTAAAGCAGCCTTTAGATTTAGTAGTCTTGTATTTGAAGCTGCGGGTGTAATATAAATTTGAAAAGCAAGTTCAACCAAGTCAGAATCTTTGGGTCTTAAATCTGTATTTTTGATAAAAAGATTGATTATGTTTTCAGTTTCTTTTAGCATTTTTTGTGTAGCTGCTTCAGTTGGCCTTGGTTCACTACGCAGCAACTTTAAATGGATAATTAGTAAAGTTTCAATACTTTTATCAATTTTTCTGCAATCTACTAAGAACAAAGATTCTTTTTTTGTGCATTCTGGATTTTGTAGTAGCTTTTTTTGTATTTCTAGATAGTTTTCATAGATGTCTTCATTATAAAAATGCATATATTGCATATCTTTTGCGATAAATCCATCATAGATTGTTTCAAAATTCGAAGCTGCAAACTCAAAATAATAAAGATCAATAATTTCCAAAGCTACTTTAATACCCTCTGAAGATTTAGTGTTTAATGCTATTAATGTTAAAAGGTAGACAATTTCTTGGATTGTGTCTAAATCTATTTTTTTCGTTAAGCAAATCTTAGTTAGAAGAAATTGTGCCTCTCTCAATCTTCCTATCTCACCATTTTGTTTAAATTGATCAATAAGATTAACAAAACGTTTAACCAATTGCAGAAGCTCATTTCCCCTTTGCGCTTCAAAAGACGTACTACTCTTATTATATGGCAAAATTTTGGTTAATTGTTGATACAACTCATTAAAATTGCAATTTTGATCATATTTATTATTTTCTCTATTGATAAAATCAATAATTTTGAGATAACGATCAACAACGTATTGGTTGCCATTACCCCAGGTTGTTGGATTTGCCTTAAAAATTTTTGCCATAAAATAACTAAAAGGTTCACGTGGTTGAAAGCAGGCTTCGAGTGTTTTGGATGATTTATCGCTTATAATCTGCTCAACACTACTAATAAAGCATTGCCTTGCCCATGCGTTTTGCTTACTTTGCTCGTATGCACTGCGCGCTAATTTTAGAAGACTGATTGCATTCCTTTTCGTCTCTCTTGTTAATCCTTCTTGAAACTTTTCATGAATAATTCTGCATCTAGTAAAACTTAAATTATACATTTTCACTACTTTCATTCTTAACTCTTAGTTCCCTAAGTTTTTGTGCCAAATTTGTAAATTAAATAACGGATAGCTAATTGGTAATATTAATTTAATTACTTGAGTAAAAATAGATATACGCTCTATTCTCAGATAAGTAGAATTACATATTCCACTCTTATTAGTTACATTCGGGTTAATTTTAACTAATATTATGGATTTAACCTGATATTTAACGTCCGAATAAGAAATTTTCTTTTTTTCGATTAATTACAAAATAAAAGTATAGTAAGCTAGGTTTGGAATGTGTTACATGACTAATATTAATAGTAGGTGCTAGTTGTAGTGACGATGGATTGTAAAAGACATATTAAAAAGATGGAGATCATAGATAAGGTAAAAAAACTATAACAATACAGAGAGTTTCTATAAGGCTATGATATTTAAACTAGACTAGTTTACGATTAATAAATGAGCCTTTGCTATTATTTCATGGAAATTACAACAGATCATACGTTTAGTGCCAGATAATTGGATAATTTTATTGAAGTGTCTAGTAGAGCTCTTAGATTGCTAATTTGGCTTAACTTGGCATTAAAATGCGACACTACCGGCTTAAAGCTTACTACTCCATGATTTTATCATTTGCTAATAATATTTCTCTTCAGTTAATAATCGTTAAAGATAAGAGATATAATGTAAAATAACGGGATTAAATATAAATGTCCCGGGAGGGGAAACATGTATCAGTTGGCAGTAGTAGGGAATCCAATTGCCCATAGTTTATCACCAAATATCTTTAGTGAGTTTTCTCGTCAAACCGGGATTGAATTAAATTATACTAGAATTTGTGCGCCGATTGATGATTTTGAACGTGTTGTTAACGAATTTTTTAATAATGGCGGCTATGCCCTAAATATTACTGCACCCTTTAAAGCACGGGCTTTTGCTATGGCGTCAAAGCATTTGCCGCATACTTTATTGCCAGCAACGGCGAATGTGCTGATTAGAAAAGATGAGCTACTAATTGCCGATAATACGGATGGGCTTGGCCTAGTAGCTGATTTTGCCCGAAATGGGATTGAACTGGCTAATAAGAAGATTTTAATAATCGGCAGCGGTAGCGTAATATTTTCAGTTTTACCGAGCCTGGAAGAATGTAAGCCTGAGCGTATCGATTTATTAATGCGTGACTCTTCCAAATTAGACGAATTTATGCAAAAGTCCAGACTTATCGGCGAATTTGCAGCTGAAACCGAATATGATATAGTTATTAATACAACGCCAAACGTTCCAGACAATTCTTTATTTTCTCAGATTAAACAGTTAAATAGCAATGCCTGTGCTTATGATATGGGCTATACAGCAGCAAAAACTCTGTTTATGCAGCAAATGTTAGCTATTGATCCTACGTTAATAGCACTTAATGGCTTAGGTATGCTTATCCAGCAGGCAAAATACGGTTTTCACCGGATGTTTGGGCTATATCCTGAAATTGATAACCTTTATCCAATCCTTTCGGAGAAACTGCATGGCTAATATATCATTATTACTGATCGGTATGGTATTTATTCTTGTAGCAGCAATGGTATTTACTAATGCGCTTGAACATTTTGGCGAGAAACTAGGCATTTCTGAAGGAGTGACTGGTTCAATTTTTGTTGCGGTAGGTACCGCACTGCCTGAAACAATTGTACCGTTAATTGCCTTGTTTGCAGGCCCTTTTAATGGTGGGCAGACTAGTGCCGGCGAAGAAATTGGGGTAGGGGCGATTCTTGGTCCACCATTGATGTTATCTACTTTATCGATCGCATTGATGGCCTTCTCAGTTTTGCGCCACAGAGGCTTAACCGGGGTTATTCGTCCTGAGCGTTCTGGTTTAAGCCGCGATTTAAAGTTTTTTAGCGGTGGCTATGCTTTGGCGATACTTCTTGCTTTTAGTCATAATTATTACGCAAACCGCCTGCTTGATATCGTTGTAGTTATAGCACTCATTTTAAGTTACTTTTTTTATGTGCTTTTGACAATCCGCGCCTCAAGTGAGCTGGTTAAAGATGGCCATGCAACTGAAGCGGAAGAGGAGCTATACCTAAAACGCTATTTAAAGTTACCGGATAATATGCTAACAGTCCTTATCCAAGTCCTTGTCGGTTTTGCGGCTTTGGTGTATTTTGCGCATATATTTATTGAGGGGATTACCGGTACTTCTAAAGCCCTGGGGCTTCCTGCTTTTCTGATTTCTGTGGTTTTGATTCCTGTTGCAACTGAACTTCCTGAAAAAGTTAATAGTATTTTATGGGTGCGTAAAGGGAAGGATACCCTGGCATTTGCCAATATCACCGGGGCTATGGTCTTTCAAGGCCTGCTTTTACCGATACTTGGCATTTTGTTGACCGGCTGGCAATTGCCGCCGGAAAAAGCGGTAAGTTGTATTGTGACATTTATAGCTGTAGCCTGGTTATTTAAAAACTTGGGTAAAAATAAACAGTATAAAGTTTGGCATTTCATAATCAATGGGATTTTGTATCTTTTAAGTTTAATTTTTAGTTTGATGGTATTTAATTAATGTTAAAACAGTTTACACGAACCGAGATATTACTTGGTAATGATAATTTAGATAAGCTTGCTGGCAAACATGTGTTTATTGCCGGTGTTGGTGGGGTTGGCGGTTACGTTGTTGAAGCAATAGCCCGCGCAGGGGTTGGCAAAATTACTATTGTTGATAACGATGTTGTTGATATAACTAATATCAATCGCCAATTAATTGCTAATTTAGGCAATTTAAACGAGCCTAAAGTCGCCGAATTTGCCAAGCGCATTGAAGTAATTAACCCTGAATGTGAATTAAAGTTTCTGGTGACATTTATTGAAAAAGATAATGTGGCGGATTTACTAACCGATAAGCCTGATTATGTGATTGATTGTATCGATACAATCGAGTCTAAACTTAGTTTGATTGAATATTGTATCCGGAATAAAATCAAAATAGCTGCAAGCATGGGAGCTGGAAATCGTATTGACGTAACCAAAGCTAAAATTGCCGATATCAGTAAAACTAAAGTTTGTGCCTTAGCCCGCAATCTTCGCCTAAGGCTCCGTGAACGGGGAATTCATAAAGGGCTAAAAGTGGTTTATTCTGAAGAAGAAATGTTCAATAAACCCAAACTTTCTCCTACTGGCGGTCGGCCAATAAATGGCACAATTAGCTATTTGCCGGCATTGTTTGGGATCATGCTTGCTGGCTACGTTGTTCGTGAGTTGATCATCAATGGATAAGCGTTATGATGTAGTAATCGTGGGGGCAGGCCCATCAGGTAGCAGCTGTGCATATAACATTAAGCGTTTAAACCCCGAATGTTCGGTATTGCTGCTGGATAAAGCCGCATTCCCTCGTTATAAACCATGTGGCGGCGGAATATCTCCAGAAGTAGCTAATTATTTAGATTTCGATTTATCTCCTGCTATTGACTATCATTGCCAAGATGTCGCTTTAGTAGCTAATGGCAAAGAAATTGCCAGTAATGATTATGAATTATGGATGGTAAGGCGGGAAGTATTTGATGAGTTCCTACTGAAAAAGGCTCAGGCTCTAAATGTCGACTTTTTGGGCGAATGCGAAGTTAGCAATATTAATGAAGCAGATAACAAGGCAATAACCTATACTTCCAAAGGAAATTTTGAATCTACAATAGTTATCGTTGCTGAAGGTGGCCGTGGTAAATTGGCTAAGAAATTAGGTATTGCTCCTGAAAATACGGTTTTAGCTGCAATGGAATATGAACATTATACAGCTAAACTAAATGGCAAGCTATACATTGATTTTGACTATAATGATAGCGGGTATGCCTGGAATTTTCCTAAGTCAGATGGATTATCGTTAGGAATTGGCGGCCTAATAAAAGGGAAAGACAAGGGTAATGTTGGCTTACCAAATAAATTGAAAAACTATGTAAACCAGTTTGAAGTAGGTGGCTTTGACAAGAAAAACCTGCATGGACACCCCATCCAATTATATAGTGGCCGGCAAAAACTGGTTCATGCCCGTATCGTATTAATTGGTGAAATTGCTGGTTGTGTGGATCCGTTAACTGCAGAAGGAATTCGCCCGGCAATAAAAAGTGGATATTTGGCAGCCGAAGTAATAGCTGAGGCGGTAGCTAAGAATAATATAAACATTCTAGCTAAATATGATAAAAAATTTCACAATGAGATTGGCAAAGATTTTCAATATGCCCGAATTATGTCATTTTTTCTTAATCGGTATTTAACAAAAATTCTGCCAATGTTAACCAATCGTAGATCTGTTGCTGGAATGTTAGATGTTTTTAGCGGTAAATCAAGTTATCGCGAGAAAGTGCATTTCAAGAGGATCTTAAAGATGATAGTTAAGGTGCTTTGGAAATAGATTGAATAGCTGAGGGATAGGTGAGCCTAACCCTTGGCACTTGCATAGCCGCATATGGCTGCTTCGTTCCCGACCTGACCAGGTTTTGCGGTAGACAATGCAAGGAGACCCACCATTGATAAGAGCCTTATTATAGCAGGTTTCCGCGTTTGAGTCTATTATTTTTGCAAATTTTGCCGGATGAATGAGTAGCTAATCAAAAAAGTGGCTTAAAAGCCACTTAATTATTAAGTTAGAATGGGAATTTAAATCCACCAGGTAATCCGCCGCCAAAAGGCATACCTGAGGTCACGCTACCCATTTTGGCTTGGGTCTGTTCTTCTACTTTGCGGTTTGCATCATTAACTGCAGCAGCAATTAAATCTTCAAGCATTTCTTTATCATCCATTACTGCTTCGTCTATATCAATTTTCTTTATATCATGCTTACCAGTCATAGTTACTTTGACCATTCCTGCACCAGATTCGCCTGTTACTTCCAGTTTGGCAATTTCTTCTTGTGCTTTCTCCATGTTTTTTTGCATTTCCTGAGCTTTCTTCATCAAGCCGGCTAATTGTCCTTTATCGAACATCCTTATTTCCTCAAAAAAATTATTCTAGTGGTTTTATTGAATTAGGGGTTATTTTAGCAGAAAAATTAGTTATTAAATCTTGAATTATTGGGTCATTTTTAATCGACTCTTCTGCATCCAGTTGTTTCTGTTCGGCTTCTTTTATCTGATGGTCTTTATAACTTGCCAGAGTCGCTGTTACAAAATTAAATTCAACATCAAAATGCTGATTGTATTTTTCAGCCAATAAATTCTCAATTATATCTACACAATTAGCCGTTACCAGGCTTCTGAAGGCATCGCTAATTGTAAGGGCTAACTTCGAATTTTGGTACGAGGTGAGCTCAGAATTACGCAATACAACTACAATTGCTTGGTCTTTAAATTGTGAAAGGTCAATTTGACTCACAAAGTTTACCCAGTCGCCGCTAAACTCTAATTGATGGGTTATCTCAGGAGTCGGTAAACTTTGGGCTTCTTCTTCCCATGGTGGAGTTATAGTACTTGGTTCTTCTTTAAATGCTGATTTTTGCTTGTTAGCTGAGGTTTCTATTTCACTGCCGGGCGTAATCTTGACTTCTTGAATTGGCTCGACCATGTTGGGTGTAATGTTTGGAATAGTATTTAACGGCTCACTTTTACTTTCTTGGACGACAACTGTATTGTTAGCTACTACTTCATTCTTAAAATTATTACTATTAACTAAAATTTGTTTTTGTTCCTGAGAGCCAATAGTAAAAGCAAGCATCCTAAGTAAAGTCATCACAAATACCGGATATTTATCTGGCGCCTTGGCAATCTGCTCGATACCAATATTTGAGATCTCAAAGTATAATTGGCAATCTTGAACTGAGATAGCTTTGGCTAAGTCTAAAAGTTCTGGTTTATCCTGCGGTTGTGGGGAAAGCTGCAATAGTGCAATTTGGAATAGTATTTGGTTAATTTGTTGTAAAATGTTCTCTAAATTACGGCCTTCGCTATTTAGCCTTTGGCAGAAGCTGACTAACTGTGCACTATCTAATTGATTAATTGCCTTTAAAATGGTAATTATTGAGCTATCATCACTTATGCCTAGCATTTGTTGGACTATAACGCGGCTTATTGTTCCGTTGGCAAATGCAATTGCCTGATCGGTTAACGATAATGCATCGCGCATACTGCCGTTAGCTGCATTAGCTAGTATCTCTAAGGCTTCCTTGTCAGCCCCGATACTTTCTTCCTTAAGAACCCATGCGAGACGAGATTCGATTTCATTTGCGGCCAAATTACGCAATTTTAACTGTAAGCATCTAGATAGGATAGTAATTGGAACTTTATGTGGGTCAGTAGTTGCCAGGATAAATACAACATGCTGTGGCGGCTCTTCCAGGGTTTTTAGCATTGCATTAAATGCCGATTTTGACAGCATGTGGACTTCATCAATGATATATATTTTATATTTCCCGCTAGTTGGAGCGTATTGCGCATTTTCCAGGACTTCACGGATATTGTCAACCCCAGTATTTGATGCAGCATCAATTTCAATTACGTCGATAAACCGGCCAGTATCAATTTCAAGGCAGTTTTTACATTTTCCACATGGTTCATTACCATCTAGTTCATTACAGTTTAATGCTTTAGCGATTATTCTGGCTATGGTTGTTTTACCTACGCCACGGGTTCCGGTAAGAAGGTAAGCGTGGTGTAGTCGTTTCGTAGCTATAATATTCTGTAGTATCGTGACAGTACTTTGCTGACCAACTAAATCAGCAAATTTTTTAGGGCGCCATTTTCGGGCTAAAACGGTATGGCTCATAATTACTCTTTAAAATCGTTCGTTGAATCTTTACCGCCGGACACTTTGATAAGTGTATTGTAAAAAAGCGTGTCTTTTATAAAAATCTAATTATATTAACTGTTGTACGTATTTTCAGATGCAAAAGTGTCTGGTATTGAGATTGTGAGTTTCTTTAATTAAACACATTTTACCATACTATTTGCTAGTAAAGAATGTTCTATGAAAAAATGGGGTTTATCAAGCTACCAATCTAAGACAGCGCTTTTTAAATTATGTTAAAATTGGTAAATACTTTGACTTTGGCACCCTTAATACCGGACAGTTTTTTTCCAATGCTACGCTTAATTGGGATTAAATTTACTAATAGTAAAACACGATTTACTTATCTGTAGCGATAAACGTGTTCAGTATTAAGTTTGGCTCCTGCTGCCGAATTCCTTTTAAGAAAAATTCCTGGGAGTAAGCATTAAGATCGGGATTTAATCCTTCCATAGTTAACAAGTATCTATATCTTAACTGGGCTTGACTATAGTCCGGGTTTTATTATGTTGGAGTATATTCTATATATGCGGCAAACTCAAAAAAGTTCAAGTTTATTGGTAAGAGGAATATTATTAATAATAATCCTTACAGCGGTCTACCTTGGTTATGCTTTATTATTACCGAATAAGCTGCCAAATAATGTCCCCTATGAACTGGTAATTGAGCAGCAGCAGTCCATCCATAAAGTTGCAAATAAATTAAAGACAGATGGAGTAATCAGTTCGCCACGCTTATTTGTGCTTTTAACGCGGGTAATGGGTAAAGATAAGAAAGTAACTGCCGGCCTTTATCTTTTAAAGCAGCCAATGTCAATACTAGATTTAATTAACCGCATAACTAATGGTAAACCAGATCAAATTAGCATTACCATACTAGATGGCTGGACTTTTAGGCAAATTAGGAATTATGTTGATCATCTACCAAATATTAGCCATTTGACGGCCAATATGAGTGAAAGCCAGATTCGTGAAAGCTTAAAGGTACCATATCCTCACTTAGAAGGATTACTATTTCCATCAACATATTTTATTGCACCATACCAAAGCGACCTTGAAATTTATCGGACAGCCTATAAGCTTATGCAAACTAAATTAAATAAGATTTGGCTTGCCAAAAACCTAAATGCTACTAACTACTCAAATCCATATTCGCTATTGACTATGGCAAGTCTGATCCAAAAAGAGACTAATGATAAAGATGATATGTATCAAATTGCTACGGTATTTAATAATCGGTTAAGTGCGAAGATGCGCTTGCAAGATGATCCTGCGGTATTTTATGGTCTTGGTAATCGTGATCGAATTACTCGGGAAGATTTTCAAATTGATACTCCATATAATACTTATTTACATAATGGCTTGCCGCCTACGCCAATTTGTACTCCATCTGAAAATGCATTGTTAGCAGCGGCAAATCCAGGTAATGATCGTAAAATTCTTTACTTTATTGCGATAGGCAATGGTAAAAGTAAATTTTCATATTCTTACGAACAGCATTTAGATGCAGTAAATAAGTATTTAAAAAAAACTGGCAGCAAAAAATGATTCAGCTTGGCTAGAAAGGATACTAATGATGAAACGTGGATTATTTATATCGGTAGAGGGCATTGACGGGGCTGGGAAATCTTCACATGTCGAGTTTATTCGTGATTACCTGGAGTCAAAAGGCCATCAAGTAATAATTACTCGTGAACCTGGTGGTACTGTAATTGGTGAAAAAATCCGTGAGCTACTCTTAACTAGCGATCACATGCATCATACCACTGAATTACTTCTTTATTTTGCATCACGCCAAGAAATTATTCGGCAAGTAATAGTACCAAATCTTGAAGCTGGAGTATGTGTTATTGCTGACCGCTTTGTTGATGCATCGATTGCCTATCAAGGTGGCGGGCGAAACCTTGGTGTAGATAAAGTTAAACTGGTTTACTCGTTACTTGAACCTCATTTAACTACCGATAGGACCTTTTTATTTGATGTCCCTCTTGATTTGGCTTTAGATCGTTTAAGTAGGGGGCGTGAACTTGACCGTATTGAATTAGAGTCACGAGAGTTTTTCGAGCGGGTACAAAATGCTTATTATGATTTAGCTACATCTGAACCAGAACGTATCAAAATTATAATGACTAATCACCCCTTCCATGAGACTCGGGCTAAATTAATGTCAGAATTAGATGAGTTACTTAAGAAGGCTCAATAATGTTATACCCTTGGCAAGCAGAAGACTATCAATCTTTGATTGAATCATTTAACCGGGGCAATTTTAATTGCTTATTAATATATGGCGCAGTTAATTCCGGCCGGGATTTATTGCGTGATCAAGTAATAAAATACATGCTATGCCTTAACCCCATAAATAGTGAACCTTGTAATAAATGTAGTGCCTGTATACTTATCACGGAAGGGAACCACCCAGATTTATATATATTGACACCCGAAGAAAACGATGAACGTAAAAATAGCAGTATAAAAGTTGAGCAAGTGCGTGATATGATCGATTTTGCGCTTAAATCGCAGCATGTATCTGCTAGAAAGGTTGTTCTACTGCCTGATGCTGGACAATTAAATATTAATAGCGCCAATGCATTACTGAAAATTCTTGAAGAGCCGCCTCTTAACTGCTTATTTGTATTACAAGTTGCTAATATAAACCGAGTTTTGCCTACAATCCTAAGCCGGTCATTTAAATATCGGCTGCAAACTCCTAGCAAAGCCGAGGCTTTGAATTTTATTGCTAAACTTGAACTTGAGGACCCAAATGCCAAATTTTGGCTTGATTATTTTGCTGGAGAACCACTATTTGATATCCCGTTAAATAATAGTCAATTACAGCTTTTAATCGAAGGGTTACTAAAACCAAGCATAGAAAATATCTTTATGCTCTCGAGAGAGCTTGATCCAAAAAAAGTCGGATTTGCACTTTGGCTTGAATTCTTAGTAAAATGGTCTAGTGATTTAATGACGGTAAAATTAGGTGGGAAAGCAAGTTATTTCTCTGATATTACAGATAAGTTATCTGTGTTAGCTACCCGCGCCAATAGTGAAAAGTTGTTTTGCTTACATGATGAGCTGCTTTTTATGACGCCCTGGAGTGAACATCCGATTAATTATAAACTTCATCTAGAAAATATTTTATTTAAGTACCAACAAATCTATGCCTAAACAATCTTTATTATCTGATGTGCATCATATTGCTATTATTTGTAGTAATTATGAAGTTTCTAAACATTTTTATTCCCAAATTCTGGGCTTTCCGATTATCAACGAAGCTTACCGTGAAGCGCGTAAGTCTTATAAGTTAGATCTTAAAGTATCTAATTCAGCACAGATTGAGTTATTTTCCTTTGAAGCTCCTCCAAAGCGACCTTCTACCCCTGAAGCATGCGGTTTACGCCACTTGGCATTTAGAGTAAATAACTTGGACGACGTTATAATACATCTGAAAAATCATGGAGTAGAGTGCGAGCCAATCCGCGTTGATGAATTTACCAATAAACGGTTTACTTTTTTTAAAGATCCTGATGATTTACCACTTGAGCTATATGAGATTTAACTGATTTATTAATTTATTTTTTAAAGTAAATACATGCTTTTTTTTAAATCTCAAGATAATAAACAATTAGCTATAATTCTTTTATCAATTTCAATTGATTTTTGCTTATTTACGCTGTTTATAACTTTTGCGCACCAAATTATTGGTACTATAGCACCAAATCATGGCTTTAAATGGGCAATGAGGCTTGGTTTAATACTTTTTTCAATTTCAGGCTTTACCCGGGTTATTGGAGCAGTCGTATTTAGCTATATTGAAAATAGCTTCTATCGCCAGAAAATATTCTATTTTTCTACTTTAGCTTTATCTATTTCAAATGTTCTTTGTGGACTTTTGCCTAGCATGGATTACCTTGGCTTAATTACACCAATAATATTATTGCTAGTCCGCATTTTGCAGGGGATGGTAATCGGTGCGCTGATACCTGAAGGGATTGTATTTTGCTATATAAATGCTAAACCCCACTATCGTATGCTTACTACTTGTTTATTGCATTTTTCAGTTGGCGGTGGATTTATTTTAGCTACCATTTTCTCTTTATTTTTTGATGGTACGATATTAATAAGTAATTGGCGGGGGTGTATGATCCTTTGCGGTTTCCTCGGGTTAATAATGTCATGGATATTAAATCGAACATTTAGTTATAATTCCGTCAATCGAGAGCGCAGCTATGGAAGTAAATTTAGAAGCCTGTTTATATTCGAAAAATGGAATATGTTACGTCTTATCTGTTTCACTACTTTTTTGTCTAGCGGGATCGCGGTATTTACTTACGTTATGCCTCAGTTTCTACTGGAAAACTACCAATATAGTCAACGGCAAATTACCGTAAGTAGCTTATTGATACTAATTACTGCCATTTTGGGAGTGGGTTTTGCCATTTTTGCAGATAAGTGGGTAGGAAAGCGGTTTTACGTTTTCTCAGGGCTAATCTTTAAGTTCTGGCTAATCTTTGTATTCCATTCATTTAGCAAACATAATTTGGAGACTATAACAATATTAAATGCAACATGTACATTCATTCTTGGCTTTTATATCGCCAAATTACCTGTTCTTTTAGTTAGTTCATTTCCTGTTGAATTAAGGTATAGTGGTGTAGCAATCGTCTATAATTTGAGCCAGGGGATAATGTTTGCTGTTTCCCACCACTTGGTTCATTGGATTGTTTTAACTACACATTCATTAGAAGCCCCAAGTATGTACATTATCTTTTTTAGCTATATTTCACTAATTAGCTTATGGTTTATGCCTAAAAAAGTTTTTTATCGTCATCTTATCTAGTCGAATATTGTTTTGATATATACCTAAAGGTTAGCTAAAATTGTTATTTCTTCTAATGGTATACTATTGGCATAATAACATTTGATTGAATTAGAGGGAAAAATGTTTAATCCAAGCCTTAATGACGTCCGTAATTTCTTTTTTGATGCTTATCAAAAAGGAAATGCCCATCAACAGTTAACTGATTTAGAAAAAGTAGCATTTAGTATTATGATCGAACACCCAGAATATAATAGCGTATTGTCAAATAGAGAAAAATATTTGGATTTTAACTGGGCCCCAGAACTAGGGGAGACTAATCCATTTCTTCATCTTAGCATGCATATGTCAATTCATGAACAACTGTCAATTAACCAGCCTTTTGGCATAAAAGCCCTGTATGACGAATTGTGTATTAAGTATCAGGATAAACATGAAGCAGAGCATCAGGTTATGGATTGCTTGGGTGAAATGATTTGGCAGGCACAAGCAGCCAAAACCGAGCCTAATCCGGCAGTATATTTTGAATGCTTAAAAGGAAAATTGGGCCTCATATAAGTGTTATGTTATAATTTATATTCATATTATGCGCCATGACTAAAAGTATTATAGGAAGTTATTGATGAGTGAGCTTAATGAGAAAATAATTAGTGGGAAAGAGTTATCCAAGAGAATATTAACTGACATTAGTGAGTATGTAGAAGATCTTGTAGTAAACCATTTACGCCAGCCTTGTTTGGCTGTGGTGTTAGTAGGTAATGATCCTGCTTCACAGGTTTATGTACGGAATAAGAAAAATGCCTGCTTACAAGTTGGAATAAAATCATTAGAATATACCTTAGCAGAAGATACTACTCAGGAAGAATTAGTAAATTTGATTAAAAAATTAAATGCTGATTATAGTGTTGATGGAATATTAGTGCAGCTACCGCTGCCAAAGCATTTAGACAGTAAGCTAGTAATTGATACGATTTTACCCAATAAAGATGTTGACGGTTTTCATCGTTATAACATGGGTTCATTGGCATTACGCGATCCAAATATCTGTCCATGTACACCTCATGGAGTAATGTATATGTTAGACAGCATTAAAGTCGACTACCATGGCAAGCATGCCGTAATCCTAGGTACTTCTAATATAGTGGGCCGTCCGATGGCGCTTGAACTAATGAATCGCGGGACGACAGTTACAATGTGTAACAGTAAAACGCGCAATGTAGCAGAGATCATTGGTAGCGCTGATATATTGGTAGCTGCAATAGGAAAACCAAAGTTTGTCCAATCCCAATGGCTAAAGCCAGGCTCTATTGCCATTGATGTAGGGATTAACCGTTTAGAAAATGGCAAATTATGCGGTGATATTGATTTTGAGAATGCAATCGAGAAAGTACAATATATAACGCCGGTACCAGGCGGAGTTGGTCCAATGACGATTGCGATGCTCTTAAAAAATACGCTTCGCTGTTATAAATTAAATACAATTAAAGAAGTTTAGAGATGAGTAAACATTTACCTGATACTAATGAAATAATAAGTTTGCTTTTACGGCATCAACGCTTATCAATTCATGAATTACAATATCATTTGGCAATTCATAAGGCAGAAGAGCAAGATTTTAAACGGTTACTAAAAAAATTAGCTAGCCAGAAAGATATAAAAATTAGTTCAGATAATATTGTAAGTTTGACTAAAAAATTAAGTTTATGTACTTTTCAAGGCAATAAAGACTCACGTGGAGGTATTGCCGTAGCCTTAGACGGCAAAATAGCAATTACGATTAACCCTGGTAACGAGAATTACGCTATTGAAGGCGATGAAGTTGCAGTTTTGATAGATGGGGTTGATAAGCATGGTAAGCCTTTGGGGATAGTTAAAGATATTTTAAAGCATAAGCTAACTCATATTGTTGGTAGAATAGAACAATATAAAGATAAATATTATTTAATAAGTGATAATCCTAAACTTGGGCATTTCCCAGTGATTATTGAGGGTGTTCACCAAACTATCGATTTTGACGAAATTTATAATTCTATAATAGCTGAATTTCCCAATTCAAACCATGCATATTTTAAAGTAAAATTGCTTAATTCATTAGGCAAAATTGGCGATGATGCCGTATTTGTTAATCGGGTTTTAATCGAAGCGAATGTGCCATTAGAATTTAGTGAAGATACTAAACGCCAGGTAGACAAAATCCCTGACGCGATTTTCCCCCGTGAATTAGAAGGCCGTCAAGATTTACGCAAACTCCCTTTTGTTACCATAGATGGGGAAGATGCTAGGGATTTTGATGATGCAGTTTATTGTGAGAAAAACCCTGATGGTAGTTTTAGCCTTTCTGTTGCGATTGCTGATGTAGCGCATTATGTTAAACATAATTCACCGCTTGACCAAGACGCATTTGCTAGAAGTACCTCTATTTATTTCCCACGCCGGGTCGTTCCGATGCTTCCTGAAAAGCTATCAAATGGTTTGTGTTCATTGAATCCCAATGTTGACCGCCTTGTTATGGTCTGCCACATGGAAATAAACCAAGAGGGTATAATTACTGCATATCAGGTAGATAATGCAGTTATTCATTCTCACTATCGCTTAACCTATAACCAAGTTCAGCGCTATATCGATAAAGAGGAAGAAATTCCCGCTGATATTAATGATAGTATTAAAAGTCTTTATTTAGTTTATATGGCATTACTTAATGCCCGTCATAAGCGTGGGGCGATTGATTTTGAAAGTAGTGAACCGTATTTCGAATTTGATGACTATGGCAGTGTGACTGGTTTAAAACCACGCTCACGCTTGGATTCTCATCGATTGATTGAAGAGTGCATGTTGGCGGCGAATGTTTCAGTTGCCGATTTTTTAACAAAAAGTGGCCATGCCACCTTATACCGGAACCATGATCGGCCCAACGAGAAAAAATTTAGCGCCTTAAAATCTTATTTGGATTCGATCGCAGTAGCCTTTGATGTGTCGCAGGAAACCGTAAGGCCTAAAGATTACGCAGAATTAGTTGAGCGGGTTAAACCATTACCCAATACTGCTATTATTCAGCAAACAATTTTGCGTTCGATGCAATTAGCTGAATATGCACCAAAAAATATTGGCCACTTTGGCCTTGCTTATGAACAATATTTACATTTTACTTCACCGATTAGACGCTACCCAGATTTGCTGGTTCATAGAGCCTGCAAAGCGGTGTTGAAGAATAAAACCTATAGTTATATCCATTCAGTAGAAATGATGGGCGAACAAACTTCATTTTGCGAACGCCGGGCTGAAGACCTTGAACGTAAAGTGGATGCTTATTATAAATGTAAATTTGCCCAAAATCATATTGGTCAGGATTATCATGGGATTGTTACCAGTGTAGTCAGTTTCGGCTTATTTGTTAGTATTCCCGAGTTATTGATTGATGGTTTAGTGCATGTTACGGAACTTGGCGGCGACTATTTTATTTTTGATGAGAAAAAACATACTTTAACTGGCAAGAATAGTGGCTTTAAGTATCAAGTAGGCCAAGAGTTGGCAGTTACAATTGCTAATGTCGATATGGACAAATTGTTTATTGATCTTGAACTTGCTGACTATATTCATGAAGATGAGAAGTAAATAACAATTACTTACTACGATTTAAAAAGTGTTCGAAAACTTTTAAGCCATTAACTGTCGTATTTTGTTGTCTTATATGCTAGAATTTATTTATCACTATACTGTAAGTCTATGCTTTGGTATCATGATTCATCGAAATAGTTAGAATTTATAGCTTCTCAATGAATTCATGAACGTAGACTCGGGAAAAATATAAATGCTAGTATTTTCTAAGTTAAATGGAGAATCAAATGTTATTACGCTTTGATCCAATCGAATACGCCAGGCAGCTTCGCCAAAATGGTTTTAGCCAAGAACAGGCGGATTTACAAGCTCAAGCTATGACTCATCTCAAAGAAGAAATTATTGCCGATGCTAAACAGGAGCTAGATGGCAGGGAATTAGTTAATAAGACAGATTTACTGTTAACTAAAACTGAATTATTAACAGAGATGGAAGTAATAAGAAAGGAAATCGAAGTTCTCCGTAAGGAAATTGTAATTGTCCGTTATGATACCTTAAAATTCGTAATTTGGACAGGTGCTTCTGTAATTTTTATCCTTGGTGGTATGTTAGTTAAAGGCTTTCATTGGATATAATCTAGATTTAAAAATCCTCCGAACAATAATCGGAGGTTTTTTTATTACTGGCATGAAGGTAGAATTAATACTTTTTAGCCATGTCGGTTAATTTTAATGCCTTAATTTTGTCAGCATTTCCGGCTGTGCCAAACTGGTTGTAACGGTCGATACAAATTTGTTTGGCAGCATCTTTTGCCACTTTCAAGTACTGGCGAGGGTCGAAGTGTTCGCGGTTTTGGTTAAAATAGCGGCGGATTGCACCAGTCATTGCAAGGCGGATATCGGTATCAATGTTGATTTTACGCACCCCATGTTTAATCGCTATTTGGATTTCTTCAACTGGCACGCCATAGGTTTCTTTTAAATCGCCACCATTTTGGCGGATAATTTCTAACCAATCTTGCGGAACTGAACTAGATCCATGCATTACTAAGTGGGTGTTTGGAATTGCTTGATGAATTTTTTTTACTTGTTCGATAGCAAGGATATCCCCAGTCGGTTTACGAGTAAACTTATATGCTCCATGTGAAGTACCAATAGCAATTGCCAGGGCGTCTACTTTGGTTGCTTCCACAAACTCCTTAGCTTCTTGTGGATTAGTCAATAGCTGTTCTTTCGATAGTACTCCGTCAAAGCCATGGCCGTCTTCTTCATCTCCCTTGCCAGTTTCTAGAGAACCTAAACAACCTAGTTCGCCTTCTACGGACACTCCAACAGCATGCGCAAGTTCGCATACTTTACGGGTAACTTCAATATTATATTCATAACTGCTAGGTGTTTTACCATCTGCTAGTAATGACCCATCCATCATAACCGAGGAGAAACCAAGCTGGATTGCCTGAAAACATACATCTGGCGAAGCCCCATGATCTTGATGCATGACTACAGGTATATGCGGGTATTGAGCGATCGCCCCTTGGATTAAGTATCGAAGAAATTCTGCACCAGCATATTTTCTTGCACCAGCCGAAGCCTGCAGGATAACAGGAGAATTGGTTTCGTCGGCTGCTTCCATAATCGCCTGGACTTGCTCCAAATTATTAACGTTGAATGCCGGCACTCCATAATTATGTTCGGCCGCATGATCTAAAACTTGACGTAATGCTACTAATGCCATAAATGTCTCCTGAGAAAAAAGATTCTTACTGGGGGTATTTCCGGGATTGGTTTTAACCCTTGCTCCAGAGTAATACTTATTTTAAAAAAACAAACTGATATTATCTATTATTACCTTAAATTGCTTTAATTGGCAATATCTATTTATATTCTACCAACTTATTTGCGGGAACGGTTATAAAAAATAGCAGTGCACACAATGCAAATAGGGTGATATAGACCGCAGGTAGCCAAAGTAGTCCTGTAAGTTTGATTAAGGCGAACAAGATAAATTGGGTTAAGCCAGCGATAATTCCAAAACATATATTATAACTTAAAGCTACTCCTGAATAGCGGACATGAACAGGAAAAAAACTAGAAATCAGTACTGGTAAGCGACCACAAATTAACCCAACATAAAATAAAACTGCAAGTTGGCTAATAAGGATTTGCTCCAGGCTAAACTTTGGATAGTGGGCAAATAGATATAATGTTGCAATAATGTACAAGCAGATGCTGACAATAAAAAATTTCTTACCAAATAACCAATCATATTTACCCGCAATTAATGCGCTAATTATAAAGATAAAAATAGAAAATGAATTATATTTCAGGATTTGCTTTAATGAATAATGAAAATAAACCGAAAGATAGCTTGGCATAAAGAAGCTATATACGGCTAATGATGAAGCAAGAAGTAAGCCAAATGCCGTCATTTGCAGGAAGGGAAGTTTATGGTTTGACCATAGAGAAAGCAAGGGTAATTTAGGCTGGCGCTTCAGGTAGCCGGCATAATTTGCAAATTCTGGGGTTTCTACTAAACTCTTGCGTAAATAATAGCTGATAATTCCAAATATTCCACCAATACTGAATGCAATTCGCCACGCTTCAATAGATGCATTAATCTTACTTAACAGAAATGCCCCTAGTATAGAAGCTAAGAAAAAACCAATATTAGTTCCGGCTACAACTATATTCGTATTTAAAGCCCTAGCTTTTGGCATTGAGATTTCATAAGCAAAGACTATTGAACCTGGCAATTCACCGCCGATGGCAAATCCTTGAACTAGGCGGAAAATAACAAGTAAAATGGTAGATAAGATCCCGATTTTCGTATAACTAGGGATTAGTCCTATTAAGAAGGTCGGAATTGACATCATTAAAATTGTATAAACAAAGATATTCTTTCTGCCGCGCGTGTCGCCAAAATGGGAGAATATTATACCGCCTAACGGGCGGAAAAACGCACCAAGAGCCAATATCCCAAAGCTGGCAATTATATTTGCAGTTTCATCATGAAGAGGGATTAGGCTGCTACCGATATTTTTGGCAAAGTAGATGTAAATTGCAAAATCATAATATTCTAAAATGGCGCCAAGAGAGATTAGCGCAAAAGTTTTTTTCATCTGATCCTTAGCTTCTTAAAGTTATATAATTGGCGTATGGGTTTCATTTTTACGCGATTATCGCATAACTTTATAAAAGCATGCATATAAAAAAACTCCTCACTTTATTTTAGAGGAGTTTATTGAAGGGTAGTTCCTATTATTCTATCTTTTGCCGTGCTTGATCATTGCTAAATTTTGTTTGCCGCTACTTGCTGCATAGATCATGGATAAAATCAGCAGCCAAGCTGGAGCAACATAAACGCTTAATGACATATCATCATTCTTAGACATGACTACCAGAATAATAAATAAGATGCCCATGATTAACATATTGATATATGGGTAACCGGGCATTGTGTAACTAAGACGTTGGCCTGTAAGTAATTTTTCTTTTCTAAATAGCATGTGTGCTAACAAGATGATAAACCAGTTAATTATGATAGCTACACTAATTAGCGCAAATAGATATTCGAGTATCTTAGCCGGGAAGGTATAATTAGCAATTACAACAAAAAATGCCATTGCAATTGTGAAAATTACTGCATTTTTAGGTAAATGTTGCTTGTTTACGCGGGCGAAGCGCTTAGGTGCTTGGCCATTTAAGGATAATCTATAGATGAAACGCGATGCTACATAGATACAACTATTTAATGCGGATAATGATGCAGTAATGGCAACAATATTAATTATATCTGCTGCATTTTTAAACCCTAGTTTAGAAAACACATCGGTGAACGGGTTTGTCTGTGGATTAATGTTTTTGGTAGGGTACATTAATACGATAACCGCCATTGTTAGGACATAAAATAGAATGATTCTAACAATTACGCCATTTATTGCTTTAGGAATAGATTTCTCAGGGTTTTCAGCTTCACCGGCAGCAACACTTACAAATTCTGAGCCACAAAATGACAAACATACAATTACCAATGAATTCAAAAAGCCAAGTAGTCCATGACTAAAGAAAGTATCAGCGTGTGAATAGTTCAAAACATTCTGAATTGCGATTTGATGTACATTATGGTCTGATAAAATTAAGTAAGACCCTGTTACGATCATGAAGATGATTACAGCAACTTTGATTCCAGCAAACCAGAATTCTGTCTCGCCAAAATATTTTATCCCAATTAGATTTAATCCACCAAAAACAGTAAGTAAAACAGCGCAGGTAATCCAATGTGGAATGTGAATCCAATAATCAAGGAGGGTGCCAACTGCAGTTACCTCTAACATGCAAGCTGCGGTAAACAGTAGCCAAGCATTCCAGCCAGCCACGAAACCAGCCCCTGTTCCTAAATAACGGTGAGCATATTCCACAAATGATCCGGAGGTCGGATAATCAACCGTCATCTCGCCTAATGCACGCATTACTGCATAAATTATCAGGCCACCTAAGAGGTAAGCTAGGGCAATTGATGGTCCAGTCATTTGGATTGCACTAGATGATCCTAGGAAGAATCCAGTACCAATTGCACCACCTATGGCAATCATCTGGATATGGCGGTTTTTTAATTTATGTTCGAGCCTCTCTTGCATTGATTTCAAACTCCCAAGAAAAAATCTAAAAATAATCGCTATTTGAGCTTTAAAACTCCTATTATACTACTTATTGTGCCAATATTTACAGTTTATCTTTTGGCAAATGGCTCAGGATCTGGATTTATAAGCCTTCTGCCATTAATGTATTAATCCGTTTTTAATTGATATTATTTACTTTTAGTAAATTTAAATCAGATAGACTGCTTTATATTACTTTTATGGTGAGTAATATCAGTTTATTAGAAATGTATAAACATATGCTTTAAAATATTAAATTTTTTTAAGAAAATGGCGTGAAATTTTTATACATTTTGATGCGTAATTTATAGCTGTGACTATGCTAAAAAGCTGCGCTGCAGCAATTGGTTGTATTTATTGATATGTAAGAGTTTTTTATGGGCAGGATAATAAATTTTTACAAATGCCTTAAAAAGTGCCCCACCCAAAATAATTTTTGCTAAAATAACCCGTTTAGTAAACAAGCATTCATGTTTGTTATTTTGTATGCAATTTTTTGAAAGTGGCTAAATTTTATGGCTATTTTGGAATTAAAGAATATAGTTAAGCAATTTGATGATTATGTTGCTGTAAATAATGTAAGTTTAAGCATTGAGCAAGGTGAATTTTTTACTCTTTTAGGACCATCAGGTTGTGGTAAAACAACTTTGCTGCGTATGATTGCTGGATTTGATACACCTGATTCTGGCCAAATACTGCTTGATGGCAAAGACATCAACGATCTGCCCCCTGAGAAACGCCCGTTGCATACAGTATTCCAAAGTTATGCCTTATTTCCACATATGACGGTAAGAGATAATATTGCTTTCCCGCTAAAAATGGCGAAATGGAGTAAAGATAAAATTACCTCGCAAGTTAATGAGTTAATTGACGATGTGCAATTGCAGAGGTTTGCTGACCGTTATCCTCATGAGTTATCAGGAGGGCAGCGCCAGCGTGTAGCAATCGCTCGTGCTTTAGTTGACCGGCCAAAATTATTATTACTTGATGAACCTTTATCAGCACTGGATGCACGGTTACGCGAGCATATGCACGTTGAATTAGTAAAGTTACAAGAGGAGACAGGGGTTACCTTCGTGTATGTTACCCATGATCAAAGTGAAGCATTAGCCTTATCTAGTCGAATAGCGGTAATGAACCATGGAAATGTGGAACAACTAGGAACTCCACGTGAAATTTATTCATACCCTAAAACTTTCTATGTCGCCGATTTTATCGGTAAGTGTAATTTATTACCGGCAACAGTTCTTGAAACTAGCGAAAGTAACTTTAAAATCAAGGTGGCAGACAGTTTTGAATTAACTATGCCTCTTGAAAATTTAGAACTAAGTGTTGGTCAATCCGGCTGGTTTGCAATTCGCCCAGAAAAAGTTAAAGCCAAATGGGACCATCCGCAAAGTGAGGACTTATGTACCTTTAAAGCTAAAGTCAAAGGTTACTATTATTATGGCGATGGCACACTATATGAATTTTTCTTGCCTAATGGTAAAGTGCTTCAATGTATGCTTGCCAATAATCGTCCGCATCAAGCTTCCTTTTTCCAGGATAATGATGAGGTATATGTTTCAATCAATCCATTAGCTGGCAATTTCTTGGTGAAATAATTATGCGGCAATTAAAGCAAAAAAGTAATGAAAAGTGGGTATTATCACTCCCTCCTTTAGTGTATCTGATTGGGTTATTTCTTATCCCAACTTTGTTAATGGTATTTATTGCCTTTCGCGAACCAGGTGATTATGGTGGAGTGGCTCCGCTTTTAACGCATGGTCTTGATGGAAAGACCAGCATAAACTTGACAATGGATGGATTTAAATATGCATTTAGTAGTAGTTTCATCTGGAAGTTATTTATCCGTTCAATGGTTTTTTCGATAATTACTACTTTCCTGTGCCTACTAATTGGCTATCCCTTAGCTCTTTTAATTGCCAAAAGTCCCAAGAAATATCGTGATTTACTATTGCTGTTAGTAATTATCCCGTTTTGGAGTAACTTTTTGATCCGAGTTTATGCTTGGATGATTATTTTAGGGCCTAATTCAGCGGTGAGTAATTTGCTTAATGGCGTACTGCATATCTTGGGGATTCCTCCAGTTGATTTACTGTTTTCATCAGTTGCCGTAATTGTCTGTTTAGTATATATCAATTTGCCATTTATGATTTTACCGTTATATGCCAACTTGGAAAAACATGATCCGGCATTAATTGAGGCTAGCCGCGATTTAGGTGCTTCAAAATCGGAATCATTTTGGCAAATTACAATTCCATTGAGCTTGCCAGGTATCTTGGCTGGCTGCGGTTTGGTATTTATTCCTTGTATCGGCATGTTTGTGGTACCTGAACTGGTAGGTAACAATTGCTCGATGATGATCGGTAATTTAATTAAGCAGCAATTTTTGCAAACTATGAATTGGCCGCTTGGTAGTGTGACGTCTATTGTAATGACTCTTCTTGTGTTGTCAATCTCACTATTTGTCGGTTTTATCGCTAGTAGAAGCGGGGGATTAAAATATGCAAGTAAATAGAATTTCAAAAAGTTTATTTACCGCTGGGACGCTAGTTTACTTATTTTTGTATCTGCCGTTACTGATTTTAATAGTATATTCTTTTAACGACTCGCGTGTAAATGTAGGTTGGGTTGGGTTTACTTTAAAGTGGTATAAAGTTTTATTTAATGATAAGCAGTTAATTGCAGCCGCTGTTAATTCACTAATAATAGCATTGATTGCCAGTACCGTGTCAGTTATTTTAGGGACATTGGCGGGTGTAGCCTTGCATAAATATAAGGTTCCACTTTTATCTACATTAGTCATGATTCCGGTTGCGGCGCCAGAATTATTGGTAGGTGTGTCCTTACTACTGTTTTTTATTTTGATTAATTTTACCTTAGGTATGGCGTCCATTACTCTTGCACATATTGCATTTTGTCTTTCATTCGTGACAATTGCCGTTAAAACTCGGATGCATGGCATGGATGATAGCTTGATTGATGCGGCACGGGATTTGGGCGCTAGCCCTGCTAAGGCATTTTTCTTGGTGTTACTACCGACAATTTTACCAGGGGTAATAGCTGGTTGGTTGATGGCATTCACTTTATCACTTGATGATTTCGTAATTACCTTTTTCACTGCAGGTGTTGGTTCATCTACTTTGCCGCTTGCTATTTATTCTATGCTGAAAATGGGTGTAACGCCAGAAGTAAATGCGGCATCTACAATAATTATCCTATGTACTTTAATTTTAACTTCTGTAGCGACCAAATTATCGCCACAGTTATTTAAGTAAGTAAATCTGCGTGAAAAAAATTATTATATTTACCTTATGTATGCTATTAATGCCTTTATCCTGGGCTGATAATGTATTAAACTTATATATTGGCTCCAACTATATTGCAGATAGCACTGTCAATCGTTTTGAAAAGAACTATAACTGTACTTTAAACCAGAATTTTTTTAATGATAATGAAGAAATGCTGGCAAAGATAGTTGCAGGAGCTAATGGCTACAGCGTGATTGTAGCTACAAGTTATGCCGTGCAGGAACTGGCTTTAATGGGTAAAATTAAACCATTAGATAAATCTAAGCTGTCAAACTTGAAATATATAGATCCACAATTTCTAAATCAGCCATATGATCCAGGTAATAAATACTCAGTACCTTATGCATATACTCCGGTATTCTTGGCATATAATAAGGATAAAATGGATCAGTTAGGTATTGTTCCAAATACTTGGGCTGTTATCTTTGATCCTAAGTATTTGGCGAAGTTAAGAGGGCGAGTTACGGTTTTTGACTCTTCAAGAAATGTAATTGCTGCGGCACTGTTATATCTGGGCAAAGATCCTAATTCAATAAAGCCTGAAGATTTAAAATTGGCACGCGATGTGATAGATAAAGCCTCACCGTACTGGGCTAAATTTGATAGCGATAGTTATTATCGCAGCCTATTGCGTGGGGATATTTGGGTATCAATGAGCTATTCAATTGATATTTTTAAGGCTATTCAAGATGCCAAAGCCTCTCATTCTAAAATTAATATTGCCGCAATGCTGCAAAAAGAAGGCAATATGTATGAATTGGATAACCTCGTAATCCCATCTTTCAATAAAGACGATAAGCTTGCTTATGAATTTCTTAATACGGCATTAGATCCACAAAGCGCATATGAGCTATCCGCATTGACTGGTTCTAGTATCCCTAATACTGTGGGATTGCAAAAACTTAATAGTGACGTTAAGAATACTCAATGGATATATCCAAAAGATATGAAGAAAATGTATGTTTTTAAAGCCTATGACCCTAAGACCAGGATTATGGTAAATGAGATGTGGACCGAAATTAAAATGAATGGGGATTGCCCGTTATAAATTATACGTAGTCACATGATTCTGCATTCATTAAAAAAATTGATTTTTATTAAGTGCAGAATTATGTAAACAACCATATTTATAGAAGACAAGTCTGATGAATCGATTGATTAGATGGTCATGCCGCGGTTTTTTGATTTCTTATTTGCTTTTTTATAATCAAATTACTTTTGCTGAAAGAATCTTTAATTTATATACTACTTCAAATTATATAGCTGATTCAACTATAACCGATTTTGAACATGCTTGTAATTGCAAATTATTCCTGAATTATTTCGGGGACCCGCAGGAAATGTCGGCAAAGCTTGCAGCCGGTGCAACCGGTTATGACGCTATAATTGGTACCGGCTATGCAGTAGAAGATTTATATAAGATGGGGAAGTTAATCAAGTTAGATTTGTCTAAAGTAAGAAACTTACAAAATATTGATCCCCACTTTATGCATCAGGAATTTGACCCTCAAAATAATTTCTCGATTCCATATGCGTATACTCCTGTTTTTTTGGCATATAATAAAACCCGGCTTGATCAATTGGGAATTGTTCCAAATACCTGGGCGGTGATATTTGAAGATAAATATCTAAAAAAATTAAATGGCAAGGTGACTGTTTTTGATTCACAACGTAATGTATATGCTGCTGCATTGATGTATCTTGGCCGCAATCCAAATTCAACAAATCCTCAAGATCTTACTGATGCCAGGAAATTAATTGAGCATGCTTCCAGATACTGGGCTCGTTATGATAGTACTACTTATTACCGTTCGTTATTAAACGGTGATATTTGGCTTGCCATGAGCTATTCAAATGATCTATTTAATACATTACAAGATGCAAAGAAATCCCATTTGAATTTCACGTTAGCCGGCATGGTTCAAAAAGAAGGTAATATGATTGAGTTGGATAATATTGTTATTCCTACTACAAGTAAAAATCAGGACCTAGCATATATTTTTATTAATACAGTTTTAAAATCTCAAAGTGCTTATGCATTAAGCCAAGATACCGGAGCAAGCGTGCCTAATATACCGGCTGTGAAGCTGCTCTCAAAAGAGATAACTGGAAATAACTGGATTTATCCCGTAGTTAACCAGAAAATCTATGGATTTACGGCTTACCCGGCTAAAACCCGGGTTATGGTTAATGAAGTTTGGACTGAGATCAAAATGGGGTGTGGCTATTAAAACTCGCCGTATTGCTCAAAAAGTTCCTAAAAAGATCTATCCGGCGTATAGTTTCTTTTATCGTACCTTAGTTAATTTTATTAAAGCACGCGGGTTAATTTGTACCAATAGCCTCGCTTACACTTTTTTATTGGCTTTTATCCCTTTTTTAGTCGCGATTGCCAGTATCAGCGACTGGCTTCCCTTTTCAAACCGTTTAATTAATGATGTTCAAAGCTATTTCTTTTCTAAGTTCTTACCGCGCTCCGGTACGCAAATTTACGATTTATTTAAATTATCGTTCAAACATTCTACTCGACTGTCAATTGCTGGAGGGGTATCGTTAATTGCTACTTCGTATATGATGATGTTTGCAGTTGAGCAGCATATTCATCAAATGTGGCACATAAATAGACAGCGTAAAATAATTTACTCGCTAGGTATCTTTACCGGGTTTTTTATTGGTGGTCCTATGCTGGTATATTCATTAGCCGATATCGGCGAGGTGTTGGACTTTAAATTGAATCTACCCATTTTTACCTATTTGTTACCACACTTCATGTCAGTATTGGTAACTATCTTATCATTGATAGCAGTGTATAAATTCATACCTAATAAAAAAGTAAAATGGAAGCATGCAATAGTTGCCGGGATGATCGCAGGTATTGTTTTCTCGTTACTTAGATGGGGGTTTTCACTATATATGGCTCGACTTGAGGCAGAGTATAAATTACTTTATGGTTCAATTGCGATTTTACCTATCTTCCTATTGTGGCTTTATATTTCCAGCCTTAATTTTCTCTATTGTGCACAAATTATTTATATTCTTGAGCGTAAATCCAAGCGTAGGTAGTGGTTAATACTAAATATTTTTTCTAGTTGCTATTAAGTTTAATTCTTGCTGATGGAATACTTGCTATGTTAAACTATCGTATTGTCAATATCGGATTTGTTTCTCCAGCTTGCGCGGTATTGATTTAAGCTTTTACAGCTAAAGGGAGATTATTGTGATTATATTTCTATATCCAATCCTCTTAGCTTGTAAAACCTAAATGTATACGTAAATTAATTTTCACGTTTCCTAATGTTTTACAAGGACTTTCACAATGTCAGAATTTTTATTCACTTCAGAATCCGTGTCAGAAGGCCATCCTGATAAAGTAGCTGACCAGATTTCTGATGGTATCCTAGATGCAATTTTTACCCAAGACCCCCATGCCAGGGTTGCAGCTGAAACTTTAGTTAATACTGGTTTAGTAGTTCTTGCTGGTGAAATCACTACACATGCTGATGTCAACTATCAAGAAGTTGTAAGAAATGTCATTCGTGATATAGGTTATACCAAAAATGAATATGGCTTTGCAGCTGATAGCTGTGCTATTTTAATAAATTATGATAAGCAATCTCCCGATATTGCCCAGGGTGTAAATGAAGGCCAAGGCCTAGATTTAGATCAAGGTGCAGGGGACCAAGGTTTAATGTTTGGCTATGCCTGTGATGAAACGCCAACATTAATGCCATTACCAATTTATTATTCGCACCGTTTGATGGAACGTCAGGCACGTCAACGTAAAAATGGCATTTTGCCTTGGCTAAGACCCGATGCTAAAGCACAATTAACTGTAAAATATGATAGTGCAACCGGTCGAGCTTTGGCATTTGACACAGTTGTATTATCAACCCAGCACGATCCTGAAATCAGTTACGCCTCTCTAAAAGAAGCGGTAATTGAAGAGATTATCAAGCCAACCCTTCCTAGCGAAATGTTGACTAAAGACACAAAGTTCTTTATTAATCCAACTGGACAATTTATAATTGGTGGTCCTATGGGTGACTGTGGGTTAACTGGCCGTAAAATTATAGTTGACACTTACGGAGGTGCAGCGCCGCATGGTGGTGGGGCTTTTTCTGGTAAAGATCCGTCTAAAGTTGACCGCTCAGCGGCTTATGCTGCACGCTATGTTGCCAAAAATATTGTTGCTTCAGGTTTAGCGCGCCAGTGTCAAGTGCAAATCGCTTATGCTATAGGAATCGCTAAGCCGGTAGGGATCAATGTATTTACTTTTGGGACTGGTAAAATTGATGATCGCAAGATTGAAGAATTGGTAATGAATAATTTTGATTTACGCCCTAAAGGTATAATTAAGGAACTTGATCTTTTGCGTCCAATTTATCGCAAAACTGCGGCATATGGTCACTTTGGCCGCGAAGAAGACAGCTTTAGCTGGGAAAAAACAGATAAAGCTGAGCAATTGGCAAGCCTTGCTAAATAACTTTTAACTCGGAGGGTATCATGCGTAAGTCAATGTTTGTTTTGTCTCTTGTTTGTCTTGCTACTAAATCATTTGCCGGTGGTGATGATTTATTAGTAGGGACAACTGGTGATTATCCTCCGCTGACCTTTATAACCGAAAGCGGCTTTGTTGGTAAAGACATAAACATACTCAATGATTTTGCTAAAGCTAATCATTATAAAGTAAGATTTATACATAGTTCTTGGCCGACATTGAGTAATGATTTGCGAAGTGGCAAGTTTACTATGGCAATTGGTGGAATTTCAACTAGTCTGGAACGAAGTAAATCATTTTACTTATCAATGCCAATTGAAAGTTCGAGTAAGGTTCCTTTAATAAATTGCAAATTTAGCAGCCAATTTAAAAACTTTGCGGCAATAGACAGGGAAAGTGTTGTGGTTGTAGAGAATCGTGGTGGAACTAATCAGGATTTCGCGATTAGCAATATTCATCATGCCAGCATTTTATTGGTACCGGGTAACTTTACAGCATTGGATTTAATAGCGAACGATAGTGTAGGTAATAAAGTTATGTTTACTGATGATGTTGAAGCAAATTATCGCCATCAAACTAATTCTAAATATTGTCCTCTTGATATTCCGGAAAAGTTTGCCAGTAGTGCTAAAGTGTTTTTGTTTAGTAAGACTCCTGAAGGGCAAAAATTACAAAAAAGTTTTGATAATTGGTGGACAAACAATCGCGGCAATTATTAAGTCGATGCTAGTTTAGCTACGGCTTAGATAAATATAAAATGGCAGGTGCAATAAACCTGCCATTTTATATTGGGATATTTCAATCTAAGTGGGAATTAGTTCCAATATGCGTTTATAGTGTCAGCTGCGTTGATTGTAGCACCAGTATAGCAGTCTGACAGAGCTACTCCTTTTGCATTGCTCAAGGTTTGCCCATTTGGTAAGACTATAGTTGTCCATATAATTGAACATGTGAAGCCGCTATTTTTATAAATACCCAAAATGCCTGAACCTGCTGGTATGATTGACTGGTTCATAAATGGAACATTGTCAGGTAAAAAGCCGGAAACTGGATATTGCTTAGCATCTTTAAAGTATTTTGCGTTAGTTCGCATTTGTACTTTAAAATTACCTTTAATTCCAAGCGGCTTATCTTCAGATTGCATTATAGAGCAGCCAGCCAGAGCAAAAAGGCTTATTGTGGCTACTAATGATCTTTTCATATGTTTAACTTTCCCTAAATTAAAGACGTAAAATCTCAGCAGACTTTACCACAGGCTCTTTCATCTCTGGCGTCCAAACTATATATCTAATTTCTTCACTTGAATTTAAACCAACTACTTTGTAATTGCCATATTTATCTATTCCATGAATAGTAACTTCAGCTAAATAGCCCGTTTCTAAATCAGCTAGGTCTCGCGCTGCTTCATAAATTGCATCTTCCAACGCTAAGCCCATTTTTAAATAAAGTACTACGCTTCTTGCTGTGCCGGCTCGAATTGTCATCTCTCCTGTATGGGTACAGGCGCAGGCGCCATAGCGGCTATCGGCATATGCTCCGGCCCCAATTATTGGGCTATCGCCAAGCCGTCCTGGATATTTCCATGCCCAACCTGAGGTGCTGGTTGCTGCAGAAATCCTTTCTTCATGATCAATGCTAAGATAAACCGTAGTATCAAACATTTTTTCAGGATCAACAGCTTTGCTATTGATATCAAGCAGGCGGATATCTGGAAAGTTATCCTTTTGTTTGGAGGTTAATACTTTATCTAAATGATTTTTCCAGCTATTAAGAGACAATTCAGTTTCATTTTTATTGCTAAGGGCTCCTATTTCACGTGCAAAGCGTTCCGCCCCTTCACCGACTAATATCTCATGATCAATGTCGGTCATTATCCGATATGCAACTTCAACTGGATGTTTAAAACCCCTTAAAGCGCCAACTGCACCCGTTCTACGGGTATTACCATCCATGACTGATGCATCTAATTGTAATTCACCTAAAATGTTTGGCCAAGAACTCATTCCTACAGTGTGGATATCCTGGTTGGCTTCAACAATTTTTATTCCTTCAATGATTGCCCGTAATCCATGGGAGTTCTCAATTAATAAGTTTGCTGCAGTAACAGTTCCGGAACGACCTTCGTAATTAGCTATCAATAGCATCTCTTGTTTAACCTCTCTCGTCAATTTTTTTACGGATAATTATTAGCAGAGCAGTAATTATAATTCCTAATATAGTTACTTTTATAAAGCCTGATTTATATATATTTAACTGCTGTGAAACATCAAGTTTGTCTGCAGACTGAAAACCTATTAGCTGCGCGATAAGTCCAGCAGTTAATCCGGCAAAGGCATTAATCATCCACCATAATCCCATCATTATACCTGAAAGGTTTTGCGGTGCGTATTTGGTTACTAACGCTAAGCCATTTGGTGAAATGCAAAGTTCGCCAAACCCCAGTAAAGTATAGCATAATAAAATCCAAATTAAGCTCATTTTACCGGTATGGGCTACTTGAATTATGCCAAAAATAATGACGACAAAGGCAAGGGTGGCAACACTAAGACCAATTGCAAATTTCCCCGCATAACCAGGTTCATGATCAATCCGTTTGGTTAAATTCCAGAATACTGCAATTATCGGCGCTAAAATAATCAAGATAAGCGAGTAGAAACTGGAAATGCTGGAAGCCGGTATATTGATACCAAAAAAATGTAAATCGACTACGCGATCAATAAATATAGGTAAACTTGCAATAGTCTGATTAGATAATGTCCAGTAGCTGACAGAGAAAATTGAAAGTACTAAAATAATCCAAACCTTGCTTCTTTCTTCAGTACTTAGCTTACGCCATAAGGAAATAATATAGCCTCCAAGTACAATGGCGCATAAACTAATTACTAAAGTTGATTGAATTGGATTAGCTAATAATAATGCAAAAAGAAGGGATATCAAGAATAATAGGGTATAAACTAGATAAGATAATTTAATTCCTAAAATTCGTTTATTAATCAATTCAAGATTTTTAATTTTACAATTAGACGGGAAATTTTTTTCACCGCGTTTAAATACCCATAAACCAAAAGCCATACCAATTGCGGCTAAGCCAAAGCCAGCGTGCCAGGCAATTTTTTCGGCAACAAACCCAACCAAAACTGGGGCAATGACTGCACCAATATTGATTCCCATATAATATATATTAAACCCTTGAACACGCATGTCTTCTTGCTGGTCATTATAAAGCTTGCCAACCATCACAGATACATTGGGTTTTAATAATCCGGTACCGGTAGCAATTGCGCCAAGGCCAAAATAGAAAAATCCAAAATAGAACCCTGATAATGCCATAGCAATGTGGCCAGATAAAATAAAAACACCGCCGAGAAATGCAACCTGGGCATAGCCATATAAGCGATCTGCTAAAAATCCTGCAATTGTGGTTGATAAATATACATAAGTAACATAGCTGCCAAAGATAATCATGGCCAAATCATCAGGGATGTGGGCCTCTTTAGTGAGGAATAATACTAAAATTGCATTTAAGCCATAAAAGCTAAATCTTTCCCACATTTCAGTAAAAAAGAGTCGCTTAAGGCTTTTAGGATGTGTCGACCAATTTAATATACTCATAACTATATCCTACAAAAATATCCGTAATTTTAGCAGGTTGGCTTATTCAGATGGCTATAAAAGCTGAATTTGTAGCAGTACATTTCTTTCCTAGCCTTGGCTTTTGACATAGTACTTAGTATTTTAGCTAGTTACAATACTTCTTATACTACCGGTACACTCTGTTTTTTGCTTTTTTTATTAGACTGGCTAATTTAACTGTAGAAATATTGCACAGTATGAAATTTGTTAGAGATCTTATACTCGACAAAGTAATTAATAAAGAGGTTAACAGCCCAATATTCGGACTATTTAAGATAGATTGGTAATTATTTGAATGGTATGAAAAATATATGGTATAATATGCGGTTCTAATAGGGCAAGGTGAAGCATATTATCACGCCGTACTTGATTTTTTCATAGGTTAAGTTATAAATCTGATAATCTGGCTTTATGCTTGGAGGTTACGGACATGGGGTCCGGAGCTTCAGTATTTTTTTTAAAAAAGAAGGAAGATAATGCCTACTATTCAACAATTAGTTAGAAAGCCACGCACAAGAGTTCGTTATAAGAGCAAATCGCCTGCGTTGACAAATTGTCCTCAACGCCGTGGTGTGTGTGTGCGTGTATATACTACTACTCCTAAAAAACCAAACTCAGCTTTACGTAAAGTTTGCCGTGTTCGTTTAACTAATGGATTTACTGTAAATAGTTACATTGGTGGTGAAGGTCATAACTTACAAGAGCACTCGGTTGTATTAATCCGTGGTGGTCGTGTGAAAGACTTACCTGGTGTACGTTACCATACAGTTCGCGGTTCACTGGATTTAGCTGGTGTTAAAGATCGTAAACAAGCACGTTCTAAATACGGTGCTAAGCGTCCTAAATAATAAAATGGTTTTTTAAGGAATATATTATGCCTAGACGTAGAGAAGTCGAAAAAAGAAAAGTGTTGCCAGATCCTAAATTTGGTAGCCAAACTTTGTCAAAATTCATGAATATTATCATGGAAAGCGGTAAAAAAGCCGTGGCTGAGAAAATTGTTTACGGTGCTTTGGATATCGTTGCAAATAAATCAAAAAAAGATGGTATTGAAGTATTTAACCAAGCATTAGATGCTGTTAAGCCAGTTGTAGAATTAAAGTCACGCCGTGTTGGTGGTGCTAACTACCAGATTCCTATCGAAGTGGCTCCTGAGCGCCAAGTTGCATTAGCTATGCGCTGGTTGCGTGATGCTGCTCGTAAACGCGGTGAAAAATCTATGGATATTCGCTTGGCTAACGAAATGTTAGAGGCGTTAGAAGGCCGTGGTGCGGCTATGAAACGTCGTGAAGAAACTCATAGAATGGCTGAAGCTAACCGTGCATTTGCGCACTTCCGCTATTAATAATTTGGAGATAAACTAAATGGCAAGAAAAACCCCGATTGAAAGATACCGTAATATAGGTATCTCTGCACATATCGATGCGGGTAAAACAACTACAACAGAACGTGTATTGTTCTATACCGGTGTTAACCACAAAATTGGTGAAGTACATGACGGTGCTGCAACAATGGACTGGATGGAGCAGGAACAAGAGCGTGGTATTACCATTACTTCTGCTGCAACAACAACGTTTTGGCGTGGTATGGATGGTAACCGTCCAGAACACCGCATCAATATTATTGATACTCCAGGACACGTTGATTTTACAATCGAAGTAGAGCGTTCAATGCGTGTTCTTGATGGCGCATGTATGGTTTACTGTGCTGTAGGCGGTGTTCAGCCTCAGTCAGAAACTGTTTGGCGTCAAGCTAACAAATATAACGTGCCACGAATTGCGTTCGTAAATAAAATGGACCGCCAAGGTGCTAATTTCTTTAAAGTGGTTGATGGAATCAAAAACCGCCTAAAAGGTAATCCAGTACCTATGCAAGTGCCAATTGGTGCGGAAGATAACTTCACCGGTGTGATTGACTTAGTTAAAATGAAGGCAATTGCCTGGGATGAAGCTTCACAAGGTATGAAATTTGAATATGTAGATATTCCTGCTGATTTAGTGGATACTTGTAATGAGTGGCGCGGTAAAATGGTTGAAGCTGCTGCAGAAGCTAATGAAGAATTAATGGATAAATATCTGGAAGGTAATGAACTAACTGAAGCGGAAATAATGGGCGCAATTCGTCAACGTACGATTGCTTGCGAAATTATTCCTATGTTCTGTGGTTCTGCATTCAAGAATAAAGGTGTTCAAGCTATGCTTGACGCGGTTATTGATTATTTACCTTCACCAACTGAAGTGCAAGCAATTAAAGGCGAACTTCCAGACGGTACTGAGTCTACGCGTGAATCATCTGATGATGCACCTTTCTCAGCTCTAGCGTTTAAATTAATGAGTGATCCGTTTGTAGGTCAGTTGACTTTCTTCCGTGTATATTCTGGCGTTGTTAAATCAGGCGACTCGGTATATAACCCGGTTAAAGGTAAAAAAGAACGTATCGGTCGTATCGTGCAGATGCATGCAAACAACCGTGAAGAGATTGATGAAGTTCGTGCCGGTGACATCGCTGCCGCTATTGGCTTGAAAGAAGTTACTACTGGTGATACTCTATGTGATGCAGCTCATGAAATTACTCTAGAGCGTATGGTATTCCCTGAGCCGGTAATCCATATTGCGATTGAGCCTAAAACTAAAGCTGACCAAGAGAAGATGGGTGTTGCGCTTAATCGTTTGGCAAAAGAAGATCCTTCTTTCCGCGTTAAAGGTGACGAAGAAACCGGTCAAACAATTATTTCAGGTATGGGTGAATTACACTTAGAGATTATCGTTGATCGTATGAAACGCGAATTTGGCGTTGAAGCTAATGTAGGTGCTCCACAAGTAGCATACCGTGAAACAATCCGTAATGCCATAGAGGTAGAAGGTAAGCACGTTAAACAATCAGGTGGTAAAGGTCAATACGGTCACGTATGGATTAAGATGGAACCAGCTGGTGAAGGTAATGGTTATAAGTTTGTTGATGAGATTAAAGGTGGTACAGTTCCACGTGAATTTATTCCTTCAGTAGACTATGGTATTCAAGGTGCTATGAAATCAGGTGTGGTTGCTGGCTATCCTGTAGTTGACGTTAAAGTTACACTATTTGATGGTTCTTACCATGATGTCGATTCATCACAATTAGCTTTCGAGCTTGCAGGTTCAATGGCATTCAAAGATGGTATGCGTAAAGCACAACCAGTATTGTTAGAGCCAATGATGGCAGTTGAAGTTGAAACTCCTGAAGAATACATGGGTGATGTAATGGGTGATTTATCTTCTCGCCGTGGTATTATCCAAGGTATGGAAGATGATAGTTCTGGTGGTAAAAAAGTTAAAGCTGAAGTTCCACTTGCTGAAATGTTTGGTTATTCTACTGATTTGCGTTCTAAGACCCAAGGTCGTGCAACGTACTCTATGGAATTCAAACACTATGCAGAAGCACCTAAACATATCGCTGATGCTGTAGTTTCTAAAAAATAATTATTAAATATTGAAGTGGTGTAGATTGCACCACTTGCCTTTGAAGGAAATAAAATGGCTAAAGGAAAATTCGAACGTACTAAACCACATGTGAACGTTGGTACGATTGGTCACGTGGATCATGGTA
>CAYLRR010000019.1:0-62008 GCA_964386295.1 uncultured Neisseria sp.
TTTTGTATGCATTGATAAACTTACTCATCTCAAACTTAATACCCGTTGAGGTGGGGGAATTCTCGCCCGCTAGGTTAAAGAGGAAGCATTTAATGCTTGAGTAATGTTAGCTTGAAAAAAAATCATTAACAATATACAAAGCTTACAAAACATAAACAATTTATCCATTTTTACGCTCCCACAAATAGCAACCAAGAAAAACAAGAAATCACGTACGGAAATCTTTACTAATAAATCAACTCTTATTTTTTGCCAAAGTTAGTGAACGTACGTAACGTTGATTGAAAATATAAAAAAGATAGCTCGCGTTGAAAAATATTAAAATATCAATATCAAAATACACTACTAACTTGAATCGTCAAAATATATTTTAATATTGATAATTTCATAAAATCAAGCGATATTCTAAGTTAATATTCGCAAAAAATATTGCTAAGCTCAGACTTTACCTGAAGCGGGAATACCGATTTATGCTCAACGCAAAATAGTTTTACATAATTCTGAATCTTTCTTGCAATTGTCCACGAATAACCTTTACCATCTAGAGAGCAATGCCAAATAGGTGTAACTTTTAAGCGTAAAGGATCATTAATTTTTTTCGTTACTAATTCTAAATATTCAGGCTTAATTAAGACTGCCATGAATATACTCAAATTATTGAGCGCTTCAGTTACTTTAGTTAAATTCTCTTGGCTTTTAGCCATAAGATGAATATCAGAAAACTTGATCTTGATTTCATGTTCTTTCATTAATGCCAAATTAATTAATTTGGCATAAAACCCAATTTTACTTATATTAATATGGATATAAGGCCGATTGCATTTTATATTTGATCCAATATGACAATTATAAAATGCATACTTCTGATCAAGGAACCAACCCTTATCTGTTTTCTTCCATAGTAACGAATTTAGCTCGAATTTTGCTAACTTTGACTCGATATTATTATTACTGATATTATTACTACACAACCTCCAATTTCCATATGGAAAATAGCCAAACCAAATCAAATTACTTATCGCAGCCCTAATAGATCTTGGTAAAGACCGATAGGCACTCTCATCATCTAGATACACTTTCACTCTCCCTATATATTTCCGTTGATATAATTAATTATATTCGTGATTATAATAATAAGCAATTATGATATCAAGTTTCTTGAATCATAAAATATTAGGGGAAATTTACAGATTTCTTTAACTAATATAATACATTATAAATAAGTACTTAATACTGTATAATTGTGTAACAACTACGAATAGCTATGGGTTAAATAACAAAATGAATAGTAATAATCTTCATCAAAAATTAGCTGCAAGTTTTAAAGAGAGAAATAAGAACTATAATACAGAAATCGGGAACTGCCTTCTAGCCTGCTCGCTGATTACTGCCAAACTAATTTTCCAAAATAACCTTAAAGATGCAATAGGATTATGGTTACAGTTGCCTTCATGCCAAGAGCCTAAGCCAAAATTTAGCAGCCTCCTTAGCGAAATCGAAAATGTCTATTGCCCTAAATTATTTAGCTATGGTTATAATTTTATAAAAAACCTTGCTGAAATTGAAGACAGTGAGTTATTAGAGATAATTATTTATACAAATAGTAATTTTGCTAATAATGTTAGAGATATTTTGGACTTAGCCGAATCGCTTAACGGTGGTGTGCTAAGTAGTGAAATAGACAATTTACTAAAATTAGTGATAACTGATCGTAACCAATTAGAAATATTAGCCTATGGAGTCCGGACCGTAAATTATATTTCTGATATTCGTTTCCATTTATTTTGTAGTTATAATCTTGATAAATACAGGTGGCGTGAAGCATTTACAAGCAAAATCCTGCTCCAGAGGCAAGATTTAATCTTTTTAGACCCTCCAGCTTACCGTAATGAAGAAATTGGCGTATTCGATTATGCCATTCTTAGCGCAAATCAAACAATAAGTATTGATGAATGGCAACATTTATCTAATAAATTTGCTTATCAGCAAAATATTGCCTATTTCACAAAATTAATAGAATGGTGTAATCAGCAAGATTTCGCAGAAATTCCTGACTTTAGCTTTTTAACACACCAAATCCCAAATTCTGATTTATATTATTCTGATATTATCAACTGCCTTAGCAAAACTAAGCCTTCAGGAAATTTATTTTTATCGATTAGATCTAAGGCCTGGCAGTCAGATCAGCTATTTCTGTTACGCAAATTTCTTGTTTCAAATCAATTAATACAGCAGGCCATTTTTATTAAAACAAATCGTTTAAATCCCTGGATCCTCCTGAAACTTACACCATCAAGAAACACGTCGAAAAATGTATTCATGGTAAATGAGAAGTTTTTTAGTGATCAAGGTTTGAAATATAATTACAACGAAAAAGTAAACTCAAGGTTAGCAAATATCATAAATTCTGAAAAACATATTCAAAAAACTGCTGGTTTCGTTGAATATCAACTAATTAAGTCGCTTCAATACAATATTGATCCTAATGCCTGTCTAAACTTTGAGGGATCAAGAAGCACCGAGATTATCGATACAAATAACCAACCATTGGAAAACCTATGTACCGCAATTTTTCGCGGCCCTGATCTTTCAAATAAAGAACTCAGTAAAACCGATGTAACTTATGGATTTTATATGATTGGACACTCTGCAATAAGTGAGAATGGATTTCGAACTGAGAATTTAACCCCTATCTCTGAAGAAATATATAAGCAGTACCAAAAAAATTACGCTGTATATCCTGGCGACTTAGTAACCCTCTCAAGGGCCACCACTAACCGACTAGTTTTAATCCCTGAAACTGCGCCACATTGCATAGCAAACATTAATATAATTGTAATACGTCCTAATTGTAATTATATTGTCCCTACCTATTTATATCTGCTTTTGACCAGTAAATATGGAAAAGCACTCTTTTCTTCGCTAGAAAAAGGCACCTCATTAAAATCAATTAGCATTAAAGAATTAAAGCAGCTCCCAATTAAAGTTATTCCAATTACAAAACAACAGGAAATAACCAAACATTACAATAAAATTAAAGCCAAATATTTGAAAGCCTATGAGGAATATCAGAATAATTTAGAAGAATGTTATTCAGCTTTACATGAGGATAACTTAAATAACTAATTGTGCAAATGCAAAATATTAACTATGCAAACTATAATAAATAAGAGTAAAATGATTGACTGAACTAAAAAATTAATTTATTTATTTTCTTTGTTTAACCTAATAGGCGAGAATTCTCCCACCCAAACGTGTATTAAATTTGAGTAGGTGATGGATGAATCGCAAAAAATTATATGCTATAATAAATATATGAATTGCCTGATGGGTATGGGAAATAAGGGCTATGAACATACACCAGTTGGCTCGGCAGTCAGCCTCTTTTGAAACGGCGCAGAAAATTTCGCAAGAAGCTCCGAGCTTCTGTAAGTCGGAGTAGCTCACAAGTAAAATTAAGTTATTGACGTAACTCTTATAACTTTGATGCTATTCCATATGTTCAAAATTCCATTAATAAATAATTTATAGGAAATAAAATGATTATCGTTGTAACGGGAGCTGCTGGTTTTATTGGTTCAAATATTGTTAAAGAATTGAACAATCGTGGCTATTACGATATTATTGCAGTTGATAACTTAACAAATGGGGATAAATGTAAAAATTTATCAGATCTAGATATCTTAGATTTTATTGACAAAGAAGATTTTATTGAATCAGTACTAAATGGAGAATATGACAACCAAGTTGATTACATTTTCCATCAAGGTGCGTGTTCGGCAACTGTGGAAGCTAATGGCCGTTACATGATGAAAAACAACTATGAATACTCATGTATGCTTTTAGAGTTTGCACAGAAAAATGAAGTACCATTAGTTTATGCTTCTTCTGCAGCTACCTACGGCTCAAGTAATACTTTCATTGAAGATCGTGAATTTGAAGCACCATTAAATGTTTATGGTTACTCTAAATTTTTATTCGACCAGACTGTCAGAAGATATTTTGATAGCGGTATAAAAGCACCAATAGTTGGGCTTAAATATTTTAATGTATATGGACATAGAGAATTTCACAAAGGCCGTATGGCTTCAGTAATCCTGCACAACTTTAGACAATACCAGGAAAATGGCAGCGTAAAACTTTTTGAAGGTTGCCAAGGATACGAGAATGGTGGCCAAATGCGCGATTTCATCTCAGTAGAAGATGTTGTACGAGTTAATATGCATTTTTTTGAAAACCATACGAAAGAACCTGAAGAAATTTCCGGTATTTTCAATTGTGGAACAGGAAAAGCTAGAAGTTTTAATGATTTAGCTTTGGCAACTATTAATGCATGCAGAAAAGCTGAAGGAAACCCACCAATAGATCTTAAGACTGCAGTAACGCAAGGGATATTGGAATACACTCCTTTCCCAGGTGACTTAGCTGGTAAATATCAGTGCTTTACAGAAGCCAATATGACTCGTTTAGTAAGCGAAGCTGGCTATAAAAAACCTTTTTTAACCCTTGAAGAAGGCGTTGAAAATTATGTAAACTTATTACTAGGTTAATAGTCTACTTAAGCCAAATTTTTACAAAAAAGTTTGGCTTTTATTACCAATTTTGACATTAGACGTATGGCATCAAAAATAAAAATTTCTACAAGCTTAGTTGTATTAGTTTGTTTTGGCATTTGGTCAGTTGCAGCCAAATCTGACAAAAGCTACCAGCAAAAATCAAAAATAGCCAAGAATCAATTTGACCTATACATACTCGCAACTCAATGGATGCCCGGTTGGTGCGTAGTCGGTAGCGGAGCAAGCGGAGCAGTACTAGATACTTTAAATACTTGCCAAAAGCAAAATAATAGCCCTCTTATGTATCACGGTTTATGGCCTGAAAATAACGATGGTAGCTATCCAGCAAATTGTTATAACGTAGAAAAAATAAATAAGAATAAGTTAAATTTCACTAACCCTTTTAACGGGTATCTACTAAATGCTGATGAATTCATCAACCATGAATGGTCTAAGCACGGGACTTGTTCCAACTTCTATACTCCAGGTATGGAAAATGCTAACCCAGAAAAATACTATCAACAATTAAATAATTACTACGAACAAAGTTTACGCTTAACTAATGAAATAAAATTAAAAGTATTTCCGTTACTAGTTAACACTAAATTAATCAGACAGCAAATACATACTTTAAACCCCCGAATACCAACAACCTCAATTTTGGTCATATGCGACGCTGATCAATATCAGCAGAAATATTTAACTGGTCTTTGGTTTTGCTTGGATAAGCCCCACGACCACTATATACCCTGTCCTCCTAATGTCATGAAACTTTCATGTTCAGGCGAATTGTTAACTCGATAGCTTGGTTTTATTTATGATAAAGCTTGAGTCTCCTGGCTAGCGTCTTTGTTTGGCTTTTGCCAATATCTGTTCTATATATTCAAGTTTATTCTCGTTTGAGGATTGACTATCTAATTTGTTACCAATATTCTCGCCGCGCACATGCTTCAACAGCTCGGCTTGCTGTCTTAAGCGGCTTTCACGCTCTAGACGCTCTCGCTCTTTCCGATCATTATGTTGTTCAAACCGATATTTAGCCCTACTCTTACGCTCTTCTGACCAATTTTGATCTTGATCTTCAACCGTCAAAATACAATCTACTGGACAAACAGGAATGCATAAATCACAACCAGTACACTCACTTGAGATTACAGTATGCATCATCTTGTTGCTTCCTAGAATCGCATCAACTGGGCAAGCTTTAATACATAGAGTACATCCGATACAGACATCCTCATCAATGATGGCAAGCTGGCGCGGTTTAATGGTACCATTACTGGGATTTAGCGGCTTTTTGGGTTTATTTAGCAAATGGGCGAGCTCTTCAATTCCTTTGTCGCCGCCAGGTGGGCATTGGTTGATATCAGCTTGGTTATTTGCCAAGGCTTCAGCATACTCTCTGCACGATGGATAACCACAGCGGGTACATTGAGTTTGTGGGAGTATAGCATCAATTTGCGATATTAATTTAGCATTCATATTCTGACAAAGCCCTTGCTTATTCTAACTCGTTTGCTATTATTTAACATAACTAACTTCTAATTGCATATCTGTAAATAAATCCGCCATTATTCGGCAAACCACCTCAAATTTTTCAGCTCGCTGTAATGGCCAATGAATTATTTCAACAACCTGCTTGGTATCCTTCACACAAAGTTCAACTTTTATTTCATTTTCGCTGGTCAGTAGCTTTACTTCTGGCGTTTTACCAAGCTGCCGTATTCGTTTAACTTGATTACTTAAGCGCATCGTAAGATGAATTTCTTTACGATGTTCTTCACCAATTACAGCAGCTTCGCTTAATTGGCAAAATGGGAAAGGCAAAGGAAATATAGTGGCACCTTCGGTTTTTAATCCAGCGGTTAATAACTGCATTAACCCCAATCCCAATTTATGGTAATTGGCCTCAACCAGACTCTCTGGCTGGCCTTTTTCACAAATTGCCACACACAATAAAAATCGCAAATAACTACCTTCACCGAGATTGCAAATAGCAGCATGGCTTAGCTTACTATCATCCCATTTAGCTATTGAGTCCAAGTTACGAACCGTATGGTACATATAAGATGGCTTCAGTTTGACTATACCATCTAAATCAAATAATTTACCGCTAATATAGCATGAATTGCTATTGGAAAAAATCTGGCTTTTTATCATTAACTCTGAGAGTGTATGTTGATCAATTGATTCAGGTAATCGTACATTTGTCGAGCTACCTACCACGAGAACCAAAGGCAAAGCTAGCAGTTTCGCAAATTTATTTGAGCTAGGCTGATTTATCATAATTTGTATAGAATTCCAAATATATGCAGCTACCTCTTTATTTGGCGCTAAATTATAAGCAACACTTAATAACTGGTCTTGTCCTTGCTTTAATAAATCCTCTATTAATGCAAGCATCAATCGATTATCATCATTATTGGCTAAATCTGCAGTTGCCTGGCTAATTAATATATTTGACTCTGGAAATACATTACTATATTTACGAGGGTCTTCTAGTAATAACGACATAAACATTCCTTGCGTTTAGTTACGTAATTAATTTACAATTGGTAGCTTTATTAGTTTAAAAGTTTAATACATCAATTTTGATCCATTAAACAAAGCATATTTTCAGTAAGTTATTTACTAATTAATTATTTTAAATAGGTCTTAATATTTATGCAAACACTGAGCTCTTGGTACAGTGATCAAACTGCTATTGGCAAATTATCTTTTGATAAAGCACAATTCGAGCTACTTAATGAATTGGATAATTATTTAAAAAATCTTGAAACCCTTAATTTTATCACGCGGCTTTGGCGTAAAGACCACAAATTAGGATATTATATTTATGGTGATGTTGGACGTGGTAAATCGATGATCATGAATTTGATGTTCCAATTCACTAAAATCGAACGCAAAATCAGGTTACATTTTCATGAATTTATGCAGCAGATCCAAGAAAAAATGATGCGTCTTCATGACATCGACGATCCATTGGCATTGATAGCCAAAGATCTCAAAAAAGATTATGACATAATCTACCTAGATGAAATGTATGTTAGTGATATTGCAACTGCAATGATTATGAAACGCCTATTGGAAAGTTTATTTGCAAATAAAATTAATATTGTGACCTCCTCCAACTACCACCCTGATGGACTATGGCCCAACGGATTAATGCGTGAGCGTTTTTTGCCGGCAATCGAAGTAATAAAAGACAGGCTTAAAGTTGTAAGCCTTGATTCTAAACAGGATTATCGTTTAATTAATAATTCTATCAACAAACTTTTTATTATTAATGATGCCCACAGTAATGATCGATTAAATGAGATATTTAATTCAATAAACCTTGATCACGTTAGTAAAGAAAATGAACAGATTGAAGTTTATGGACGACAAGTAAAGTTTATAAAAGAGGGAAAAGATGTTATCTGGTTTGATTTTAGTGTAATTTGCGGCGACAAACGCAGCCAACTTGATTACTTGGAATTGATTAAAAAATATAAATGGTTTATTATTAGCGATATTTTTATGTTAAATGCAGATAAAAAAGATGTGGCTAGAAGGTTTACTTGGTTAATTGATATCTTATATGACAACAGCCGCAAGCTTTCATTGTCGAGCGCTGTTTTGATTAAGGATATTTATTCGACAGGCGACTTCGCCAATGAATTCGAGCGGACGATTAGTCGATTGGAAGAGATGCAAACCAAAGAATATTTGCAAAAAGATTTGACAGCAAAGCCTTTATAGACATATAATATCGCTCTTGAAAGTAAAAACTTATCGGAAATACGGGGCGTAGCGCAGCCTGGTTAGCGCACTTGATTTGGGATCAAGGGGTCGTGAGTTCGAATCCCACCGCCCCGACCAGTAAGAATTACTTTTATAACCAAAATCACCATAGCTTAGCAATAAGCTTTCATGACAAGTGGTTTTGTGCTCGTAGCTCAACCGGATAGAGCACCGACCTTCTAAGTCGGGGGTTACAGGTTCGAGTCCTGTCGGGCACGCCAATACGTATCAGACAATGGTGGATATAGCTCAGTTGGTAGAGCCCCGGATTGTGATTCCGGTTGTCGTCGGTTCGAGCCCGATTATCCACCCCAGTACTACAAAAAATATTATCTTCGGGGCGTAGCGCAGCCTGGTTAGCGCACTTGATTTGGGATCAAGGGGTCGTGAGTTCGAATCCCACCGCCCCGACCATCTTTATTTATTACCAAGCCACACTTAATTTCATGCCTATGATTTGCTGAGTTGCCGTAAATGGTTGAATCGCAAAACCACCTTTATTAACCGGAGCCAGCGCCACACTATCAGGATAGCTGGCAACGGTTTGATATTGCCAATAAGGTATTAGACTAATTTCCTTAGACACTTTCATATTTAGACCAATTTGCGTATTGGCAACAATCTGATCGACTGTCGCATTTTGTTGGACCTGGCTTGCGGTTGGGTTTGGTTGCAAATTACCAGATATGGATACTTGTTGGAACCCAGCCCAGAAATTTACATACGGATTAAAATATTTTGATTCTTTAAAAGTAAGTTTTACCCCCAAAAAGCCAGCCAAAGCAACTGAATGCAAATAGTTACCATTAGTATCTTCATATACTACTGCCATATCCTTGAAATAATTCATCCGGTAATATGGAGTAATATCTAGTAAGTCAGTCGTATGAAAATTATATCCGATAAACCCACTCACCCCATACCCTGGGGGATTTTGCATATTAGATGGCTGTACTGATGTAAAAATTGGGTTCTGCGACATATAATTATAGGCGCCCCAAACTCTTGCTTCATAATATATTTGATTAGCTAAAGTCTGGGTAAAAAAGGCATACGCTTGAGTCGCATTTTGCATTTCCTGAACCGCCACCCCAGCGGCAGAGACGGTAACAGCCTTTGGCGCGGTACCAAGCACACCATCATAGTTAGCAATTGCTGACTCAATTGCTTGAGAAGAATCCATAGCAAAAGAATTGCCCGTAAAAAATACACCGCAACAACTAGCTAATACCAACTGGATACGTTTAACCATTAATTTTTCAGTTCCTCTTGAGAAAAGAAGTTTTCATTGATTCTAGCCTGCGGTCAGGACACGCTTGTCCTGCAACGCTGCCTCTTAATTTCTAACGAATAAAAATTTTAATAACTGTCAAACCAATGATGCCAATATCACCTAAAAGCGTTCTGGTTTTGACATATTTAACGGCATAAGCAAGTTTCTCTGGCAGTAACCTATCTATATATGCTTTTTGTGGGTCCTCTGCCTTGGCAAGAATCAGGTTCTCATCAATCATCTTGATGGAGGCCCAGTCGGTTATCCCTGGCTTAACTCGAAAAACAATGCCTCTTACTTCTAGAGGATAATACTTTACATATTCGGGAACTTCTGGACGTGGCCCAACCAAAGACATATTACCTACGAGAACATCAATTAACTGAGGAAGCTCATCAAGCTTGGTTTTACGTAAAAATCGGCCAATTTTAGTAACGCGCGGGTCTTGGCCAACCGTAATTTTTAATCCTTTTGCTTCAGCATCGACAATCATTGTTCTAAACTTATGAATTCGAAATGGAATCTCAAATTGCCCTACCCTAAGTTGGCGGAAGAATATTGGTCCAGGAGAAGTAATTTTAATCATTACAATTATAACTAGGAATACTGGCGCTAACACCAATATTCCAAGTAATGAAAAAAATATATCGAATATTCTCTTATTTATCACCCTCAACTCCACAAATTACAGGCTAGCAAAGATTTCTTTTACTGCTTGAATCACATAAGATTGGTCTAACTCAGTCATTTTGGTATATAAAGGCAAGCTAACCGCATTTTCATAATACCTACTAGCATTCGGGAATTGAGCGTCTGTTAACTTATAGCGTTCTTTCCAATATGGCTGTTTATGCAATGGAATAAAATGCACTGAAGTCCCAACCCCAGCTGCACTCATTTTTTGGATAAACTCATCCCTGCTGATTTTATCGGTAGCCAATTGGCAGCAAAATAGATGCCATGAATGTAAATCCGTCTCAGGGTTCGCTACTTTGGGAGGAAAAATTAGTGGCAATCCCGCTAGTTCATGCATGTATCTTTCAGCCATTTGCTGACGGATACGCTGGAATTTATCAGCTTTTGCCAACTGGCATAACCCCAGGCTACTTGCTATATCAGTTAAATTATATTTAAATCCAGGTGCGACAACCTCGTAATACCATGCTGGCTTTGTAGACACATAACGATCAAAAGCATCTCGATTAATTCCATGCAGCCGCATAACTTTACAGCGTTTAGCAATTTCACTGTTTTTAGTTACTACCATACCACCTTCTCCAGTTGTAATGGTTTTAGTAGCATAAAAACTATAAACTACTGCATCTGAGTCATGTTGGCCAATCATAACATTATTTACTTTACTTGGGCAGGTGTGTGCCGCATCTTCAATTACTTTTAGATCATACTTACGGGCAATAGCCAATATTGCATCCATATCACAAGGCAAGCCAGCCATATGGACAGAAATAATAGCTTTTGTTTTATCAGTAATCTTATTTTCTATTTGTTTAGTATCAATGCAAAGAGTATTTAAGTCACAATCAATGAAGACTGGATCTGCACCTAAGTAGCGTACTACCTCACCTGTTGCGGTGAAAGTTAAGGTAGGAATAATCACCTCATCACCTTCGCCTATTCCACAGGCCTCCAAAGCCAAATGCAAACCTGCAGTAGCAGAATTAACCGAGATAGCTTCGACATTGCCACCAATATATTCGGCAAACTTTTGTTCAAACTCTCGGGTTTTCGGCCCAGTAGTAACCCAACCAGAACGAAGTGTATTTACAACTTCATTTATTTCTTCTTCACCAATATCTGGTAATGCAAACGGGATAAACTTTTTCTCCATGAGGGTTCCATTTCATTATATTTTATCTATGGTTATTAATCCTTGGCTAAAGGAAAACCATTTTATATGCCTACTTGGGTTAAGCTCACTATATTCCAATGAGCTTTTTCTCCCAAGTTAGAGTAATTAGTAATATTTTAAAACGCATAATTATATCAAAAAATTAGCCTCAGCTTAACACTAATGCCTGATCCTGACCTACAAGTTTAAAGAGAAAGCTGATCAAGCCCTTAATTCAAGTGTATAATCATGGGACTTCATCTAATGCTAACATGCCAGAGGAATTAGCAAATGAAACAACAAATGCAATTATCAATTGACGGAATAGAATGTAATGCTATAATTGGCTGCCATGGCTACGAGAGAAATGAAGCCCAGCCTGTTTCGGTTGATTTAAAATTAATGCTCAGTAATGAAGTCACATACAACGATGAAATTCTAAATACTGTTAATTATTCTGAAGTAAGTGACTATATTCAGGAGCTGGTTGCCGCAAGCCATTTCAGGCTTTTAGAAACTTTAGCTATTTTTTTAGCTGAAGAATTGTTAAAAAAATATCCAATAATTAACTGCGTGACAGTCAACCTCAGCAAACCTAATGTTAATGGCAAAAAAGCGCGCCATATAGAGTGTAGTTTTACTATGCCCAGGTTATACAAAGTCGCCTTAGCATTAGGTTCAAATATGAATAACCCCTTCCAGCAACTAATCACTGCTACTGAATTATTGCTTGAGGTTCTCTCAAATGTTAAAACTGCAAGTATCTATAAAAGTGCTCCGCAAGGATTTAGCGAGCAAGAAGATTTTTATAATACATGTATTAGCGGTTATACGGATTTGACGCCGGATTATCTATTAATTGAAATCAAGAAGCTTGAAAAATTGATGGGTAAAGTCGAGAAATTCACCAATGGTCCACGAGTAATCGATATTGATATTATCTTTTTTGACCAACAGAGTTATAAAAACCTCTACCTGCAAATCCCGCATAAAAGTATGGCAACAAGAGATTTCGTATTAAAGCCGCTAGCAGAAATAGAACCAGATTGGATGCACCCAGAATTAAATTTAAGTGTAACACAACTAGTAGAACGACTTAACCCACAAGAGCAATTTATCCTGGAACGGGTAAATTAAATGGAAAATTTTTACCTATCTACATTCAAGTCGAAGCGGCAAGCACGTTTGGCCTTAAAGAAGCTAAGTAAAAATCCGATTAGCTATTCAAGTAGTTACTATCTAGACGATAAACTTTACCTAGTCATACAATCTTCTGTACCATTAACTGAGTATCACTCCATAAGTGAGGTATTTCTGCCATGCCAAAAGAGTTCTAGACTTGAAACAGCTAAAGATTTATTAATTAAATGGGCAATTAGCGAGCTAACCGCTGATTTAGATTTTATTCGCTTTGAAACTAGTGCGGCAAACACAATCAATGGTTCTTTACTATCCTACAATAACTGTGTAATTCGCAGGTCATATGAACCACTAACCGAGCTAATGTTAATTATAAATAATACTCCGGATTCTTTCTCTGAAAGAGGTAAAGTTTACCAAAACATTGATTTAATTTTATCTAACATCGAAGATGGTTTAAAAAGAGGTGTGTCAATAATTGATATTGGAGCAGAATCAACCAGGCCAAATGCTGCGATGATAAGCACGGAAGATGAAATTAATCGTTTGGAGCAACTGATTGAAGCAGTTATTAGCCTAAAAAAACGCTATGATTTCGCCTTAAGTTTAGATAGTTACAAAAGTGCTACAATTAGTAAACTTCTAAGACATATAGATATAATCAACGATGTTTCGGGTAATTTAGAAAATGATTTACTCTCCGAGATAGCCAGACTAGGTAAAACTTATATCCCAATGCATAGTTTAACCATACCTGCCTCTAAGACAGTAAATATTCCTTTGGAAAAAAATCCGGTTAATCTGTTATTAGAATGGGGGGCAGCTAAACTTGAACAATTATTTTATTTGGGGTTTAATCAAGATCAAGTTATAATAGATATCGGAATTGGATTTAATAAAACCATGCACCAGTCTTGGTATTTACTTAGTAATATTAATAAATTTAACCTTCTTGGCGTTGAAATCTTAGTTGGGCATTCACGTAAAAGCTTCCTAAATAAGGTAACTAATAACGACTTTGCCAACCGCGACCTTGAAACTGCAATAGTTAGTGAGTTTTTAGCGCGTCAAAGAGTTGATTATTTACGAATTCATAATTTGGACTATTATGAACAAATTAGCCGGATTAGTAATCAATTAAATTTAAACTGTTAATGCTAAGCAGGATTAGCAAATCTTTTTGAACTTTATTTTAGGCTTGATTAACTTTTAACCTTAATAGGAAAGCCAGCCATGCAATCACTCAAGAAGAACCTTAAATATACTCTTTTAGCAATACTAGGTAGTAATTTGTTATCTAATGTTGCAATTGCACAACAAAATACTAGCCAAGCTGTAAATATGAATAGTAGTATTAACAAAAGTAATGCTGCTGAAGATGCTTTACCGTTCCTCCCTGGCAAACTGAATCAGAAGCTCATGATTGCTCCTGCAAAATCAACATTTCAAAAACCGAATCACTTTTTGTTACCAGCAACTCCTGCTACAACACAGTGGGGTGTTTTTAATAAAGACCAACCTCCTGTTTTATACATAAATCCTGGAGACTCAGTATCAATTGAAACGGAAACGGCGTCTGAAAACCAAGTAGTTCCTGGCGTTAGTATAGAAGAAGTTATGAAAATGAACAATGCAGTGCCAGGACGCGGCCCCCATACCCTAACTGGCCCGATATACGTAAAAGGCGCGAATCCTGGCGATATACTCAAAATACATTTTAATAAAATAATTCCGCGTTCATATGCTTCAAATAATAGTCTGCCAGGTAAAGGATTGCTTCCAGAGAAATTCCCGATTGGTCAAATAAAATATTTCTATCTTGATATAGATAAAATGCAGATGCAATTCGCGCCAGGAATTATAGTGCCTCTACATCCATTTCCTGGTACTATTGGTGTAGCCAGAGCAGAGAAAGGAAAGTTTAATAGTATTCCTCCCGGTAATTTTGGAGGAAATATGGATCTACCTGTAATGACCGAAGGAACAACATTGTATTTGCCAGTATTTGTTAAGGGGGCCTTAATTTGGACTGGAGATTCACATGCCGGCCAAGGCAATGGTGAAATTAACTTAACTGCCATAGAAACAGCTTTTAGCAACTTAGATATCACGATTGACGTCATTAAGAATAAACAACTACAATGGCCGTTAGTTGAAACACCTGATGCTTGGGTTACAGTTGGCTATGATCCAGACTTAAATAAAGCTTTAGCAATCAACTTTGAACAGTCGGTAAATTTAATTCAAAGTCAGCAAAAAGTATCGCATGCTCAAGCACAGAAAATTGCTTATTCTGTATGGAACTGTCCAATTTCTGAGGTTGTAGACGAAGTAAATGGTACTTATTGCATAATACCAAAGCAATTAAGTTCCAGCTCAAGAAGCCTTTTACCAAAAGCCGATACAAATGATCAATTTGTAACGTATGCTAAGAACCAGGATGCCATGCAAGCAATGAAAGATGCTTCATGGTCAATGATCAATAAAATTGTACATGAGAAAAAGCTTACACCATTAGATGCATACTCATTATGCAGTATTGCGATGGATTGCCGAATTGCTCCCTATCAATCAGGGGAAAAAGAAGTGCACTGCATGCTGAATAAGAATTTATGGAAAAACGAAAGACTTCAGTAAAAAATATATCGCTAATCCTCTCTAATCTGATTTTTAGATGAATCAGAATAATTTTTCAGAATAAGTGAGGCCTGGTGCTAAATTAAATTTATATTAATTCAAAAATAGGGGCATGGTAATGGGAAATATTAACCAAAACCTAACAGCAATCATTGAAGAACTTGCTAACTTAAACCCGCCTAAAACTGAGTTTAACAATAAACTTATTCTAAAAGGCTTGGAGATCCTGGGAAATCCTCAGCACAGTTATCAAGTTATCCATATCGCGGGCACTAATGGCAAAGGCTCAACTGCCGCATTTATTGAAGAAGGTCTATGGCAGGCGAAATATACTGTCGGTAAATTTACCAGCCCTTATATTCATAGAATTAATGAATGTATCAGCTTAAATAAAGCGCCAATAAAAGACGATGATTTAGCAAGGATATATCAAAATACCAAAAAGGTCTTAGAGCTAAATGGAATTTTCTTGAGCTCTTTTGAAATGTTAACTTGCGTAATGTTTCTCTATTTCAAAGAAAAAGAAATTGATTATTTGGTACTCGAAACAGGAATGGGCGGCAGGGACGACTCAACCAATGTAGTCAAGAGTTCAGTTGCCGTAATAACAAATATCGGCCTAGAACATACGCAATGGTTAGGAAATAGCCTTACCAGTATTGCTGAACATAAAACAGGCATAATCAAACCAGGTACCCTAACTATTCTTGGCGACAATTGCCAGGAGCTAGTTGATGCAGCTAAAAGAAGAACGAATAAATTAATAAGTATTCGCGATAAATATTTAATCAATTCCAGTTTAAACAATCAAAATTTTACAACTGAGCTAGAATTTTGTGAACAATACTCTAATATTACCAAAAAATGCAGTTTAAATTTATATGGCCATTTCCAGGCTTATAACTTTCTATGCGCTTACGAAGTTTTACGCCATCTTGGAATAGCAGAACCACTAATATGGAAAACAGCTGCAGCTACAGTATGGCCTGGCAGGCTCCAAGTTTTAAATTATAATCCGCTGATTATTGCAGACGCTTCACATAATACTGATGGGGTTGCGACACTGTATAATTCAGTAAAGGGAATTGCCAGCTCCAAAGCAAGCATTATTATTTGTTCCATACTTAAAGATAAAAACATTAATGAGATGCTTGATTGGTATTGTAAAATCTCGGATAATATAATATTCTGCTCGATTGCTGACCAGCCGCGGGCAAGCTGCCCTATAAAGCTTGCCAGGTTAGCCAAGGGTAAATTTAAAAATGTATATTTAATACAATCCCCTTTGATTGCACTTAGAACTGCCAAGCTACTGCGTAAAGATTTGATAATTATTAGTGGTTCGACTTATTTACTAAAATATTTTTTATCAGAATAAAAACAACATGCATAAAACGGATCAAGAACTTGGCAACAAAGTGCAGCTTGCACTTTCTCGCCACAATTTGGAAAATGATGTTAACCACAGTAAAATATCCCAATGGGCTAACCTAGACTATCAACAAACTTTAATAACTAAGCTCTCAGATTTTATCGATCATTTAGGCTTGCATTCTAACTCTGATAAAGCAGCCGAAACAGCAGTAAGAATGTTACAATATTTTATAGAAGAGCGGTTTACTGGCCTTAATTACCATAATTTCCCAAAGATATCACTGGCAAAGAATGATTTTGCCTATAATAATCCGTTAATTGCCAAAGACATCCCCGTAAAAACAATCTGTGAACATCATTTAGTGCCAATCAATGGTAATGCCCTAATTGCTTATCGGCCACGAGAAAACTTTATTGGCCTAAATAAGCTTAATTTAATCTTAAATTTCTTCGCCAACCGCCCACAATTACAAGAACGTCTTACTAAACAAGTTTATATTGCGCTATGCGAGATACTTGAAACAGCAGATGTTGCAATTGTAATTAATGCGCGTCATGAATGTATGGCAATAAATGGGATTAAAGATAACATTACTACCCATTCAACATATGAGCTTGGCGGTATTTTTCTTGATGATCTGGCATTGAAAACGCAAATTCTACAGTTTTGCGGTAAACTTAACTAAGCCATCTAAACCCTGAAATTTGGCTAAAAACGCTTAAAACTCAAATTGGTGATATGATTAGTAAAATTAAGATTAAGGTTCAGATACTGAAGAAATTAGCCAATAGTTCTTTTCCATATTGAGTCATTATTGATTCGGGATGAAACTGAAGCCCAAATATCGGTAATGTTTTATGGCGTATTGCCATTATTTCGCTAGCCAAAGTTGTTGCCGCAACTTCTAATTTGCTCTCTTTAATACCATCATAAGTAACTAAAAGTGAATGATAACGGGCGACTTTAATTGGTGTAGGTATATTTTTAAATAAACCCTTGGTATCGTGTTGAATCTCAGACACTTTTCCATGTGCAATACAATCTGCCCGATCAACCGGTAGACCAAAATACTCTGCTATTAATTGATGGCCCAAACATATACCTAAAATAGGAATTTCCCTAGCGATCGCATCCGTTATAAGTTGGTTTACAATTTCTAAATCTTGATCCTTTGGGTGACCAGGCCCCGGGCCGATTAATAAATGACTGGGGCTGAGCATTGCTAGCATATTCTCCGTTATTTGATCAGTCTTGATTACTACAGGATCATAACCCAATTGCAGGATATAATCACATATCATATCAATAAATGAATCGTAGTGATCAATTACTAAAACCATAGCTAACCCACAATTCCCAAATAGTTACATTTAATCAAGCCTCGGACATCGTTACATAAATAAAATTCATTTGCTGCTTTTAGCATATCGAGCGTAAGCTCTTTTTCGCTAACAATCCCTTTGCTGAGCAAATTATGCCTGTAAACCCCAGGGAGTAGTCCACTTGTAGCTGGCGAGGTATGTAGTTGATCATTTAATCTAATTATGAAATTAAAGTATCGCGACTCGGTAATTACCTTATGCTGGTTGATAAAGATTAACTCATCAATATGTTGCGGCTTATAGTGTCTGTAGAGTTCATCATATAGGCCGCGAGTTAGCTTAGAAGTCGTTTTATGCCTGAAAAGCGGTGAAGAAGTATTTATATTTTCGGCTAATACAGCAATATTAAGTATGGCATTAGATGCAGGTAACTCAGTATGCTCGATCAATATTTCGCCAGTATAGGCTAGCTCAATTCTAAGTTTAAAACTCTTAGAAGTTTCATTGCCTAATTTGTTTATATCTATATATTGAAGCAATTGAGATTTGGCATAGCTAGAAGAAAAATCAAAGCCAAGCCTTTCTGAAGAAGATGTTAAACGATTTAGATGCATCGCTAAATTTTGGATCTTGCCTTCTTTAATAAGCATAGAGTCCACCAAATTAAAATCCGGTTTATAGTATTGTGTCACAAATTTTAATTTAGTCTTGATTTCTGCCCATTCTTCCATAGGTGAAGAGTTAATAGTTATTCCCCCACCGACGCCTATACGAAGGTGGTTACTTTTTTTGGTTGTTACTAAGGTACGGATAGCTACATTAAAAGCCATATCATTATTTGGCAGGATAAACCCAATTGCCCCGGTATAGATTCCCCGCTTGCTTGTTTCAATTTGATCAATGATCTCCATTGTTTTTAATTTTGGGGCCCCAGTTATCGACCCACATGGGAAGAGTGAATTTAATATTTGTGTAAAATTAATTTCAGGATTTACTCTGGCGCAAAGCTCACTAGTCATTTGAAACAAACTTGCATATTTTTCAACAGTAAATAACTTATTAGCGATTACAGAGCCTGGCATTGCTAATTTGGCCAGATCATTCCGCATTAAATCTACAATGATTAAATTTTCGGCTAGGTTCTTACTATCATTAGCTAACCACTCACTGTTTACTTTATCTTGGTAGGCATCGTTGCCTCGTGGTGAAGTTCCTTTCATGGGCCTAACAATTAACTTATCTCCCATTTTTTTAAAGAAAAGTTCCGGCGATACCGAAATTACCGTTTGAGTAGTGCATGGTAAATAGGCTGCATAAGCTACCTTCTGCGATCGGGTTAAATTATAATAAAGTTGTAGATAATTGCCATTAACAGTCTTTTCCAATTGAGCGTTTAGCGTTAGATTTACCTGGTATGAATTTCCCTTCTTGAGTTCCTCCTGTACCTGAGCAAATTTCTTACAATACTCAAGGTAGTCATCTTCTAATTCAAACAATTTAAATAACTGTTGTCTGTAGTCTAGACATTTTAGAATAACAGGATCATATTTGTTAATAATATGTTCAAGATCGCTACTCGGGAACTGTACCATTTTTCTAAATGCAGTAAAATGGATTAAAGGATTACAAGTTGGCTCATCCAGGCTTAAATTAGCTAATTTCAAATTTGCATAAAATATATAATCATAAGCTATATAGCCAGCCAAAAAATAACCGTTCTTTTGCAACCTAGTTAGCTCAGTAAATGCGGACTCTAAATCATCTCCAGGGTAGATAATTACTTCTTGGACAGGCTCTGAAAAGAAATAGCTAGTTTCCAGTTGGCTATTTAATGTATCTTCGAATATCGCAAAATCCACAACAACCTCATCAATTCATCTATTATCGTAGCATTTTTGCACGCTATATAACTTGAAAGCTGGATTAGCATTTTCCAGCTAATAAATAATAGCAGCATGTCACGATATTATACTATATATCGAGCAAACTTTAAGCTTGCCAATTTAGCTACGGCTGCTATCTAAAATAGCACTAAGGCATAAATAACAAGTCGCTACACTGCTCTTCAATATTAGAAGATATAGCTAGTATGATATAATTAACCTTATTATTCGAATAACTAATTATATTTGAGCTAGGAGGATAAATGAAAAAACTACTTTTGTCGTTGGCATTAATTAATCTAGGCATAGCTTATGCCGAAACAACTAACACTTCAGCTTCAGCTGTAGTGGCTAAAGAAAAGCCGGCAATTGCTGATGGATTGTACAAATCAACAACTAGTGAAACATTTGTCAAAATAGCTAATACTAATGATAATGGTCTTACTATACCAGTTGTTTCCCATCGTACAGTCAAAATTGAAAGTGATAGTACAATTCATGGTGTTTCATTCGACGAACGGGTTTTCTTTAAGAAAGTTAGTCCGACAACTTATGTTTCTACCCATGAAGGAACCAAGTGTATAGCTACAATTTCCAAAGTTGCGCCCGATGCATTTACTATAAAAGTTAATTCAATCGACGAGTGCTTTAATAAACATTCTCAATTTAATGCAACAGCGCCAACTAGTGACCAAACCAAGTCAGTACAACCATTCATGAGCTCAGTTTTCAAATTAGACACAAACCCGGCAGAAATAAAATATTTTAGCGCATTTTAATGGGAAGTCCTCGGGAATTAATGCCCGAGGATTTATATTGATGACTAAGAAACCTGTCGAAAAGCTTTAACAAAAGCTTATTCCTTAATCTTCCTCTATTACCACTTTCAATAAAAAACTATACTATTGCCATTAATACCAAATAGTTGCCTTCATCTTGAAACTAACTTGAATGGCAGCACTTGGGCAAATTGAAAATTTGAATGAGTAATCTATGATAAGGAGAAAGCAAAATGGAAAAACATTCTAACCAGGTCGTACGTACTATTGATGTTATCGGAAAAAAAGTTATTGATTCAGAGCTAAAAGACTTGGGTAAAATTGAAGAGATTGTATTAGATAAAGTTAGTGGGGAAACCCGCTATGCGGTTTTATCATTTGGTGGCTTTTTGGGGTTAGGTGACAAACTTTATGCTATTCCCTGGAAATCAATTAATTATGTACCGGAAGAAGATGGCTTCGTTTTAAATATAGAAAAAGAGCAATTAAAAACTGCTCCGGGATTTGATAAAAACAATTGGCCTGATTTTGCCAATTCAAATTTCTGTAACACGGTAAGTGAATTTTATCACTAATACCAAATTATTGATAGCGTAAAATAGTCCTCACTTTATAAAATTTTATATTAGCTAATATTTTTAAAGTGAGGATTTTTATTTTTAATTTGCAACTGTGGTTAAGTAATTAACTATCAGGGCCTCAAGGTCACTTGTAGGTAACTCTACAACGCAGTTTTTTTGTAGATTGGCTCTAACTCTATTTTGCTTAGGTTTTTGCTTTGCTGGCTTTATCGCTAACTTATTAAAAATTATTCTGAGTATATTTGTTAAAGTTACATTATCTAAATTGTATAAGCTCGCAATATGCGTTAATGGTAAATTTAAGGATAATAACAGTAATATCGATAACTCTCTTTTATTTAATTGATCGAATAGCTCGTTACGTTTAGAAATAGCGCTTAGGTCCAAATCTTCAAATATGGTTATTGTTCCTTCGACTTGGCCATCGATATTATAAAGTGGTTTAGTATGAATTTTGGTTAAGCCACTTTCGCTTTCGAATTCAGCAACGCATAAACACTCGCATTCAACATTATCATTAACTACCTTCTTGCGCATTGCTTCCATCTCTAATGGAAAATTAGATTCTTTTGCAGAATTTTGATAAATTTGATCAATTGTTTTACCATTAAAGTTCCTAAGATTTTCCAATTTTAACATTTCTAGTACCTCTTTGGAGCAATAAACTACTTTGCTCATTAAATCAAAAATCATTACCCTATCATAACCTAGCCGTTCTGTTGCTAAGGAATTAGTTCTCGGATCTTCCTCTGCCCTAGTATAATCTTTCATCAAAATCATTTTGCTAGCTCCCGTCAAACTGTTCTTAGTCTATTTCTTAAAAACTTATTTTATACTGCCTCAAGAATTAATTCATCTGTTATTTTTGCCACCGATTTTTTGATGCAAAAATTAATTATTTTGATATCATGTAAATTAACCTCAACCTTCAACAAAATGCCAGTTAATCGAATTTACATTATATTAAATGACAGTTAATCAACCTTAGACAACATTAGTGATTTTGCTGATAGTGCCGCTATTCAATTATCAGGAAATAAGACTATTATAAGCAGATTTAAATCGAAATATTAAGAATCTCGTCGATATCGGTAGTATAACGGGAAGAAATTAGATTTTGCTGCATCTCCCAATCATTAGCTAATTTTTTTGAAGCAAGCTGGATTGCAGGTTTACCAAATCGTTTTTTTATATTCTCAAGCACTGATAGTAAATTGTCCTGTTTAAGGTTGGAACTATCAAATAAATCTCTTTTCTGCTCAACCTCAGTTAGCATATCAGAGATAATAATCCCAGCTTTTTTATAACTGATGTTTGGCTTGAATATTTCATCGAGTGCCTTATCCAAATATTTAACCATAAATCTAAAACTATTGATTGCTTCAGGAAATGCGATATTTGCCGCGCTTGAAAAATAATCATCTTTAAAACGGTTTGAATGTGCAAATACTATCATTTGGCGTGCATATAGATTCTGTTTACTTAACTTCCTACTAATTTGTTCAGTATGATAAGTTAATGATGCCATTAAGGCATCGCGGTTAGTTACTGCCTGGCCAAAGCTTCTTGATGAAACAATTTGTTTATTTGGTTCTTGGTAGTCTTCTAATTCAATACATTGAATTCCATTTAATTCATATATAATCCGTTCAACATTTACTGAAAAGATTTTGCTTAGTTGTTTTGGGTTGGCTATTTTAAGGTCATAAACAGTCTTTATTCCCATGAGCTGCAATCTCTGGGATAATTTCCGGCCGATGCCCCATACTTCATCAACTGAGGTTATTTGCATTGCCCTATTGACGCGCTGGCTACCTAGCTCGGCCAGGTTACATACACCATTTAGAAACTTATGCTTTTTGGCAAGATGATTAGCAAACTTTGCAAGTACTTTAGTTTCACCAATACCTACACAGACAGGAATGCCTGTCCACTGCTTAACCGTTGTCCGGATTTTCTGTCCATGGTTAGTGAGGTTATCTATGCCGCTTAAATCCAAAAATGACTCATCAATACTATATACTTCCTGGCGAACCGCAAATTGTTTAAGGATAGCCATAACGCGGTTAGACATATCACTGTATAAAGTATAATTTGAGCTAAAAACGTAAACACCATATTTCCGGCAAAGATCCCTTATCTCAAAATATGGTTGCCCCATCTTAATACCGAGTGTTTTAGCCTCATTCGAACGAGCAACAGCGCACCCATCATTGTTACTTAGGACGATGATGGGTTTACCTTCTAAATGCGGCTGGAACACTCGCTCGCAAGAAGCATAAAAATTGTTACAATCTATCAATGCTATCATGAATGGTGCTATAACTCAAAAATGTAAATAAAAATCTTTATAATCCGCCAAAGAGATCGTTTGAGTTATACCCCTTTAGCTGGCGGTAATTCCTAACCGAATACTCAACCTGCAACTGCGATGTTTTTAAAAACTCATAAGCATCCTTTGCTGGTAACTCAGCTATATCAAGCCACTTATCGGCTGCAGCAAGGTCAAGAAAAACTGGCTGGCGGTCATGGCCTACGCTTCGGATAAATGGGCAGGGTTCATCGGTTAGAATAGCGAAACTTGAGATAATTTCACCGCTATCACGATCGGTCCACCTATCCCAAACTCCGGCAGCCCATAATATGTCTTCGCTAGCTGAAGTAAATTTGACCACATTCCCAGCATGAGAACCTTCACGGCACGATTCAAAAAAACCAGTCAGAGGAACAATACAACGCTGCTTAGCAAAAGGAATACGCCAAGTTGGCGCATCATAGACCAATTCCAACTTTTCACCTTTGCCTAGACGATCAAGCCTAGCATTATAAGTTGTAAATTTTGGCTTGGCTGTTGTGCTCCAATAAGGAATCAAGGAATAATTCATTAACCTCAGGGAATTATACTCAGCGTAGCGGGAAATAACTGGGGCCTTCGCAAAAGGAAACACATGCGGAGAATAAACCAAATTCGCGATTTCCTCATCTGGTAGAATTTTGGCTAACTTAATAATTTCACTAATTGGTTTTACCATCTCATATTGTGAACACATAACATTAGGCTTTATAAATAATGTAACTCACGACACCCCAAACCTTTAGCTCTTGAGCATCTTTAAGTAAAATTTCTGGATATTCCGGATTAGCAGGTACTAGCTTTATTACCCCATCCTTATTGTATAGAGTTTTAACAGTAAACTCTCCATCAACAACCGCAATAATAATCTTACCATGAACCGGTTCTAATGAACGATCCACTACTAAAATGTCACCATCATGAATATTCGCATCTAGCATAGAGTTACCCTTGACGCGAATATAGAAAGTAGCTTGCGGATTAGTAACTACAATATCATTAATATCCAAGCGGTCCTCTTCATATTCGGTTGCCGGGCTTGGAAAACCGGCCTGAACTTTTGATTGCGCAACAGGCAAATAAATTTTTTTATTAGTAATTTCGAATATTTGAAAATTTTTCATGTAGTATATGCGCTTTTGTATTTTAATTTCTGACTTTACTAAACCAAATTAAGTTAGCCAACTCCACCTCACCTTCTTCTAAATCGATCATTTAAAAAACCGTTTGATAGTGAATATCAACTAGAATTTATATGGCGTAATATCAGCCAATTTATTATAGTTATTTGTATATAATATTTTAACCCATTTCTTAAGTTAACAACCAAGCATTTTCGAATTTCATTTAAACAAATTAATTATGAACGATCAACTCAAAACTGTATTCCAAATATTATTTTGGCTGTAACATCAGTTATTAGTTAGCAACTAAAAAGTCTGGCCAAATATTTATCTGTAGAAGAACAATCATAAAAAGCTAAAATAGATCATTCAATTTAGGGAGTGTATAGCGTGATGACTCTGGCAAACTACAGCAGCAGACTGCGTAGGGAAATTCTTAAGCAAGATATGATTACAGAACATAGCAGTAAAAATTATCATCTATACTATTTACAAAATTTCTTTATTGCTAAAATCAATGAAGAACCTACTAATATTCAAACAATTAAGAATACTTTTCTATTAGCGATCAAAGTTGCCCAAGAGTCGGTGAACCATGAAGGACAGGCCTATTTCCAAAAAATCAATTATTATGGAGCAATTAATGAAGATCTTTTAAAAACTTTGCTTACTAATTATAAAGCTTATCTTGAAGATATCGTTGTTCATCGTAATGGATTAGGCGACACCAAGATAAATTTGACGAGTTTATTTATATTTGATTTTTCTAATTACACTACTACCGCTATTGATTTTAGAGATTTTATTAAATCGTATTCTTACCAGAAGGCTAATTTAAGGCACTCTGTCAGATATGAAGGATTTACAGTAAATAATATGAGAAATGGCCAAGGAAGCTATAGTTATCCCAATGGGGATAAATATGTGGGGACCTGGCTAAACGATAGAAAGCATGGCCCAGGAACCTACTACGTATTAAACGGCCCGGTTAAGCGAGGTGAATGGTTAGTTGGTAAAATTAATGGGAATAGTACAATTACTTTTCCAAATGGTGAACATTTTGCAGGGAACTTAGTAAATGGCCTTAAGGAAGGACAAGGGATTTACTATTTTCCCAATGGAGATAGACTTGAAGGAAATTGGGTAAAGGATAGATTTGAAGGCAAAAATACATATATTATTGCCCCAAAGAATAATTTAACCGCTGAAAAAAAATATACCGCAGTATTCAAAAAAAATAGAAGTCTTGAGCTGGAAAGAATACTCTTGAGTAGGCTGATTACAGACGAATTAACCACAAATAATATAGATGAAGCTAATAACTACTGCCAGAATATGCTTCAATTTCAAGAAAATAACAAAACAGAAATACCTAATATAGGTGAGTTATCAATACTTAAAGAAATGCAAAGCTTTTATTCATCCGTTATTGTTCCAAATCAGATACCACTAGCTGAACTGAAACTAAGCAGATTTGTCTTGGATATTGAAAGTCGTAATCCAACTCCTAATACTGAAAACGTATTAGTCTTAAATAGCGATCAAGGGCAGCATATATTACCAGTTAGCTATTTTCTAAATACAATGGTAACCAATTTAATCTCATGTTTAATCAAAAGACAGACTGATCCTAAAAGCTACCAATTCAATCCATTTAACAAAATACAAATCAAAGATTCAATTTTGACAAAAAAGGACTTGCAAGAATTAATTGTTAAAGGCATACGCTGCCTAAATTAAATTTTACAAACTATTATCCAACACGCCGTAAAACCTCTCCCTTTAGGGGGAGGATTTAAGGCGTTAAGCTAGCGCAGCTACTCTGGTGTTTTCTGTTGCTCAATATATTGACGGATAATACCTATTGGGGCACCACCGCAAGAAGCGGCAAAATAACTAGGAGACCAAAGTGATTTGTTGTTGAAGTACCATTTTGTAATACTTGGGAATTGTTTTTTGAGTAATCTACTTGAGACCCCTTTGAGGCTATTGATCATTTTAGACACTTGCGCTTGTGGCGGATAGTTGATTAACAAATGCACATGCTCGACTTCACCATCAAACTCAATCAGTTCAGCCTGATAATCGATGCATATATCCGCAAATACCTTTCGCATAAAGTCCAGATGCTCTTTTGTAAAGATTTTTTGGCGGTATTTGGTAACAAATACCAAATGAACATGGAGATTAAACACGCAGTGTCTGCCAGTTCTAATTTCCTGTCTTCTTTTGTGTAAATCACTTGTTTTTGTAGTTGTATTTCTCATAGACCAACAGTATAATACAGGTATCATGATTAAATCAAGCAAAGTAAAACAAGATAAAGAGCGCAAAGGTTACAAGTTTAGACTGATTGTAGCCAATGGCGATACAGAGCGCCAATTAACTAAATTAGTTGGCTCTTGTCGCTTTGTCTGGAATAAAGCTCTTGCTTTGGTAAAACAAGATGATGAAGATTACCGTACAATGGTGCAAATGTCTAAAATGAATGGTGGAGATGCCCAAGGCATAAGCACATTCTTCAGGTTTAACCCATACAATCAACTATCTGCATTGCTTACTGAATGGAAACAGCACTCCGAAACTGCGTTTCTGAAAGAATCGTACTCAAAATCATTGCAAATTGTACTTGAGGAACTTGGTCAAGCAGTAGCAGAAGCTAAAAGTAAAACTAATCCCAAACGTTACCCAGTATTTAAAAAACGTGGAGTAAAAGATAGTTTTAGTTGGAATGGCACTGTTAAACATGATATTGAGAATAGCCGCATATTTGTACCAAAGATTGGCTATATCAATTACAACAAAAGCCGTGATGTTCAAGGTGTAGTAAAAAACGTAACCATCAGCAAACAAGCTGGTCATTGGTACGTATCGTTACAAACCGAACGACCATTAAGCCAAGTAAACCCAGAGTGGGTAAACGCCAATAAAATAATCGGTATTGATGTTGGGATAGCAAAAGCTGTGAGTAGCAGTGATACTATTAGCTTTGAGTATCAAGGTAAACAAATTACTGTTAATCAATTAGACAGCGTTAATCCGTTGCGAGAGCATCAAGCTAAGTTAGCCAAGTTACAAAAAGACCTAGCTCGTAAAACCAAATTTAGCCGTAACTGGAATAAGCAAAAGGCTAAGATTAGTAAACTGCATAGCAGAATAGCCAATATCCGAAATGACTTCGTTCACAAAGTAACTACTGCGATAAGTAAAAGCTATGCTTACGTGACAGTTGAGGCACTCAAAGTAAAAAATATGAGTAAGTCAGCAAAAGGCACAGCTGCTAAGCATGGCAAAATGGTAAAACAAAAATCAGGATTAAACAAATCAATCTTAGATCAAGGCTGGGGAATGTTTCAACAATTCCTTGCGTACAAGCTCAAATATAACTATGGAACAGAATTAATTGAAGTCAATCCACAATACACCTCACAGAAATGTTCAGGTTGTGGACACATACACGCAGATAATCGCAAAAACCAAGCTAGTTTTAGATGTGTGGAATGTGGACTATCACTGAATGCTGATCTTAATGCGAGCCTAAATATAAAAGCGGCAGGACTTGCCGTGTTAGCCTGTGGAGTAGATGGAATGCCCAGCATTCAAAACGCTACGATGAAGCAGGAACCCACCGAATTAGCTAGCCTTTGGGTTAGAAACGTAGGAATCCTCGCCCTTTAGGGCGGGGTGGATGTCAACCGTTTCTCGCTTTACTTGAAAGTAGTGCAAAGTTGATACCCAGCACTACTCTCACCCATACTCTAGTAACGCGAGGCTCAATCTCACCCAATAAAAGTAGAACCAATAATTTGATTATAGAATCCCTTCGGTATGTTATTGTGAAAATTAATAGAGACCAGATAATCACGTAAATTCTCAGCATTACATGGAATATTTAGTTTATGGCAAATAAACTTTTTATATTTGATAATCGAGTCTTCAGTTTGAGCTTCTTTTCCAGGTCTAAATACATTCATAAATTCAGCAATTTGCCGTGGTTCCCATTTTAAAAGGAACAAGAAGCAAATTTCTTGCTCATATTCATTTAAGTTTAAGTCGCTAGTGTCTGCTGAATCTATTACTTTTATACTACCTGTGGCGCCAAATTGAATAATAAAATTAGGAATAACGCTAATAAAATCCCTTAATTCGACATCGTGGCCAGAATAAACCGTACCTAATATCGACTTAGTAGGTTCATAGTGAAGCACTTTCTTTTTAAATACCCTGGCTTTTAATCCGTCACCATAATGATGAATATTTAGTACCGATATTTGCTTGTCAATATCTAAATGACTAAGCAAACCTTTATCCTCTGCCACATATTGATGAGCATACTCAGCAGTACCCTGGCATGGCATATCGAGATCCATCCTACCTTCGACTTCGTTACCTTTTTTTAAAGCAACGATCTTAGCGTAGGCATCAGTTGAAATGATATGCTGGGAATTAATATCTTTAATTCCCAGCATATCATTACTTTGCTCGGATAAAAATTGTATCGATGATTTAGCTTTTTCAATAAATGCCAAGTGTTCTGGAAGAAAATCAGCTGGTTCTAAGAGCTTATAAGTTTCCATTTGCTACCTCACAAATAATAGTATTGTTAAACCTATAGTAGCTGTATAAAATACAGAATTACTTTACCTGATATTGTGCCGCCTACTACATAGCGTTGGATATTCACACCGTTCAGGTAACCTAAATTTTTGTATCTCCTGTAAATTATCTATTTGTCGATCGGTATCACCAAATTGGCTTTGTGACAAGTAATTTGCCTCATCTAGCTTGGCTAAAACTAGAAAAAAAGCAAGAGTACCGACTATCAAAAAAAAAGTTTGCCTACAAATTCCATTTGCTCGTACCTTACCTACTATAAAAATCCTAGCAATTCTCATTAAGCTACCTAAGTGATTTGAAAATTACAGTAAATACATTAAGCCAATTTACCAGCTCTAAAGTTATAAATGTTTAGGTTTAATTCTGAGAACATAATATAATCCAGCCAATTTATCCGAATAAATAAAATATTTTTGAAGATCTTGAATGGTGGTCTTCTGCCACAATTAATTTATCGTTTATAAATCTTAATTCCCGTATTTGCTACGGATATTTTTTACACATCACTGTAAGGTACAATGCTCATATGTAGATATTAAATTCTTCAGGGTGAATGGCTACATATTTCAATTTAAAAAAGAGCGATTTTCCGCTTACTAATCTTAAAATACAATAGGAACTAATAATGAATAATAGTAAATATGAATCAGGTCTTAATCTATTGAATAAATTACATGGGGGCCATACGGGCGAAAAAATACTTGCAGATTTTGCAAGTGTTTGCCCTAAAATGGCAGAAATGACAATTGAAATAATATTTGGCGAACTATTACAACGTAAAGAATTAGATTTGAAAACACGTGAGCTAACCATAATCGCTTCGTTAGCAGCATTAGGTAATGCATTGCCCCAAGTAAGAGCTCATGTGGAAGCTGCAGTTGAAGTGGGCGCTACAAAAGAGGAAATTGCTGAGGTAATCTTACAAACTGCATTTTTGGCAGGCTTTCCTGCAGCTAGTAATGCAATGATTGCCATTAAGGATATTTTTGAGACTCTAAATTGCCAGAATAAATTACCTAACTCAAATTAAATCTTTTAATCCAACTAGGATTAAATAGATATTTGACTGATAAAGTAAACTTTACTCAAATTGGCATTAATAGGCTCTGCTTAACCCGAATTAGCGTTTTTAGATGAGTTATAGTATAATTACAGATGAGTTAACCGTTTAGTATTCAATTAATATAGGAAATCTTCTATGACTAATCAAGAAAATCAAATCAATTCCGAGACTGAGAATATGAGTAATGCCGAAATCGATTCTAATGATGACTGGCTAGCAGAGTCAACTCCATATTGTAATATGGAAGAAGGCTGCGAATCTTGCCAATAATACTTACTACTTGTTGTAAGTCTCATATTGCTTCAATTTACATATATTTTCAAATAATGAAGTAGAGATAATTTCATCTCTACTTCATTATTTCTAATACGTATACCTATCACCAGCTTTAGCAATTTATAATAGTTTTACCAAATGCTTAGGAATTAACCCATGAAAAAACGACTTTTACTCCTATTATCTCCCATGCTATATAATATCTATGCACTAGACGTTCAAACTTTCATTAATAATACCAATTGTGACCAAATAATTGTTAAGTCAGTTTATAAAATTTGTTATAACTATAAATTAAAGGGCGCGAAATTTGTCGCCTATACTTTAGATGGCAACAAAGTTGATTCCAGCCTTCACATAAAGAAAAGACCACAATTTTATGTTGAAAACCAAATACCGGTTAAATATCGCAGCTATCCTACTGATTATACACATAGTGGATATGATCGCGGCCATTTAGCAAACCATGCTGATTTTGATTATTCAGCAAGTGCAGTCTACCAGACTTACTCTATGGCAAATATTATCCCACAAGATCCTAAAGTAAATCGCGACACATGGGTGAAAGCAGAAAAATATGAACGGGCAGTAGCAAAAAGCATTAGAACTATATCAGTTATAAATGGCGTCGATTATACGCAAACCCCAAAACGAATTGGAAAACATCAAATTGCGGTACCAGAATCATTTTGGAAGATAATTTATAATAATGATAAGAAATTTATGCGTTGCTTTAAATATACCAATAGCCAACCAACTGACACTACTAAAGATACTCTAAAAAGCCATCAAATTGACTGTAATAGCCTATATTCAATATAAATAGGCTAGAAAAAGGAGGAGGATAAACTGGTTACTCAGTTGCAGCTCTAAACTTCTAGTTAGAACCGCAACGCTAAAGACAGGAATTACCAGCGTGAATTAAAATCACGACGTTGGGTACGACTACCTGCTGGTTTGTCTTCCTTATATTTAACCACTAATTGTCTATTGTTAACCATCGAATTATTTAATCGATTAATACACTCATCCGCTTCTTGCTGAGTAGACATATCAACAAAACCAAAGCCACGGCTTTGGCCGGTAAACTTGTCAGTCACAACTTTGGCAGCTTCCACTAAACCATATGCACTAAATATTTCTTTTAAATTTTCGTTAGTAATTGCAAAGTCAAGCCCTGCAACAAATAATGATTTTTTCATTATGATTTATTTCCATATAAATTATATATATTTTTTTATTAAATGTAACTAAATACTGGGAAGAAAAATAAGACAAAGTGTTGCTTGTTGCAATGACAATGAGATACTTATACTTAGAAGAATTTAATCAATGAGGCTTTAAGTGTAACATATAATAGGGCTATTCATGATTATAATTTATTTGCTTTAAATTCGAGAGTAAGTTTAACAGATGCCCCTTATTTAAGATCTTACCATTAAGGGATAACCATTTATAATATAATTATCCAATACTTCAGCACATTTTCTGGCTTCCTCTGTTTTCGACATGCGAATAAACCCAAAACTTAGATTAGAAAGCTGAAGCTTATTTAAGATTATTGTTTCCACGGTTCCATACTTGCCAAATAGTTTTTTTAATTTTCTTTTTGTAATTGCGTGGTCAAATCCTCCAACAAATAAAGTAGTGTTAATTTCTTGATAGGTTGCAGATTTTAATTTATACATTTTAATTTCTCCTTTGATTAATGTAAAATTAATAAAAAAAGACCTATTTCCCTCATGCTATATAGTTAAGCAGTTTAGCCTGCGAATATGTCCATAATTATCCTTCCCTGGAAATGCATTTGGCAAGCGTAATATTGTACCTGGAGGACAATCATTAGAATTATTATTATCATAAAGTGAAGGGTCAGACCAAGGAGCGCTTGGACTTTGGTCATAACAAGCATCATTCCAGCTGGCTAATATTGAGTTTTGGCTATTTATCATTTTAGTTACCTTTTAGAGTTAAATACTACAACTAACTTAGTGCTTATTGTAATTGGTTGTTTGTTTATTTTAGTTATTTCATCATAACAGGTTACAGGTCGATATAACCTCGAGTTGCCATTGATTCAAAAATTTCATTGGCCTCTGGTTTTTCTTTTTGCACTGGCTCTTTAATTATCGCGTGGACAATAGATTGGCTCCCTGTTATAGCTAAACCATCGATAGTAATCTCATTTACTTTAAGGCTAACAATCGGCTTTTCAAAGCTTTTTATATTGGTTAAATTGATCTTCTGGCTAGATCTGATCTTTAACAATTGCGAAGAAAATGTATTTTTGCGATTATGAAACTGTTGTTTTTGCGGTTTTTTTGCTATATTCATTTTGTATTTCCTTAATTATTAAAGGTAGATTTATTATTAGAAAAAAGATAAGACAAAAAAGAAAATCCAAGCCTAAGTTTCATTGACTATTATAAAAAAAGTAAATTGCGAGATTAGTTTCAACTATTACAATAACTTTCAGATTGCTTATGAATGAATCAAATTATAGATCTTTAATTAGCTTTCTATTGAAGACACATAGTACCACACTAAATTTTTTATTCAAGATAATAATATAGTATAAATTTTTCACTGTAGGTTTATTGATGACAATTAATTACTGACTAGTTACTGCAATTACTGACGTTCACTTGCAGTTAACGCTTTGCCAGCCACAAGAATAATTATTTCGAAGTTAAAAGCAATTAGAAGAAACTAGGTAAAATTAGCATATTATCGAGAAGAGCACACTTTAACTATATTCCTAAATTTGCTAAGGCTTAAGCTGCTTTAGGGAATATTCGGATTCCTGTATCCATTAAGTACATCAGATTGAGTTAATATCTTCCCTGTCTCTTGACGCCCAACAACATCTTAAACATAAGTTGGCAATATTTAGTTCATTTCTTGATATTTATATTTGAAGGTATCTAATATGATAAAAAAAGACTAAAGTATATATGGCTTTATCCGCTTAGTGCATTAGCAGCTTGTAGCTCTTTATCAGATCTGCAAATTCAGAAAAAGGAATTGGATAATGGAAATACTGTATATATAAATTATAATGTTACACCAACAGCTAGTTGGGGATGTGGTTCATTAGTTGCTTCTGAGAGTTATAATTGGGCCATGTTAAAGACGAAAGGCCAATTTTTGTCTTTAAGGGGACCTACTGGCTATCTGATGAATAAAGCAATAGATTACGCCAATGATAATAAACTTGATATTAATTATATTGATTTACAGATTCCTAGTGAAGTATCGCTTTCGCTTGGTGATGGTAAAGTAAGTAATAGCATTAATTTAAGCCCCCTAGATAAAGCATATGCCAATTTCTATAAATGTCATAAAATCAACCCTGATCATAAAATAAGTGCAACCCGAGATCTAGATATAGGAATTAGTTCCAGCAAGTAAAATAAGTTAATAAACTATCTCCAGACATCAAAAAGTTTAGAATAATGCCGAACTCTGGGTTAGTTCGGCATTCCAGAAATAATTTAATATATACCACCAGGTACTGGATTAAACTGTAAAGAATTTAAGGTGCTCATAACTTGTACTGTATTTGACCCACGCCCACCTTGAGTAAAAATATCTCCATATGGGTATAACCCTGTTCCATTACATCCGGCATAGGATCCATATGCCCCACCACAATTATTGAATAGTCCATCAGGGATCACCATGATCCAGGCCGCATTCAAGCCATAAATGGAAGCATTAACCGGAAGCACTGGCGGAGGGAAATATGTTGGAACGCTAGTACTTAAAACATTAGCTAGCTGCAAACTAGTACCTAGAGGGCCAAATACGCCGTTAATCGGAGTGCCTCCTTCCATATCTAATGCCCCTTGGGACTGTATGACAAAAGGTGATAGCTGGCCATTCGGATTTATAGTAATTTGGGTGTTAGCAGTTGGCTGCCCACCATTATTACCCGAAGCCGAATAATAATTAGTCCAAGGACTTTGCAAGTAAGCAGGTAAAGGATTTGGTTCAGTGGAAGGATAGGCACTTGCAGAATTCATTAAATCCTGTTCAACAGTCCCCCCATTAAACACTAATGGTGCGTCAATAGAAATTTGCCCATTAATATATTTTAGCGGCATTGCAAACAGTAAATTACTTGAACCGGGAACATACGTTAGCGGAGTATTAGAAGGAATAGTAATCTGCCCGGTAAAGAATTTCTCAATATCTGCAATTGAACCTACCGTGCTTAACACGTAATAAAATGGAGTCGGATTAGCCAGGCTGCTGGGTGTCGTATTAAACGGACTGGTAGTAAGTTCCCAAGAATCACTACCGCCTTGGCCATTACCAGAATATACGCAGTAACTAGCCATTGGATTGGCACAATATGGATTTCCTAACGTTACTCCGGAAGAGGCAATTCCATAGAGTCCTCTTGCAAAATTTCCGGCAACATCGTTGGAGGAAAGATAAACAAGACGCATTGGAACACTATTCTTAACAGTAGGTATACCTGAACCAGTATAATTACTATCATCTTTATTATTGTTACCATTCCAGTTATACCAAGGTTCCCCAGTTGGACTGTCTACTATCGCCTGCTCAGAATAGTAGCCGTCAAATAATAAAAGTGAAGCATTAATAAGTTTATCATTTAGAAATTGAGACCCTGAGGTTTCAATTGAGTTATATAGTGTTGGGTTAGAGTAGTAATCAATTACACTCACCGCACCTAACTGAGGCAATGTAGCACAATTTTGAGCATTATTTAGGCACGGAGTAATCAAATTAGTCAAAGAAGTAATATCACTGTAATAATAGTTTGCCAAGCTTGAAATACTATTACTCACATTTGCATTTGGTGCATTTAAAGCTGGAGACAAATAACTTGCGTACATGCTTGCTCGGTTAGCAAGGGAACTAATTTGATAAATCAGATTTGTATAGTTAGCCAAATTAGCTGAATATGGTGCCCATGGGTCATTTACATTATTTTGATTACTTACTTGCGCTGCAATTCCAGGAATTGTAAAAATATCTTGATATGTTTCACCCCCTGAGTAACCGGCGGCTGAATTCAACATATTCACCCCATTCGGATAAACAGCTAGCTGGCTAAGTATATTTGGGGAAATTTGATAATAGCCCAAGGCGTTTTGTACTTCAGATAGCACATAAGTAACCTCATCGCTAAACTGTGTAAGGTAAATAGTGCAAGCTGAAGATGCTGGGTTATTACACTGCGCCGTATCGTTAGCTAATTGCCAGTTAGTTATAATATCATTGGCCGAATTCCCGGCAAAACTACTGTTTGGATAATTAAGTGGAAATAAATAGTCCCCATCTGCAATAAAGGTATCTTGTACCGTAACATCAGTAAGACTGCTTGATTGTGTGCTAACAAGAGTATTTGCCATACTAATCATATCGCCGTAACCCGCGGTTAAGGTATCCTTCCAGCTAGTAGTAGAAGCTTCCGCAGCATTGGATGAAGTTAAATTAACTAGTATATTTATACCCATTGGCATTTGCGTAATCACATTGCGTCCACATTGATTTTGGAACGCAAGAGGATTGGTATTTAAAAGTGTTAAACCATTGGCTGATAAACTGTAAATGGTAAAATCCATATTCACTAATGTATAGCCAAAAAACGAAAAGCTGTTGCTTGAATCAGTTCCCTGAAATTTGTCGTTGTATTGAAAGCTATTCGAACCTTTAAACTCACCATAAAATGCACTGATACTATTTTTTTCATTTAATGTGCTAGCGGTGTTGTCAACCTGGGTCGTATAGTCCATATTACTTGAAACGATATAAGGTGTATTATTAGGGCCAATTGCACCACTATTAATACTGGCAGTATAATTAAAACAGATAGGTTGGTTATTGTATAGTGCTCCCGAATTATTTACTTCAGCTCCAATCGAAGGTTGATATCCAATATCGAACTGACTAAGATACTGCGGGGTTAAAGTAGCAGCAATTTTTGGGCTTGCGATTGCAGGAATAAAGCTTGGGTCCAGACCTGCCCTAGCCTGTCTGTAGTCATAGATATTATTGTAGTAATAAGTAACAGGAGTTTCATTATTCAAAGTCAGATACTTATATTTACTATGCGGATAATAAGTATATAACACATTCTCTGGAAGTACTATATTCTGGCTTCCATTAGGGATATATGCCCTAACCCGGACAATTTGATTATTTACTACATCACAGGCCACATGAGCCTGAAGCAATGGAGAAGTTTGTGTCGAAGTTGCGGCCGTTCCGCCATTACTGCATGAAGATAGCGTAAAAATAACTGAAATTAATGCGCAAACTTTATATTTCATTTCAATCTCCTGATATACTTTCCACAAAGTATAAAGTAATTGTAGCACATTGTTAATTATTATCAATTCTTATAATTGATTACATATAAAATTCATTAAATCGGAATTATTTATAATAAAATATTTCGTTATATTTTTCCTATATCAATATTAAAATATCATGATTAAATTTAGCTCTGAGTAATGAAAATCTCAATACCGGACACTTAAATAGATGTATTGTAAAAATGGATGTCTTTTATAATTGATTTATCATGAGGGAAACTTAATTCATAACTCAATATTACGAATATAAGACTTTGTAATTATTCATTGGCTATTTGTTGATGACTCACGAGACTCCAAGAGTTCAACAAATTACGCCAATAAATTAACAAAGTCTAATATTCTCCCGCATTCGTATAAATTAAGTCTCCCTCATAATAAATTTAATAAAATTAACAGTTGTACGTAGTATCAATTACAAAAGTGTCCGATATTAATGGCTTGTTGGCTAAACGTATACTATTACCTTCACTATAAGAATTTGCAATATTGTTGCAAAAATTAGCTAGTATTTTATGAACTTCAATTGATTAATTTAAAAAATTAAAGGAAATTTTTAATCTTAAAATTTTGACTTTAAAGAATAGTTTTAATGCTATTTCTATGTTATAGTATGTTTTCAAGTAATTAAATACTTCTTAGTTGACTATTCCATCGCCAATGCCAAAGCAAGACCTTGCCTTAATTTTCTACCAGCATTTAATTATATATTTTAATCGCAAATTGTGACTTTCTCTCATATCAGACTCTTCTTATTTAGAGTAAATGCCCGTATTTTTGAAAGTTAGCATGTTTTTATAGTCTTTCTAATAAATTTTTAATCAGGAATTTTATTTTTGTGAAGGAATTACAAAAATGCATAAATTAAATCCGAAAAGCATTAACACCACGTTATATATTGGTGAATTAGATCAAAAGGTGACCAGCGATAAACTAAAAAAATTATTTAGCAAATACGGAACCATTACTTCAATAACTTTAAGTACCCAGCAGTCTCCAAAGCTTAATTTTGGCTACATCAAGATGTCTAATATTTGTGAAGCTCGAGCTTGCGTTGAAAAATTAGATAAATTTATTATTGACGGTAGTCCGATTATGGTGAGGCTATAGGTTATTTTGGTAATTTAGTAAAAAAATTTGCTATTTCATTAATTTTGTGTTAGACTTGCAGTCTCAATAATTAAATACTCTTTAGTCAATTATCTCATTGTATTTGCTAGCGCATCACTTTGCCTTACTTTGCTAACCTCAGCATTTAGTTACTTTATTTAATCAATTTATATGGAATTCATAATGAAAAAAGCATTATTTGTTGCAGGTCTAGACTATGCAATTACTGATGAAAATTTAAAAGAAATTTTTGGTGCTTATGGCACAGTTGAAACAGCAAAAGTTATTACTGACAAATTTTCAGGTCAAAGCCGAGGATTTGGTTTCGTAGATATGTTAACTCAAGAAGAAGCACAAGAATGCATTAATAACTTGAATAACGCTACAGTAAATAGCAGACAAATTGTTGTAAAATTTAAAGAAGACAAGCCCTCAGGAAATCGTAACCAGAATAGAAGTTATAATTCTCGCTGGTAATTAATTTATTTGTAGTGGTTCAAGAACCAATTTTGAACCACTAACTATTAAGGAAACTATGAATTTAGATAATTTTGATATTTATCAAAAAGAAATTATTAATAACTGCCTTGCTGATGGAATAGATCCATCAAGCTTTGCAAAACCAAGTATTAACTCATTTAATATGCAAGTAGCAGCTTACGCACTTAATCAAAACATTAATCTTAGCAAGTATCTAGAAGATTTTGATTTTGAACAGCTAAACGAAATAAGGCTAGCTATAAAATTTAAGCTAAAAGCTTCAAAAATTGCTATTATTGGAATGTCCGCCAGAGAAATGTATTTAAAACGAATAACGTTAATGAAAAACCGTAATCAATTGGAAACTAATCTCCAGCCAATCTAACTTGTTCCTAGTGCCCATTTAATCAATAAAAGGGCTACCATTTTGGAAATATTTTTCTTAAAACCACAATACTTCAGTTATATAGATGTTAAGACCTAATTTGCCAAATAAAAAGATTCTTCAGGTACATTTGAAGAAATGTATCAATTTTACCACCATTTAGTCACTATTATCATCTTACAGAAACCGTCAGTTAAGTTGGAGCTGAGTAGGTAGACCAGCAAGTTTCCTACACTGGCCCCCCATTCCAACCCATCGTGCCCTATTAAGGCAATAGGCTGATGACATACTCATTCACAACTCGAATGTCCACTAAAATAGGCAATGCTTGATACTAATTCTCGGAAGAGGGAAGGCCTTCTTAAAAGTATTGAATTGCTCCCATGTCATGCTTTTACGCTGACTTCTTCTGTTTATCCAATAAAAGAATATCTTCTCGGCCTGATGCACAAATTCTCATACCTTCTCATGATTAAGAGATACACTATAATACTCAATATGTCTCTTAGTTTTGCACTAAAGGTTTGCCACAGTGACTTTATTCTAGCTTTGTGACGGTTTTCACGACACCAGAGTTTCACTTTTTGCAGTTTTGCATTAAAACGTTTCTTTGATGTCATTACCCCTATCATAGGAGTCCTTTTGCGACTTTTGCGAAGGTACAGAGTAAAACCCAGGAAATCAAAGAATCCTTGTTTGGTTTTACTCCATTTGTTGAAAGAGATTATCTTTGTTTTATCTAAATTTAGTTCAAGACCATATTTATTTAGTCGACCTATCAGTGTCCTCACTATACGATCTGCATCTTTATGACGGCTTACACAGATTACTATATCATCTGCATATCTAATGGCTTTAATCTTCCCTAGTAAATATGGCAGTACAGTCTGTTCAAGCCAGATGTCTATTACATAATGAGCATAGACATTGGCAAGTATAGGACTAGCTATATTCCCCTGAGGGGAGCCCTCTTCAGATAATACAAAGTTTCCCTGGTCCAGCTGGTCCAGTATTCCTGCTTTTAGCATCCTAATGATATATCTGATAAAGCACTCATCTTTGATTTTGTACCTTAGCAGCTCTACTAGAGCATTATGCTGAATTAGCCCAAAGAAATTCTTCAAATCTACATCAATTATGACTTCGTTAGCATTCCAGCTCAGATACCCATGCAATTGTTTCAGCGCACTATGGCAATTTCTACCAGGTCTAAAACCATGGGACGAATCGCTAAATAATGGCTCATATATAGCATTCAGTATCTGAGCCATTCGTAGTTGCACAATCTTATCCTCAAAAGCGCTAATCCCCAATGGCCTTGTTTGGCCAGGCTTACCTTCTTTTGGGATGTGAACCTGCTTAACTGCTAATGGGCGATAAGACATTGTCTTTAATTTATTAACTAGATTATTAATATTCTCGCTTAGGTTTGCACCATATTGCTCTTTAGTCATTCCATCTATTCCAACGGCTTTGTTACCATCTAGTCGCTGGAAACATTCAGTAAGCGCTTGCTGATTAAAATGTGGCATTAGCCAATTAAAAATAGCTGCTTTATCGCTTTTTGAACGAGTTGCTATCTTATTTAGTTGTGTGTCTATCTGCATATGAGTTTCGTTTCACTCCCGATATTTCCCCAAATAAGGCAATTACACCACGTATCCCTTCCCTCCATATTTGTTAGATACTTCATTAGTACTATGGATACTCTGACTTCTTGAACGCCTTTTACGGTTTCTCGCTTTTACGCTTGTTACAGTATACTAATTGCTTCTGGTAAGTTGCTTATTAGAGCAGTTCAAGATCTCCCACGTTCATATTTACACCTTCCAAACATGCCATGCTCTACGACCCCGGGAATGCCTAGGCATACAACCTATATATGTATACCCAGATATTGCCTTCCGCTATCTGAACAGCGTCAGCCATTCCGTTTTGACTTTAACGAGGCTCAATCACTTCAACTTATGTTTACGGCCTATTTGTTATCCCTGTTTACACTTAACTCATATCGTCGCCGATATCAGCTCAAAACTCGGTTCGAGATGCAGTAGGTGCTGCTTTCTCGTGTGGACTTACACCACCAATGTAAATACGCTTCGTGGCGTACTTAGATCAAGTCTAAATTTCTACATTTTATAATTGGTAATATAGCTTATGTAAGACTGACATTAATTAAAATAGTATAAATCACATTTACTTGTATGCCTCTGATTTTCTTTCTAAAGTTTAGTATTAATTGCAAAACCTGATTTTCGCTTAAAGCTTTTGTATTTTTTTAAATTGTATACAGATTAATTATGTCTTTGTCCTCAAATTTTATCCAAATTGTATAATTTTTTTAAATCTTTTTTTAAGACAATTTTTAAATAGTCTGGCACTGCCTGATAAGGCCGTTCGCCCGTAGTCAATATAAGATTATTAAAGCCTCTATCATATAACTCTTTGGCAACCTTTACGCCATCTAACTCACAGTTAATATCAAAGTCGTAGAAATAATGGTCCAGGATTATTCGCGTATTTATAGGGTACTGGTATACATCTTCCAAAAAGCTTATTGGGTCGCCATAAGTATCTACTTTTAAATGCTTATATTCTTCTTTTATTATACCGTCAATAAATCCTTTATCATCATCGAGCCAAACCATATCAACTATTCTACTCCCATGTACAAGTTTTTTATCTGCCTTTATTTTAACTTTAAATGCCAAAATTTTTGGTAATAGCTTAACTTGGGCATTTATAGCTAATTCACGGATTTTTACATTAGCATAGTAGCTGGTTACCAGCAATGCATGCTTTATATTTGTTTGTTTTATTATTTCAAGGCCATTAAGATTTTGGTCTAACAGCTCATAGTCAGTTAACAAATAAATATCTTCCTTTTCTTTATCTGAATGGCTATTAATAAAACCTATTGCTTCCAACCCTTTTTTAAAGTGTTTAACTTTAATTTCTGGAATCTTTTCTATTATTGATTTAAATCGGCTGCCCCAAGCTGAATGAACTGACTCATCATCATCAACAATAACAACAGTATTTCCTTTATAAACTTTGATTTCATCTGCTATCCAGCTTGGCTTGTCAATTTCTGGGAATCTAAGCAATATAGTAGTACCCTCACCATAGTCAGAGAATATATCTAATTTTGCATTATTACGATTTAAAGCTTCCCACACTTGAGTTAGCCCTAATCCATGCCCATCTTTTTTTCCAGCTGAAAATTCAATTCCTTCTTTGATTTTATTCAATTCTTGTTCTTGAATTCCTTTACCATTATCGGTAATTTCGACAATTGTCTGTTGGTAGCCTTTCCGTAATTCCAAGTTGATTTTACCATTAGGTTTGTTTTCCAATGCATCAACTGAATTGTTAATTAAATTAGACAACATTCGTTTAAAAGCACTTGGCTCTATCTTAATAAACGAAAATTCATTTTCTTTCTCTACTTCGATAATGAATTCAATTGGCTTGTCTTTATATTCATACCTTTTTTCGCTAATAATTTCTTGCATTAATCCATATACAAAAACAGGTTGTTTCTGTTCATCTTCAGATTCTGGCTCATTTCTATATCTATTCAGAACATGATTAGTAATGCTCGTAATACTATTTAAAACATTGTGGACAAGATTACGCTCATCTTCTGGTAATTTAGAGCTACTTTGGTTTAATAGAGAACTTAGACTCGACAAAGGAGACTGTATATCATGTACCATTTGTCCAACTATTTTATTAAACTTTTCTTGTTGCTCTTTTTCTACCTGATGTTTTTGGTTTTCAAACATTAATTTTTCAGCATTCTTCTTGTCTGTAATTTCTACTGCTGTACAAATAGTACCTACTATCTGACCATCTTCATCAAATAATGGCGCTCTTACTGTTTCAAAGAATCTATAGTTTCCAGTCCTTACATCAGTAATTTTCTCCTCAGCCTTTATCGCTTGATTTGTTTCTATTACTATTTTAATCATCTTAGTTAACTCATCAGCAATATCTTTCGGATAATAATCATAATATGTTTTGCCAATCAGTACTTCGTTTATTGTTTTAGCATTACTACCTATAGCATCTAAGCATAAGTCGTTACCTCCAACAATAACAAAATCTGTATCTAGCCAATAAACCGGTGTCGGTATTAAGGGGGCGATACGACTTAATTCATCAAATATTTTAGGTTTTTTTGACATTTTGATCTATCCTAATCAGCTTTAAAGAATATTCTAAGTTTTTTTAACTAAATTACATAACATTTTATCTGTTATTTTTGGCCATCTAAATTTTAGTCTATCTAAGATTAAGTTTGTTTTATCTTGAAATATAATAGTTGCTGCTAATTTTTCTAGGTTAGAGTGCAGCCCCCATTGGTGTAACATAAATAATTCAAGTTGAGAAGTATCATCCTTTCCAGTTAATTGAACCACTATGTTATCAACAAATGTAGACAATGGAACTTCTTTGACACTATTTGTCGTAACTTCATTTAGTAATCTATGTAAGCTATAATTAACAGGATTAAATACATGGTATATCTGATTATATAATCCGATTTGATTAAATAGCAATATAACTGCCGTGGCTGTAGAATCAACTGGTGAAATTTCTACTTCAGATAATTCTTGAGAAAGCATTCCTAATTTTAATATAGTTTTTACTCGTTGAAAAAACGCATTATCTTCAAGATTTTCTTGAGTTTTATTTGTTGTCGAATTTATGGCAAGGTTTCCAATGCGGTAGATGTTAGCCTTAATACCATATTCTCTGTATTTTAGAGTAACTTGTTCTCCTTGGTATTTAGTTTTTGTATAGATATTATTCAGGTTAGCGTACGATTCGTCAATATTCTCTTCTTTAAAAATATTAAAATCCGAATCTGATACACGAATATCAGTAAATACTCCTATTGTAGATATATAGTGAAAGTCTTTATTTGTTGTCAGTTTAGCTAATTCAAGCAAATTTATTGTAGATTGCACATTTTCCAAATAAAATTCTGAATTCTCTCCATAATGTTTGACGAGTGCAGCACTGTGAATAATACTATCTACATTTGCTACCAGATCTTCATATTGGGTATCACTTAAGCCTAATTTAGTTTTACTAATATCGGATGAGAATACTTTTATTCTAGTATTGTATACGTTCAAATCTTCTTCAAAATAATAATTAAACTTGTTGTAAAGTTTTGTGTATGCATTGCATTTATTATTTGTTCTGATTGGTAAATATATTATATGATTAGTCGTAGTTAATAATTGATATAATAAGTGACAGCCTAGATACCCAGTAGCTCCTGTTAATAGTACCACAGAAGTAAATCTACTATTCTCAATATCAAATATTAATGAATTAACTTGCCGTTGATATTTCGCATGCTCTAGTTCTATTCTCGATTGATAAGTATCTTTTTCTTGAGCTAATTTCAGGTACGCTAATTTAATTTGCTCTAATCTATCTAGCAATTTAATATTATTTGCTGGAAGTAAGTTAGCAAGCTTGGCTGGAGTTTTTAATTCAAATATGTCATTAACCGTAACTTCAAAATACTGCTGTAACTTAAAAGATAGCCGTATTGCTGAAATTGAATTGCCACCTAATTTGAAAAAACTGTCATTTATACCGATCTGTTCTTCTCCTATTTTTAGAATATCTGCAAAGCTTGCGCAAATCTTCTGTTCTAATTCACTCCTAGGTGCAACATATCTATTTTTCAAATTTGCAGTGATATCAGCTCGAGGAAGCGATCGTTTATCTAATTTGCCATTTGTTGTTAATGGTAAATTTTCCAAGTGCATTATTACACTAGGCACCATATACTCTGGCAAGTCTTGCATTAAATAGTCTAAAATCATTGTCTCATCTAACCTAGTATCAGAAACATAATAAGCGACTAAGTATTGCTCATTTGTATCTATTTTAGTGTTCTTTTGTTGAACCAATATTACAGCTTGCTTTACTCCTGGATAATTAGATAATCTACTTACTATTTCATCTAGCTCTACTCTAAAGCCACGTATTTTTACTTGATTATCCCTTCGCCCTATATACTCTATATTACCATCAGATAAATAACGAGCTAAATCACCAGTTTTATATAATCTCTCATTTTCATTTGCTTGCTTTTCTGTTGATGTTTGAAAAGGATTCGGTATAAAAGATCGTTGTGTAAGCTCTGGTAAATTCAGATAAGCTCGAGCGAGGCTTGAACCTCCTATATATAATTCACCAACTGCGCCTATTGGTAAAGGTTTTAGTTGGTTATCCAAAATATATAATTTTGAATGACTTAGTGGATAGCCAATAGTACCTAATTTTAGATGATCTGAAATCTGATTAGAGATATCTGTTATATCGCAACTTACCTCTCCTGTTTCAGTTGGACCATAATAGTTAACATATTTTATGCAACTATTAGCATTAATTACTGATTTATTAAATTTTTCTCCACTTACATTTATTACTTTGAGTTTACTAAATATCTTCTCTGCTCTTAAATACTCATTTATTACTTCTAATTGAGAGGGAACGAAATGACAAGTATTTATTTCGTTTTTTTCAATCAGATCACATATTTCTGCTACATCAAAAATCGATTTTGTAATATAGAGTGTCGCTCCTGATAATAACACCATAAAGATATCTGAAAACGATACATCAAATACATAATTTGTCTTGAATAAATATTTGCTTTCGACATTTATGCCGCTCTTTTCTATCATCAATAACACTCTTGAAGTAACACTTCGTTGCTCTAACATTACCCCCTTAGGATTACCAGTTGTACCGCTAGTATACATTACATAAGCCAAATTTCTTTCATTTATATTTTGTCTTAGATTATTAGTTGATTTTTGTCTCAATTGATATTGTAAATTACAGCTATCTACAGCAATGATTGAAACATTTTTATTATGCTGTTTACAATCACTTTTATATTCATCATTAATACTTACGTCACGGATATAATCCTGGAAGTGCTCATTTGTAATTAGTAATTTTGTGGCTGTATCGTCCAGTATATAACGAATACGTTTTTTGGGATTTGTAATATCAATAGGTACGTAAGCACCGCCTGCTTTAAGCACTCCTAGGATTGAAATCAACATATATTCACTTCTATCTAAGTATAAAGCAATTAGATCGTCACCTTTAACATCGTAATTGCTTCTTATATAGTGTGCCAATTGATTAGCTCTCTCATTAAGTTCAGTATATGTTAGGCTAACATTATTGTATACTGCCGCTATATTATCTGGAGTTTTTAAAACTTGTTCTTCAAACAAATGTTGAATAGTTTTTTCTGGCCTGCAACACACTTTGGGCTCATTCCAGCTATATACAATTTGTTGATATTCCATCTCACTTAGTATCGAATAGTCATTAATTGGCTTAGCAAGTATTTCAGGGCTTAAATCATTAATTACATTTAAAAACAACCTTTCATATTGATGAGCAAAATTAGTCAATATCGTCTCATCGATATCATGTGAGTTATATCGGACCCTAAAGTTTAAGTTATTTTCTGTCTTTTTTAATTCTAAAATGATTTTTACTGGCAAATCAATATTCAGCTCAGTATTAACTTTGACCGTATTCACTCCATTAAAAGTAAAAGCATTGTCTTTTAAGCAGGTCTGTGCAAACATTACTTCCAACAAATTTTTTCTTTCATTATCTATAATTTTATTTATTGGATAATAACAGGCATTAAGTCCTATAGATTTTGCTGAATTTATATAATTTCTGCTCTGCCTGATTAATTCACTTATAGTAGTTTCACTATTAAATTCATAAACACAAATATTAGTATTAACACAAGCTCCAGATATTAATGATATTCCGCCTTTGATTTTAATCGGATAACTAATAGCAATTTCATTCTGGCTTGTATATTTATATAATAATAAAGCAAATATACACTGGCTAAGGAGATAAGTCGAAATATCGTGTTTTTCCGTTATTTGGCTTAGCTTTTCAATCACATCATTCGAATAAGTAAATCTATATTCTTTAATTTTATTCGTATTACTTTCTGACTTTGCCCACCTAAGATCTAGAGCTTCAATATTACCTAATTTCTCATCCCAGAAATGTTGATATTGCGAAGCAAACTGTTCTAATTGTGTTTCGTATAGTTGAACAGCATTCTCTAGTATGCTTTTCTGCTCTTGCAAAGAAAGTTCAGTCTTATAAGTTGAAGAATTATAATAATTAGATATTTCTGATACAAAACTATTAAACGAATTCCCATCAATCAATATATGATGCATTACAGAGATAAATCTATAGCTCCCATCAGAGTCAGTAAAAGTTGCAAACCTGTATAAGGGGCCAGTCTTTAAATCAAAAGGTTTAGAAGCATATTCATAGATTTCTATATCTGATTCAAATTTGTCCAAAACTTGTATTGAGTTATTTAATACCCAGAATGACTCTTCGCCATGCTCTAAAATATGGCAATTAAAAATAAAATGCTGTTCAATAAAACGTAATAATGCATTCTCTAAACATTCAACATTCAAATTTCTGTCTAGTGTTTGATCAAATACAACGTTATATTCTTTTGAATTGGGGTTTAATAACCATTCATAATAAAACACTTTGTGATACGGAGATAACCTTAGCTTATTGTCCATCTTTTCTTAACCCATTAATTATTAATTTAGTGTAGTTAACGTTATTTAATTAACCAATCTTTTAATACATGTATAAATGTATTTTTTGATTATCTTTTAAATAAGCTTTCTGCTCTCTTTTATAGTAGCGTTTATATCAATAAACTTTAGGCTTGTAAACTTTTATAATATCGATGAAATTGAATAATTAAGTAATTTTTTATTTTATTTGAAACAGAAATTAGATTTATTTTGTATTTTCGTAGTTATTGATTTGTAATAAATTAGAAAAAAGGAATAAGAATAAGCAATAAAAAGTTTTAGACTGCTGAAATAACTAAATAAAATATCATTAAAACTTATTACTCTTGCTACGGTACAAATTATAATTTTTTAAATTATATACTTATGGAATTTACAGAAAAATTTATTAAAATAATTTATTTAGACAGGAAAATCTTTAATTTGATAATTAAACTAATACCATATAGTTCTCACTAGAACTAAAAGTATACTCAGAGCAATTAAAAATCACCTGCCATGGCAAAAAACCAGTGCTTTTAGGGAATATTGGCAGAAAGCTTTAAACATAGCAGGAGTTACTTACCGTAACCCTTATCAGATGAGACATACTTTCATTAGTTATATGCTTAAGATTGGAAATAATCCAATGGTGCTTTATAAAATGGTTGGACATGAGAGTCCTAAAATCATGTTTGAGAAGTATGCTAGATTTATTAAATATAGTGTAAATAAAAAATTACTTTTTACAGAGTAGAGTAAAGTTGATGCCCAAATTCGTAGAAATTAAGGGAAATTTTAGTAAAAAACAAGAAAATAGTAGAAAGATTAAGAGAAGTTAACTTATTGTATTCGTTTAAAAAACTATTGTTTTCAAATATAGGTAAAAATTTATGGTGGAGCCTAGCGGGATCGAACCGCTGACCTCTACAATGCCATTGTAGCGCTCTCCCAGCTGAGCTAAGACCCCAAAGTAGATGTGTAAAATGTGCTAGAAGAATTTAAGCAATTATTCTAGCACATTCTTTAGCGTTGGTTAAAGAAATTAATGATTTCTTCAGCCAAACTTTTTGGAAAATGATGCATGAAGAAATGGCCACCAGTTGGATAGCTGATTAATTTCGAATTAGCAATTTTATCATGCATAAACATACTGGCCTTAGGGTCAGTCACCTGATCGTTTTTAGCGCAGGCAATCAATACCGGTAAATTAATCTGGCTAAGTTTATTCTGGTCCATCTGCCAATTATTGATTGCCTGGTCCTGAAAATCTTGTGCTATTTTATTAAATGGATGGATATAGCCTGGGATAGGTAAAATCGTTTTAGCTAAATACTTACGGAATTCCAAGCTTGGCATTTCAGAAAAAAATAGTTCAGTTAACTTATCGCGGTTTTCTTTACCCGGCTTTTCGCGTAGATTAGTTACTAATTTATGTAATCTGCCATGGGTAAAACTATAATCAGGTTGGCTAACAATTAACCCAATCCCAGATAGATAACTTGCATTGTCATAGGCCAAAGCTTGAGCAATAATGCCGCCCATCGACCAGCCAACTAATATTGGTCGATCTAAATGTAGAGCATTAATAAAGTCTAATACATCTAATGCCATTCCTGCCAATGATTCAGGGTTTCGTGAATCAGTTAAGCCGACTTTGCGGTTATCTGGAAGATAAACCGTATAATTTTGCGCAAGAGCATAGATAAGCTCACTATTCCAGTGTAGCAAATTGCCGGAATAACCGACAAGCATGACTAAAGGTTGCCCTTGCCCAAGTGAAACATAGCCAGTCTGGCCATTTAAGGTTTTAACAATTTTATATTCTAAGCCTTCGCGCATTATTCTATCCTCGCTACATTAGGTGCCAACTCGTGTAATAATGAACGGATATTTGCAACTTTATTTTCAAAATTATCTGACTTTACCTGCCAGATCAATTTATTTTTGCCATCATATTTACAGGTTTTGAGCTTTTGTAATAATAAAATAATTTGTAGAGGTTCAACCGGTGGCTTATCAATAAAATTCAAGGTAATTGTATTATTAGTCGCATCTAATTTTTGAATTCCTAGACTAATGGCAATCAATCTTAGCTCATGCAAAGTGATTAAGTTACGGACTTCAGTTGGGGGTAACCCATAATTATCAATAATTTCCTGGTAAACGAGGTCTAGCTGTTCGATGTTTTCGGCTTTAGCCAACCGCTTGTAATATACCAATCGCTCATGGACATTTTGGCAATAATCACTTGGTAATATAGAAGTAACATTAAGGTTTACTTCACAATTTAAATCCGCCTCATATTTACCAGAAATATTTTCTCCAGCCTTTAGCTTTTTAATGGCTTTTTTAAGCATTTCGGTATACAGTGAAAGCCCGACTTCTTTTATATTCCCCGCCTGAGTATCACCCAATATTTCGCCGGCACCACGAATTTCTAAATCATGCATTGCCAAATTAAACCCAGCACCCAGTTCACTTGTTGCAGTTATAGCTTCTAAGCGTTTCTCGGCATCTGATGTAGTTTTTTCGGGAACTAACAGATAACAATATGCCTGATGATGGCTTCGCCCAACACGTCCGCGTAATTGATGTAATTGTGCCAGGCCAAATTTATCGGCACGATAGATAATAATAGTATTGGCATTCGGTATATCGATACCAGTTTCAATAATGGTAGAACATAGTAATAAATTAAAACGCTGCTGAATAAAATCTTTAATAGTCTGCTCTAGTTCATGCTCGGGCATTTGCCCATGCGCTATCGCAATTCGCAATTCCGGAATCAGGTTTGCTAGTCGATCAAACATCCGGCTAATAGTTGCTACATCATTATAGAGAAAGAAAACTTGCCCCCCGCGCCGAATCTCACGTAGGATCGCTTCTTCTATAATTGAATTATCATCTTGGCAGATAAGTGTATTGACACTTAAGCGACGAGAAGGAGGCGTCGCTATAACCGAAAAATCACGTAAACCATCAAGAGCCATTGATAAGGTTCGTGGGATTGGGGTAGCAGTCATAGTCAAAATGTCGACATTGCTACGAAGCTGTTTTAATTTCTCTTTTTGTTTAACCCCAAAACGATGCTCTTCATCGATAATTACTAAACCAAGCTTAGCAAATTTTACATCATCTTGAATTAACCGATGAGTTCCCACAATAATATCAAGCTTACCTTCACTAAGCATTGTTAAATTCTGGTTGATCTCCTTGCGACTTCTAAATCTAGATATTTCACCTATGGTAATTGGGAATCCAGCAAAACGGTTGACAAAATTTTGATATAGCTGTTCCGTAAGTAAGGTTGTTGGAGCTAAAATAGCTACTTGGTAACCATTCATGGCGGAAATAAATGCCGCACGCATCGCAACTTCGGTTTTACCAAAACCAACGTCACCACAAACGAGACGATCCATCGGTTTTGCCTGCCCCAGATCTTTGATAATTTCCTCAAAACTGTTTTGTTGATCGACTGTCGGCTCATAGCCGAAGCTGTGCGCAAAATCCGGATATTCTTTGGGTAGCGGCAAGGCATTACCCTGCTGCATCTCGCGCTTGGCATAAAGTTCCAGCAATTCTGCAGCTAAATCATTGACTTTCTGTTCAGTCTTAGTTTTGATTTTGTCCCAATGTTTGGAACCAAGTTTAGTTAATTCTACACTACTGCCTTCAATATGCGAATAGCGGCTAATTAAATGCAAATTATGGACCGGGATAAATAATTTCGAGTTATTTTGATATTCAAGCTCGATCATTTCATATTCAGTTTCACCGATGGACTGAATAGTTAAGCCGACATAGCGACCTACCCCATGATTTAAATGGACGACATAATCCCCTACCTTAATTTCAGCAAGATCACGTACAATTAAATCATTATTAAGCGAAGATTTACTTGCCTGGCGTTGCTGTTTGGTTCGCCGCAAACTGCTGCGCGGATATAAGTCAGCTTCAGTAATAAAAACATAGTTAGCATAACAAAAGCCTTGGAAAATATCAGCAATAATGAGCGAAACTGGATTACTAGCTATATCAGACCAGGAATCAATCTGTTTACAGATTATTTTGTTCTGATTTAAAGTTTGCCGCAAAATTTCCAGCCGTCCAAGACTGGCCACGCAGATAACCACTTGCTGCTTTTTGGCTAATTCGCCTAATTTATAAAAAGGGTTGGAGGCTTTAATATCAACTGCAATATCAGGTAAATGCTTAAATCCGGTGTAAAATTCTCCATTACGGGCAATTTCAAAGACACAATGTTTTTTTAAAGAAGCAAAGATTGCTTCGGTCGTAGAAAATAATTCACTTGGCTTAAGGCAAGGATATTGATAACTATAAAACTCATAGCGCTTGGTTATTTCTTGCCAATTTAGATTTAGGGCAGTTTGTAAATCTTCATTAATGATTATCTGCCAGTCAGGCTCAAGATAATCAAATATCGTTGCACAAGCATCGAAAAATAATGGTAGATAAAACTCAATCCCCGCAGGTAAGATACTACTCACTAAATCTTTAGCTAAATTACTTTTTGCTTCTTTGGGAAACTTGCTAACAAAGTTCGCGACCATTTTATTCAGGCTGGTTAGATCGTGGGGATACTCACGCGAAGGCAGTATTTCGATAAAATCAATAGACTCTAAAACAGCCTGGCTTTTACTATCAAAATAGCTGATAGTCTCAACTTCATCATCAAATAGATCAATCCGGATGGCCTTTTTGGAACCCATCGGCAATATATCAATTATTGAGCCACGGATTGCAAACTCACCGGCCTCATAAACATTTTGCACACATTGATAACCAGCGGTAGAGAGTTGGCGGCGAATATTTTCGCTATCTAATTTATCGCCACGCTTTACTAAAAGCACCCGTTGTGAGAAATATTCCCTTGGCGGCAACAAAGATTGGGCAGTAGTTGCTTGGATAAGCAATATATCCACTTGCTTATGCTGGATACGCCATAATGTGCGCAATCTTTCAGCTACCAGCTCACTATATGGCGACTGACGTTCATATGGTAAAACTTCATAATCAGGAAAAACAGCAATTCTTATTTCCGGGGCAAAAACCGTAAGTTCATTGGCAAGCCGCTGTAGCTGATAGCCGTCATTTACGATATATAAAAAAGGCTTTTTCTGCTGTTTGCTAAGTTCTGAAATGAATAAAGCATCACCACTTAGCGGTAATTTTGCTAAGTGGTTTTTCTGGGGATGAATTTTATTAACGAGTTTTAAATTAAACATATTTCTATAATATCAGATAGCTATCGCTCTGGCTTCCATCAAGATGGTTAGTTTTATAATGAATTTCTAAACGATGTGCCGTTAGTCGCATACTGGAATAAGCTATTGCCGGAAATATACCAGCAAAAATTAGAGCAATAGCCAAGACCCACTCAATTAATTTAATTCGTTTAGCAGCCAGTTTACGATTAATTAATAATAAATTAGCCGAAGAAGGTGTATGTTTTTTTATCAGGTCAAAAATACTGATACTAAGGTTCCGATTATAGTTACGAACTTGGAATGGTAACAAGAATACATCAATTACTGTTAATATTGCTGGAATCAAACTCCAGCTAAATAATAGATAAAGCCATCCAGAGCGCTTATTAAGATAAAACTTATGCATCCCAAAAACGCCAAGAAAAATAAGCCATAAATAAGCTATTCCTAGATTTTTACAGTTCTGACGATAGAAAAAAACAAATTGGACACGTTCATCTTCTTCAAGTTGTTGCAATACATGTTCTTGAAAGGTTAGTTTTGTTTTTACCATAATTATTGATTTTCTACGAACGAAATAATCCGAATTTTATCATACTGTTTACTACTTAGTATCTCGATTAACAATAAAATAACATCTCATATTATTAACCCGTTCACTTAGTAAAATGTAAATTCTTTCACTAAATATTATAGTTGAGTATGTCTTGCTAAAAGGTTAAATTATCTTACTAATTGATGTTTCTCACTTTCAACTTTTCTGGCAAAATTATAAGATTTATTAAAATGGTTAATTGATTTATACGAACTATGCAGCATATTAGATTTTGTTTGCGACGGCAGCTTCATTTGTTGATTTGTTTGAGTGAAGCGAGTTTATCAACAAATAGCAAACGAGTAATACAAAATCTTATAAGCGGAAGATTTGAGTTATAAATTAATTAATTTTTTAATAAATCAAATAGACTACCTTAAATTTTATTAGCGTGCGTAACATCATTTACAACCTAAAGTGATGTATTATCAATACCTCACGATTTATACTCTATTATAAGCTCTAGAGTTACATTAACATTTTTATAGGATGACACTATGTCTTGGTTTTGGCTTGCCTTAAGTGCAGCAGTATTATGGGGACTTGGCTATACTTTTAACCAAATTACCTTAAAAAAATTTTCTGCATTGGAGCTGTTATTTTTTGAATCTGTCCTAATCTCGATTGTTATTTTCATTTACTTTTTATGGAAAGAAAACTTTAGCAATTTCTTACATAAACTTGCTAACCCAAAGCAATTAGCCTTGATTTCAGGTAGCAGTATCATTTTTCTAATTGCCAGTTTACTTATATTTAAAAGCATTAAAACTAGTAACGCCGGATTAGCAGCAATCATTGAAGCCAGCTATCCAATTTTTACAGTTATATTTGCCTATTTAATACTTGGTGAATCCCAATTAAATCCAATTTCCGCTATTGGATTTGCCTTAGTTATAGCTGGAATTATAATCATCAAACAATATGCCTAGCCAACAAAAATATTTTTTAATTACTTAAAAGATATTTGATGGCTTTATCTGAGGTTAAATACGAAGACGCAACACAATCGTTAATACCTATCCCACGATAGGCATTTCCAGTAAGAAACAACCCTGGAATTTGAGCTTCAAAGGTTTCTATTTTTTTAACAATATCCAGATGTCCCAGCTGATATTGAGGAATTGCTTTTTGATGTCGAAAAATTTGTACCATTTCAGGTTTAGTGGATATCCCGAGAATAGTGGCTAAACTTTGCTCTACAAGGGTTTGAATTTCGTAATCAGTTAGGTTTATCAATTCAGGTCTCGTCGCACCGCCAAGCATTGTTCTAAATAATACTTTACCATCTGGTGCGCGATGAAGAAATATACTTGAATCCCATAAAGTTCCTAAAACCGGAATTTCTTCGCCCTTGGCCAGCAAGTAACCAAAACCATTTAGATCATATTCAATTTGCTCTAGCGAATAACCAAAACAAACAACGATTAGTGGTGAATAGTTTATGCAGCTTAATAACTTACTAAAATCAGGACATAATTTACTAATTAACTTACTGGCTACATATGCAGGTGTTGCACAAATTACTATGTCAGCTTCAAGTTTATCTGTATTACAAACAACTTCAAACTTATTTAAAGCTCCTCTCCTAATTAAAGAAACTTCTGCATTTAACTTAACTTTATCAACACCGATTTTTTCCATCAATCGATCAGTTAATACTTGTAGGCCATCTTCAAATGAAGTTAAAACCCCGCCAGGGCCTGCTGCACTAGCAACAACCTCACCCTTTGATCGATCAGTTTTTCGCTTCCTTGCAAGTTTCACCATCGCTTTGATTAAGCTTCCATATTCTTGCTCCAACTCGTAAATTCGAGGGAAACAAGCCTTTAGTGACATTGTTTCCGGGTCTCCGGCAAAGATACCTCCTGCCATTGGTGCAATCAATTTCTCTAAAGCTTCATATCCAAGCCGTCGGCGGGCAAAATCAGCTAACGACTCATCATTTGTGTTTTGTCGCTTAGCAATAAAGTATTCGCCTAGTATTCTTAATTTACCTTTAAGAGTTAATAAACTATTTGTAAGAAACTCTATTTGTGAGTGAGGTAATTTATGCAGTTTTCCTTTAGAATAAACAAAACGTTTGCGCGCATTATCATTTGATTTATGCAGTTGTTGGGTAAGGCCTAGTTTTTCGCACAAATCTAAAGTCTGAGGTTTATTAGTTAGAAATCCATTTGGTCCCCATTCACATAAGTAACCGTCAATTTGCTGACTCCAAACTTTACCTCCAGCTCGTGACCCTTGTTCTAATAGCGTAATTTCAACTTCAAGTTTATGCTCGCAGGCTTTTTGAAATATTAAATAAGCTGTTGACAAGCCAGAAACCCCACCCCCGATTACAACTATTTTCCGCATAATATTCCTAATTTCCATATTTTTACAACTTAAGTCGCAAATATATCATAAATTCTTGTATAAATTTACCAAACTGTTAGTTATAAAACTGATGTTCTAAGTTTGCAACACGCAGATTTATCACAAGAAGTACAATCAGCAAAATTGCTTATTGCCCACATTTAGATCATGGTTTATACTACGTTAAATTATTTGGAATATCTCAAGTTCATATAAAAATGAGGTCCGATAACTTTAATTTTTAATTATTTGTAAGGAAAAAATATGCTAACTCCACACCAAAATTTCCCTGAAAGTTTCCCTGAACTTAAAGAGGCTTACCATTATTTAAAAATGAATGACCATCACTTTCAGCACTTACTAAAAGAATACGAGAAATTAGATGAAAAAGTGTTAAAGGTATTTGCCACACGAGAACTAATCTTAAGTGATTTCGAAATAGAAACAATTAAAAAAGAACGATTGGCATTAAAAGATTCTTTATATCATTTAATGCTAAAACATCAATCAACTGAAAAAGCTTAATTTAACGAAGGCTCGAGGCTAAGATTAGCTTATTCTTACCTCGAGTTAATATCTAATCATTTTTGGTAATTTAGGACACCAACCAAAATTGTTGTCTGGTATTACTTTAATGAATCAAGTATATTCTTGCGTTATTTTAGCTGCTTAGTTAATCGTCGCTAAGCAGTATCTTTTAAGCCTGACCTTGTCCTCTATCTACATGGTGCTAAAAGTAAATTTAATTTTTCTAGGAAAAACCAGATGTCAATCATTAACTCAAATAGTCTAACTGAAATGACTAATCAAAATATGGATATGCATCAATATATTCAAGAAGCCTTTAGTGGTTCTATTGATTGCCCCGAATTGGAAGGTCATGAAACATCCAACACTTTTAGTGATGAAATAAACACTGATTGCGCGTATTAACTATATATGCCGGAGATAGCTTTGTATCCAGTGCTAACCCAAATTTTATTATGCTAGGTGCTGAATTTAAGTTTTAATAGCTATATATAATAGCCTGGCTGCAAGATATACAAAGAGCAGGCTAAATATTTTGTATACTCCAGCGGTAATCTTAGGGTTTAGCAAAATCGGTCTAAAAAAATGAAAAACAATCGATAAGAATAAACATGCTATGAGCCAACCTAAATGAAAAACTAGAATAAACCATAACCAGCCTAAACTTATCTTTTCAGAGATTGTTAGCGCTAGAGGTGAACAAACGCTTAACCAAAATAACCACATGGTACTATTAGTAAACACCACTAATACCAGAGAGCTTTTATTTATACCGGCATCCTTTTTAGCATCAACGATTAGCGGTTTGCTACACCACATTTTACGAGCAATAACCAGCAATATACCCGCGCCTACTACAGAAATTATCTTAAACGAACTTTCATCCAAATGAAAATGGCTGATAATCGAATAAGCACAAAAAGCCAGCAAAAGCTCACTAACTAGCGCTATCATGATGAATGATAGACACTCTTTTAATCCATGACGAAGTATCTGGCTAAATATACAAGTAATCACAACTCCAGGCGTAATGCCGCTGACAAAACCAAGTATAAATGCTGTTGAAAATTGTGTAACTTGCATAATTAATTAATAACCTATAACTTGAGTAGTTCGTATTTATATAATTCATCTAATAGCGCCGTAGGAATTTGGGCAAGCCAATCGTCATTTAACGTTTTAATTTTAGCAATTTTAATATTGCGGAGCGTATCCATAACGACTTCCTCAGGAACGGTTTGGCCTACACTAGTACGCGGTGTTGCTAATACGCTTTGCCTACCATGCAGGATGCGAAAATTATTCCATATATACATATCTCCAGGATTCATGGTAACCTCAAGCTTTATTTCTGGTCTTAGCATAATACTTTGAAACTTTTGTAACGCAGCTATTACTTGCTCATAGTCTGCAAAGCTGCAACATGGCCAACCGATTAAATGTGGATGCCATTTGATCCGTTTTACCTGATTAGGCTTACCAGGAACAAAGGTAACTGCCGTATCCGTATTTGCTTGGATTAAAGCCGGTGAGTAGTATTTAGCAATGCGACCAAAAGTAAGCGGCGCTTGGGTAACGCAAGCATAACTCTGCGGATCCTCTTCTTTTAATACTTTAAGGGCCGTAAATCCATCGAGCCAGGTATTTACGCTAACTCCCTCTAAAGCATATAGTCCCATCACCATCGCAGGATGAATATAATGGGCATGATCGGTATGCGGCAGCAGAATTTTGCTAACATCATAGTTATCTAGTTTTGCTGCACGAACTGCATTGTCGCTTGATACGTTAAATGTTTTATCAGCTCCACGACGCGGATGAAAAAAAACACTACCAAATAATTTTCGCAACAGCTTGGTTAATAATGTATTTTCAGTTTTTCGCTCCGACTCAAAGTCTGGTTTGGGGCAATCGGTAATCTTGACTATGCCATATTCAGTATTTTTAACCAATAAATCAATTACTTTCTCACTTTGACGATGATATTCACAATCTTCATTCATGATTGAATCCCAGCCAACTTCAGGTATAGTGAGCGTATTTGCATACCAATAGTTAACCGGTTCTGACATTGGTACAGCAAATTCTTTATCTGGTGATGCTACTTCGCATGCCAAAGTTTTAAGCCAAATAGACGGAAACACTGAACTAGACTGGTCTAGCCAAGTAACCATTAAATCGCCACTAGTTAAAATTGTAACTTTATCTACTGACTTATTGTCCTGCATAAATGGTGAACTAACTGCACTTTTGGAAAACCCTTGGCTACAATCAGAATTTGCCAACCACTGATAATGAAATTTCCAGCTAATATCCGGGTTATCCGAAAATTTTACACTCACATGCCTGCTCTTGTGGTCGATATTAGCTTTAATTATTGAAAATTTTTCTTGCATAATTTTTTCCTTTTAATGAAATGCCAGGTATGACTTCTTTCAGAATTTACGGATATGGGATTATGAATAAGCTATTAAATTTTCGTCAAAATAATCTTTATTGTAAATTTTTTGTGAAAATAATTATATTTAATAAAGTTTAATCAGGAGTGGTACTAATACTTTATTAAGCGATGATACACTCTATAATAAAATAAATGCGGGACTTAACCTCAAAAATCATATAAAATTGCGACAGTTGAGCTTTAGCTGTTAGGAGAGGTTTTTATATGCATATTACCGATAAAGAAATAGAAATGATGATTCATGTCTTATATGTATTAGGGATCATTGCTGAAAGTATGACAGGTACGATTTCTGCCGGAAGAAAAAAAATGGATTTGTTTGGCGTTGTCACGATTTCGGTCATAACCGCATTAGGAGGCGGCACGGTAAGAAATATGATGTTGGGTGTTTATCCGCTAACCTGGGTAGCAACCCCTGCATATATTTTGATTGCGATTATTGCGGCTTTGCTTGCCTTACCATTAGTTAACTATGTTATTCGACTCCGCTATCTCTTTTTGATGCTGGATTCAGCCGGGCTTGTAACATTTGCTTATTTAGGTTGTATAATTGGCTATAATACCACTCACAGCATTACGATTGCAACCATAATGGCTATCGTAACTGGTGCATCAGGTGGGGTTATGCGCGATGTTTTATGCAATGATATACCGCTGGTATTTCGCAGTGAGCTTTATGCCATGGTAGCGTTTTTTGTCGGGCTGGTGCAAGCCGTAATTTTAGAATATTGGCATAATACCGTTTATGCTACCATTTTGTTACTAATTGGCGGATTTGCCGTGCGGATGTGGGCAATCAATAAAAAAATTCATTTACCATTAGTCAATTACCAAGACAAGGACTACCAGCATTAAATATAAAACTTGCGGTGTACGGCTTGGATGGCCAGTCTAAAGATAAGGGTTTTACAGGATGAAGATAAGGGGGTCTTCATTCTGTTTTGGAATATAATTTTATTATCTTTTTATTCTAAACTTATAGCTTATAAAAACCTCTCTAAGGTCATTCCTAGTTGAGTAGCAGTTATTTCAATAATATCTATAACTTCACCCATAGTGTAATTCATAAGACATAAAGTCTGTTTATTGGTTCCAATCGCTCCATTATATTGATTTTCAAAAAACATTTCTAATGTTACTCCTGAAATTTTGTTATTATACGACACACTCCCACCAGTAAAAACAGTATTCATAGCAGGATCATAATAACCAAAATGGCCGCTACTGCCCCCAAGCTTAAAAAAGCAGCCTTTAGGATACTTTTCTCTAATAAATTTTTTAAGCGTGGCAAAATTTTGTTTAAAAGCTTCCGCGGTAGATTCTATCTTAAAAGCATATCTTCTTTCGATAGCTTCATATTGTTCAGCAATTAAAGAACCAATCTGTACGGAAGATATCTTACCACTAAAGCAAGAGCCAACATCAAGTTGCCCACCCATTTTCAATCGATTAAGAAGAATAGGTCCTTTTTTTAACTTCTCAAGATGTTCTATATACCAGTTTACAGCTGAACTTGGGCCACCCTTAGAAATTGAGTCAGGATTATTTACTAGTTGGTTAACAAAATCTGCAACTATATAGCATGGTTCTTGAGTTACCTTAGGAAATTGCTGTTTTACTAATTTATCAACTTCTTGATGTATACTATAAATAAATTTTTCGTGCAGTATTTCAAGCTTACGAATTGTTTTTTTGCTTCTTCTGGTTTACCAAACCAACTTAATATCCCGCTGTTATAGCGATGAGTCCGCAAAAGGTCATATAAGGTATTTTTTTCAGCCATGGTAAGTTGCAGTGTCTTTGTTATCCCTTCCGGTAGATCATTGGTCTTACCCATTAAAAAATGAGCTACTAGCTCTGAGTCTTGCTTATTTTCTTTAAGATACGTAATAGCTTCTTCAAGGAAATTTTTTAGTTCATTATTTTGTTGCAATTTAGAAAAATTACGCTGATCATTTTTAGCCGTTAGCCGGCTTAGCCTAGCATTATAAGCATCTAAACTCATATTCCATTCCTCGTTTAATGTCTTCTAACTAATGTTATGCACAATCTCGCTCTTAGTACCGGACACTTTTATATTTGATGCTACGTGCAACAGTTAACTTTATTAGATTTATTATAATGTTATTATAATGGAGGCTTGATTTATATGAATTATGAAGGGTATTAGGCTTTGTTTATGAGATTGGCGCTATTTGTTGAACTGTTTGAGTCTCGCGAGGCATCAACAAATAGCCAATGAATATTACAAAGCCTTATATCCGTAATATTTGAATATAAATAAAGTCCTCTTATGAATAAATTGACTTATAATAAAACACGCTTTACTTAAAACTGTAGCGATAAAAGTGTCCGGTATTGAGAATTTTTTCTTTAGTCAATTTGATTATAACACTCTTAATTTATACAGTAGCTAGTAGCAAATCGAAACTATTAAGGATGTAATAAACTAGTAAATTCTAAATTCTATATGTAAATATCTCAGTGTAAATATTAGGTATGCAATTTCCTTTTAAGCTATAAAATGCTTCATTATATAGCTTTGATACATTTTACAACATAATTGAAATTAACGAACAAAACAGTCTGTTATTATCTAACTTCGTTTAACCACAACAAAAATATTGCTACTAAAGGAATCCCAACTATTAACTTTAATATTTTTTTAAAGTAAAATATCGATAGGGGTAGTAAATTACTTCAACTATAATGAAAAGTTATAGGGTGGTTTCACTGTATAAATTTTGAGGAAGAAGATCATCATGAAAACAAATAATAATAAAGGTTTCACAATTATTGAGTTGATGATTGCTGTTGCAATCATCGGTGTATTAGCGGCAATTGCTGTCCCAGCCTATAGTAATTATGTAGTCAGAGCAAAAGTAACTGAAGCAATTTCATTTGCCCAATCAGCACAAACAGCCGTAGCTGAATATTATCAATCTAATGGTTCACTACCTTCTACAGCCTCTCAAGCAGGAGTTTCATCTACCATGAGTGGTACTAATGTAACCGGTTTATCTGTTGGTACAAACGGTGTAATTAGTGTAACTATGAATAATGCATCAATTACAGCGTTAACAAGCTCGACAAATGTGTTAGCATTCACACCAAATGCCAGCAGCAATGGTATAACTTGGTCATGCTCAGGCTCTGGTACAACAATTCCTGCACAATATTTACCATCAGCTTGTAAATAATAGCGAAGAATCGGGTAAGACCGCCCTCACAGGCGGGACTTCCCACACCACCGTACGTGCGTT
>CAYLRR010000020.1:0-58227 GCA_964386295.1 uncultured Neisseria sp.
CGGGGCTAACAGCGGACTTACACCGCCTAGATGTGCGCCATGTCTGGCGCACATAAAATGGAAAATGACGCTGGTTTAGCGTCATTTTTTTCGTTATTATGCTACTTATTGACTACGCTTCCTTACTCCCTCATTAAATCTTTGTAAGAAGTCAGCCTTCAAATCAAGAATTAATTTAGCTCGTTCCGTTTCTAAATTATCTTTTCTTTGAATTGCCACTATCTTAGCTGATATGATCGTATGTTCATCTATAAATTCTTGAATTAAAGTATTTAATGCCCTCTCACGTTCAACTGATTTAAAAACCCTAAAAAGAATAGCTCTAAAAACATTGGCATCAATAATATAATAACCATTAACTTGTAAATTGAATAATTGCTTAATTTCACTAATATTCCTTTTAATGAAATTATACAACTCATCACAATACTTAGGGCTAACCGATTTAAGAGCACTAAGAATAATTATTATGTCTTTAAATTTTAATTTCGCTTTTAGAAGTTCTATAGCTTTTGTTTCAATTTCAGCTACGAATAAGCGATATCTCTTTTTACAGAAATCCTTTGGAACAAATGACAATAAATTCATTTTTTTCAATGCCTCTTTGCCTATACCTAGTTGCATAACTATATTAAAATACTCTTCATTGGTAATGGCTGGGTTATTTCGGGCAAATATCATTAACCAAAAGGGCATTAAAATATCTTCAATTACAACCAAAGAATATCTATATGAAAGTTTAACCCTCTCATCTGGATTGCAATTTGCAGGCCACAGGAATTTATCTTTGACATAGCTAAAGTACTGACTTTGCTTTAATTCATTTAAGAAGTCATCAAAGCAAAGCTTATTCAAAAACAATCCAACGTCTGCAATTTGAGGATATACCTGTTCAGCAATAATTTTATCAAAGAAATTTTCAAGTAAGATGTTTACTCGACTAGTACCAACTTTAGATATGACAGAAGGATTTTCTGCTAATAAAAAAGGAATAGTTGCTTTAGGTTGGGTAGTACTTTGGCTTGAAGGACTACAATGGCGAAAACAAGTAAATTTAACTTCACACATTCAACTTCTCTATATAACTTTACATTTCACAAACTGTTAACAAACAAAGTAATGCTAAACCTAGGGCTTAGTACAAAATCGCTAGCTCTTTAGCCCTCTATATATTACTTTGTATAATATAACACCTACAAAATGTATAATACAGTAAGTTAATATTTTGTTCTATTAAAATGAATTAGTAGAAATTAGCTTATTTATAAAAGTATTTGAATGTTCTTAAAAATTTTCCTAAAATATTTATATAAACAGACACTACACTCTACGATGCCATAGTGCCGGAAGTTTAGTTCGTACCTCATTAATTTTAGTTTTATCAAGTTCAGCATAAACAATATGCTCGCCAAGCTCACATCCGCTTATTTTCTTACCCCATGGATCAACAATCATAGTGTGTCCATAAGTTTTACGTCCTGATAGATGTTCCCCGCCTTGATTTACTGCTATAAAGTAGCATTGATTTTCAATCGCCCGGGCACGTGATAACACTTCCCAATGAGCCTCACCCGTAACATAGGTAAATGCAGAAGGTAGAACAATGGCATCAACAATACCCATTTGGCGATATAACTCGGGAAAACGCAGGTCATAACATATAGAAAGACCTAGTTTAAATCCTTCAATATCGCAGCATACTACTTTATTTCCTGCACTAAAAGTGGCTTCTTCATCATAGCTATGGGTACCATCATCAAATTTAAATAAATGGATTTTCTCATAGTGTGCGAGCATGGAACCATCTGGCGCATATACTATCGAGGTATTATAATACTTGTTGGTATTTTGATCTTTGATTAAAAGCGTACCTGCTAATAAATATATTTTATTGTCGCGCGCTATTTGAGATAACTTTTCCTGGATTGGGCCATTGGCTAAAGCCTCGGCCATTTCCAATCTACTCTTATCATCAGGATTAGTAATCTTTATAAAAAACTCCGGCAATATTACTAGTTTGGCATTCTCGTTCCCGGCTTTAATTACTAATTCTTCGGCACGTAACAGATTTTCTTCAACCTTTGGCCCTGAAATCATTTGAATTGCAGCCACTTGTAATTTAGTTTGCTCCACCATTTGAATTCCCTACTGCAGAATTAACATTTTTCACAAACTGTTGTGTTACACTGGTTTTTTCAATTTTTGGTTTAGTCAGGTTGCCGGTAATATGATATGCAAATGTGAATAATTTATTCTGTGGATCACCAAAGACCAGCTCTCCTAAATAAACCCCTAATCCAACAATTGGATTTAGCGTTACTACACCTGCTGTAACAGCAACAGCTACTCCAAGCTTAGGTGTTACAGACAAATAAGCATCAACACTATTAGTCGCAAAATTAACTTTACCAGCGCTATTTACCTTGGCCATAGGACCTGACATATAAACGCGTTTTAATTCAACTTGGCTGGTTAATATATCTGCGTTCACATCAAGCTGGTTAAAGAAGAAACCTTTTCTAAACAGATCCTGAACATCAAGCGAACCGACCTCAAATACACCTTGTAAATTGATAATGCTTAATAAACCGCCCCAAACTCCAGGATCAACCTGTAGGAATTTTCCAGCAGATAAGCTTGCATTTATTGAACCAATTGTTTGGAGGATATTAAAGTCTTGAAAACCACCATTCCATTGCAACGCCCCTGTTACGGTACCGTTCCCCTTATCTAAGATACGGCCCAAATCGAGGTTATGAACGATATTTCCGGCATCTTTAATTTGTCCATTAAATTGAAAGTCAACATACGAGGCATCACGACCGCAGCCAAAACAATAATTAATCCCGCTAAACTTAATTTCTGCATCCTTGCTGCTTAATAACCCATTTTCTAATGAAAGATCATTTTTAGTTTGATGAATATTAGCAGTTACTTTTCCTAGATTATGGTTTTGGTAAAATAAATTATTTACTGCAACATTAATATCAGGAATTTTTTGGCTAACTACCGCAGTAGAACCATTTACAAAATTTAAGATTACTTCGCTCTCAATGGAAGACTTAATCTTACGTGGCGACTTAAATAACATGTACTTGTCTAAAGTCAATTTCAGGGAATTTTTTCCGTAATTATAATCACCAACTCCACTAATAATTGGGGTATATATATTAAAATAGGTCCGGGTTGCATCAACAAAAATATTAGCAGTCCCAGCTTCGAAATTAGCGCGGCCAAATTTGATCTGGTCACTATTTAATTGTATCTGCACCGGGAAAACCAATTTTTCTGCTTGCCCAGCCGAGTTAGTTATTAATACTTTGGTTACAGGCGAAATTGAATGCTGGTTTAAACTGTCAGCTTCTTTCTTAGCAATTTTAGCCCGCGCAATACTATCAGTTACATTTTTAATCGTACTTAACCATTCTTCAATATCAGCGCTTTTAGGTTCAGCATTAATAGTCATTGCCGTACCTGGATCAGGATTTTCCAAATAACCAGTTCCATGCCCTAGCGCAATCTTAATTGAGTTCATCGGAGCATTTTTACCTAATTGGATTTGACCTTTAAGAATTGATGCATAATCAAAGTTTAGCATGTATCCATTCAGGCTATTAGGAGTCATATTAAACACCATTGATCTCGGTTCATTTGAATCTTTTTTGAGTGGGGTGGCCGCCAGGCATTTAACTCCAACCAAATTACTCGTAGCAGTTAAGCTATTGATACCCTTTTTAGCTATTTCGAACTTAACTTCGGTCGGAGCCTTACCAACAAAGAGTCCGCTAATCGGCGGCAGATAATAATCAGCAAGTTTTTGGTAATCAAGATTTGGTGCATTTACTTTAAATGCTATCCGGCCTTCTTTATCGGTAGCAGCACTAAGCGCCATATGCGACCCAAAAGAATCAGCCTCTAGATTAGATATTGTTAATCCGTGATGAGAAAAATTCAATTTACCATTAACGTTGGTTAATTCATCAACAGGTAAATCAAATTTTATATTGTTATTTATAAATGTATAATCACCTTTAACTTCAGTTTTTACCGGATCTTTAAAAGGAACCTTTAAATTCAGACTAACTTTACCATTCCCTGTAGCGTTTACTTTTTCAGGAATTCGTCCGATTATTTCATTGATAGGAGTTTTTTGCAAATAAGTCATAAAATTGGCTGTAGTACCATGTGCTTTGCCATCAGCAGTTAAATAAACACCGTCCTTGGCCGCATAGTCTGGAATAACAACAATACTTGGATCAAGATAGTTATTAACCAGCATTGCAGAATCAGCTTTTATCGTAATATTTGTATTTTTTAATATAAATTGTCCACGGATATTATCAAGTGTCGGCCAGCCTTTTACATATTGAAGCTTGGCCTTATCAATATCTGCAGTAATATAAAATAGCCCGCTTTTGCCATCGTGGTAAGGAAACCCGTTCAATGGGCCTTTTAGTGTCAATGATGCATTTGCCCCATAACCACCAATAAGAGCCATATTTAACCATTCATGAACGCTCATAGGTATGCTTTTGGGCAAATAATCCCCAACTTTACTGGTCAAAACCCTATCAACATGGGCGCGCAGGTCTAGATAGCCAATACTATCAGGATTATTGGGTTCTGTATGATAACTTCCTTCCGCCCAACCGGTAAAATCTTTGGTCTCAAGGTTAGTCTTGTGAAGTGTTACAGTTAGCTGGCTATTTGGTGCAATATCCCAATCAATTTGACTATTTACCGATTTAAAGACATACGGAATTAAAAAAACCTTGTCGTAGTTTAAGACGCTATTTTTTAATGCCAAGTTTAAGTGTCCAGAATCTTTACGAACGGTAATATCGCCACTTACATGACTTAGGCTAGGTAATTCAGGTTTGGAAGAATATAAGCTAATATCATCGAAAGCAGCAAAAACCTGATAATTTGTTGGTTTTAAAAGTGGGCCTTCCCAATTAAACTTAACAATCCGGATATTACCATCAATATTTATCCCTTCTGTGGCTTTAAATAGGCTTAGTAAATTATTTATCGCCATTAAATTGGTGTTGCTGAGTTGAACTTGACCGGATTTGTTAACATCATAACCACCTGTCACTTTAGCGTCATTAAACAAAGCGCCAGCACTGGTAACAACCATGAGGTTTTGTGCCTGGATCGAATAATATTGATTATTTAAAAGCTGAATTTTGATATTTCCACCAAGTTTGGGAAAATTAACCAAGTTTGCGTCGGCTAAAGCAAGTTTAAAATTATTAATATCAAAATTTGCGTATAGGTTTTGCAAACAACCTTTCTTCAGGTTAGCTTCTAGTGCAGTTGTAGCATTAAATTCATTTACCGGCGAAATTAATGGTATATATTGTTGAATCGTTGAAACGATATTATCATTACCATTTACTGATTTTACTTTTAATGAAGCTGTATCCCATTTCTGCCAGTCTTCAAATTTACCACCACGCCAATTTAATTCAGCTTCAACCATATTTTGGTAACTTTTACCATAAATATCCAGATATAAACGATGGTTAGACCACAATGATTTTTCAAGGCCTATTTTTAAATTATTTAATTGGACTTTTGGCAACTCGTTTTTTAAATCCAAATAGGTTAAATTGACATGGTCAAAGACAACATTATGTTGCTTTAAGGTCCATTTCTCTAAATCTATTGGACTATTTTTGGTATTTTCCAAGGTTTGCCGATCTGGGTTATTTACATTAATACCATTTACAAAAATATTTCCTGATGGATCATATTCAATATTAACCGTGGTACCATCAACTAAAATCTTATTGAACACTGGCTCCAAGTCCCAAATACTTGAATATGAGAAGACAAAATCTAGTACGTCAATATGCATACTTTGCTTACTATTTATTGGATTTACCAATGCAACATCTTTAATAAGTACTTCTGGTAAATAAGAACTATTTAATTTAGTTTGAATAGAGCCAACTTTGAGTTGATAGCCTGTATGCTTATATACAGTCTTTTCAATCCTTTGGCGATAACCATCGAGATTTAAAAATATATAACCGGTGATAGAAATTGAAGCAACTATTACTAGCAAATAGAATAGCAGGACATACGCGAAAATCTTAACCAACAGCTGTCGTAATGAAAAAGGTTTAAAGTGTAAATTCATCTGATAATAATCTCTTTTTGTAGCAATCAAATAATTAATATATTTTTAGTTGGCTAAAACGTTATATGCTAAAATATGGTAATTAGTTGTAGATTATACCATTTATAATTACACTACTGATAAAGCTTTTCAGAAAGTAAAAAGGATTTTAAATTTATGAAAAAATTAGCGACAGAAATTTTTAAGGCTTATGACATTCGCGGTATCGTTGAAACTCAGTTAACTCCAAGTACAGTTGAAGCAATTGGTCGGGTTCTTGGTTCAATGGCTGTAGAGAACCAAGTAAAAGGTTTGGTAGTAGGATATGATGGACGTCTTACCAGCCCGGTTTTGGCAAAAAGCCTAATAAATGGAATCCTAAGTAGTGGTTGTAATGTTTATGAAATTGGTGAAGTTACAACTCCAATGGTTTATTTTGCAAATTACGAACTTAAAACTTTTTCGGGTGTAATGATTACAGGTAGCCATAATCCACCAGAATATAATGGCTTAAAAATGGTTATGGCAGGCGAAACTTTATCCGGTGAAAAAATCCAACAAATTCGCCAAAGAGTTGAAAAAAACCAAGTAACCACTGGTACTGGGGTTCTTTATCGTGAGGATATTACTGAGGCTTATCTGAGTAAAATTACCAGCGACATCAAACTTGAACGCCGCTTAAATATCGTTGTTGATGCCGGCAATGGAGTTGCCGGAAAAATCGCTCCAGTCTTATACCGTCGATTAGGTTGTAAGGTACTTGGTCTTTTTTGTGAAGTTAATGGTAATTTTCCAAACCATCACCCAGATCCATCACAGCCCAAAAACTTGCAGGATTTAGTACATTCATTAAAAGTTACCGAAGCAGAACTTGGCTTAGCTTTTGATGGTGATGGAGATAGATTGGGTGTAGTTACTAAAGAAGGCAACATCATTTACCCTGATCGCCAAATGATGTTATATGCAGCAGACATATTAAGTAAAAACCCGCATGGCAAAATCATTTATGATGTTAAATCCTCTCGTTTATTAGCTGAGTGGATTAAAGAACATAAAGGTGAACCAATTATGTGCCGTACCGGGCATTCATTTGTAAAAGCCAAAATCAAGGAAACCGGCGCTTTATTAGCTGGTGAGATGTCAGGCCATTTATTCTTTAACGATCGCTGGTACGGAACCGATGACGGGGTTTATGCTGGTGCGCGCTTGCTTGAAATTTTATCTCAAGTAGAAAATCCTTCTGAGCTATTGAATGCTTTACCTAACTCAATTTCTACTCCAGAACTTAATATCGCTGTAGGTGAAGGTGAACAGCATAAAATCATTGAAAAATTACAAAAGACCGCCAAATTTGAAGGTTCAAAAGAAATTATTACAATTGATGGACTTAGAGTTGAATATACTGATGGTTTTGGACTGGTACGCGCTTCGAATACCACGCCTGTTCTGGTATTGCGATTTGAAGCGACTTCAAATAGCGCTTTAAAAAGAATCCAGGATCAATTCAAGAACATTTTACGTAAACATATAAAAAATGTTGAATTTTAAGTATTTAGCTAATGAATAATCTTTCAATTGTTCAAACAGTAGCGGTATATATCATACCGCTAATTTTCGCAATTACATTGCATGAAGCAGCACACGCGTATGTTGCACATAAATATGGTGATAATACGGCAAAACTCTATGGTCGACTATCAATGAATCCAATCCATCATATTGACCCTATTGGGACAATTGCTTTCCCATTATTAAGCATTGTCCTTGGAGCACTCTCTGGTGGAACTGGATTTATATTTGGTTGGGCTAAACCGGTGCCTATTAATTACGCCAAGCTACATCATCCTAAACAGAATCTTTTCTGGATTGCATTAGCTGGGCCATTATCCAATTTTGCTATGGCATTAATTTGGGCTTTATTGCTAAAATCCTCAATGTATATTGATAGCTATTTTGGCGTACCGCTAAATTTAATGTCGCAAGCAGGTATTGCAATAAATATTAGCCTGATGATTTTAAATCTACTGCCAATTTTACCGCTTGATGGTGGCAGGATAGTTTTCTCATTGTTGCCAGCTAAACATGCCCAAAGCTATGCTAAGAGCGAGCGTTTTGGAATGTGGATCTTAATTATATTAATCATCTTTGGTGGACTTAATTTTATTATTTATCCTATATATTCAGTTATTGTTAACACAATTTTTGCCTTGATTAGATAGATTAGCCATGATTTCACAACCCAGAATATTATCCGCGATGAGACCGAATGGACGTATGCATTTAGGACATTATTTTAATGTATTAAATTACTGGAAAAAAATTCAATACGAATACGATTGTTTCTTTATGCTTGCGGATGTGCAAAGAATGCTAAGCCAATTTGACAATAATCAAAACTTGGCTGAAACTATTCAAGAAGTTGTAATTGACTGGTTAGCCGCCGGAATTGACCCCTCTCAAGCAACTATATTCGTGCAGTCCAAAGTTCCAGAACATTTCGAGCTTGCAACGCTTCTGGGCGCTGTCACCCCACTTAGCTGGTTAGAACGGGTACCTAGCTATAAGGAAAAAATTGATCTATTAGAACATACCGACTTAAGCACTTATGGGTTTCTTGGTTCACCACTATTACAAAGTGCCGATATTTTGATATATAATTCAAAGTATGTGACAGTTGATGACGATCAATTGGCTAATATTGAGTTAACACGCGAAATTGCCCGCCGCTTTAATCATATGTTTGGCCGCGAAGAAGGCTTTGAAGAAAAAGCATATGAGTCAATAAAGAAATTGGGTAGCAAAAAAGCTGAAATATATGAGCAAATGTTGATGAAATATCAACAGCAAGGCGATATTGAAGCCCTGGATAAAGCCCGCTTTCTGTTACAAGACGCCCTAAATTTGGCACACGGAGATAGAGAGAGGCTATTCGCTTTTTTAGAAAATAAAGGCAAAGTTATCTTTAATGAGCCACAAGTATTATCTGAAAATAAAAGCATCCGAGTACCTGGTACTGATGGATATAAAATGTCTAATTCGGAGAATAACTTTATTCATCTGCGCGAGGATAAAGACAGCATAAATAAGAAAATCCGGAATATGACTACCGATCCGGCGCGAGTTCGCCGTTCTGACCCAGGTAATCCGGAGTGCTGCCCAGTTTGGAGCTTACATCAGATATATAGTAATCAGGACATTAAGGACTGGGCGGAGCTAGGCTGCATGTCTGCCGGAATCGGTTGCCTTGATTGCAAACAGCCTTTGATCGATGCAATTAATCTGCAGCAACAGGAATTGATTCAAAAAGCCCGGCCTTATACCGAAGACCCTACTTCAGTCAAACGGATAATTGCTGATGGCTGCCAACGTGCACGCGAAGTTGCTAACGAGACATTAAAAGAAATCAAATCAGCAATGAATTTAGATTATTAGGAAATAGATATGGGAATTATTATTAAAAACGCTAGCGATATAGAGAACATGCGAATTTCTTGCAAGCTTGCTGCAGAAGTATTAGACTATATTGAGCCATTTGTAAAACCAGGTGTAACTACCCTTGAAATAGATAAGCTTTGTCATGATTACATAGTTAATGTGCAAAATGCTTACCCTTCTCCATTAAATTACCAGCCTAACCCAAATGGTCCAGCTTACCCAAACTCTATTTGCACCTCAGTAAATAGTGAAATTTGTCATGGGATCCCAAATGATAAACCGCTAAAAAATGGCGACATTATTAATGTAGATATTACCGTCTATAAGAATGGCTATCATGGGGATACCTCGCGCACATTTTTAGTTGGCGATAAAGTTACTCCTCAAGCTAAAAGACTTGTCCAAGTTACTTATGAATGCATGTGGCTTGGTATAGAACAGGTAAAACCAGGCAACTTCCTCGGTGATATTGGCCATGCGATTCAAACTCATGCTGAAAAAAACTTTTACAGCGTGGTTCAAGAATTTTGTGGTCACGGAATTGGTAAAGGATTCCATGAAGAACCGCAAGTATTACATTATGGCCGCCCTAAAACAGGTCCACAATTGAAGCCAGGCATGATTTTTACGGTTGAACCTATGATTAATCAAGGCAAGCGCCATGTCAGGTTTATGAGTAATGGCTGGACTGCGACCACCAAAGATCGCAGCCTCTCTGCTCAATTTGAGCATACAGTTTTAGTAACGGAAACTGGCTATGAAGTGTTAACTGTATCACCTAATATGCCAGCTAAACCAGATTTTATAAAATAATAAAAACTATGAATAATTTTAGCAGCCTGATCCCTGAATATATTATCGCTCGCGATGTAACAAATGCGCTTAGCGAAGATTTAAATAACTCTACCGATTGGACGGCAAGCCTCATCGATGAAACCAAAGATGGTTTAGCATATATTAAGACTAACCAAGATATGATTATGTGCGGCCAAAGCTGGGCTCGTTATGCATTTTATCTAACTGATAACTTAGTGAATATCGATTGGCACGTCAATGAAGGTGAACAGGTAACTGCAGGTAGCAGGCTTTGTACAATTAAAGGCAAAAGTAGAGCTCTATTAACTTCCGAGCGGACAGCGCTTAATTTTATGCAATTACTTTCAGGTACGGCGACCTTTGCAAATACTTATGCTAAATTAGTATCAGGGACTAAAGCTAAAATCATGGATACACGAAAAACAATACCGGGCCTCCGCTTGGCCCAAAAATATGCGGTATTAGTTGGCGGCGGAAGTAATCAGCGTATTGGACTTTTTGATGGCGTACTGATCAAAGAAAACCATATTATTGCCCATGGAGGTATAAAAGAAGTCTTAGAGCATGCATTTAAAACAGTTCCAAAACATATTCCAATCCAAATTGAAGTAGAAAACTTTGCAGAATTAAAAACCGCAGTCGCCCATGGGGCTACGCTAATCTTACTTGATAATATGCAATATGAAGAAATCCGAGAGTGCGTAAGCTACTGCCAAGGGAAAAATATCCAGCTTGAAGTGTCAGGCAATGTAAACCTTGAAACAGTTCGCGAATATGCTTTATGCGGAGTTGACCGCATCTCCATCGGAGGGCTGACAAAAAATGTGCAAGCAATAGATTTGTCAATGCGTTTTATTTAATTCTTTCTTTGGAAAATTCAATTTACTATGTTAAACATTAAGAATATAAGCCAGAAATTACTTGATGCAGAATATGCTGTACGCGGCCGTTTGGTAATTAGGGCTCAAGAGCTGCAACGTCAAGGTAAAAAAATCATTTATTGTAATATTGGCAACCCGCATACTTTCGCACAAAAACCTATGAGCTACGTTCGTGAAGTGCTAAGCCTACTTGAATACCCACAATTATTAACTAAAGAAATTAACCATTTATACCATAAAGACTCAATTGAACGTGCAAAATATATTTTGGAACAGATTCCTGAAGGGCTTGGCGCCTATTCAGCAAGTGCCGGTGTAGAGTTTGTTCGTGAGGCCGTTGCCAAATTTATTGCAACCCGTGATAACATTAAAAGTAATCCGGACCGGATTATTTTAACTGATGGCGCAAGTACTGCCGCCCAAATCGTACTAACTGCTATCATCAAAAATGATAATGACGGCGTGATGGTCCCGATCCCTCAATATCCAATGTATAATGCAACCCTTACCCTCTTGGGCGGTAATTCTGTCGGTTACTATCTTGATGAAGAAAACCATTGGCAGTTAAATGAGGAAGCCCTCTATCATAGTTATATGGCGGCTAAAGGAAATGGTATTAATCCGGTAGCTATTACCGTGATTAATCCAGGTAATCCAACTGGTGCTGTCCTCTCTTATGAAAACATCAAAATGATTATCAATTTTGCTAAAAAGTATAATTTAGCGATTTTGGCTGATGAAGTTTATCAAGAAAATATCTATACCAAGTCAGCAAGTTTTCATTCATTTGCTAAAGTTATTACTGAAATGCAAATTGAAGATGTTTCATTATTCAGTTTCCATTCAATGTCCAAAGGATTCTATGGCGAATGTGGTCATCGCTCTGGCTATCTGGAAGTTCGCAATGTACCAGACGATGTTTTTAGTCAGTTTGTTAAATTACAATCAATCAACTTGTGTGCAAATGTAGCTGGCCAATTAGCTACTTATTTAATGGTTACTCCGCCGCGTCCAGGTGATGAAAGCTATGAGCTATTTCTTCATGAAAAAGCAACTATCTTAAATGAGTTAAAGGAAAAAGCCCAAATCTTGGGTGACGCCTTAAATAAAATAGATGGTATTAGTGTAAATGTGCCAGAAGGCGCTATGTATGCTTTTGTAAAAATACACTTGCCTGAACATAAACGAACTAGCACTAGCGTGCCTGCTGATGAATTATATTGTATGCAATTATTAGAAGATACGGGTATCTGTGTAGTTCCAGGTTCGGGCTTTGGCCAAATGCCAGATACTTTACACTTTAGAACTACCTTCCTGCCACCTAAAGAGGCAATCCTGGATTTAGTCAAAAAGTTGGAAAAATTTCATACAGCATATATTTCATAATTTTTCCGATAAAGATTTTAGTCACACTAGAAAGAGGCAATTACTGCCTCTTTTTTTATTATAACAATAACTCCTTAACCTAGTAAATAAATAGCTCTGAGCGATTTTATGCAAGATTAAATTAGATAGATAAATTCACATTATATAATCTAAAAATGAAAATCACTTCAGACAACTAAACATATTGATTTATTTTAATCCAGAAAAATGTTAAGATATGCTCTGTAAAAAAAAACATATAAATAACACAAAAATATTATTAATTAATTTATTAACTTTAAGTACTTAAATTCATCAATAATTAGAAATAATTATATCTAAGCAAGACTAGCTGCAAAAACTCCCATATGGCAATTTGAACATAAAAATTTATACAAAATGGATAATCCATGAAAGGCTTTTAATGGCAATCTTTAAAAGAAAATTGTACGATTTAATATCGAATGTATAAGAGTTAGTAATGAGTAAACCAAAGATTTTTAAGCAACTAGAAATTTTCTCTAAAATAGTTCCTGCACCGTTTTACTGGGCAGATACCAACTTAGTAATTTTAGGCTTTAACCCGTATTGTATCGACGTAGCAAGTAATCTCAAAACTCCAGGATACGATTTGAACCTTATTGGGAAAAACCCATATGATTTTTACACTCCTGAATCAGCAAAACTTGTCTGTGAACATTCAAAGATGGTTATACAACAAAAAAAAACATTTGTTTTTGAAGAAAGATTAGTAGATCTTTATACCGGAGCTACTCGGTTTTATATTGTTGCCAGGTCTCCATTAATTGAAGATAACCAGGTTGTTGGAATTGTTGGATGTATTACTGAAATAACTGATACTAAAGAAAAAGCGAGACTGGCACTTTTAGCAGCAGAACAGGAAGCGAAGTTTAAGAAGGTTATTGGGCAAATGGTCCATGATATTCAATCGCCTATTTCCAGCTTAAATTCTCTAGTTAACGAAGCTACCCTTAAATTACCCGAAGATAAACGCAACCTTTTACGAACCGCAGTTAATGGTATTACTGACATTACCAATCATATGTTTAGTAAATATAGCAATCCCGATGCTGAAGCAGAACATAAACAACCGGTATTTGTTTCCTCTACCCTATTGCAAATTGCCAGTGAAAAGCGTCATGAATTTAAAGACCGTTCGATCAAATTTGTAACTAACTTTGCTAAAGGTACCGAGTTTTCATTTATCAAAATAGAACCGGTAGCATTTAAGCGGATGATTTCAAATTTAATTAATAATGCGGTTGATGCAATAGGAACAAAGCCTGAAGGCGAAATAGAACTTAGATTACACACAGATGCTGAAATTGTAACTATCTGTATCGAAGATAATGGCAAAGGTATGCCAGATGAGTTAGTTAATAAAATTAAGAATAAGGAAGAATTTACCGAGGGCAAAGAGGTCGGTCATGGCTTGGGGCTGATGCAGGTTTATGATACCCTTGAACGCAATAATGCATGTTTAAAAGTAATTTCAATACCAAATGAAGGGACAACCATCAATTTAAAGTTCCCAAAATTACCCATGCCCATTTGGATTGCAGACCAGTTAAAAATTACTCCTAATGATATGGTTATTGTTATTGATGATGATGAGTCAATACATTTTGCCTGGAAAAACAGATTTAAAACTATTCAACAACATTTTCCTGAGCTTCAATTATTGCACTTTACTGAAGGGATTAAGGCACTAAACTTGATTAGTCAGCTCTCTGATGAAGATAAAGAGAGAATTTACCTGTTAGCTGATTATGAACTAATTAGCCAAAATATGAGTGGGATTGATATTATTCATCAGAGCAAAGTTAAGCGGGCCCTCTTAGTTACCAGTCATTATGCCACGCCAGAGATTAGGGATATAGCTCTTGCTAATCGGATTAAACTATTACCTAAAAACCTTGCGTTTGCAGTTAAAATCAACATTGATAAAAAGCTAATTCCTGGTAGCCGTATTGTTGATATGGTATGGATTGATGATGAGAAACAGATGATAGAAAAAATCGTCCAGAATGAATATAGTCACTTAGATGTTGATATTTACGATGACCCTATCAGCTTTCTTGACGATGTACACCAATACCCGACAGATACTAAAATTATTCTCGACCAATATTTTTTTGGTTTTGATATTGGCTGTGAGCTTGAAGGATTGCAAATAGCCGAAATCCTAAATGAAAAAGGATATACAAATCTCTTTTTAATAACCGCAGCAAATCCACCAAAAGTACCACAGTATCTGCAGGTAATCCTAAAATCAGATATCGAAAAGGTACATTCTTTAGATAAACTATTTATTCATCTCATGCAGTAAAATTCTTATACATCTAATAAAGAACTAGAAAACCACTTTAAGATTAGTGGTTGCAATTTGCTGAGCTTTTTCATTTATTAAGATACTATTTTCAGCATTAGCTCTAGACTTGACATAACGAAGTTAAGGAGAAAAAACAGCTGCTGCCTAAAAAAGCACACTTGTATCTAGTTAAAATATTAGAAAAATTTCTTACCGTGTATATTTCATAATTTTTTCCGATAAAGATTTTAGTTACATTCAAAAGAGACCGCTACTGCCTCTTTTTTATATAAAATCACAGTACCTGTAAATTATTATTTTAACCCCTTAAAAGTTAAAATCCATATCTTACTGTTATATTTTCAAATTCCCTCACCAAAATTAGTAGTCTAATATTTGTGCAAAAATTAACTAAGCCACAAGATTAATATAGTTTATCTATTAGGTTATTTTTAATTAATCTAATTAGAACAATAATTAAATCATATATAGCGTTTATTAAATTCGAACTTAGAGCATATATATAAGGCATAACATAAGTGTAAAAATATCGTCTTAAATATTTAGATCTAAATAGCCAAAGTTTAATTATCAAATTAAAAATAATTTTAGCATTTACATTTTATTCTTAATAATAAAGTTGATTAGCTACACATATTTTTGCAATAACCTATTCATTAAATACTTTCTAAAAACTAAGCTATTTAAGCTTTTTCTTTTTCAACTTGATTGAATTAAATTAAATTGGTAAATAGTCAGGAGCAAAAATGTATAAAATAAAACTATCTCCATATCATAAAATTTTTTATAATGAATGGAAAATAAACTCTAAGTCAGGCGCATATAATATCGTGTTTGACCAGACATTAACTGGCAACCTTAATATTAAGAAGCTAAAATACGCCCTAAATAACTTAGTTATTGATAACATAATTTTTAATAGTCATGTAATTGAATTAGATAATGAGTTATTCTGGTCTAGAAATAAGAAAGTTAGCTATTTACAAGAGTATCACGAGTTCTCTTATGAAATTGGATATAATTTTTGTATAGAACCTTTTGATTTGAATAGAGGCCCATTATACCGTTTTGCAGTATTCAAATTAGAAGACGGTAATTTTAGAATTATTTTAGTCCTGCATCATTTACTAATTGATGGGCCATCTGCAGTAACACTCTTTAATGAAATTTCAAACTACTATAACTTGTCAAACTATAAACCACTTTACTCTATTTCAGATCAAATTAAAATTAATTACTCATTAAGTGAACATCTTAATAAACAATTTCATGAAACTAACCAAAATTCTAAAATAGTCTTGGAAAACTTGTTTCAAGAAGTAGAAGCAGTAGATTTAAGATTTTTATCTAAATCTACTGATAAAGAATCGCAAATAAATAAAATTAGAGAGTTTAATTTTAATCTTAACTCAGATATTGCAATTCGAATTTTAAGACAAGCCCGAAAAAATTCTCTAACACCTTATATTTTAAGTAAATGCATTTTTGCAATTATATTACATAAATATACAAACCAAAATGATATTATATTTAGTTATCCTGTTACCATAAATGACGGAAAAGCTCCACCATTGATTTGTGGTGCTAGAGTTAACATTAATTTATCACATTTCAAGTTTAGTGAAAACACTACTTTAAATGACTTATTTAATCAGGAGCTATCTTTATTAAAACTGCTAAAGTCAGACCAAAACGCACTAAAGAATTTCCCAATAAATAAAATACCAGGAATTTCCAGCAAAGTTTTTCTAAAAATTTACTTTGCACAAACAGATTTGAAATATACAGAGTTTGGTTTTAAAGACAGTAATGTAATTTGTATTCATAATGACTATAATATTGATCTCTACACGGATATAACATTTGAACAACAAATCATAAAGAATCAATCTTCGGATGCCACCATAAATTTTCGTGTTAAATACAATTCGGATATAATTCATTCGGCAATTTTAGAAAATGTAGTATCTCATTATCAAAATTTGGTTTTGAATATATTGGAAGATTTAGAAAATAGCAGAAATAAATTAATTAAAGAATACCAACTAATTAGCTTTGAAGAATATTCCAAAATAATTTATGATTGGAATCAAAACAAGCAATGCTTTTTAGCAAATAAGTCATTAAGCCATATATTTGAAGAACAAGTAATTAAAACTCCAAATAATATTGCAGTAAAATTTGAAGATAAAACACTTACTTACTATGAGCTAAATCGACATGCAAACCAATTAGCTAATTATTTAAGATCTTCACTTCATATAATACCAGAGCAAATTATTGCTGTATGCTTAGATAAATCTGATATGCTAATAATAGCAATTATAGCAATTTTGAAAGTAGGTGCTGCATATTTGCCGATTGATCCTAGTTATACTGAAGATAGATTATCATTCATTTTGAAAGATAGTATTGTTAAGATAATCATTACCAGCAATAACCATATAAGAAAGCTTCATTCAATCCAAAATACTTTAATGAATACAATAAAGATTTTAGATATTACAAATCCAGAATTAGTAAATCAATTAGGGACTTTCCCAAAAACAAATTATTTAGGCAAAATTTCCCCAAACAATTTAGCTTATGTAATCTACACAAGTGGTACTACAGGCGTACCTAAAGGAGTTCTACAACAGCATAATAATGTTTTAAGGCTATTTGCAGCAACACAAGATTGGTTTAATTTCAATCAAAATGATGTTTGGTTATTTTTTCATGCAAGTGTATTTGATTTTAGTATTTGGGAAATATGGGGAGCATTACTTCACGGAGGAAAATTAGTTATTCCAAATAGAGAACAAACTCTTGATTTTGATAAGTTATTAGACCTTTGTTATAATGAAAAATTAACTATTTTAAATCAGACTCCAACTGCATTCTATCAGTTTAGTAAGACTATCTTAGATAATTCTCCTCTAAAAGGATTAGATAGTCTAAGATATATTATTTTTGGGGGGGAGACCTTAAATTATAGACAGTTAAAAGCTTGGAACGAAAAAGTTAAAAGTTCTAATCCTCGATTAATCAATATGTATGGAATTACTGAGACTACAGTACATGTTACTTATAAGGATATAACAGAGAAAGAGATAAATTCCAATTCAAGATCTATAGGCATAGTTATTCCGGACCAAAAGGTATATATTTTAGATAGAGAACTTCGCCCGGTACCATTAGGGGCTATTGGTGAGCTTTATATTGGAGGAGCAGGCTTAGCTAGAGGCTATCTTAACCGCCCTGAGTTAAATTCTGAAAAATTCATAAAAAACCCTTTTGTTGAGGGAAAGGTAACCGACAATGAAGAACAACGGATATATAAAACTGGGGACTTAGTTCGTTTTTTACCTAATAAAGAACTTGAGTATTATGGCCGTAATGATTCTCAAGTAAAGATACGGGGATATAGGATAGAACTAAATGAAATAGAGAATCAATTAAACTCATTCAAAGGAATTACAAAATCCGTGATATTGGTAAAAGAAAGATGTGCAAATTTGAATGAAGAAGTTGCTGATAAGTATCTTATTGGCTATTTTACTGGAAAAGAAAAGTTGGATCCTGAACTCATAATCAATTATCTAAAAAACAAGTTACCTGATTATATGGTTCCACATGCCTTATTGCAGCTTGAAAGCTTCCCATATAATTTAAATGGAAAAGTAGCAAAAGAATCTTTACCTGAAATTAAGTTACTATCACCAAACTTCGTTAAACCAATTGCAGAATTGGAAATTCTAGTCTGCTCTTATTTTTCTGATATCTTAGGAACAAGTAATCCCGTGGGTATTAAAGACGACTTTTTTAAAATAGGTGGAAACAGTATATTGGCCATTAAATTAGTAGCTAAACTTCAAAGTCATTTTAGAATTACAGTAAATGACCTATTCAATTTAAGAACACCTTATAATATAATTAAATACTGTCGGAGACTTAGCAAAGATGAAACTCTGGATCAGAAGCTTGAACAAATCTATAATACTTTTAAAACTCATACCATTACTGAAGTAGAAAAAAAACAAGCCGAAGAAAGGCAGCAACAACATTTTAATAATTCAAAAATAATACTAAATACTATACATGAGAAAGCCATCAAAAATGTTTTATTGACTGGCGCTACTGGGCATCTAGGATGCAATATTTTATGTGAATTATTAACAAATACTAACTATAATATTATATTATTTATACGTGCCCCGTCAATTAAGGAAGCATATAAACGATTAGATTCAAAATTTAACTATTACTTTCGAATTAATATTAATAAATTTCGAGGAAGATTTACTATACTTACGGCTGATTGTGAGAAAGTTAATTTTGGTTTAGAAAAAGAACTCTATGACAAACTTATAACAGACGTAGATAGTATAATCCATTGCGCAGCAAAAGTTAAGCATTATGGAGAACAGGCAAAATTTTTTCAATCGAATGTACAAGCGACAATAAATTTACTGGAATTGGCAAAGCAAACTAGATTAAAAGACTTTCATTATATTTCTTCAGTTAGCGTACTTCAGGATGGCTACATCAAAGATTGCAATTTTATAATTCTTAATGAAAATGATGATGGTTCCTCACTTAAAAACAGGAATAATATTTATTGCCAAACAAAATTCGAGGGTGAAGTTAATGTAGTTCAGTATCGACAATATGGCGTTAATTCTAATATATATCGCGTTGGTAATTTAGCAATGCACTCGCAGTCATACGTTCATCAAGAAAACATACAAGATAATGCATTTTTAGTTAGATTAAAAACATTTCTTGAGCTAGGAGCAATCCCAGAAGAGCTGGTATATGAAGAGATTTCCCCAGTTGACTGGGTAGCAAGTGCAATAATAAAAATTTTTAATAAATGTGAATTAAGTAATGAGACTTTCCATATTTTTAATCCCAATAAAATAAATTTATATAATTTTATTAGGAGAATGGATCCCACGATAAAAAAAGTTTCATTAAAAGACTTTCTTGACATTATTGAAAAAAACATTATGAGTGGTATAAATAATACGCAATTAGAGCTTTTTATGTTACATCAACAGTGGTTAAAAGAATATGAATTGAATGGCGAGCAAACCCAAATTCTAATTAAAAATGATAAAACTAATTACGTTTTGTCCCAATTAGATTTTCACTGGAGAGATATCTCATTGGAAATGTTTTCGGGAATGGTCAAGAATGTATTGGATTTAAGCAACAATAATCCATTAACGACGAAACACTTTAGAAATAACATATTTGAAATATTGATATGCATATTTACATCTTCAAAAAATTTTATTTCATGGCACTTTAGACGACATTTTCCAAATTATTCTAAAGCTAGCATGTCGTAGTAAAATAAAATCATTTATTATATATAGTGATTAACTTATATAGTATTTGAGTAACTATATATTTTTTAGGATTAAAATGACTGATACGCAACAAATATTTGAGCATTTAAAGTTTATGTCAGAACGAATGCCTTCAAATTTTTACTGGGTTGATTTGGATGGAAAAATACTTGGACTGAATCAAAAGACGGCAAATTCAATAGGTGTGGTCTCGATAGAATCAGTAATAGGTAAAACTGTTTATGATATATACCCATATGATATCGCTGATAGTTTATGGGTACATATTCAAGAAGTAATCACAACCTTAAATGATGTAAAAAAAGAACATAAAATAAAAGACTTAAGTACTCAAAAAGATCGCTTTTATTCGGATATCATGTCTCCAATCTTAGACTATAATGGGGAAATAATTGGTGTTTGCGGCACCTCAATAGAAATTACTGCCGAAAAAGAAGCAGAAAGGCTGAGATATGAAAATGATAGACACTTAGCGAATTTAAAGGTTCAGGAAGCGATAACTAAAGAGCAAGAAAGCTTTCGAAAAGCAATTGGACAAATGGTCCATGATATTCAGTCCCCTATTTCCAGTTTAAATTCATTAGTTAATGAAGCCACCCTAAATCTGCCTGAAGATAAACGTAACCTCCTGCGGACAGCAGTAAATGGCATTACGGACATTACAAATCATATGTTTAGTAAATATAGCAACCCAAGTGCAGAAGCAGAACATAAACAGCCGGTGTTTGTTTCTTCTGCCCTATTGCAAATTGCCAGTGAAAAGCGTCATGAATATAAAGACCGTTCGATTAAGTTTGTCACTAACTTTGCCAAAGATACCGAGTTTTCATTTATCAAAATAGAACCGGTCGCTTTTAATCGGATGATTTCCAATTTAATTAATAATGCGGTCGATGCGATTGGTGATAAAGCAGATGGTGAAATAGAGCTGAGATTACACACCGATAGCAATCTGGTAACTATCTGTGTAGAAGATAACGGTAAAGGCATGCCAGACGAGCTAATTGAAAGAATCAAGAGTAAGGAAGAATTTACCGAGGGTAAGGAGGATGGCCACGGCTTGGGGCTTATGCAGGTTCATGATACTATTGAACGCAATAATGCCATTTTGAAAGTTATCTCAATACCCGATGAAGGGACTACGATGAATGTGAAGTTCCCTAAAATCCCTATGCCGATCTGGATTGCAGATCAAATAAAAATAACCGCGGATGATTTAATTATAGTTATTGATGATGATGAGTCAATCCATTTTGCCTGGAAAAATCGGTTTAAAGCCATTCAAGATAAGGCCCCGGAACTGCAATTAATCCACTTTACTGATGGAAGTAAGGCGCTAAAATTTATTAACCAGCTTTCAACGGAAGAAAAAGAGAGAATCTACCTATTGGCTGATTATGAATTAATCGGCCAAGGCATAAATGGAATCGACATTATTCAGCAAAGCCAAGTAAAGCGGGCGCTATTAGTAACCAGTCATTATGCCACACCAAAAATTCGCGATTTAGCTCTTGCCAATAGAGTTAAGCTATTACCCAAAAACCTCGCCTTCGCAGTTAAAATTAAGCTCGATAAAAAGCTAATTCCAGGTAGCCGTATTGTTGATATGGTATGGATTGATGATGAAAAGCAGATGATAGAAAAAATCGTACAGGATGAGTATAGCCACTTAAAAGTAGATATCTATGCCGATCCTATTGGATTTTTAGATGAAGTTCACCAATATCCTAGCGACACTAAAATTATTCTTGACCAATATTTTTTTGGCTATGATATTAATTGTGAGCTGGATGGGCTACATATTGCCGAACTTCTCAATAAACAAGGCTACACCAAACTCTTCTTAATAACTGCAGCAATGCCGCCTAAAGTACCTGAGTATCTTAAGGTAATCCTAAAATCGGATATCGAAAAAGTACATTCCCTTGATAAACTATAAAAGTTAGCACTCAGATAAGTTTATTCATTCGGTGAAACTTTAACACAGCCAATAAAAAACGAGCAGTAACTTGGAATTGTTCCTACTTGATTAGCGACGAATCTTTGATCCTCTTCAATTATTAAAGCACTATTTTTTACATCGGTCCCAGGTTTAGGCTCATCGTGATAAAAGCTAAAATTGACATTTGAGGCAGCTTGCAGTAAAGAAGCCGGCTGGGCATGGGTTCCACTTAGAATACCGTGTCTGTAATAGTCAGCACAGTGTTGTACCTGTGAAATAAGACTAATAAACGTTTTACCTTTAAACTTTTTGGGATTATATTTAGGTAAGGTAGCATAGCTTAAAGAATAGTATAAAGGTTGTTTGCTTGATAGATTAAACTGTGCAGGTTCCATAATCGTTGGACAATAATCAGTCAAGCAATAGCCATTTAGATAGGCTTCCTGAATTAATTCAACTGGGGCTGAATCCTCATTAGTTGCTGGCCGATACCCTGGCGCTCGGTTACCGGCAATCGTGAATAAATGTTTGGCAGTATCCAAGGTATACTCTGAATAGTCTTCAAGGTGCTTGGTTGATTCGATCTTGCTGAATGTTGCCTCCCAACCTTGCACATTATGAAGGATACTATATGAGCGGCGGTATTTCTCAGCGAACAAGGCATATAGGGCAAGCCATTTAGGATTTCTTAACTTTTCAATAAACTTGTTGCTAAAAAATAAAACTTCGCTTCGCCAACTAGAGTTTGCCTGTTTAGCAATTTCTTTAAATACCAGCCAATGTTCACCATAATTTTTAGGAGTCTCAATTTTTAAGTTATAGGCTTTTTTCAATTTATTATGGGCAACCCGATCACTAATTTTACTTAACATGAATAGCGAACGCGAACCGGCATTTAGAGAATGGGTAGAAAAAGAAAGGGATGAAGGTTGATCAGGATCACTTCTAAGCGCATTATCTAATACCCTTGCAAGACCAATCATTTCACCTGGTGATATAACCATATAAGGCATAATCCGATCACTAAGCTCTAGATAAAGCTCTGAATTCTTGGTTAATATTATCCCCAATGGATTACTAATTTGCGGGTTATAGGATAAGTTAACCGCTAACTCTTCCGGAAGCCTACTATCATTAAAAGGAATTATTTCACCATTTGCCAATGGAACAAATACATCTGAGAGCTTTATTATTTCAGCGCCATATGGATAAGACACCTTATAAAAAGGACAATCTTCACAATCAGGATCAATCGTATTAATAATCTTAACTAATTCTGGAGCAACAGGCTTAATCAATCGGCTTGCTTCGCGCCAAGCAATTTCTTCAATATTAATCAACACACCATCTTTTGTTTTAAACATAGTTAAATTCCATACTACTAAGCTGTTATGACCTCAATTCTAAATACTTATAAAAACTGAAAATTAATTTTTTATCTGAAAAAAGATAGTATAAGTTCAAAATAAAACAAGGAGTTCCTTAAGTTTGGTAAAGAACTTTCTACTTGTACTATCTATTCTCAAACAAAGAAATCGTATACTTGAATTCTATAAGTTTCAGGTATTGAGAATTTGAATTGTTTCCTACAAATTATAACATAACATGTTATTAAGAATATTTAATAACTTAAATTACCCATATGAAAGTAATTGATTTATTCGAAACCTTGGTTTTAGTATTGCTCATTTAGTAGTTATGTTGCCTATATTTCTTTGCGCCAGCAAGACATTAAATGATCATTAACAACCCCTATTGCCTGAAGGTGTGCATAAATAGTAGTAGAACCCACAAAAGCAAAGCCTCTGGTTTTTAAGTCTTTAGCAACTAAATCAGATAATGGACTTGTCGCCGGAACTTCAGATAAACTATGCCATTGGTTGTTAATTATTTGATAATTAGTAAAACTCCAAATATAATTGTCAAATGAACCAAATTCAGCCTGGATATCTAGAAATTTTTGTGCGTTTTTGATCGCAGATTCAATCTTGCGCCGATTACGAATAATGCTCGAATTTTGCATTAATAGTTCAACTTTATCCTGATCAAATTTAGCAACTTTCTGGGCATCAAAATTGGCAAATGCCTGCCGGTAGCCTTCACGCCGCTGTAAAATAGTATACCAGCTAAGCCCAGCTTGCATTGTTTCAAGAAGCAAAAATTCAAAATGTTTTGCCTCATTATGCAGAGGTATCCCCCATTCTTCATCATGATATAGTTGATATAATTTTGATTTATTGCACCAATTACAGCGCACTTTTCCATCATCTAAAAGTAATGGTTGATTTTTGCTTGTCATATTATTTATTCCTAGCCTCAAGCTCTTCCCAACGGGTCATTTTTTCTAATAAAATCTCATCTATTTGATTTACTCGTTCGTGGGATTTAGCTGCTCCAATTGGGTCACGCCGGTATAATTCTGGATCTAAAAGTATAATTTGCAATTCCTTTTGTTCCGTTTCTAACTTAATAATTAAGTCAGGCAATTCTTGTAGCTCCATTTTCTCTTTATAACTAAGTTTATTTCTGGGCTGAGATGCTATATTATTATTTTCTCTTCTCGGTTGTTTACTAGCATCTTTCTGAAGAGTCTGGTTTTGAGGTTGCGACTTTGGATAAAATTCGTTAAAATATTTATCCTTGTAGTTAAACCAGTCAGTATAACCGCCACTATATTCCAGAATATTCCCATCCCCTAAAAATACCCATGATTGTGTTACTACATTATCTAAAAACTCTCGGTCATGACTAACCAGGAAAACAGTGCCGGGGAAGTTGGCCAAAAGCTCTTCTAATAACTCTAGGGTATCCATATCCAGATCATTGGTCGGCTCATCCATTACTAAGACATTTGCAGGTTGAGAAAATAGGCGAGCAAGTAATAACCTATTTCGTTCACCACCAGATAGCGAAGCGACTGGAGAGCGAAAGCGGGCTGGATCGAAAAGAAACTCTTCCAAGTAAGTTGCAATATGTTTACGGCTACCATTAATCATAACATAGTCTTGGCCTTGGCCAATAACTTCCTGAATAGTCGCATTATCCTCTAATTTTGCCCGCAATTGGTCAAAATAAGCCACTTCAAGCTTAGTGCCTAATTTAATGCTACCATTAGAGGGCGATATTTCGCCTAATATTGTCTTGAGTAAAGTAGATTTCCCTGCACCATTACCTCCGATCAAGCCAATTTTATCACCGCGAAGGACTTTACTTGAAAAGTCTTTAATAATTACTTTATCTGCGAATTCTACATTTATGTTGTCAATTTCGGCGACAATCTTGCCAGACTGCTGGGCACTGTCAATTTGAATCTTAACTTGGCCCAGGTGTTCACGCCTTGCCGCTCTCATTTCACGAAGCATTTCAAGCCGGCGCACCCGACCTTCATTACGCGTCCTTCTTGCCTCGATACCTTTGCGAATCCATACTTCTTCTTGAGCGAGGAATTTGTCAAATTCAGCATTATTTTTTGCTTCATCGGCCAACTGGCGAGCTTTCAATTCCTGGTATTTGCTAAAATTTCCAGGGTAAGTCCGAATTGTTCCCCGATCAAGCTCTAAAATTTTATTAACAGTATTATCTAGAAAGCGGCGGTCATGCGTAATTAGCACAATTGCTCCATTAAAGCTGCGGATAACTTGTTCAAGCCACTCAATTGCATAAACGTCGAGATGGTTTGTTGGTTCATCCAATAACATAACATCTGGGCTAACTACGAGCGCTTTGGCAAGCGCTACTTTTTTCCTCATCCCACCAGATAAATTTTTAATGAGTAAATGGCTATCGAGGCCAAGCTCTGATAGGGTTTTATCAATTAAATTTTTGATTACCCAACCATTATGGTGCTCCAGCTCATGTTGTAGGTGGTTTAATTTATCTAATAGTTCTTCAGTATAGTCATTTTCGAGTGCTTCAAGCGTTTGATAGTATGCTGTTAGGTTATTGGTAAGCTCCCCTAAGCCTGCCATAACTTCCTGAAAAATTGTATTCTCAGGGTTTAAACTAGGTTCTTGGGCAACATAAACAATTTTTAACCCATCTTGGTAATGTATCATGCCGTCATCAACATTGATAACACCAGCTAAAGCCTTGAGGAAAGAGGACTTACCTGCACCATTACGGCCTATCAGGCCATATTTATCATTTTTCTCTAATCCTAAACTCACCTTATCTAATAATTGATGATGTCCAAACGCCAAGCTAACTTTATCTATCGTTACTATTGCCAAAATTAAATCCTTTTTTTAATTTGATTATAATGTCTTAAATTTTACCTGTTCAAATTATATATTATACCTGGTATTATTAATTGCCGTAACTGTTAAAAAATGTTTGTAAAAGTTTAGCAGTTCTATGTGGATCTATCCCTTTTTGGAATTTTACAATCAATAGCGTCATTTGTGTGTTTTCCTCCCAGCAAAACAATTAACAACACACACATTGTAACTTTATCCAACAAAATTCACTAATTCATCAAAGACTACTGTTATCGTTAAACCTTTTTTATTTATTAAACAAATCATATTGATTTATATATATTAATTAAATCAAACACATACATTTTATGATTATTGTAAGAGGCACAAATCGCTAACATTACGTCATAAGTTTATAGACTTTTGCCACAAGATAAGCGACAATAGAGTATTAAAAACAATAAAAATAATAATGATAAAAATTTCCTTTCCCTAATATATATCGTATATTTCAATCAAAAAAATACGTATTGGGAGTCTGGGGTAATATGTGATATCGAGGAGGATAAATCATGAAAACCAAAGGATTAATGATTCTTTTGGCCGCATTATCAGCCGGTGCATTCGCACATGGCTGGCTAACTGCGCCGCTAAGCCGTTCTGACTATCTATATTCAATAGACCCTGCAGCAGTAGGCCATGAACCGCAATCGGTTGCAAGTAATTTAACAGGTGGCGGAAATTCTACTTATAATCAAATAGTCGGCTTTTCAGGAGGCCCACTAGGTTTTTTTAAAACTTACCATGCAATACAGGATAAAAACCTTTGCGCAAATGGTCATACCAATTGGCCAAGACTTCTAGAACCTTTACCAGATAGCAAAATGACTAAAGTGGCCAATGGAAAACCGATTACCTTCTCCTGGAGCCTATCTGCTGCACATACCCCAAGTAATTTTTTTACATTTATAACCAATTACCCCTCAGGTACTTTTAACCCAACGCCAAGCTGGCAAAATCTAAATTATGTTCCCGGCTGTGACGCAGCGGCTACTGGTAATTCAGCGCAGAGTTATACCTGTAATTTACAAATCCCAAATCAAACTTTACAAGGCAAGCAGGTTATAGTAACTCTCTGGCAACGGGTTGACCCGGTTGGCGAAAACTTCGTTTCTTGTTCAGATGTAATCTTTGACAACGGTGTAATTGTTGCGCCAAACTGGGTAGCAATCGATGGCAAGTCATGGATTTCATCTATTGCTCAGCCAAAAGCTAATGAACTGGTAACCTTTAAAATTACTAAAAATGGTAGTGCAATTGCAACTTATTCACTATCAGTCACTACTAACAATTTAGCTAAATGGGATAGTTATTTGGCAGCTCAAGTAAATAATGATACTTCTCACAATGGTTTGGTTAATATTGGAGTTTTAAATACTACTACCGGCGTAATTAGCTACGATGAAACCAATCAGAGCAAAGATTTTGTTTACTTAAATAAAAGTGTAGCTGAATCAAATGCAACTTATGGTTATACTTTAACTAAACAAAGCGATCCGAATCCAGTAACGGTTTCCTGGTCAGCAATTGGCTATAAACTACAAGAATGGCTAAAAGCAGTGAAACCTGGCGACAAGTTAACTTTCTCTTTAGATAAAAATGGGGTTGAGACAGATACCTTTGAAGCAATTACTGTAGGAACAGTTGCTAATGCTGAAGTGGAATTAGCTAATGCAATCAATAGCCATACTTATAAAAATGGTGTGCAAGTAAAAGCAGGCTTACTAAATAATGGCAGTATTAGTGTCTCTACAGCAGGCCAAAATTCAGTATATGTGTATAAATCTTCAGATAGTACTGACGCATGGTCATACATTATCAGAAATACCCCAGCACCAACAAGTTGTGATGGTGCTACTGCCTGGGTGAGCTCTAAAGCTTATGTTGGTGGCGATGTTGTTTCATATAATGGCAAATATTATAAAGCTAGGTGGTGGACACAAAGCAATATTCCAAGTGAGCATGTAGGTGTAGATGGATCTGGCAAAGTATGGGCTGAATTAAGTAATTGTTCAGGCACCAATCCTTCACCAAGCCCTACGCCAACAACATCACCAACTCCTACTACTTCGCCATCGCCTACCCCGGAGGTCCCAGCCTATAAAGCAGGCACTAAGTATAAAGCGGGCGACAAAGTTTTAGCAACGGATGGCCATGTATATACTTGCAAACCTTGGCCTTATACTGGTTGGTGTAGCGGAGCTGCTTGGGCATATGCTCCAGCAACTGGCTCAAATTGGAGTGATGCGTGGACCCAGGATGCCCATCAACATTAAAAAAATATAAATTATTTGTAATTCAAGCCAGATCAAGTTGACCTGGCTTTTTTATAAATTACTTTTTGACAAAAATATTTACTTGGGCCTGGTTTGCAATATATCTAATTGCTTGTTGGGCACGAACACTATTACCAGCGTTATCAAGCGGAGGTGAATACGCGGCAATTGCAAATTTACCAGGTGCAATCGCAAGCACGCCGCCGGCTACCCCGCTTTTAGCCGGTAACCCTACTGTATATAGCCACGCTCCAGAATTATTATACATACCAGCAATAGTCATTTCTGCGAGTAAATTGGGTACAAGATTAGACGAAAGCAATTGTTTTTTATTGAATGGAGATTGTCCATTATTGGCAATTACTGCGCCCATCTTGGCAAGTTCAACTGCGCTAGCGTCAACAGAGCATTCACGGGTGTAAATATCAACTGCCTCTACAGGATCACTATAAAAACGTCCGTAAGATTGTAGTAGTCTAGCAATCGCCCGATTATGCTGATTGGTTTTAGTTTCTGAAGAATAAACCTCTTGGTTTACCGACAATTTACTATCGGCATAGTTGTTTAAATTATCTAATATAAGCTGCCATTTCTCATTAGCATTTTTTGCTTTGATTAAGCTAACAGTTGCCATCGCCCCTGCATTAACCAGTGCATTGCCGGTTCTGTTTGGTTGATCTTCTACAGCTGAGACGGAATTAAAAGGTAATCCTGTAGCATTTGACCCTAACTTATCTAATATTACTTCAGAGCCATATTGCTGTAATGCTAATGATAGAGCAAATACTTTTGATAATGATTCTAAAGGAAATTTTGCATTAGCATCACCTGCCGTATAAATCTTACCATCGACAGTGACTAAAGCTATACCATACAAGCTTGGATCGTATTTAGCTAATGCAGGAATATAATCAGCATTTTTACCTGAAGTCTCAATTTTATATTTATCATACGCTTCATTTACCAATGCCTGATAGTTAGGTGCTGCAAAAGATACACCAATCGAACAACCTAATAATAACCAACTCAGCTTCTTCATCTTTTTCCTCCTCGAAGTATAGAGAGCGACTTTTTACTTTTAAATTCTCTTCTAATATAAATTCTTGCGCACAAAAAAATTTGGAGCGCAATGCCCCAAATATGATTTTTACAATAAATTACAACAATAACTATAACCGTTTAAATTTTAGTAACAAAAACGATATCCCATACCCCATGCCCCAATTTTATTCCACGATTTTCAAATTTTGTTAACGGGCGATAGTTTGGCCTTGGCACAAAATCGCCGCTTAAGGAAGTGTTGGTTAATCGTTTTTCCTTAGCTAGGATGTCCAACATCCACAGTGCATAATCCTCCCAGTCAGTAGCAAGATGAATATAACCACCTGGTTTAAGCTTCTGGCAAAGTAACTGAACAAATTCTGGTTGTATGATCCGCCGTTTATGATGGCGCTTTTTATGCCATGGATCAGGGAAATAAATATGAAAACCATCTAAGGAACCATCAGCTATCATGGTTTTTAAAACTTCGACCGCGTCATGGCGAATAACCCGTAAATTGCTAACTTGATTTTCTTCAGCCAGCATGAGTAACGAGCCAACTCCAGGTAAGTGAACTTCAATGCCTAAATAATCAGTATTTGGATTTGCTTTGGCTATTTGCCAGGTCGCATGTCCCATCCCAAAGCCAATTTCGACTACTTTTGGATTGTCCCGGCCAAAAATTTCATTTAGATTTATCGGTTGGTTATTATACTCAATGCCATACTTTGGCATTAATTCAGTAAGTGCACGTTGCTGGCCCTGAGTAATTTTCCCTTGGCGCAGTACGAAACTTTTTATTTCGCGGCGAATGATATTATTGTCGTTTGAGTTTTCCATTATTTATCAGCTTTAGAGTCAGAAGGTTTACGTTTCTTTCTAGGTTTACGGCGCTTAGATTTTTTTTCAGGTGGAGTTAAATCAACTAAGCGGATGAGTAATTCAGTCTTATCTGCATCAACATCTAGTTTTAAATATTCATCCCACCAGCCAAAAATTTCGGAATTGACTTGCTGGAATTCACCTCTCAAGTTATATAAATGCCAAGCTTGCCTAAATCTGCTTTGGTTTAAGAAATGTTCAAGCCGATTTACACTAGGAAAATCAAAATCAAGCTGCATTAACCATATTTCACGAATTGCGGCATATAGATTGCGCGTAATCCCACTATTAAAAATCAAGTTTTTATTTCGGGCAATGGCATTTAGCATAGCCTGGCGAAAATGGTTACCTGCACTTAATTCTTGTTGATAAAAATGGTAAACCGACTGCCAAATCAGGCCTGATAAGATAAAAATAAGTGAAACATCTTCACCTTTAGCGATTCTCTCATCGGTCTTTTTCAGTACTTCCAAGGCAAACTCATCAGGTCTACTATGCAAGAATAACTTATCAAATAAATTAAAAACTCTGCGGGGCAACCCTAGTTCATGCAGTTCACGAATAATACTAACTGAACTCCCGGATAAAAGGATTTTCAGCATTTCTTCAAATAGCCTACCCTTAGGCTCATTCAATAATAGATGTTTTGCATTTCTAAAATTAATATATGTATTTTCATCTATTGTAAGGCCTAATTTTTCAGATAACCGTATTGCCCGTAAAACACGAACTGGATCTTCCAAATAGCGTTCATGTGCATTACCGATCACCCTGATTACCTTATGTTTAATATCGTCCAAACCATGATGATAGTCAATAATCACTTCGGCGATTGGATCATAATATAGCGCATTAATCGTAAAATCACGGCGAAAAGCATCTTCATCAATCGAACCATAATTATTGTCGACTAAAATTCTGCCATGTTCACTCAATGTATGATCGTGAATTTTGTTGCTTCGATAGGTAGATACCTCAATAATATGGCGTTCATAACATGGTTTGCCGACCTTGGTGCTTCGTTCGACATTCAGTTTCTCGAAATAGACATGGACTATTTTAAAACGGCGGCCAATTATCATTGAGTTTTTATGGAAAATCCGGCGGATTTTTTCAGGTTCGGCATTGGTAACAATATCATAATCTTTGGGTATCTTCCCAAGTAGCAAATCACGAGTACCACCGCCTACTATATACGCACTAAATCCTTGGCTTTGTAGTTTTCTCACAACTTCCAATGCCTCTAGATCAACTTGGGAATGGCTAACCCCCAAAGTTCTGGCATCGATTATTTCTTTATTAGGTTTAGCATTTCTAGGCATTAAAAACCTTACTTAAAATTCTAATATATATTTTGGTTAACTGTTCTAAATCATTTATGGTAGTTGATTCATTTATTTGATGGATTGACTTGTTTCTAAGCCCAAGCTCTATCAATTCCCCACTCACTTCGATAAGGAATCTTCCATCGGATGTTCCACCATCAGTTTTTAGTTCTGGTGTGATAGCAGTAACTTCATGAATAGCTTGCTGGGTAAATGCCACCATTGATGCCACTTTGGTCAAAAATGGTTTTGCTGAATGATTCCACTCAATTGAATAATTTAGCCCATATTTTGTTAAAACTTGTTCAGTCTTATATTTAAGATTATTTGCCTCATGTAGGTTGTTGTAGCGAAAATTAAAATTGGCAGTTAGCTCGCCAGGTATTACATTAGTCACACCAAGACCTGCATTTATATTGGCAAATTGCAAACTGGTGGCAGGGAAAAATTCATTCCCATGATCCCAGGTAATTGAAGATAGCTCACTCAATGCTGGCAATGCACTATGAATGGGGTTTTTGCATAAATGAGGGTAAGCTATATGCCCTTGAATTCCTTTTACGGTTAAATAGCCGGTTAAGGAGCCTCGCCGCCCTACTTTGATTGTATCACCGAGCTTATCAACACAAGAAGGCTCACCAACTAAACAATAGTTAAGGTAAATAGAATTTTTTTTAAGGTATTCAACAATGATAGGGGTCCCATCAATTGCACTCCCTTCTTCGTCAGAAGTGATCAATAACATAATTTTAAATTTGCTTAAGTCAAGCGTTTTGGCAAACTCTCCAATAGCTACTAGAAAAGCCGCTATCGAGCCCTTCATATCTGCAACACCCCTACCGATAACCTCATCACCGGATTGATAAATTTGGAAAGGGTTTTTATTAAGCCAAAGATTTACATCGCCTGTCGGGACAACGTCAACATGTCCAGCAAAAGCAAATATTTTTTCACCGTGGCCAAGTGTTGCAATTAAATTAGTTGTCTTATTCCGGTCAACCCTAATACAATGGCCACCCATGCCTTTGATAAAACTCTCGATATAGTCTAAACTTCCTGCATCTTCTGGCGTTATTGAAGGGAAAGCTACTAATTCATTTAAAATTGTTATTACTTGCTTAATATAATTCACATTATTACCGATTACTAAAATTTCTTATTCACAATTATCAAACTTTGTTCACCAGATTTTATCATAATTTTTGCTCTACTATCGATCCCATTATCGTTCTTTGATTTTTAATATTTATTCGATACTTTCATAAACTAATCTTCGTAATTGAAGTTAAATCAAAGCAAATTGCTTTAAATAACCATTTTCTAATAGCTAAATTCGCAATACCAGTTCGCTAATTCTACCTAATTTAATTTCCCCACAACTCATCTAATACTCGAATATCATTTATAAAATAAAATAAATATTTGCAATTGAGAATCACTCTCATTTATAATCACCCCATAGAAAATACAGTTATTATTTTAGGACGAATAATACAAATGCAACATAAATTAGTCGCTTTATCTGAATTAGCTAAAGGCGCAAGCGGTATTGTAGAAAAAATTGATGAGGATTTATTGCCTCATAATATTGAGTTGGAACCAGGAGAGCTAGAGCGTAGGCTTCTAGAAATTGGAATAATCGAGGGTACTACTGTCAAAGTTTTACATTTTGGCTTAATTAATCATGATCCAATTGCACTACAGATAGATGAAAACGGAACATCCATTGCAATTCGGAAAAACGAAGCTGCGATTGTATTAGTTACCCCAATCGATAATTAACTCATCCCCATCCTTATTTATAGATTACAAAAACATTATGCGTAGCGAAAAACATTTAAAACATAATAACTTAGCTCATCAAAAAGCTGAGATTAATTCGATTCACCAAAGTCACGCACAAAAATTACGTGTAGCTTTAGTTGGTAAACCTAATTGCGGTAAAACGGCATTATTTAATGCATTAACTGGAAGCCGCCAGAAAGTAGCAAATTATTCAGGAGTTACTGTTGAAAAAAAACATGGTTATTTTTCAACTCCACAAAATACCTTGATTACCTTAATTGATTTACCCGGAACATATAGCCTAAGGTCACGCAGCCCGGATGAGAAAGTCACTCGTGATGTGCTACTTAACCAATTCGAACAAGAGAAAAATGTTGATGTCATTTTAGCCGTGATTGATGCAACCAACCTGTCTGGCTGCCTGCGTTTAATATTAGAACTTAAACAAACAGGCATACCGGTTATTGTTGCAATGAATATGAGTGATCTTGCCAAACTACGCGGCTTTGAATATAACATTAAAAAATTGAGTACTTTACTTGACTGCCCGGTAATTGAAACATCAGCGACCAAGAAATTGGGTATCTATGAGCTTGCCCGCGAATTGGATAAATTTAAACAAGTAACCCAACACGATAATAAATGGCAAGAACCAGATCGCGAAATGGTAAGGGAATACCACAAAAAAGTCCATCAAATTGTCAAGGAAGTTGAGACACGAAAAGGTGTTCCTACTCTTTGGACCCAACGTATCGATCAAATACTGCTCCATCCCTTATTCGGCCTAATTATACTTCTTGCGATCCTTTTTTCTATGTTCCAAGCAGTTTTTAGCTGGGCTACTATACCGCAAGATTGGTTACAAACCCTCTTTGATAATTTACAAGGTTATGTAGCCGGCCTTAATCCAAATAGCTTTGTTATAAGCCTATTAGCTAATGGTATTATTGCCGGTGTTGGTTCAATCATTGTATTTTTACCACAGATTCTAACAATTTCGTTATTCATTATACTGCTTGAAGATACCGGATATATGGCAAGAGCTGCATTTCTAATGGATAAGCTAATGGGGGGAGTGGGCTTACATGGTAGAGCATTTATACCGCTACTTTCCAGCTTTGCCTGTGCTATTCCAGGAATTATGGCTACACGTACTATCGAAAACCGTAAAGACCGCTTAGTCACTATCTTGATTGCTCCTTTAATGACATGTTCTGCCCGGTTACCAGTATATACACTCCTAATAAGTGCGTTCATTCCTGCCAAGACTGTTTGGGGGTTTGCGAACCTGCAAGGCTTGGTAATGTTTGCCCTATTTGCTGCTGGAATATTTTTTGGTTTAGTAATGGCATTTATTTTCAAAAAATTCTTTTTTAAAGGCGATCGCCAGCCTTTAATGCTTGAATTACCAAGTTACAAAGCACCTAACCCATATAACATATTATTGGAATTAATTAAGCCGGCTAAATCGTTCCTTCGTCGGGCTGGTACAATTATCTTATCGGTAATGGTGATAATTTGGTTCCTTTCATCATTTCCTTTGCCTCCAGAGCACGCAACTCAGCCTGCAATTGACTATAGTATTGCTGGCATAGTTGGGAAATTTCTTGAGCCACTATTTAGCCCGATTGGGTTTAATTGGCAAATTGTTGTTGCATTAATTCCTGGTATGGCTGCCCGCGAAGTAGCAGTGTCTGTTCTAGCAACCATCTTTGCATTAAGCGGAAGTGATGATGCTGTTCGTCAAAGCCTTAGCGTAGTACTACAGCATAGCTGGACTTTGGCTACTGCCCTATCACTAATTACCTGGTATGTATTTGCACCACAATGCATGTCCACACTTGCCGTTGCCAAACGCGAAACCAATTCTTGGAAATGGCCTTTAATCATGTTTGCCTACCAAATTGGATTAGCTTATGTCATGTCATTATTGGTATTTACAATAACAAAACAATTAATTTGATGATGATATTAACACAACAACCTAATTTTATTATTTAGCTTGGAGAATGCTATGGAACACTTATTTGATCTCGCTGGTATTATGGTAATTGGCGCAACAGCTAGTTGGTTTCTATTTAAAACTTTTAGAAAAGCCCGCGCCGGTTGCGGCAGTATTTGTTCTGGCTGCAACAATAGTTGCCAAACCAATATTAAACAATTTAAAGATAAATCCTATATTGAAATTAAAAAGATTAGCTAATTGGCTAACTTGGCCTATACCTGCTTGTAGAATTAAATGTTAAATTCATATGTTCTTTCTAGTTCCTGTCATTTAGTCTGCAAATGTAACTGGTATAGGCTATTTTTTTAATTCTGCCTATACGGCTTCGGGCACATAGGACTAAACAAAAAACCGTTACCGTCTAATCAACCTTGTAGTTTTGATAATTCTTTTATTTGATTGATATATAGTCTGAGAAAAATGCCATTAATTTGCGCGTCAGCTACAATGTCTGCCATACTCGGAATAGACTCTACTATTGATTTAACCTGTTCTGGGTTGTATTCTGCTAGAAGAGATTCCATAACCTTCTGATAACTAGTTGTGCAAGCTTTCAAGCTATCGCCGGTATTAAACTTCATAACCGCTTTAACATACTGGCGGCTGCTGTTATAAGGTCCACACAAGCAACCCAAGAAAATGATAGGCGCTACCAATTTAATTTTATCGGAATAACTTTCATCGCTTTTTATTATTCTGTCCCTGAACCAATAGCAAGGTCCTAATATTGGTCCTACAATAATTCCGGCAATCATAGCAGAAATAAATAATACGGCCTTAAGCACCTGTTTAGCCACTTGCCCTTTATTTCGATGGAAATTTAGCCAAAGTGTTGCATATAGAAAAGCTGCTGCCTGATTATCGTCAAAATTTAATTTATTTAAAATTGGTTCAGCCAATTTTTTCAATTCGTCAATTGACCATTCCTTTTTAATGTCGTGGCGAAGCACTAAATTGCAAATGTGATTAAAATGGATTATTAATTTAACTACATTTTGCCGAGCTGTTTCATCCTGGATTTGATTTAAGCTGTTTTTAATTATTAACCGATATATTTCCCGAGCTTGCTTTTTATTAGTTAAAATGTCTATTTCGGAATACTTAGCTCTAGTTAATGCATTTTTAGTTGCTGGAATATCAAGTACGAATCCCCAGCCGTGTGTTTCAAGATTTTCAAGGATACTCTCCCCACCAATATATGATTCAGTCAGAAATGACATTTTACTGCCTTCCCTGCCAATTAGAATGGGTACACGCTTCACTGTCTCAAGGCCAATCTTAAATACTAATCCGCTGTTAGTTACCAATATTTTAAAGTCCCGATAATATTTAGCCTCGGCCATTTCTCTTAATCTATTAAATACATTAATTTTCCTTTTGACTTCTTCAATATATTCTTGCTGTTTCCTAAAGTGAAATAAATTAGAATTTTCCTTACTAGCGCTTGGGGCACTCATAAAAAGAGATACTTCATCGATATTTAAGTGATAAACTGCTTCCCTAGCTTGTAAATTAACCCATAGCTGATTTAATCGTCCTTGCTTAGTTGTACCCCAGCAACCCCTAAAAATATCCTTAAATTTGTCCCATAACCCCATATATAAGGCAGTATCTTTGTTAGCTTCCAGCAATTTACCCAACCGAGTTGTATTGACTAAGCCATAGCTTTTAAATAAAATACTAGACATATTTAGAATCCGTATGAAATTTAATTAGTGATGTTACGCACAATTGAGACTTAAACAGCTTCAAATTATCCATAAGGGTGCTTTATTTATACGAATTATGAAGGGTATTAGGGTTTGTTTATGAGATTGGCGCTATTTGTTGAATTGTTTGAGTCCTGCGAGTTTTCAACAAATAGCCAATGAATAATACAAAGCCTTATATCCGTAATATTTGAGTATAAATGAAGCATTCTTACGAATAAATTGACTTTTAATAAAACACGCTTTTCTAATCTCTAGAGATAAAAGTATCCGAGATTGAGAAGTATTAATTATTAAATATTTCATAATATTATTAATAAGCCATTTAAAGTTTACTTTATTAAAAATAATATTCCGAAAATGCGACATTTATTATTTACTTCGAGATATCTTAATATCAGCAATATAAACTAGTGCTTTAATAATATTTTTGAGTAATTAATTTACCTAAATATGAATCAGTTTTAATATTAGCTTTAGCTTTAGCGATTAATTAATTTTATTTAATCCACAAATCGATACAATGAGTTCCTGGCAACTAGAATGTATTTATAGTATAATTATAAACTTGTAATATACTATTCCCTGGTAAGTAAATTTTATGCAACAACTAATCAAATTAAAGCCCATATTCTCGTTACTCGCTGCAACTATCATGTTATTTTTTATGATGGTCCTAATTGGCAAAGTGCTAATCCCTTTTATTGCAGCTTTAATTCTAGGCTATATCCTCAATCCATTGGTTGATAAACTAGAAACAAGGTTCACTATCAAACGCAAATACAGCGCTTTAATTTTTTCGCTACTTACTTTAATGATATTCCTTGCGATACCGATCTACATAATCCCGGTATTAATCACGCAATTTAAAGTTGTGATACATAATACCCCGCAGATTATCGCTGTAATAAACAACAATATTCTTACCAAGTTTAACTTGCAATTTGGCACTCATCTCAGCCTTGATCTTGAAGACTTAAAACAAATGGTATTGGCAAATCAAAAACAGATTTCAAACAATCTCGATATGTTTACTCATCTAGCCCAAAATGGTTTAATTGTAATTGAAATAGTAATTTATGTTGTATTAATTCCATTCGTATTATTTTATTCAATAATGAACTGGAACAATATCGTTAATTTCTTCGATGAAATGATTCCCAGATCGTTTTTGTTCCCGATTCATCAATTATGCCGTGATATCGATTTAATGCTATCTGCCTATTTACGCGGTCAACTTTCAGTTATGCTGATTATGGCCAGTTACTATGCAATTGCCCTAAACATAGTCAGCCTTCCTTCTGGAACCGTTATTGGCATAATTACCGGACTATTAGTATTTATCCCTTATTTAGGTGTATTATCGGGATTATTATTCGCTCTTACTATCGGCTTATCTCAATTCACTGGTTCGGGTGGGTTAGTTGCCATTTTAGGTGTTTACGCGATTGGTCATGTATTAGAAGGTGCACTGGTAACCCCGTTTCTGGTTGGCGGTAGGATTGGTTTAAATCCTGTCATGATAATTTTATGCTTGATGGTTTTTGGAAAAGTATTTGGTATCGTTGGAGTTCTTCTGGCTCTACCACTGTCTACAATTACAGTAGTGTTATTACGTCACGCAAAACAATATTATAAAAACACTAATTACTACAGAGACGCAAGCTAATGATAAAACAGCAGTTACTCGATCTTTTTAACCAAGTTTATGACTTTAACAGTTTTATCAGCATCGGTAATGAAATTACCGTTGCTAATTTACAAGATTTTTCTAGTCAGTTTACGCATATCTATGGTGCAACTTTATCGGGAAAAACACATTTACTGAAAGCGTGGGTTAATTTGGCTAACCATCGCCAGCACAATGCGATTTATATTGACAGCAATCAAGTAGACCAAATCAATCTTCATGATTTGGATCTGGATAAATACCGTTTTATAGCGGTAGACAATATAGACTTACTTGATGAACAAGGCCAAATTTCCTTATTTGACTTATTTAACCATATCAAATTAAATAATCGGGACAATTACCTTTTAACAAGTTCTACGATAAATTTAAATGCAAGTAATTTAAGGATCGACCTTAAAACCCGTATTCATTCTGGTTTAATATTTGCACTAAAAAGTCTCGATGAAAGTGAGTTACTTAATGCTCTTTCGATATATGCAAAACGTGAGGGGATTAAAATCGGAGAAGCTGAACTAAAATATATACTTAGCCACTATACCCGTAATTTGGGTAAACTGATTGAGCTAATCAATACAGCAGCAACTCTAGCCCTAACTACTAAAAAACCAATTACTATCCCCGTAATCAAATCCTGTTTAGATTAAAATGCAAATTTATTTTACCTAATTTACCCTAACTTCTCGAACACAGCAATAATAAGCAACCCTTTGCAAATGCTAAAATCTTAAACTCTTGATGCCAGTAGCCACTTAGTTATTATTTGACTCTAGCCCTTACTTTTATCTAAAGATAACAATATAAGTGAGGGAATTTCTTTTGAGTTTTTAAATAATAGCTCCAACTTGGGTTAAGTAACCTTGCGGTCTAGTATAGGAAAATTCTGACTTGAAAATGTTACAATGAATTTCCTTGCTTGTCTGAAAAAATCTTAACTCAAATTGGTGTAAATAACATAAAAGTTAGCTGGAAGTTTTAATCACATGATTAGGGTTATAAAAATGAAAAGACATGATTTTAGAAAACTGTGTAAAGTAATTAGTATTGGTATCTTTGCTTGTGCATTGTCAAGTGAAGCGAATGCTTCAGTAACATTTCAATGTTCTGGAGATAAAGATGCACCAACTTGTTTAATACAAAAAGGTAGTACTGCTGATGGCAGTTCCTCAAATGTAATTACTCAACAAACCATCGATAATATTTTAGCCAAACAAAAAAAAGCTAAACAGCTGACAATAGAGTTTACTCCTGATGACTATACAATTTATCCTATTATAATAGATCGGGTAAATAATCTTACTTTCAAATTAGATGACGGTGTAACAATTACCTCAATTCCACGTAATGGCAAAAACACAAGTAACAGCAAAAAATCTGATCCATGGAAAGACGCCAAACATCTGATTTCATTCACCAACTGTAACAATTTAACGCTGATTGGGGCTAAGCCTAACTCTAACCAATTGAATAACAACCGACCGAAACCAGACACAACAATGCCAAGTGTAATTGATGGGCACGGTGCAGACTGGTGGGAAGCATATGGCAAGGATAAGCACATTGACCGTCCAACTCTCATGTATTTCCACGGAGTAAACGGTTTGACCATTGAGGACTTGGAATTCCGAAATTCACCACGCGCTCATTTAATGATAAGAAGTGTAACAAATATTAAGATTAATCAAATTCTAATTCATTCGGATAAAGATTCCCCTAATACAGATGGTATCAATACAGGAGGCGTGCAAACAGTCAATATTACTGATTCCACGATTTATAATGGTGATGATAGCATTGCCATGAATAGTAGTAGCGAGATGCCAGATAAAGATATTTACATTAATAATATGGATATGTATTATGGGCATGGTATTTCTATTGGTAGCCATGTCGATGGCAACGTTGATGGCGTAACAGCGCAAAATGTAAGTTTCCATTATACCCATAACGGGCTACGTATAAAAACCATGTGTGAGGCAAACTGCTCATCAGATGATAGTTATGACCAAGTAAATACTACTAATGGCAAGAAAAATCAAATCACAGTTGCTAATGTCCATTATAAAAACATTACCATGGAAGGGGTAAAAAATCCGATTATTTACGATTTTGGCTATGGCGGTAAATGGTCCAAAGTACAAGTTAACAATATTAGCTACGACAACGTAACTTCAACCGGTAAATCGTTACCTTCAACACTCCTTTGCAAATCAGTGAATGGCTGTAAAGATATTACCCTTAATAATGTAAAACTACAAGAAGGCAGCAAATGTTCCGATATTACCCTAACTGTCGATGGTAAAACAGTAAAATATAATGACAAGGCAGCCGATTGCTTAATTGATAAAAATTAAACTAAGGACTTGAACTTAGTTTAAATAATTTTTAAAATTTAAAGCACGAGTCTTCACTTTTCAATGATTAATCATTTTAAGCCAAATGTAGACTCGTGTTTAATTATAGGAAAAGAATTAATGAAAAAGCACTATTTAAAAAAAATCTCACTAGTCTTGGCTCCGCTGTGTCTTTCCATACCTGTTACTGCTCAAGCGGATACTTTATCAAGCATTAAGGATAACTATTTCTGTTTTGCGGATCCAGATACCAATAATTTCATACCTATGTCGTTTCATATTTATGATGATAATTATACTATCGGAAACCCAGCTGATTGGAGTGGTATCCAGATGGTAACAACTGGTAAAACTGCTGGCTGTATTAATGTAAGAGCAGGACGGAGCGCAGACACAGCTAATGCGGATTGGGTAAGTAAAAAATTAAGTAATCTTCAAGTATCATGGGATGGGAAATTCATGAGCGCCACAGATGAAAACCCAGGCTCGACACCTCCCAAAGCGCTTAATTTTGCTTTTTATGGGGAATTAAAAATAAAAATCAATAATGATGAGCTCACCTGTGAGAATGTGATAATTGGCCAAGGCAGCCATAGAGCTTATGAAAATTGGTGGGTATTTAACAATAGCCCTAAAGAGGCAGGAACGCTAATCTGTAAAAATAGTCATAATGATAATGTTTATCTCTATTTGTTGCCAGGATGGGGTGATGGAATAAATAACGGCGAAAGGGATATGTATGTTAGTCTGTATCCTATTTCCTAATTAGACTAACAATAATCAAGGTATCTTGCCCAATTAATTGATATAAAATCCTCAGTGTAGACCCCAACTCAAGCAATGCGGTTGGGTTTTTTGCTGTTAATTTTTTACTAAACTTCAATAATTAAATATATATACTTTATTCAATAAAATAATATAACTAGCTAATCAGCCATAACTCAATTTTATATAAGCTTAATTCAAGAAATCAATTGGTGTCTCATCTACAATTCCCAAACTAATTAATAAAAGCTTACTAAATACCAGACATTTTTAAATCCATACTATTTATAAGGGACCCCAATTATGCCTCTAGTACAATTATCACTTACTAATCAATCGCAAAAAGCAACCGAGTCAGAGTCTGCTTTACAAGAGAGAAATTACGAACAAATAGCCAAACTCCTCTCAGAAGGCAACCTAAACGAAAAGCAGTTATTAAACCTAAGAGTTTTGCTAATTGCCACAGTATAAACCGTGGCATTTTCTAAGGAATCAATTATTAACTATGCGTATGTTTTGACTTTTGTTTAGCACTCTTAACAGCTAGGTGCAATAAATAGAAAGCTCCTGCAATTACTGCTACATTCAGAGAAATTAATTTAATTAGTTCCATCGTTCTGATCCTCTTCTTTTTTTATCGTTTTACTTACTTTAAGCAGTGCAAATGATATATATTGCAATACTAACCAGCCCAAGATAACGGTAATAGCTTTATTCAACCCTTGAATATTAAAATCAAGATAGCCAATACCACCAATTGCCTATGAAAGAATATTTATTCTTTCCGACATCAATTTAACCATTTCACTATCAAAGTCAATTTTTATTAATTTAATTTTAACCATTCATTATAATACCTCAAACAATTAATTTATTAATAATCTTTAAAGGAAAACCAAACACTAGCAATAGGTTAATCATCTCCCGGCAGGTTATCAAGTGAAGCAATAAAGCTATAAGCCCGCATGCAAGTATAAGCCATAGTACAGCAGCAATGTACTTAAATACTTTGATAAAAAATCATTTGATATAATTAAAGACAAAAATTATGGGGATCCCATCCGCTAACGATAATAATTCAATTTTGCGCAGCTTGACTTCACGGTCTGGCCGCTCTAACCGTGACACCTCGCACTTCTTTCATATGGTCATGCTACATTTACCCCTAAAGTTACGCTCGACTATTGGACTTCCTTATCTTTTGCTAAGTTATCCACTCTAGTAGCCTGATGTAGTTTCTGTTCGTCACCACCATATTACGTCATTTACTTCCTTCAGACTCTACCTCACGATAGACGCCTTTGCATAGACTCGCTATTCCCGTCGAAAGAGCTAGCAGCGGACTTACACCGCCTAGAAGTGAGCCATGCATGGCGCACAAAAATGGTGCCATTAAGTCACCATTTAAATTAATATTGCGCGGTATTGAAGAAATTACAAATTAACACCCTATCAGCAGCAGCCTAGTTTTTACTAAACTTCAATAATTAAATATATAAACTTTATACGATAAAATAATATAACTAGCTAATCAGCCATAGCTCAATTTTTTATAAGCTTAATTCAAGAAATCAATTGGTGTCTCATCTACAATTCCCAAAATAACAATAAATTGATTACTAAATACCAGACATTTTTAAATTCATACTATTTATAAGGGACCCCCAATTATGCCTCTAGTACAATTATCACTTACTAATCAATTGCAAAAAGCAACCGAGTCAGAGTCTGCTTTACAAGAGAGAAATTACGAGCAAATTGCCAAACTCCTCTCAGAAGGCAACCTAAATGAAAAGCAGTTATTAAACCTAAGAGAAATAATTGATAACCAACTTAACCAGCTTTCCCCAACTAGCAATTTATTTGCGTGCACCACAAACATAGAACAAGCAGACAGAGCGGCTAAGGCTAACGCTAAACCTGTAGAAGCAGAAACTAGTTCTAACCTCAGCAAAATTACCGATTTGAATCAAATCAATCAAGCTCAGGCAGACAGTCCAGATAATTTTGTAAACAAGTGGAAAAGCTTAATTTCTGCTGCAAACATAAACATGCCAGAATTGAAAACAATTGCTGAATCGGACGAATCCTTTAAAAATGGATATCTGTGCATTGTAGATTTTGCTAAAAATCACCAAATTTTCCGAGGCGAACAAGTTAATCAACACCTAACAATGCTAAGACTAATAAGCATGTTATCAATTCTCATCGAGGAGCCCCTTCCCAGCAACGACATCGAGGGAATAGCGGGCTTTTTCTATTTAAATAGAATTTCTGATACGCTTTCAACAAAGTACCCAACAATAGATCGAGATTTAGTACAAAAATTTATATCTTCATTTTTAGCTAAAGAAGAGAAAATAAAAAGTTTATCTGTCGACGCACAAAAAAATCTAATTATATATCTACAGAACCTTAAACTTGAGAATAATATTCTACAAATTTTAAATCAATTTGCAAACTTTCCAAGCAAAGACTTAATTGCGGTTAAATTCATGATTTTAAAATTTAATTTTAAAATGAAAGAAGGAAAATCTTCGATTCCAATGATTGATAATTATGAAAAGGACCACCCTTACGAAATATGGAAGACAAGTGAATGGATTTTAACAAACAAATGCTTTGAAGAACTTAGATCTCTGTGCTCCCACGGCTCCAAAACTTATATTCAAATTACGCTAGATGAAAATCTACCGCCATACAAATTAAAAGTTAGTCAGGGATTAGCAAACCTATTGGGGAGACTAACGAAAATTGAAGCAAGTATGAAAAATGCAGCAAATGACTCAAAACTAATGAATAAAGCACAAGATGAAGAGAGTAAACTTAGGGAACCGCAAAAAATTGTACATGTAAAAATGACAGCTGACCAAATATTTAAGATAGTTGAGGACGCAACCTCAAAGCACAGAAAAAATAAGTAGCACAATATGTTAAATTTGAACGTTTCCAGTTATAAAAAATGGTGCCATTAAGGCACCATTTAAATTAATAGCACACGGTATTGAAGAAAGTACAAATTAACACCCCATCAGCAGCGGCCTAGTTTTTACTAAACTGCAACAATTAAATATATATACTTTATCCGATAAAATAATATAACCATGCAAATCCACTAAAACTCAATTTTTATAAGCTTAATCCAAAAAATCAAATGTTAGCTCATCTATAATTGCCTGACTTATTATGAAATTAATTCTCAATAACGAATTTTTAAAGTAATGTCACGCACGATAATAAATTGAAAGTGCGTAACAACATCTGTTTTTAAATTAACTTTTTATAAAGGAATCCGATTATGATTCATACTAGCCCAGCATCTGCTGCACGTGTAGCACCTGTAGCATCACCTCAAAACGCAACCGAAGTAAACCATATTTTCGCGCAAGTTGCCGAATTTATCGAAAAAGGTAACTTAACTGATGAACAGCTAACAGCACTAATGGAAATAATCAGTAACCGGCTTAGCCAGTCCAACCCTTCAACAAACGAGCTTACAAGCAGCAACCTTTTTGCAAGCGGAGCTAGAATAGAACATGATCAACCTGACACGAGACCAGTAACGGTTAAAACTAGTGCCGAACTGGTTGAAACTGCCAATCCTAATCAGATCAAGCAAGATCAATCTGCTAATCAGAATAATATAGAGACCAAATGGAATAGCTTAATTTCTGCTGCCAATAAAAACATACCACAATTTGAAGCAATCTGCAATACAATTGAACAATTTAAAAATTTACATCAGCATATCAGAGATTTTATACCAAAATATCTGGCATCACCAGATAATAAAAATAAAAAGGATCTAACACTACTAAGAATAATAAGCATTCTAAATATTTTGGTACAACTTCCAGCTAAGGGTAGCAAAAATGAAAAATATAATTATATAAATAAAGAATTAAAATCGATTTTAAGTAAATATCCAGCCCTGAGCGAAGCTTCGGCACAAGACTTTGTACGTTCATTTTTAACTAACAAAGAAGAATTATTAGAGTTAACTGACTCTACAAAACAAGTCCTTAAAAACTATCTCCTTGCCCTTAAAGTTGAAAATAACATAAGACAAATCCTAAGACATTTTGAAAACTTTCCGACTAAAAACTTAACAGTAATTAAAATGATGATTATTAACTTTTATTTTTTAATGAAAGAGGATAATTCCTTCACTAACAAATTCAATGAATATAAACAAAGTCATCTTAGCGAGCTTTGGGAACTTGGAGATAAAATCCTGTTAAATGAAAATAGCTGTTTTGAAGAAATTAGGTCTCTCAGCCAAGGCTACACAACTCATATTAAGATTGGGGCTGATAATTTGCAAGTTAGTCAAGGGATTGTGCAACTACTGGAACGGCTAACTGAAATTAATGAAAGTATGGAAAAGGCAGCAAACAATCCGAGCATAATTGAAAAAGCACAAAATGAAGAGAAAAAAATCAGGGAGCTAAAAGATAAGAAACCCAGGATACAGCAACAAGTTGTACATGTAAAAATGACAGCTGACCAAATATTTAAGATAGTTGAGGATGCAACCTCAAAGCACAGAAGAAAATAAATAGACCAATATCTTTAATTTGATCGTTTCTAGCTAATTATAAATGGTGCCATTAAGGCACCAGTTATAATTTATTCATCATCAGAAAAGTCATCAAATTCTTCTGAAGACATATCAGCTTCGAACTCATCCAGCTCCTTAAAGCTATCAAGGAAGCTGCGAAGCTTCTCTGCCCGGTTTGGCTGTCTTAATTTACGGATAGCCTTGGCTTCGATCTGACGGATCCGCTCGCGGGTTACGTCAAATTGGCGGCCAACTTCTTCTAGCGTATGATCAGTCAATGTATCGATACCAAAACGCATACATAGAACCTTGGCTTCACGCGGCGACAAGGTATCTAGTACTTCACGTACCGTTTTTTTCAGGCTATAATCAATTCCATGATCAGATGGGATTACAGTTGATTTATCTTCAATAAAATCGCCATAACTCGCATCATCTTCATCGCCGATAGGCGCGTCCATCGAGATTGAATCATAGGCAACCTGATAAATTTTACGAACTTTCTCTTCACTGATATCCATTCGTTCAGCCAACTCTTTAGTAAGCGGCTCACCCGATTTTTCCTGTAACAGTTTGCGATGTTCTTTACTCATCTTATTGATGGTTTCGATCATATGAACCGGAATACGGATGGTACGCCCCTGATCCGCAATCGCACGGGTAATCGCCTGACGGATCCACCAAGTTGCATAGGTAGAGAACTTGAATCCTTTACGATACTGGAATTTATCAATTGCTTTAATTAGACCGATATTACCTTCCTGAATTAGATCTAGGAAATGTAAGCCACGGTTAGTATATTTTTTAGCAATTGAAATAACCAGGCGTAAATTTGATTCCACCATGTCAGTACGGGCTTTTTTCTGTTCTTTTTCAGCACGCATTAATTGCTTGAACAGATTTTTAACTACAGATACGCTTATTTGTAAATCATCAGCAACGGCTTTAATCCGGTCTTGCTTTTCCTTGATGTCAAACTTCATCGTTTCAAACAAATCAGCATATTTTTTAGCTGGAACATGGGTCTCTACCCAGTTTGTTTCATTACCGATGAATTCTTTCCTAAATTTATCTTCAGGAACTTTGATAACATCGCAGGCTAAATGAAAAATCTCATTTTCATATTGTTTGATTTCTTTATGAGATTCACGCAAGATATCACAAAATACCTCAATTTGCTTGTTTGTAAAACGAATTTTACTTAATTGGGCAGTTAATTCAACCAGAATTTCTTGATATTCAGCTGATTCTGAGCTATGCTTTTGTAAAACCTTGTTTTGTTTTTCAACTAGCTTATCAAATTCTTCAAAAAAAGCGGCTGTATCTTGGCGTAATTTTTCAAGTTGGGCACCGGATAGGCCTTCTTCTTCTTCATCTTCACTAAATGATGTTGGAGCAACATTATCCAGCATCATATTATCATCACCGGCATCTTCATTGATAATTTCATCAACAAAGTTCTCTAACTTGATCTTCCCAGCCAGAACATCCTGATAAGATGTTGAGATAAAGTTGACGATCTTAGGACAATCAGCAATTGCCGAAATCATTAACTGGATACTAGTCTCCAATTTACGGGCAATTTCTGCCTCGTCTGTTTTATCCAAAAGGTCATAGGTACCAATTTCACGCATATACATGCGCACCGGGTCGGTAGTACGGCCAAATTCATTTGACGAGGTGGTGCTTGCCAGAATTTTCTCGGCTTCTTCAAACTCATCATCATTAACAGTCGCAGATGAGGTACCTGAGATTAATAATTCTTCTTGGCTTGGCTCATACTCAAACACCTTAATCCCAATTGTCTCGATCATCATAACGATTTGGTCAATGATTTCAGGGTCAGTAATATGATCAGGTAAATGGTCGTTAATTTCAGCGTTAGTTACATATCCACGCTCTTTCCCCTTACCCAAAAGAACATGCAGTTTAGCTTTTTGTTCTTCCAGTTTTTTCAACTCTTCAGGAGCAAGGTTCTCGGTACCGAAAGTAACCAGGCGCATCAATTTATTTACGTCATGACCATCTTCTTTACCAAATTTGCGCGGACCCCGGCTTTTCCGGCTTTTACCACGCTCTAATTCATCACCGCTAATTACACCATCAGTGTCAAATTCATCTAATAAACCCTTTCTTCGAGGTAAATTTAATGCTTTTGCGTTTGGATTGGCCTCAAGGCTAACTTTATTTGTCTCTTTTGTGTTTTTTGCTGTCACAAAATTTCTCTCTTAATTAAAATATTTTTTAGCTTGGTCTAAATAATAAAACATTGATATCAGGGTTAAAATCACTGCTATTAGCATTAACAAGTTGCCAATAAAAATGGTACTAATGAAATACGCATGAAAATCTAGCAACAGCAATGAAATTGCAACCATTTGGCAAGCTGTCTTTAGCTTCCCAATATATGCTACAGCTACACCTTTAACTTGGCCTAGCTGAGCCATCCATTCCCTTAATGCCGAAATTGCAATTTCGCGAACAATTATTATTATTGCCGCAAAAACAAAAGTACGGTTAAGATTTACTAAAACCACCAGACTTGCCGCCACCAGGGCCTTATCTGCTACCGGGTCAAGAAACGCACCAAAGCTTGTTTCCAACTTCATTTTACGAGCGAGATAACCATCAAAGTAATCGGTAACTGCGGCAATTAAAAATATAGCTGTAGCCAAAAAATTTTTATGTGGCATACTCAACAGATAGTCTGGAATATAATAAACCGCGACAAAAAATGGAACCAATGCGATTCTAAGCCAAGTCAGCAATGTCGGGAAAGGAATACGTTTTAGCATATTGTAATTAACTTTTTGAGAGAGGCTAAATTAATAATTAATAATAGTCATGCATGACTTGTGTGGAAGAAGTCATAGATCGCAGTAGCCAATTCTACCCCAATCCCTTGAACCTGTTGTAATTCCTCAACACTTGCAGCAGCCACACCTTGACTACTACCAAAAAATGCAATCAATGTTTTACGTTTTTGCGCACCTATACCGGGGATATCTTCTAACCTGGAAAACTTCATTTTTTCTGCTTGCTTTTTTCGATGCCCGGTAATTGCAAAGCGGTGAGCTTCGTCACGCAAAGCTTGCAATAGTCTAAACACATGGGGTTCTTGCCGAAAATTAAGCTCTAATTCAGAATTTATAATTACTTTATCAAGTTCAGGTTTACGATCTTCGCCCTTAAAGATAGCAATAATCTTGATTTTATCATAAAAACCAAGCTCTTTAAGCAGCTTTTTTGCCACGCTCAACTGATTTCGCCCACCATCTACCAGTATTAGCTCAGGGACATCCAGCTCCGAATTCATCAAACGTCTTCGTAAAACAGACTCAAGAGCCAGAAGGTCATCACCGTTTATCTCATTTGGAAGGTTAAAGCGACGGTATAATTTATTATCAATTTTACCATCACTATACACAACCATCGAGGCAACAGCACTACTCCCCTGATTATGACTGGTATCATAACACTCAATCCGGTTAATTCCCTTTATTCCTATCAACTCACAAAGCCGTAGGCTACCTAGCTGGTATATATTGTCGATTTTGTAATTTTCAACTATTTTCTCTAAATTAACCCGTCCCATATCCCCCAAATCTTTAATCCGAGGCGAACTCTTTGATATAATCCGAATGTTATAGGCCTTTACGAAATAGTCAATAAACTCTGGGGCTATTTCCTGCTCAATATACACACTAAAATTCTGCTTAGAAACTGTGTAGTAATTCTCCAAAAATGCTTCTACCATACCCTGATAATTATCAACAGTTCTAACTACGAAATATTTATCGCCGATATAAAGTCCATTGCGAATAATTATTAAATAAATAAATGAATGGCCGTTCGCCTCTTTATATAATATAAGATCAGAGTTAATTGGTAATTTAGTATCGCTAATTATTTGCTTGTCTTGCATCTGCTTAATTAAGGCAATTTTATCCCTAAGAATCCCGGCCTGCTCAAAATCAAGCTGATCAGAGGCCTCATACATTTGCGTAGTTAATTGGTTTACCAATGCTGGATAATCACCATTTAGAAACCTTCTGGCATTTTTAACAGACTGGCTATAGTCGCCTTCGCTAATTTTATTAACACATGGGGCTGAGCAGCGATTTACCTGATATAACATGCACGGACGAGAGCGATTGGCAAAAACGCTATCGGTACAAGTACGTAATTTAAATAATCTTTGGAGCAAGTCAAGTGTTTCCCGCACCGCATACGAGTTTGGATAAGGACCATAAAAGGTTGCTCCCTTGTGGGGCTTGCCGCGGTAATACTCAATTAGTGGATGAGAGTGCTCTGAAATTTTAATGTAGGGATAACTTTTATCATCGCGGAATATTATATTGTATTTTGGTTTTAGGCTTTTAATTAAATTATTTTCTAATAGTAATGCTGAAGTTTCATTTTCAGTAATGGTAATTTCTAATTCAACAATTTTACTTACCATTAGACTAATGCGCGGAGAGAGTTCTGCCTTTTTTTGAAAGTACGATTTAACTCTCTTGACCAAGCTAATGGCTTTACCTACATACAAGAGATTACCATCAACGTCATAATAGCGATAAACCCCAGGGTTATCTGGCAACTTGCTCAAAAATTTATTGTCCGCTGTAACCTTTATCCGCATATATAACCCACCAAATACAATTAGTTTTGCACTGAATATACCAAGTAATTAACTACTATAGCTAAGAATAAAACTAACCCAATGTAATTGTTAAATAGGAAAGCCTTGAAACACGACATCCGCTCTTTATCTTTTATCCTGGTATAGATATATACTATCAAAGCTGAAATTATCATTATTCCTAAATAATATGGCCAATGAAACTTGGCACTAACGCCAAGGATTAAAGATAAAATAATAAATAAGCAATAAGACCCCATGGTTATCCCAATTACGTGGCGGCCAAAAGTAATTGCGGAAGTTTTTATGCCAATTTTCAAATCATCATCAATATCAACTAATGCATAAATAGTATCATAGGCAAGCACCCAGAAATAGTTAGCGGCAAATATTAACCATGCATGATAAGTTAGCTTATTCTCTGCCTCTATAAAAGCCATCAAAATACCAAAACTAAAAGCAATTGCCAAATACATCTGAGGAATTGGGAAGAATCGTTTAAAAAACGGATAACTGACAAATATAAATAGAGCTGGGACCGACCACAAAATTGTAAGAGGCTGAAGAAATAGTACTGCTAACAGGAATGCCGCCAGGCTTAATAGCGCAGTAATTAATAGCGCTTGTTTTTTAGTTACTTCACCAGTTACAAGCGGCCGCGTAGAGGTTCGTTTAACGGCACCATCAAAATCGCTATCTGCAAAATCATTAATCGCGCACCCGGCTGCCCTCGTTAAGAAAACACCAAGGCTAAATGCAATAAATATTCGCATAGGAGGAATACCCTGATAGGCAACCCATAATGCCCAATATGTCGGCCAAAGCAACAGTAATGTTCCAATTGGCTTATCAAAACGGATTAATCGTAGATATGCATGCATAATTTTATTGATATCACATTATATTGTTAAATTAAATGCATTATTGTACACACAAGATCTATTACTGCGTAAAATTACTTTATCTGGAGAATTTCTCTCATAAATTCATCTGTCTGTAGGACAACTACTAAAAAACTGAAAGAATTAGATTAAAAACGTAAAAGAGCCCTTCTACCACCGAAATAAATAGACGTGATTTTACGATGTAAATACATGAGTATCAGAACCAACGAAATGACACATTAGTAAGGCTAAAGGCACAGGTTAGGAAAGATGTCTAATAAATGTCTGTAAAGGTATTTCATATACATATATAAACTTGATTCGTTTTAATATTCATTAATTAAAATTGTATGAACCTTAGTATTAAATCGTGTGTCTGCAAATAGGTATAGATAAAGAGCTGCAACAAAAAATAAAACAATCGTTTCAGTTTCGTTTATTTTAGTGGTAAATATGAAGTCTTTTTAGTATAATAGCGGAATTATCATTATAAGTATTGCAAATGAACGAAGCTTTAATCAGTCTAGATAATGTCTCTTTTTCGTATACGGAAGAAAAACCGATACTAAAAAACATAACCCTTACCATCCCAAAAGGCAAAATTACTGCTATTATGGGTGGAAGTGGTAGCGGGAAAACTACGCTACTTAGGCTAATTACAGGTCAAATTACGGCAAATTCAGGCCAAGTAATCGCTTTTGGACACAACTTAAGTCAATCTAATGATAAACTATTAGGAAATATCCGTACTAGGCTTGGCATGTTGTTTCAGTTTGGAGCCCTCTTTACGGATATAAATGTAGCAAGTAATGTGGCTTTCCCCTTATACGAGCATACAGATTTACCCAAAAGCTTCATAGACAAGATAGTTGCCATGAAATTAGAAGCTGTAGGGCTTACCGGCACTCAAGAAATGATGCCGTCGGAATTGTCAGGAGGAATGGCACGCAGAGTAGCACTGGCTAGAGCCATGGCTCTAGACCCCGAGCTTATGCTTTATGATGAACCGTTTACCGGTCTTGACCCAATTTCTCTAAATGTTACAGCGATGCTGATTAAAAACCTGAATGACAGCTTGAAACAAACTTCTGTTTTGGTTACACATGACATTCCGGCAACCCTTAAAATAGCAGATTATATTTATTTTATGGCCAATGGACAAGTAATTGCCCAAGGCACACCAAATGAAATAGAAAAAACTACAGATCCAGCTGTCAAACAGTTTATTAATGGTGAAGTAAATGGGCCATTTGCTTACAAATACTCGAGCAAAAATAGTTACGAACATTACTTAGGACAACAATGAAAAACCTAGTAAGCTTTATTGAACGCATCGGCCACCCTTTTACCGGCTTTATTTTAATGCTTGGTGGAGTTGGTAAATTACTGGCTTTAATTATTAGCGGTTTATTATATTCTTTAAAACGACCGCATTTACTAGTGAAAGAAATATTTTTTAGTGGTGTACTATCTATACTGATCATAGCAGTTTCAGGCTGGTTTGTCGGTATGGTATTAGGCCTTCAGGGATATAATACTTTGCAAAGATTTGGCTCTTCAAGCATGCTTGGCTCCCTAGTGGCATTATCATTGCTGCGTGAATTAGGACCTGCGTTAAGTGCGATATTATTTGCCTCGCGTGCAGGTTCCGGAATCACAGCAGAAATAGGTTTAATGAAAGCGACAGAACAGCTTGATGCCATGAGCGTTATGGGCGTAAACCCTATCAACCGTGTTGTTGCACCGAAATTTATTGGTGGGATTTTTGCTGTACCCATTTTAACCGCATTGTTTGATACCACCGGAATCTGGGGAGGCCATTTTGTAGGCGTAACCCTGCTTCACATGGACAATGGTACATTCTGGTCGCAAATGCAATCGAGTGTCAGTTTTCATGAGGATATAGTCAACGGCCTATTAAAAGCGCTATTTTTTGGAATTGTAGTAAGTTTAATTTCTGTTTACCAAGGTCTTGAGGCTTACCCAACAGCTGAAGGGGTTTCTTCCGCAACAACTAGGACCGTAGTCCATTCAGCATTGGCAGTACTAGCCTTGGATTTTATATTAACTGCTTTTATGTTTTAGGAACTTTACATGAAGCGAAGCACTATGGATTTTTGGGTAGGAATCTTTGTTTTAATTGGCATTACATGCCTGGTATTTTTATCGCTAAAAGTTGCCAATATTACTAATTTTGGAACTAGCAGTAATAATAATTATACATTGTATGCCAAATTCAATAATATTGGGTCACTTAAAACAAATGCTCCGGTTAAAGTATCTGGTTTCACTGTTGGCCGCGTTACAGATATTACACTAGATGGAAAAACCTATCAGGCAAAAGTTACTATGAGTATTGATAAAAATTATAAATTTAGTAACGATAGCTCAGCAGAGATTTTAACAACCGGCTTGCTTGGCGAGCAATACGTCGGACTTCAGTCTGGCGCAGATGAAGAAACCCTTAAAGATGGAGATACCATTACCCTTACGTCATCAGCAATGGTATTAGAGCAGTTAATTGGTAAATTTATGACTAATATGTCTTCTAAATAAAGAAAAGGTATTATACTTATGAAAAAATTAGTAATGACTATTATGCTTTTGGGATTTGTTTCTGGAAGTTTCGCCGAATCAGCCGCATCTGGCCCGCTTGTAGCGAGCGCTCCGGCTAAAACCATAATTAAATCAACTGGTGGAGAAGTTGTAATCGTCTCTGTTAGTGATTGTGGCGCCAATACACCATGTGGGGTAATTAAAACCAGTGCAGAATTATTAACCGTGGCAGTAAATAAAACCGATAGCAATGAAGCTATGTCACTAATTCAAAAAAGCATACTACCACAGGTAGATTTTAATTTAATGACCAAATTTGTAATGGGTCCAGCCTGGAAACAAGCAGATCCCAAACAACAAGCTGAAATTACTAATTTGTTTAAACAATTACTGGTTTACCAATACTCAGCTGCATTATCAAAATTTAAGGGAGCTCAGCTTTCAATAGATAGCAGTTCAATTACAGGTGATAAACAAAATAAGGCTGCAGTTAAAGGAACATTTAAATTACCAAATAATGGCAAAAGCAATAATCAGCCGGTTAATATTGAGTATGATTTAGCAAAAATTGCTGGCAATTGGAAAATTTACGACGTTAAAATTGAAAATGTTAGCATTGTTACAACTTATCGTACTCAATTTAATGAAACAGTTCAAAGTGGTGGCGTAAATGATTTAATCAAACAACTCCAAACTAAAGTTGATAATCTAACATCAAAAAACTAGCCTATGAATTACAAACTTCCATCAACAATTAACAAGGACAATGCACTTCAGTGCTTTTCGGCTATAAAGTCCCAATATTCCAAAAGTAAAGGGACTTTTACCATAAATGCAAGCGAAGTACAAAGTATTGATTCTGCTGGTATTGCTCTCATCCTTGAGCTAAAAAGCTTACCCAATACCCAAATCATCAATCTTAGCCAATGTATTTCTGAACTTGCTACTTTGTACCGTTTGAAATTGGAAGATTAATTAAAGCTTAATGAAAAAGAAAATACTAAGTTCAATAACCGCCTTAAGCTTACTTGGTTGTGCAACTTCAAAAAACCCGAACGACCCTTATGAACAATATAATCGTAAGGTATTTGTTTTTAATATGGTTGCAGATCACTACGTATTGCGCCCTATTGCAATAGGTTATACCTATGTACCAGAGCCGTTACGCGATGCAATCAGCAATTTTTATAATAACTTACGGGACTTCGTAACGCTTGGTAATGATATCCTCCAATTAAATGGCACTGATACCATGCATAACACTATGAGGATTGCACTAAACTCTACTTTTGGTATCTTGGGGATTATCGACATTTCATCAAGCCTAGGCTTACCACAAACGAAGAGCACTTTTGGCGATACCATGAAAAGATGGGGTTGGCAGCAAAGTAGCTATTTCCTAGTTCCATTTTTAGGGCCTGGTACAATACGGGATGATTTAGGTTTAATTCCTGATATCTACTTTAATCCATTATTCTGGATCATTAACGACCCAACAATTTCTTGGACCATTTTTGCGCTTAATCTAATTAACCAAAGGGCGACATATTTAGGTCAAGACCAGCTACTAATGTCATCTATTGACCCATATGCTACAATCCGTGATATATATTTACAGCATAATGGGTCATATGTTTATCCGAACGAGGATGAACAGGCTGAATCTAGCAATGAAGATATCGATAATTTAATCGATGAAGAAAATGGCGAATCAGCAACAGTATCGTTCAAAATCCGTAAAGAAGATGCGGAGATAGACCAATTGATTAGCGAAGAAAACCAAGAGGCTGAGGCTAAACCTGCCAACACTAACCCATATGCACAGAAAAACCGGATTCAGGCCGCTGCAAGCAGCCCGATCAAACTAAAATTAATATCTTCAGCTGCCAAGTAAAGATTGTTTTTGAATATCAAATAATTGATTGATTCCTTTTTCGGCTAGATCTAGTAATGAATTTAGTTCCTCTCGCGAGAATGGTTCTTTTTCCGCGGTTCCTTGAATTTCTACTATTCCTCCGCCAGAAGTCATTACAACATTCATATCTGTATCACAGTTACTGTCTTCAAGATAATCCAGGTCTAAAACAGCATTGCTTTGATAAACACCAACCGAAACAGCCGCAACAGCGCTAGTGATAGGGTTTTCAAGTATTAATTTTTTGCTTAACAGGTTATTTATGGCATCTACCATAGCGACATAAGCTCCGGTAATACTTGCCGTCCGCGTACCGCCATCAGCTTGGATCACATCACAATCTACTATAATTTGACGTTCACCTAGCTTTCGAAAGTCAACTACACTGCGTAGGCTCCTACCTATCAGGCGTTGTATTTCCTGGCTTCTAGCATTAGGTTTCCCCTGGCTTGATTCTCGCTTGTTCCTGGTATTGGTTGCTCTTGGTAGCATTGCATATTCAGCAGTCACCCAACCGCTTCCGCCACCTTTTAAAAAAGCAGGCACACTTTCTTCAATTGTTGCAGTACAAATAACTTTAGTATCACCAAACTCAATCAGGACTGATCCTTCTGCATGCTTTGTATAATGGCGCGAAATTTTTACTTCGCGTAGCTGGTCATGTGAACGCAATGATGGACGAATAAACATACATGGAAATCCTTATTATAAAATCAAAACAGCTAGATTTTAACTTAATCATTGAACAATTTTCAAGGACGACAGCTACTAATCCTAGGCTAAAGCCTGAAAAAGGAACGCTATTAATTAAAAATTAGCTTTATCGAGCGTAACTTTTCTCAATACCGGACACTTTTATCACATCAGGCCTCGCGAGACTCAAACAATTCAACAAATTACGCCAATATCATAAACAAAGTCTAATATTCTCCCGCATTTGTATAAATTTAAGCATTCCGCTCCTAATAAATCATTTAACAATTAATTAATGCACATAAAAAGTGGCTGGTATTGAGATTAAAGCGGCTGGTATTAAGCTACATATTATCTTGACATCCACCCCACCCTAAAGGGCGAGGATTCCTACGTTTCTAACCCAAGAGCTAGCTAATTCGGTGGGTTCCTGCTTCATCGTAGCGTTTTGAATGCTGGGCATTCCATCTACTCCACAGGCTAACACGGCAAGTCCTGCCGCTTTTATATTTAGGCTCGCATTAAGATCAGCATTCAGTGATAGCCCACATTCCACACCTTAATACCGGACACTTTTTAATAGATCTTTAAAAATTTAACATTAAATCAGAC
>CAYLRR010000021.1:0-58101 GCA_964386295.1 uncultured Neisseria sp.
GCTTTGCCAGATTGGTATAATGAGAGAAAGACCTGCTTGCCTTCCTCATCATGACAGTCTAAGGTGTGGCTAAAGCGAGTAAAATTATTAAAAACCCACCAGTTATTTTTAAAGGCTATACCATATAAATGCCCTTCACCGATAATTACATTATCACAAATTGCCACTTTCCCTGAATGCTTATAGGTTAATTGGCCAATTAGGGCAAAATTCAGTTTGCGCGGTAAATTATCTGATGAATATTCTGATGAGGTAGCATTTGCTTCAGACCAAGGAATATCTTTTGATTGTAATTTATCTTTAACCCAGTTTACATTTTTGCCATTATTGCTCCTGCCCGCACGAACATTAAAACAATTGGGATGTTTATCAACAGTCCTGACTTCACTCTCAAATGGTTGATTTTTAGTAATACTATATGAATCAGACTCAGGATTAAGCTTAAAACTTAATAAGCCGTTATTACTATCACAAAATAAATTATCCTGAATAATTGGCTTAGCCAATAACATATTTACTAAGAAAATCGACATTACAATTGCTTTTGACCTTATGTCCATGCTACATATGCTCCTTTTATATTTTTTCTTGCTGACTTCAGAGAAACATTTTATTATTTATAGGCTCCGCTAACGGTCTTCCAAACTAATGACTAACTTGTCAGTTGCATAAGCCGGGCGCAAGTAAACAGGAATAACTGCACCTTTAGTATCAGTACAGGTTAACGAATGACTTCTAGATACGGTATTGTTAAATACCCACCAATTGTTGCCGTTACCATTGTGACCTTGGGCCAGAATAACATCTTTACATGTTAGTTTTAAGGTACGCTCGGGATTTTTTTCTGGTGTCAAATAGGAACTATTAGAGTTTAGATTAAAATCTATTGTGAGGGTGCCTTTAATGGCGAAATTTAGCTCTTTTGGGGTTTTATTAGATTTTGTTTGAGAATAAGTCATATAAGCTTTATCCCAGGGTATTCCCATTTCATCTAATTTACCTTGAACCCAGTTAACATTTGAGAAATGATTATTTCTACTTGCTCTTACTAAAATACAATTATCTTTAGTGCTAATAGTTGGTTCTAGGGTACCGCCATCAGTTACCGAATACCATACCTCATTATTATTGGGAGTAAAACTAAGATTGTTTTCATATAAATCACAAAAATAGTTGTCTTTGACTTCTGGATTAATCTTTGATAATGCATTAGCCGCCTTAACGGTTCCAGCTACTAATATTGCTCCTGCCAAAAATGAAACTCCTAGACGCTTGATATTTTTTATTTTCAAATCTTTCATTTATAAATGTTCTCAAAAAAAGTTAGATTAATTTTAAAATTACTAATAATCAATATTTCAGAGCACTTCCCTTGCTAATTAATAGTTTAAAAATTGTCATTATAATTACTACTGGCCTTATGCTCTTACTCGATGCGCTCCGGTAATTATTTTGTAACTTCTGAGAAACACCTAATTTATTTGTATATTTAAATTTTTGTTTCTCAGAAGTTAAAACTAAGTCAAAGACAATTATGACGCAGGTCTAAGCCATTAATTTTTATTTGATGGTTCTTCCAGACTAAAGCTTACTTGGTCTACCCGGTCAATCTTCCCTTTCTTATTAGTTGGTTTTAAGTATACAGGAATAAATGCGCCTTTAGAGTCAGTACAGATTATTGAATGATTCCTAAATACATAGTTGTTAAATACCCACCAATTATTTCCATTACTATTATGACCTTGGGCAAGAATGACATCTTTACATGTTAGCTTTAAGGTACGCTCAGGATTTTCTTCATCTGTTGCCAAAAAAGAACTATTAGTGTTTAAATTGAATTCTATGCTTAGAGTGCCTTTGACGGCAAAATTCAGTTCTTTTGGAGTTTTATTAGATTTTGTGGAAGAATAAGTCATATAAACTTTATCCCAAGGTATCCCCATTTCATCTAATTTACCTTGAACCCAGTTAACATTTGAGAAATGATTATTTCTACTTGCTCTAATTAAAAAACAATTATCTTTAGTGCTGATTGATGGTTCAAGACTACCGCCATCAGTTACTGAATACCATACCTCTTTATCATTAGGCGTAAAACTTAGCTTATTTTCATTTAAATCACAAAAATAGTTATCTTTAACTTCTGGATTTATTTTTGATAATGCATTAGCCGCCTTAACGGTTCCAGCTACTAATAATAATCCTGCTAAAAAACACTTCATATGCTTTATTTTCAAATCTTTCATATATAAATCTACTCCAAAAATAAGATTAAATTAATTTTATATTTGACTCGCGTCAATAATAAGTTTGGAGTATATAAAAAGTCGTCAACACCATGCATGCAACTTATAAACGAATATCAAATATATTATATAAAATTATAATTATTTAAATTAATGTTATTAATATTCGGTATAACAACACTCTACGCGATAATTAATAGTTGATTTTTGGCTAATTTTGCTGGTTTTTATGGCAAAGTAAATTGCAAATAGCATAAAATACGATACTATGAGCATATAGAAAAGTATGAGTCTAATTTAGGTAAATTTTTTATTTCTGGAGAATATATGGCAAATAGTATTAATCGTTCAGGTAATCTAAAATGGCTAAAAATAATAATAGGTGGGGTTATAACTTTTATCGTTCTTTTGATAGCATTAGTTGCCGGGATAATATTATTTGTAGATCCAAATCATTATAAGCCTGTAGTAATTTCCGTAATAGAAGATTCAACCGGTGCAAAATTAGATGTTGGGAAAATCCATTGGGGGTTTACCCCTGAGCTTAGTTTGGTTGCCGAAAATATAGTTTTTGATAGTCAAACCGGCATTACTAAAACCCTTTTATTAAAACTGGCTAAAGCAGATTGCTCGTTAGAACTAATGCCCCTACTTCATGGTAATATTGCAATCAATAAGTTAACCTTAGAAGGACTAAATATAAATTTAGTTACTAATGGAGTTAAAAATAACTGGACATTGGCAGCGAAAACAGCAACTAACGGTAGTATTGAACCACAAACAAATTATCAGGTACAATTAAGTTCACTCAAGATTAGCCGCTCAAATATAAGTTATACAGATTTAGCTAAACATGACCAATTTAGCTTAAATAACCTAAACATCACATTTGAAGATAACGATAAAGGGCCAATCAGCTTTTTAACCAATGCGAATATTCTTAGCCTTAATAATATTAGTTATTCAATTAACGATATAGTTAATGGCAAGATAGATTTTAATTATTCTCCGAATAATTTTACCGGTAGTATCACCACGAATAAATTTGTAGTTAATAATTTACTGGCAAGCTTAGGTATTGCCAAGAAAAAAATGTTCATTCCTGCACCTTGGCAAAATTTCGGTTTTTCACTAAACTTCAACGGTACCCCAAATACCCTTGTTATTAATAATACCAATGTATTTTTGGGTAAATCAATTATAAATATTGCTTTAAATATTGCGAATTTCACTCCGTTGTCTGCTACTAACCAGATCACTATTGACAAAATCGAATTAGCAGATTTTGTACCGCTAAGCGGTTATCAATTACTATTATCAAATGTTAATATGAAAGGTAGTCTGGCTAAAAGTAAATCAAACTCTTTAAATGCGCATCAAGATTTAAATGTTGGTAACCTTACATTATATGGTTATAACTTACATAGCCTATCACTAAAAATTGCCACTATTTTAAGTAATCCGCTTAAGATTATTAGCATTCCAGTTACTATCGATCAAATTAAATCATCACTTAATGCCGCTAATACCAGCGGGCCTAAAAACCTAAACCTGGTAAGTAATTTAGGCCACTTAACTTCTAGTTCAATGGACTATCAAAATGGGGTTTTAGTTACTCCGCGAATTTCACTAAATGGCCCAGATTTAAGAGTAAATGCTAATGGTAAAGTTGATACTAATAGAAATTATTTAGATTATCGTCTAAATGCCCAATTTGTAGCTGACCCGACTACCTTAACCGGCAAAATTGTTTATCCAGTAACTATGGTTGGCGCACTTAATAACCCAAATACTGAAGTAAATTGGAATAGCGTAAATAGCCAAATTGCAGCCAATTTAGGAAGCACTATTACAAATACCGGAAAGAGCGTGGGTAAAGCTACTGACTCTACTCTAAATAAAATCGGTAAAACTATTAAAGGCTGGTTCTAAGCACTCGCGAATAAGATTTTAATTCGATTATTTATAGACAAATAGTGTAAAATTATGCGTTAAAATGTAAATTTCTTATCTAGAGGGCGAATAGAATAATGCAAAATAATAACATCGTAATAATCGGAACCCAATGGGGGGATGAAGGCAAAGGTAAAATCGTTGACTGGTTAACCGAAAAAGCTTCAGCTGTAGTACGCTTTCAAGGTGGCCATAATGCCGGGCATACCCTAGTTATAAATGGTAAAAAAACAGTATTACGTCTATTACCATCAGGGATGATGCATGAGGGTGTATTATGTATTATCGGTAACGGTGTTGTAGTTTCGCCTGAAGCTCTGGTAAAAGAAATCAAAGAATTAGAAGCAATAGGTGTAAATGTCCGCGATCGCTTAAAAATTTCCGAAGCATGCCCGCTAATTATGCCCTACCATATAGCAATAGACCAGGCACGCGAAGCTAAAAAAGGCGAAAATAAAATCGGGACGACCGGACGTGGGATCGGTCCTTGCTATGAGGATAAAGTTGCCCGTAGAGCAATCCGGGTGCAAGACCTCTTTAATGAAGAAATATTTAAGACAAAGTTAATTGAGAACCTTGAGTACTATAATTTTCAGCTAGAGCATTATTATAAAGCGCCAACTCTTGATTTTGACAAAGTATACACTGAAACACTTCAATATGCAAAAGAAATTACGCCAATGGTTTCTGACGTGTCACGTAAATTATTCAATTTGCATAAAGAAGGTAAAAAAGTAATTTTTGAAGGCGCCCAAGGCACTTTACTAGATATTGATTTTGGTACTTATCCTTTTGTTACATCATCTAACTGTGTGGCTGGAGGTGCTGCAACCGGTGCCGGTATTAGTCCACGAATGATTAATCATGTATTAGGAATTGCCAAGGCTTACACTACCCGTGTAGGATCAGGTCCGTTTCCTACCGAATTAACGGATGAAATTGGCCAAGGTTTAGCTAGCCGCGGCAATGAATTTGGTTCGGTAACCGGACGTGCACGCCGCTGTGGTTGGTTCGATGCCGCTGCTTTAAAACGTGCAGTACAAATTAATGGTGTAACTGGCTTATGTATTACCAAACTTGATGTAATGGATGGAATGGAAGAAATTAAAATTTGTGTTGGTTACAAGCGTAATGGCAAAGAATATGATATTCTGCCATTTGGTTCTGATTCAGTTGTTGGCTGTGAACCTATTTATGAAACAATGCCAGGCTGGAGCGAGACTACCGCGGGTCTAAAAACTTATGCTGAATTACCAGAAAATGCCAAACAATATTTAAAACGAATCGAAGAGATAATTGAAACTCCAATCGACATTATCTCAACAGGGCCTGACCGAATCGAAACCATATTGATCAATAATCAATTATTTATTTAAACCGATAATGCCACTCCCTAGCGAGTGGCATTATAAATAGTAGCTAGATTTAAATACTATAAAAGGAATCCCCAATTAGATGGAAAGAATGGTTAACGTACTTGATAATATTCAGATAGTTCTTTGTAATACCTCACATCCTGGCAATATTGGTTCAGCTGCCCGTGCAATGAAAACCATGGGATTATTTAATCTTACCTTAGTAGATCCAATTGTTATGCCTGACGATCATTCTCTTGCCCTGTCCTCAAATGCAAAGGATGTCGTACTAAATGCCAAAATCGTATCGGGACTAAAAAATGCAATCTCTGAATCGCATCTGGTAATAGGAATGTCCGGCCGTAAACGTGAATTTAGCAGCCGGCTACAAAATCCGCGGGAAATAATGCCTGAAATCTTTGCGGCAATAAATTCAAATATGCGGGTAAGTATCGTTTTTGGTAATGAACAAAACGGCTTATCGATTGAACAGCTGCAAGAATGCAACCGCCAAGTAACCATTCCTGGTAACCCGGAATATTTTTCCTTGAACCTGGCCCAAGCAGTTCAGATTATATGTTATGAAATCTACAGTAACTTTAACCCAAATTTAGAGCACCTTAAAAATCCGGTAGAAAAGGTAAATCAGCATGATATTCACTATTTACTGCAAAACTTTACGGAATTATTTGCTTTAACCGATTTCTTGAAAAATAAGAACCCGGAGCGGACAATTGGTCGGATTCATCGGATTTTACATAAAGCCGACCTGGAACGTGAGGATGCCGATTTATTGCATGGGATTCTAAATAAAACTAAAAACGCATTAAAAAAACTTTAACCTCAAAGAGATTGCCGAGAACATCGCAAATAAAATAAAACTAGAATCGGTTAATCCTCTAATGTTGAAATCCAAAATATATTTAGGCTGTTAAACGATAAGTCTATGCGAAAATACCATGGCTGACGTCGGTATTTTGATAAAATTATTAGCTTAGCATAGAGATTGAAAAATTATGATTAATAAAAATAGTCCAGTTGGTGTATTTGACTCGGGAATTGGCGGCTTAACAGTCGTAAAAAGTATCATGCAGCAATTACCACATGAAGACATTGTCTATTTTGGTGACATCGCACGTATTCCCTATGGGACAAAATCAGTAGCAACTATTAAAAAGTTTACTGAACAAACAGTGCGCTTTTTACTGCAGCAGGAAGTTAAAGCAATAATTATTGCCTGTAATACGATTTCGGCTGTAGCGCGCGAAACAGTTGTGGCTCTTGCCGGCAATATCCCGGTTATTGATGTAATTTCAGCAGGCGCAAAAGCTAGCACAGCAATTTCAGATAACATTGGCGTAATTGCCACTCCTGCTACGATTAATAGTAATGCCTATCCACGGGCAATTCATTATATAAACCCGCGTGCGCGGGTTTATCCTGAAGCATGTGCCTTGTTTGTTCCCATGATTGAAGAAGGTTTTATAAATCATCCAGCCTTAGAGTTAGTAGCACAAGATTATTTAAAACCACTGGTTAATGCAAAACTAGATAGCCTTATTTTGGGCTGTACCCATTACCCGTTGATAAGTAGTACAATTAGTAAAATAATGGGGCCAAAGGTAAAAATCATTGACCCGGCAACGACGGCTTGTGAGGAACTTAAAAATATATTAGCTAGTACAGGTAATTTCAATCCAAACATGCAGAGAGGAAATTATCGTTTTTACGTTACTGACGTTCCTGTTAAGTTTCAGGCTATTGGTGAAACGTTTTTAAACCATCCTATGCAGCATCTAGAAATTGTAAGTGTTGAATAACCCTTAACACTAAGGTGAGATAAATAATTAGTTTAAAATGAGACTAATCGGAAATTTCATAGAGATCGACTGCTTTTTAGCGGTCGATTTTTCTTGACTAGTGACATAATATAACCTATAATATTACAAGGTAATACCTAGTAATATTATAGGACAATAAAAATGGCAACATCATTAAAGTTAAGCGATGAACTTAAAAACAAAGTTCAGCATCTTGCTGGATTAAAAAAACGTACTGCTCATTGGATAATGTGTGAAGCAATTCGTAATTACCTAGATAGAGAAATTGCCAAGGAAAATTTTAAAAATGAAGCCTTAGAAGCATGGGAAAATTTTCAAGAAACAAAACTACATCTTACTGGTAATGAAGTACAGGATTGGTTAGATTCATGGGGGACTGAAAAAGAACAGAAAGCACCAAAATGCCACGAGTAATTGTAACGTCTAAGGCAGTTGAAGGGTTAGAGCGATGTCGAGAGTTTTTAGCAATACAGAATCCTTTGGCTTCACGCCGAGCAGCTAAAGTTATTGCAGCTAGTTTTAAGCTATTAGAGGATTATCCGGAAATTGGGAGGCCACTTGATGACATTCCAGAACTAAGAGAGTTAGTAATCGAATTTGGTGCGGCTGGGTATATTGCGTTGTATCGTTATTTACCTGTTGAACAAGCGGTTTATATTCTTGCTTTCAAACATCAAAAAGAGTTACAGTTCTAATAACTACTATGATTTCTCATTCTCATGTTTATTCTTTCCTTTCGTGACCTTTAATATAACATTTCTTCAACGATGTACATAGTAATAGAGGTATTTATCTTAGACTGATAAAGACTCATTAAAATTTGTCATTTTAAAGCTAAAAATCGTATATTAACGATAAGTGTAAAGAATTGTCATACTTTATTGAAAAAAAATACACGAATTCAAACTCTTACTACCTAGCACAGTCAACTTAAAAAGCACAATAGATATAGTTTACAAGCAAAGTATCATCTTATATATTTCATTAAATAAAATGAATTCCTTTTGAAATAACATTTTACTACTACGAATAACTTTTAAGTATTATAGATAAAATAGATTTTTAATTTATCATTTTATTCCCTCAATACCGGACAGTTTTGTATTTGATACTACGTGCAACAGTTAATTTTATTTGATTTATTATGAGGGAGACTTGATTTATACGAATTATGGAGAATATTAGACTTTGTTTATTTATTGGCGTTATTTGTTGAACTGTCTGAGTCTTGCGAGGCATCAACAAATAGCCAATGAATAATTACAAAGTCTCATATTCGTAATACTGAGTTATAAATTAAGCCTCCCTCAGGATAAATCGATTATAAAAGGCGTGCATTTTTCAATACATTTATTAAAGTGTCAGGTATTAAGATTTATTCCTACTATACCAGTCACTTCTTTAAAAAGGAAGAATTTAATCCTGCTTAGCAAGAAGCAGTAAATGTTTATAATGAATCATGGAGTTAATTATCATGCAGACAGTTAAAATGAAAATATTCACAACCTCAGGACTTATAAAGAATGAAAAAAGAAGTATTAACCTGAGAGATGCAAATAATGAAATTATTAAAGTTAGATCTTACTCGATAAATAAAAGTAATCTTTCTGAAGGAACATTAAAAAATACTTTAGACTTATTTATGGCAAGACATAAAGGAGCAATCAGTAATTATAACAGTAATTCTGAAGGACAATATGAAGAGATATTCCGTAATGATAAAGCTGTGTTATTTGTTAATTCAGAAAATTCTCAGCATATGTTTAATCTCGCAAAGAAAGGTAACAATATATATCATAATACGAAACTCCCCCAAAGCAAAGAAGATATTGAGCCCAACTATTTAATGCACCAACAACTTAAAATTTCTAAAATCGCCAAAAAATACTCTAAGTGGATGAAAAACACTCAACTAACTAGTCGTAATATACATAACCTTGATAATTATAATGAATTATTAGAATTTATGTACAGCAATTCGAAACTATTTCAAGAAATATCATATCAGAACTTAACTTACCTTCAACAACAGATAGATTTACTAGGTTATCATTTTGAAACCCTACCTTCTAAAGTTGAGTTTAACCGAGCCATAAAGGGACATTTACCTATTAAAAAAATAGTAAATCATTTTGACTGGTGGATGAAGAATACAATAATTCCTCTAGATAATGGAGATTTTCAAACTCCTAGTGATGACCATTATCAAGAATTTCTAAATTATATCTCTTGCCTTAATAAGCAAAATCTAATAGAAATTGCCTTGGAATACCGGGAACTCGAGTTTCTGGTTCAGGAAATAAATAAGCTTAGCTATCATATTGATGCCATCCCTTCTGAAGCTGAATTTAACCGAATCATAGAGCTGATACCAATTCAGAAAATAGCAAGAAGTTTTGATTGGTGGATGAAGAATACAAAAGTACCGCTAAAAAATGAAGGTTATCAACCTCATAGTGATGACCATTATCAAGAATTTCTAAATTATTTTTCTAGGCTCAGTAAACAAAGTTTAGAAGAAATTGACTTGGATTACCAAAATGTTGAGCTTTTGGTTCAGGAAATAAATAAACTTGGTTATCATATAAATGCCATACCAACTGAAGCTGAGTTTAATCGGGCTGTATACAGTAATGGCCGGCGTTAAAAACAACAAAAAATTTTGGCGAAGTTTATATCTATCTTTATCAGACTAGCTAAGTTAACATTTAGTACAAAGCATTATTTGTTAATCAGTGACTAGTTTACTAGTCTCTTTATAATAAGGAAGAACAATGAGACGATTAAAATACCTTAATCTACCACTAATGCTAGTTGCATATTTTTCAATTAATCAAGTAAGCGCTGCAAAGTTACAAGATAATTTTTTCTGTGATGCTAATCATGGAAAACTTGATTTTAAATTGAAAGATAGCGACTCTTACACCATCACAAAAGGGCAGCATTTGAAAGGCGTATGGCAAGCAGTGGATAATAAATATTCCGGTTGTATAAATGTAGTTGCAGGAAGAAAAAATAGTTATGATAATCAGTTATGGGTACAAAAAGAAATACTAAGACAGCAGCTAGCCTGGGTGCCAGCAGCAATGACTAGTGCCAATAAGAAATGGATAAATAGCTACCCTGAAAAACTGAATTTTGGAGTAATGGGTACTTTATCCTATACTTTAAACGATCTGACAGTTTTCTGCGATAATGTAATTATAGCCCAACAACACCAATCAGGCGTATTTCAAAGTTCAAATATCTGGTGGGTATTTAATAATGACAAGACTATGAGTCATTACCTAAAATGTCATGATGAGTTTGGTAATGATTATCCCTTATATTTAAGTCCGAGCAAAAATAACTGTAATTATTGTGTAGCGTTTAGTTTTGACAAACCTAGCCAGTCCAACTAAACTGCATATACAATATTCTAATTACCCTGTGGCTGGTCTTCTCTTTCCAGCCACAGGCAAGCTATAATTTGAGCCCCTAACAGGAAAATTACCGAGATAATATATAGCCAAAACAGGAATAGCGGGATTGCCGCTAACGAACCATATAATATATTCTGGGTATGCGAAAAAGAACGGATATATATAGCAAAGCAAAATTTGGCAAATTCAAATAGAAAAGCTACAATACTACCCGAAAATAGGGCATATTTAAATTTGATCCGGGTATGCGGCACAAATTTGTAAATCAAGCTAAAAGCGATTATTGAACTAAAATACTGGATAATAATAATCCACCAGTAACTTCGCTTTATTCCATATTTTGGCAAATAAAAACGGATAACCTCATGAACACCTAAAAGAGCGATTCCGGTCAAGATTAATAGACCAAATACGGCAATAATCAGAATAAGGCGAATACCGATGTTTAAGTCGCTTTCATTAAAACCAAGCAACTGGTCTAAATTATAGCGTAAAGTGTTGATCATTAATAAGGCGGTAATAAAAAGAAACATCAAGCTAATGATTGAAAGGTCAAGTGCATGATGTTGAAAATTCTGCACATAGTGGGCAACTTGTTTGCCGATAACTGGCAGCGAATCGGTAAATAACCTATTTTCATAGCGATTGAAAACTTTTGTTGGCACAATCAGAGTCATTATACTGGCTACAGAAATCAAGAATGGTACAAACGACATCAAAAATGAATAGGCCAATGCATTAGCCTTTTGAAAGCCACCTTTGATAAAAAAGCCATGGCCTATTTTGACTACCATTTGCAAAAACTGCTTAATTCCTGTTCTACTTTTGATTTCCATAGCCAAACTTATATACCTGCTAATACTCATTCTAGCTATTCATGTTGTGAATAACTGTACCTTTTATCTTAATACCGGACACTTTTAGCAAATGGATTATAAAATGCTTGCGCGTAGTATCAACTACAAAAGTGTCCGGTATTAAGGATTTTATATTTTATTACACATGTAATTTTACCATTATTAGCTTAGTAAGACGCTAGCCAAAATTCGAAAATTATTGTTTGTAGTAAGGCAAAACCAGTAAATTTAGGGTATAATTCCTGCCAATAATCCTAGCGAATCAGTTAACTGATATTTCGCATTATAATGAGTTGTAAATTAATCACATGGACTTCAAAACTTATATACTAAATTTAGACAATAGCTTTATTAGCCAGGTTACTACTACCGATGGTAAAATTGATTTTACTATCGGCTTATTATGTACATTATTGGCATTTTTTATTAGCCAGTTCCTGATTAAGCGCTATTTACAAAGCAAGTTTAACCTCAAAGACCAAAGTAGTACAAACTTTATGTATTACTTATTGCAGCGGTCAACCTTTCCTTTAACTGCAATATTTTTATATATCTTAAACTATCTAAGGTTTATCATTACCACTGATAAAGTAAGCATAATTTACCCAGCACTAATATGGCTTGCTTGCTGGATGCTTATCATACGGATCATTACCGGCCTTGTGATTTTTGTAATACCCAAAGGCGCCATACGCTATGCTTTAAGTAATATTCTCTCCTTATTCCTGTGGCTAGCTTATATACTTTGGTGGACTGACTTGATTAAACCGATCATAAATGTTTTATCTGCTAGCAAGATAAAAATCGGGCCGATACATTTTACTGCCCTGTCAATGATACATGCCATAATCTCGGCATTAATAATAATCAGTATTAGTTTATGGCTAAACCGCTTGGTTGAGAAAAAAATCAATCAAACTAAGCGGATTGATAGCACTTTTAAACACGTAATTCTGCGAATAAGTAAAGCCATTATCTTTTTGGTTGTTATCCTTAGTGTAATGCCCGTTTTGGGAGTTGATCTAACTACCCTATCTGTATTTAGCGGTGCGCTGGGAGTAGGTATCGGTATTGGCCTGAAAAATTTCTTTGGCAATGTATTTAGTGGCGTTATAATTTTAATGGACCGTTCAGTAAAAATCGGTGATCGGCTAGTTATTGGCGAACATACCGGATATGTAACTAAAATAACTTCACGCCATATCGTACTACAAAGCCTTGATAACTCTGAAATATTGGTTCCGAATGAACGTTTTGTATTTGATACTATCGTCAATCAATCTTATACCGATACTACCCTATTGATTAAACTAAAAATAAGTGTTGCTTATGGCAGTGATTTGGAGCTGGCATTAAAACTACTGGTTGATTCAGCAATAGGCCACCCTGCTCTTGACCCGGCACGGCAACCTTTAGCGGCAATCGATAACTTTGGCGCTTATGCGATCGAGCTACATTTACTTATCTGGATCAAAGATCCACGAGTTAGCATGATACAACCCAAGACAGATATATATTTGAATATTGTTAAGCTATTCAATGAACACAATATTGAGATCCCGGTTCCACAGCAAGACTTACGAATCAAGGAAATAAATTCAGCTAAACTATAATAATCATGGAAATATTGATATGCTTATTTATGACGCCCATTGCCACCTAGCGGCTTTGATGACGGATCCCCGGGAATTCAGAGTAGCAGTCGCGGCGATTAAGCCAAGCGATGCTGAAGATTTAATTGCTTATCGGAGAAAAAACTCACTTGCAAAAATTGGATTTGGGCTCCATCCGTGGTTTATTGAAAATAATGACCAAATAGAATTGGATAGCAAGCTGACTAATTTGATAGACAAATTTAAGCCAGACTTCATTGGCGAAACAGGTTTAGATAAGAACAAAGCAAACTTTGCTAAGCAGATTAAGTGCTTGGAAATACATATCGAACTAGCCAGAGAATTTAAGCTACCAATAATTATTCACTGTGTACGTGCCTATAATGAGCTACTACAGACTTTAAAAAAATACTCTGGCATTTCAGGTATGATTCACGCTTATAATGGAAATACCCACACAGCCAGTCAACTTGCCAAGTTTAATATGCGCCTGGGAATAGGCAGTATAATTTTAAATAATGATAGCCAACTAGCTAAGTCAATTACTAAAATACCTAATGAACTAATCCTTCTCGAAACCGACGCCCCCTATATGCCCTCTTTTAATAAACAAAGCTCAACAACCTTTGATTGTTTATTATATGCACAGCGCCTATCTCAATTGAAAAATAAAAGCCTCGGAGAAATAATCGCCAAGGCTAATGAAAATTGGCTACAACTATTTACCTGACCGATCAGCTTTAGCCAGCTCCATTTCACTTGCCCGCAGCTCACAGGCAAGCTTATCTACTAGACCATTAATAAACCTGAACGAATCTTCGCCACCATAAAGCTTGGCTAGTTCAACTGCTTCGTTAATAATCACTCGTGCAGGAACTTCCAAGTTATACTTTAATTCAATCGCAGCAATTACTAAAATCGATTTTTCTATTTTCTGAATATCGTTTAATGAACGTGAAGAATATTCACTATAATTCTCTAGGCTTGTGCCAAAGTGCGTAATTGCCATATCTAACAAATAATGTAATAAGTCATAATTCGCCCGGACATAAATATCTTCGTTGGAATTATGTAAAAAGTCTTCGATTTCGCCGACTGAGACAGGGTTAGTTTGAAAATAATATAACCCTTGTACAGCCAAGGAGCGCGATAAACGGCGTGGAGAAAGTTTGGTAGTATGCATTAGCTAGCCTTATAGATATATCACAACATAAAATATTAATTTCAAAAATCTTCTAATTTATAATATACTAAACAAAATTCCAAGTCCAGTTGGATAGCCTTTTAAAGTTGGCTAAGATTAAGGATCACCATCGTTTTTAGTATATAACTTAATAAGTTATGAAATTTAACTTAATTAACTAAAAAAATTATAATTTATAAAAAAATTATGAAATTAATACAAGGCATGATTTTAACATACTTAACAACTAAAAAACGCCTGAACTTAAATTTAGAATTACTGTTGTTAGTGCTATTGCAATAGATGTTGCAGAGAAGGCCAGCACTGCCAAATAAATGCTGTTACGCCTAAAAAGCAGTGAGATTGACGATAAACTTATGGCAAGCTGTAAAATCACTGCAATAAATAAAAGTTTTGCTCTGATTTTGGCGCACTCGGTAATACTCATATTCATAGCGCCTAGATTATCCTGAAGGCTGTGAGCGCGAGCTTTAATTTGCTCCTTTTCTCGACTATAGCGTTCTACTGACTCCCTATATTGAGATCTTTTATCAGGTATCAGGTTTTGTCCAAGCTCATTAATAATAGCCCGGTTATTTTTTGCCTGGAAAAAATTCCACTCATTAACTAAATTTAAGGTGCCAGTTAAATGTTCAGCACGTAATCCAAGTATTCTCATTTGGATCAATTCATTTTGATATTGGACAATAGCTACACACGCACTTAGTAAAACAATTACAATAGCAATAGTATTATGGAGTAAATTGCTTGGTAATTGCTCAAAAGTAGAATTTAATTTTGCAATATTCGATCTAGGCATTACTTAACTTTCATAAAATATAAATTTCTTTACCTAACACTATTCACCATAAATGAGGTAGAAAAAAATAAAGTTAACAGGATGATGCCACATCTTGCATTGCCCTTCAACCAAAATTCTAAGGTAATAGCTGAATCTAGCTAAGAGCTTCTTATATAACCATAAATGCTCTTAGGCTACGAATTTTGCCGGTTATTCAACAGAATTAGCTTATAAAAACCCAAAAACCAACAATGTTGAGTATACACGAAAATAGTAATAACTAAATTTACCGACAAAGTTAGTAACATATTGCTAAATATTATTGCAGCGCACCACAGATAAACCTCAGCAATTCCTTGAAAAATAAGGGTAAATCGGGTATAATATACTATTATAGAAATACTTTTGGAAGGAAGCCTATGAAATTAATTTCGGTACAAGACCTAGCTCAAATTGTAAAAAAGCACGGATTTGAAAACTTCATGACAGATTTAGTTAAATACTTAAAAGAGGATTTTGTGCGCTGGCCTGAATTTGATAAGTCGCCACGTTATGCCGCTCATGTGCCTGGCGGTGTGTTAGAGCTTATGCCAACCGCAGACAAGAAATATTTTTCTTATAAATGTGTTAATGGGCATCCTGAAAATCCTCGTTCTGGGAAACAAACGGTCGTAGCTACAGGTCAATTATCTGAAATTAAACATGGATACCCTATTTTACTATCAGAAATGACCACCTTAACCGGGTTTAGGACTGCTGCTACTGCAATTATGGCAAGTGATTATTTATCACGTAAAGATAGTGAAGTTTTAGCACTAGTTGGTACTGGTGCACAAAGTGAATTCCAAGTTTTAGCGCATAAATTAGTCCGTCCTATCAAGAAAGTTCGCTATTTTGACACTGATCCACAAGCCATGGTTAAATTTGCTAACAACATGGCAAATTCAGGCCTTGAGCTAATTCCATGCCAAAATGCAGAAGAAGCATGCCTTGGCGCTGATATTATTACTGTTTGTACCGCTTGTAAACTACATGTAGTCGTAATTAAAAACGAATGGGTTAAGCCAGGCGTTCATATTAATGGCTTAGGTGGTGACTGTCCTGGTAAAACTGAATTAGATAAAGACATCTTATTTAGGGGTAAAGTAGTTGTAGAATATACTGAACAATCTATGATTGAAGGTGATATCCAGCAATTAACACCTGAAGAAGTTAAACAAGTATTGCATGCTGAACTTTGGGAATTAATTGATGGTTCTAAAGTGGGACGTGAAAGGGATGATGAAGTTACTATCTTTGATTCAGTAGGTTTCGCAGTAGAAGATTTTTCGGTGTTACGCTTAACTCATGATTTAGCATATAAATACGGTATTGGCCATGATGTGGATATGGTTCCGCCGATTGAAGATCCTAAAAATTTAATTTCAGTTTTAGGACTATAATATGCCAAGAAGTGTTAAATTTATTGGTTCGGCAATTGGAAATTGTGGCCGCGTTATTGGTTGCGAAAGCGCTCCGTATTATTTGATCAATGCACTAGCAGAAGAAGATGATTTAGTTGATTGCTGTACTTATGCCTATAAAGGCCATAAGCATGACCAAGTTGCCTTACGTAATTATTTTATTAAAGTAGCTTCGCATATAAGCTTTATGCTTAATAAAAATACCTTTCCAATTTTAATTGGTGGCGACCATTCATGTGCAATTGGCACCTGGAGCGGCGTTAGCGATTATCTTTTAAGTCAAGGTAGGGAATTGGGATTAATCTGGATTGATGCGCATATGGATGCACATCGCCCAGGGACCTCACAATCCGGTAACTTGCATGGCATGCCGGTTGCCCACCTTCTTGGCAACGGTTATGAGGAACTAGTTAGCATTCTTACCAAAACGCCAAAATTAAAACCTGAGAATCTGGTTTATTTTGGAATACGTTCTTATGAGCCGGAAGAAGAAGCATATCTAAAATCATTAGGTATCAAAGTTTATTATCAGAATCAATTATCTGAAGAAAATTTTGCTGAGCTATTTATAAGTGAATTTAACCGTTTAGCAGCAAAAACGCAAAATGTTGGGATAAGCCTTGATTTGGATGGTTTATCTGCTGAAGAATTTAGTGCAGTTGGAACTCCTGAAGATGGCGGCATAAGCGGCCATACATTTTTAGAAACCATAAAGCAGCTTGATTTTGATAAATTAATTGCGTTTGAAATTTCGGAATATAATCCAAAACTAGATTATGACCGAACATCATTAACTTTCATTTTACAGTTAGTTAACTATCTAAAAGACCGAGTAGCTAATGAAAACTAATTTGCAAATTAAAATCATCAATGAAAAAATGCGTGAGCAGCTGCCCCACTATGCAACTAGCGGTTCGGCAGGTCTTGATCTTCGCGCTTGCCTTGATGAGCCAATTTTATTAAAGCCAGGCCAAACCGAGCTTATTCCAACCGGTATAGCAATCCATATCGCAGACAACAATTTATGCGCGATGATTTTGCCTCGCTCAGGATTAGGTCATAAACATGGTATCGTCTTAGGCAATTTGGTAGGTTTGATTGACTCGGACTATCAAGGACAACTATTTGTTTCAGTCTGGAATCGCGGCAATAGTGAATTTACTATTGAACCGATGGAACGGATTGCCCAAATGGTTATAGTCCCTGTAGTTCAGGCCGAGTTTGAAATAGTTGCTGATTTCGATAGCTCCACCCGCGGTGAAGGCGGCTTTGGCAGCACGGGTAAAAAATGATAGAAAGCGCAGTAAACTGCGCTTTTTCTACAAAGTTTTCTCCATTCTCGATAAAAAGTATCACATAATCCTACAATCAATACAAATCTACTCGTCATTAATTCAGTTAATATAAGACAAACTATATTAACGAAAACTCATAAATAAAAATATATTTTGGACAAATTTCAAATCGAGTATTAATCAGATTAGATCAATATGTTAATAAAATTATCTGCCGTAAATCCAGCTAAAACACAACTATAAAAACTGTAAAGTCATTTCAAGTAACTTTTTTGTCATCTCAACTATAAAAAGTTTGTTTTAGAATTGCATAGTTAAATCAAAATAATGGCTAAGGAGAGAATCATGGTAGACACTTTACGCGCAGCGAGGCGCTCAACTTTTATACACCCGGTAAAGAGCAGTAAACAAGAAGAAACTAAAACTCAACAAAATGAATTATTCAATAATGGCTTTCAAACATATCCTGGATTTGAAATCAATCACAAGACATTGGAGCTTTTACTAAATACTTCATTAGCAGGAGCTACCACTCAAAGCAGCAAAGAATATAACTTATCAAAAGATGAACAATCATATTATATATTGCGGAATGAAGCAGATAGAGATACGATTTTAAATAATAATAATAAAGCTAACCCTGAAACTGATAACAATACTTTTGATACACTTTTTAGAAAAATGTATGGTTTATCAAAGAATATCAGCCCAAACCCAAATTTTGTTGCTGATATTATGCATGATAATAGTAAAATAGTAAACCAAACTAAACAATTTTACTCACAAAAGGTAAACTGTTTTATAAATTTTATAGAGTTACAAAAAGCATATCAAAGTAATCAATCAGAAAATAATGAGGATATTTCCAAATATCAAGCGCATTTAAAAATTGTCAAAGAAAATACAGACGATGGTCAATCAATTAAATATATAATCGAATTTATGTATGATGAATCTGTTCTCTATACAACATCATTTGACCGCAACATAAAATCGATCTACAATACAGATATTACTAATGATATAAGCCATAATGAAGATAAAGAGAAAAATGCTCTTAAATTTTTTAACGATATCAAATCCAAATTAGAACAGCACAACCTACTTTGCAAAGAACCAGAAAATATTACCAATGAAAACAGCTCTAATTACTCAAATGGAATCTACTTTGCCGGCTTTGAGGAAAATGAGATTCAGCAGTTTTTAAACCAGGATAAAGCACAACCGAATTCACAAAAAGAATTAACCAAGAGCACTATTAATACTAAATCAGAAATAAATAATACAGCAATTGTAACTGCAGCTAAAACAAGTATGACTAACCCAGTTACAAATATACTACTCAATCAAATTAATAGCTCAGGTAAACCTCAACAGGGAGCACAACCTTCACCAGAGTATGGTTTCTTTTCAAAAATATATGCGGCAATTCGGGATGCCTGGGAGAAGTTCTTAAGTTTATTCAGCAAGAGAAATGATTCAACAAATCAAATACCAGTTATGATAACTGGACATAATATTTCTGATAATAAAAATGAAGATCAACAAACACCTAACAAGATTGATGATCAGAAACACAGCTTAAAAGCAAGAGAAAGTAAAGATGATATAGTTAAGCCAACGAAAACTAAGAGTGCTAATACGTTAAATAAGAATATAAGTTCTGAAAGTCTTACATACCATCCTCAACCAAACTCATCGGATAGCCCCAAAAGCCCCAATAGAAATAAAACAACTGTAAATCTAACTGCTAATCCACGAATTTATACATCTACAGAAGTGGTAGACGCTAACAAACCAGAACCTAATCAACAAGATATCAGTACATATCTAAATACTGCAAATGAACACCTAAACCCTCAATCAAATATACCTGATATCTCAAGAAGTGAAGCAGATACAATAAAGGAAAATAGTCAAGAAGCTATTAATCAAAATACTATTAGCGGAAAGCATGATGCTCAAGTCACAAATCAGTTTTTAGTGGATGATATAAACTCAATTGAATTTCTGAGCATTTTGCTGCAAAAAGAACCGCAGAGAATTCTTCGGAGTTTTTATAACAAACCAGTTGCTGAAGAATTAAAATCAGAAATTGATAGATATATTGAAGCTTATAAAGTTCATAATTTATATATGAGTACTGAAGGATTATTGCCAGCCGACGAAAGCCTTAAAGAAAAATATTTAATTACACTATATCACTTAATAATTAATCTAAATGAGCATAGTGATTCTCTCCCTATAGATCAAGCCGTTAAAGCAGCCAAACAAGATGAAAGATTTAGAAAGGATTTTGAATTATGCGATAAAATACTTGAATTAAATGAGATTAAAAACTATTTTAACTCTGTGTATCAGTTGTGCGAAGATCTTGAGCTCCTTTCATCACCACAAGAATTCAATTCATTAATAGAATACTTAAATAATTATACTGAATACTTGATAGATGAATCAAATAGTATGTTAGACCCAGCAAAAAGAGAAACATACCAAGTACCAATAGTGATGTTTACAGCTCTATTCACAAAAGCAATTTGTTCACCTACTCTACAACTTAAGCCGCATGAACTAATGCCGTATGGTTTAGGTCAAAATATTTTGAAAATTACACAATTTCATCGTTGTTTTGCCAATATTTTAGACCCTATCTATGAAATGGCAATTGAGCACTTTGAATTTCGCCTCTTATCTAAACAGTATGAATCTGAGTTACTTCCTTTATTTAGGGAATATAATATTAAAGAATGTACACTAATTGTAGAATTTAGCAATGTGGTAATGAATATTGCAAAATTAATAAGAGACCACTCAGTCAAGCAAGATCACGAAAATGAGAATGCCAAAAACGAGGCAAAGGAAATATTAAATAATTACAAAAATCAAAGTTACTCACGAATTTTCTTGCCATTCTATGATATGGTTATATCTAATTTACCAAATCGTCCAGGCATAGAGATTAGAAATGAACTTTTAGGATAGGTTATTTAACATTATTCAGGTTAACTGGTATATTTGTAAGAATTCGATAAATATAGCCGTTTTCAAAACCGCTATACTGATTCCCGGTATTATAACTGCTTAGCGCTCTTCGCAAAGCTAGCTGGGGATCAGGCGTGGTCTTTTTGGCTTCTAGGTAATTTTTGGTAAGAATGTCGGCACTTATTTTTAAGTTCAGACATGGGTTTAAAAGGGTTTCAGGTTTTAATCTGTATTTACGGATATTTTTTATATTGACTTGGCCAAGGCCAACATCAAAATTATAGCCATGCTTATCTAAGTAGCGAATCCAGGCAACCGCCTGGCTTTCCGATTTAGGTTGAAAGCGTAAACGTGCTCCGTTAAGTCCAAGTGCTAGAGGATTGCCCTTCGATTCGGTTTTGACCAACGTCACCATAGTCACCGGGGCTACGGTTGGCGCACACTGTTTACTTAGTGCATACAGATCTAATGCCATGGAGATAAGTTAGCTAAACCAGACAATAAACGGCTAGGTTTTAAAAATATCTGCTCATTCTTTAGAATATACGATGCAATCCCCAGAAAGTGCTCATTTGCATATAGTCTAAACTCAGCATCAAGCGGAAATGAGTTAGCTTTTACAGGTAATAGATTACCATACTTAATAACTTCAAACTCGTCTTGACTAAGAGGATAACTTGGTAAATGCGTAACCAGGACATCACATGGAAGAATACGATTTAAGCCGTCAATAGCGCCGAATTCCTGAAGTTCGTCAACTGTAAAAGCTTCAGCAAGGTTGAATTGATTAGTTTTAGTCCGGCGAAGAGCAATTAAAGAAGCACCACTGCCTAAATAATTACCAATATCTTCGGCAAGCGTGCGAATATAAGTACCCTTACTAACCAAAGCTCGAAAAGTTAGCTGCTGACTTTCCGGATCATAGTTTACTAGTTCCAACTCATGAATTAAAATATGGCGCTCAGGCCTGTCAATAACGATACCTTCGCGCGCATATTCATAAAGCGGTCGACCATGATATTTTAATGCGGAATACATTGGTGGAACTTGGCTAATTGCCCCAGTAAATTTATTTAGCGCAGTTTTAATTTGCTCTAACGAGGTATTTACCGTTTTTGTCGCCACAATATTGCCTTCGCTGTCCCCACTATCAGTAATTACCCCAAGTTGGGCTGTAGCAATATATTCTTTATCGCCATCAAGCAGATAACTAGCAAATTTGGTAGCCTCACCAAGACAAATTGGGAGAAGACCGGTTGCTAGTGGGTCTAGAGTGCCAGTATGCCCTACTTTCTCAGCATTCAAGATATAGCGCACTTTCTGAATGGCTTGGTTACTGGATAAACCAAGTGGTTTATCCAGTAACATTACCCCATTGATTTTATTTCTCTGTTTCTTCGCCATCAGTAAATTCTGAGCTAACCTTATTAATTAAACTAAGGATATGCGAACCGCGCTCCAAAGACTCATCAAAGATAAATTTTAGCTGCGGCACGGTATATGTAGTAAGCCCATGCGACAATTCTGAGCGAATAAAACCTTTGGCACTTTCCAATGCCTTGGCAATATTAGCTAGTTTATCTTTTTCCAAAACCGAATAATAAATCTTGGCTAAGGAATAATCATTGGTTACTTCTACGTCATTAACCGTAACCCAGTTAACTCGTGGGTCTTTTACCTTGGTACGCAATATACTCATCAAATCCTTATGGATTTGATCGGCCATTCTTTCAGCCCGTGTATTACTTTTTTTCATTAATAATCCTATTATAAGCTACGCTGAACCTCGGAAATCTCAAACGCTTCAACCACATCACCTTCTTTGATATCGTTATAGTCTTTAAGAGATAAACCGCACTCATAGCCAGCTTTTACTTCTTTAACATCGTCTTTAAAGCGCTTCAAGCCACTTAGTTCACCGGTATGGATAACCATATTATCGCGAATCAAACGAATTCTTGAGTTACGTTTAACTATACCGTCTAATACCATGCAACCACCAATTACCAGTTTACCAAAGGTAAATACTTGACGAATCTGGATATTGCCGGTAATTACCTCACGTTGTTCTGGAGATAATAAACCTGATAAAGCTGCTTTTACATCATCAATTACTTCATAAATAATATTGTAATAACGAATTTCAATATTATTATTTTCAGCTAATTTTTTAGCGTTATTGTCAGCACGGGTATTAAAACCAACCACAATCGCATTTGAAGCAATTGCCAAATTGATATCTGATTCATTAATTCCACCAACGGCAGCATGCACCACCTGAACTTGTACTTCCTCATTAGAAAGTCGTTGTAATGAATGGGTTAATGCTTCGTATGAACCTTGCACATCTGATTTAATGATAATATTTAATGACTTAACTTCGCCGCCACCCGCAGCAAACAAGTTTTCAAGTTTAGCTGCCTGTTGACGAGCTAACCGCTCATTGCGGATTTTCTCTTCGCGGAATGTTGCGATTTCACGAGCTTTACGCTCATCTTTAACTACGATCAAGTCATCGCCCGCATTTGGAACTTCGGCTAGACCAAGAATTTCTACTGGAATTGATGGACCTGCGCTCTCAACCGGCTTACCTCGCTCATCTATCATGGCACGAACTTTACCATAGCTGGTACCAGCTAGCACGATATCCCCTTTATGCAGCGTTCCAGATTGCACTAGCACAGTTACAACAGAACCACGGCCTTTATCTAGTTTTGACTCAATTACCACCGCTTTAGCAGGTGCATCAACAGTTGCAGTCAACTCCAATACTTCTGCTTGTAATAATACAGCTTGAAGCAAATCATCAATTCCGTCACCGGTCTTGGCTGAAACCGGAACACACATTACATCACCACCCCAATCTTCAGCGACTATTTCGTAGCTGGTCAATTCCTGTTTAATTTTTTCAGGATTGGCACCTTGCTTATCCATTTTGTTAATCGCAACAACAATTGGTACGCCGGCTGATTTAGAGTGATTTATCGCTTCTATCGTTTGCGGCATTATGCCATCATCTGCAGCAACTACTAAAATAACGATATCGGTTAATTGGGCACCACGGGCACGTAAGGCAGTAAATGCTTCATGCCCAGGAGTATCCAAAAAGGTAATCATACCATTTTCAGTTTCCACATGGTAAGCACCGATATGCTGAGTAATTCCCCCAGCTTCACCGGCTGCTACTTTAGCTTTACGGATATAATCGAGTAATGATGTTTTACCATGATCCACATGCCCCATTACCGTAACAACAGGTGCGCGCGGTTTTAAATCAACTTCAGAGTGGGTAATGATTTCATCTAAGAAGCTTTCAGGGTCATTATTCTGAGCCGCAATTGCGGTGTGACCAAACTCTTCAACCACGATAATTGCAGTATCTTGATCTATTGATTGGTTAATAGTTACCATCATACCCATCTTCATTAGCTTCTTAACAACTTCGGAAGCTTTCACCGAAATTTTATGTGCAAGGTCAGCAACTGTAATGGCTTCTGGTATTGCAACTTCCAAGACTTGTGGTTTAATCGGCTTCTGAAACTCCTGGATTTTTGGCATTTTAACCGGAGCTTTGGTTTTATGCTCAGGCTTTTTAGCATGAGGTTTATGGGTATTTGGTTTTTCCTCTTCAATTACTGCAGTTTCAATCACTGCATCGATATCGGAAAACTCATCATCTAAAACTCCATCATCCAGGCTTGAGTCTTGCTTACCAATTACTTTCATTTTATTTGGCTTTTTGACTGCTTTAGTAGCGAGTGCTTTAGGACCCTTCTTAGAATCAGCATCTTCTAAGATAATAGCTTTGTCTTTCTTTGAAGCATGATCTTTTGCATGCGCAATGTCATCTGCAGCATCTTGCAATAGGATTGGATCTTCTTCATGGCTAGCATTTAAAACTATACTGACTGGTTCGCTTTGAATAATATTCTCACTACCGCCATTAACACTAGCAATGGTTTCATCAGCTTTAATTTCAGCTGTAGTAGCTTCGTCAGCTTTCCCATGCTCAGTTACTTCAGTTGCACTGGCTATTTCACTTTCCTCGTCTACAAAGTTTTTATGGATAACTTTTTTACGTTTAATCTCAACTTTGATCTGATGGTTAGAGTTTGAAGCGACTTCTTCTGTAGCTGTTTCTACTGAAGACTCTTTCTTTTTACCTAAAGATAATTTTTTAGGTTTAGCTTCGCTAGAACCGCTTAAATACTCTAAAAGTTTAACTTTATCTTCAGCTGATACAACATCGTTAGCTGATTTATTAATTCCGGCCTCGGCAAACTTACTTAACAACTCGGCCGGGGCTATATTAAGTTCAAGAGCAAATTCTTTAATGGTCATATTTTTTCCTTATTCTTGAAAATAGCCGCAGACTTCACGAGCTTTTAAAATTAATTTATTTGCAGTATCTAAATCAATACTGATCATATCCATTAGTTCATCACCGGCTAAATCAGCAAAGTCTGCAATTGATAAAACATCATGTTCTACAAGCTGCAATAATACATCTTGTGAGAATTTCACAACACTTGCTAATTCCACTGCTAATTTATCCATTTTATCTTTAAAACGGATAGTTTTTGATAGAAGCTTATTTTTAGCCCTGGTTTGTAACTCTTTAGCGACATCTTCATCAAAGTCTTCAATAACTAGCAAATCTGAAACATCAACATACGCTACTTCTTCAAGCGAAGTAAATCCATTATCAACCAAAAGCTCCGAGATGTCGTCATCAACATCTAATGCATCATTAAACATTTTAATTAAATCAGCACGCTCATGCTGCTTTTTATCTTTTGCTTCAGTTTTACCATAAATATTGATAGTACAATTGATTAAGCGGCTTGCCAAACGAACATTTATGCCATCTGGGCCAATTGCTGAACCAAGTTTATCATCTTCAACAATTACGTCAATGGTCCGTTTTTCTTCATCAACAACTATACTGTCAATTTCAGCGGGAGCCAACGCATTTAATGCATATTGCGCCAGATCTTCATTATACTCAATAATATCAACTTTCTCACCAAACAGTTCTTTAGTTACTCCATCAATCCGTTGGTTTCTAAAGCCAATACATGCGCCTTTGGCGTCAATTCGTGAATCATTGGTTGCAACTGCAACTTTAGCGCGGTTACCAGCATCACGGGCAATTGATTTAACCTCAATCCTTCCACTTGCAATTTCCGGCACATTATTCTCAAGTAGTTTAGCTAAAAAACCGTTACTTGAACGCGAAATACATAAACGCCCATTTTTAATAACCGGCTTCTCCTTATCAAAGAATCCTTTTACCACATCGCCAGGCTTTAAAACCTCTTTGGAAATCAAATCTGGTTTCATTATAATTGCTTCAACCTTGCCGCAATCTACCACAACGTTGCCACGCTCAAATTTACGAACTTTACCAACTATAATGCCATTATTGCGGGACAAGTACTCAGTTAAAACTTGATCGCGTTCTGCATCTTTAATTTTTTGTGCTATGATATTTCGTGCGGTTTGCGCAGAAACACGGCCTAAGTCAATATTTTCAAGCTCTTCTTCAATCACATCGCCGACATGGACATCATTGCCATATTTTTCTGTCGCATCAGATAATGATAGTTCTTTATCATCATCATAAAAATCAACATCAGTTACTACATTCCATTTACGGATCGTTTTATATTTTCCAGTATTACGATCGATGATAACATCAATTTCAGGGAACTCGCCATCGAAACTACGCTTGGTTGCAAATGCTAAAGCTTTTTCCAAGCTCTCAAAGACAACTTCTTTATCTAGATTCTTCTCTTTTGCAAGCACGTCAACTAGCATTAATACTTCTTTACTCATTAGTAATTCCCTCTTAATTATTTCTTTTTCGGTTCAAATATTAGCCGCGCACGACTAATACCGGCAAAATCCACTTTAAACACCTGTTCATTTGGTAGTTCCAGGCTAATTATTTCACCTTCGACCCCAAGAATCCTGCCTTCAAATACTTTTTGATTATCAATTAGTTCATAAGTTTTAATCTTTGCAAGCCGACCAATAAATCTTGCATAATCAGTTAATTTTTTTAGTGGGCGTTCTAAGCCAGGCGAAGAAACCTCCAACCGGTTATAATCAATTTCTTCAACCAAAAATACCCGGCTTAAATGGTTAGACACTTCTGCACAATCTTCAACCGTTACGCCGCCTTCTTTATCTATATAAACCCGGATTATTTTCCCTGGAGTTATTTCTACATCAACAAGTTCAAACCCAAGACCGGGTATCGTTTGTTCCAAAATACTATTTAACTTCATTTCCAACCTAACAAAAAAGTGAGCCTTTAGAGGCTCACTAGTTTTTTATTTTATATTTGTTATTATAGCATGTAAACCTTACAAAATGCAAGCTAATTGATAATTGCCAATAAATATTTCGGAAAATTTTTTATTTTTGAAGGCCATATTTATCTAAACACAGCAAAAGTGACGCCTTTTAATCGAAATAATTTCAGCAAATTTCTATACACGCCGCATTATCTTGCTCAACTATTTTATAATGAAGATTACACTTTTTTAGGGCTATCTCCAGCCTTTCCCGATACTTAGGAAAAGTTGTATTAAAAGCTATTTTGGCCCCTTTTCTTAATCTATTAAGCTTATGGTGATATTCAATAATTAACATTGCCAGAAAGGCAGGCACATAGGGTTTTACATTTTCATTCTTGTCTTGCCAGTGATAAAGATCGTCTGCAATTAGACTTAATCGCCTCTCTCCTGGATTGTAGCCAAGGGTAGCCTGATAATATCCCTTTTTAATTCCTAATTCAAGCTGCTCAATAGCTTTTTCTAAATTGCCTATGTTACTATAATACATTTTTATTAACAAATTGGTAGTTGTAACATTCATTAATTGATTAGAGTCAGTTAACATGGCCATAAAACGCGGTATACTATTTATCTCCCCGTCTTTTAGGCAAATTTTTATCATAGAAATTACTATTAGCATATTAGTCGCAATTTCATTAGGCAATTTGCTATACGTTGCAAAAGCTAATTTGGGCTGATTGGTTGAAAGGTAAGCTTTAAATAACAAATAATAGACAGTTAAATTTGGATTAACTCCAATTGTTGACATTTGCGCATATTGATCTATCACTGCTTGAGCTTTATTAAGTTGGATAAAGGCAGCCAAGAGTAAGGAATACAAAATAGTAAACTCATCATTTCCAACATTTGCAATTTTAAAATATAAAATTTCAAGCTTTTTTTGGACATTTACCTCTTTAAACCTATTAATTAAGCCAAGATAGAATTCCATATCAATCAACATTTTACTGTTTCTCATTTCTCTAATTATTTGCCCGAGCGTAGGTAAGTCATCACAATAAATAGCAGCAATTATCCCAGCTATGCAGATCTCTTTATCTGGAGCTAATTTTAAATTGAATAGCATATTATCCCAGATTTTAATTACTTCCCGATACTCCTCTGCAGCGATATAAGCATTAACTAATGTTATATAGATACTAGTTTCGCGCCCAACTTTGTGGGGTAACCGTTTAAATATATCAATCACTGTCTGCGGCTCCTTAGCCGCTAAAAAAGCCTCCATTAGCAGCCTTACTATCTTGGTGTCTATCTGATACCCTTTGAGAATTAAATTATCGTAGATTGGCAATGCTAGTCGTGGCTTCTCTATTTTAAGATAAGCACGAATCACTATTTCTAAAACGCGGTTAAGCGGAAAATTAGATTGTACGGTAAACCAATCTTCGAGTATTTTTACCTGTTCATTATATAACTTAACTACCTCTTCATAATTCTCAAGGATAAAGTATGCTTCGACAAAAACACCTAATACTTCCAAATTTGTAATATTACGGTAATCGAAATTACTTTTGACCCAGTTAATTACCGTTTGTGGTTCATAATTATCGAGAAATCCGCGTAAATCTTTTAGATAGCTAGAATTAGCACATGATGGCTCTACTAACAACTGACTACTAATAGTAATATCTTTCTCATCTTCTTTTATATCTTCAACTATATTACTAGCATCAATTGAACTGATTGTTGATTTGGAGGGTAAAGAATATAATATTTTTTCATCAGGTATATTGGTTGATGTTATCAATATACTACCTGGATCATCAATTTTTATTTCATAGTCAATTTTAAAATTAGTCAATAAATCAGTTACAGTTGTCCACAGCAGGAAATCATTCTTATATCCAATAATTAATTCGGTATTTGCTCTTATGTGGTTATTTTTAAGATGAAAATATAGAATTAATTTAGCAGCTAAGGGGGGTATATCTCTGGTTGAATTTACTGACGTTAAAGATGACGTAGTATATTTTGATGTATTATTGAAATTAATTAGATTTTCAGTTTGGCTGTATCCCAGATGAGGATGGAAACAACCGTCATGAACTGCTAAATCTAAAATAGCTAAAGCACTTTCTATCTGCCCTTCTTGCATATAGCCATCTATTAATGCATTATAACAAAGTTCATCTGGCTTTATTCCTTCGTTAGACATCTGATTTAAGACTAAGCGCGCTGAGTCAAGTTGGTTATTGTTACACATTGCTTTTATCAATTTTTTATAAATTGGCGCCGTTGGCTTAAACTGCTCTCCACAAATTGTAGTGTAAAAAAAATCAATTGCCTGTTGTGGCTGACCTGATTTAATAAAGGCATTTAATACTGTAGTGTAAGTAAGTTCATCCGCCTTTAAATCACTTGGTAAAGATTCAAATAATTGCAAGACCATTTTATAATCATTTAGCTTGCTATATGCATACATTAACAGATTATATTGTGAAATATTGATAGTAAAACTTTTTCCCTGCTTCTGGATTTCATCATAAAATTTAATTGCCTTTTGTGGTGTTTTGGCCATTATTGCTGCACGCATATACAAAACGTAGGAATTCTCATCACCAAAGTCATTTTGCCGTAAATAGATGTCAAACAATTGCATAGCTGCTTTCGGTTGATTGCACAATATACTAGCGTTCATAATCGAATTGTAAGTATTAACATCAATGTCGCTATCTGACTGCTTCAAGTGATTAAATACGTTTATTACTATAGCCCAATCACCGCTTTGGCCATAGGCATCAAAAATAGCCGTATAAAATCTATTATCAGCTAGAAGGCTATCAGAACTTTTCACTAGATCAAGAATTTTGGAGACTTCATCAACTAGACCCAAGCTAGAATATGCTCTAACTAAAATGGTATAAGTTGATGTGCTAGGCTCGATTTTGTTACTTTTCATTAATGAGGTTAGACTATTTAAGCTAGTAATATCATTAAGTTTACAGTAAATATGAATCAAAATATTGAAGGTATCTTCATTAGGTTTAATTTTTTTTCGCTTAAACTGTTTAAATAACGAGATTGCGTCCTGTAACTTACCTGTTAGTAAATAGCAATCCATTAAAGAGTTATATAATTCAGGCCTTTTAGCAGTTACTGTAACTACTAAATTAAAAACATTTAATCCATGCTTTGGGTACAATTTCATTAATTTTAAGGCAGTGTCTAATATTTTTTCCTGGTGGGCTTTATTTTGACCGTTTGGAATTAGCTGCTGCAAAGTAGCAAAATCACTTTCAAATCCTGGCTTCGGTGGTAGCATTTTAGTGTCTGCCTGCTTATGAGAACAAAATTTAGAATTAGTTTTTTCAGTTTGTGACCCGCCTTTGTGTAGGGCTAAACTAGCGAATGGATTGTTTAATTGGATCTTCTTTTGAGTAGATGGCAGGCTTTTAATCACAAGACTTCTCCTTCTGTTGCATAGCTATAATTTCCACAAAATATTTCTATAATTGGGGTTAAGAGTTTTAACAAAAAAATTGCTGAATAATGTAATAAGTTTCAAACAAAAATTTACGTAATAAATTTAAATTGAGGTTAGGCAGTGCTAAACTCCATCAATACCGGACACTTTTTTCTAAAGCTACGCTTAATTGGGATTTAAACATAAATTGACTTTTAATAAAACACACTTTACTAAATCTGTAGCGATAAAAATGTCCGGTATTGACTACTAGATTACTATTTTCTAATTCTAACTTTAGCATTAATATCGATTAATGATAAAATTAAGACTAGAAATGAATTTGGAAAATTATTAAGATTATTGATAAATTATATGAACATTGTAAAATTTCTGCTCGTTAAAGCTCAGTATCGTGCCAATATTACTGCTCAAGGGTTAACCTTTATAATAAATATTGCAGCTTTTGGCTGTACTCAAAACTATATGTTTATCTGGATTCAATTTGCATGTCAGTGCTTTTTGGGCGTTCATATTGCAAAAAGCCCGAAATTCTTTGATCAGAATATCTTTAATCATTTTATGGTGGTAATGGGATTTTATCTCGTTTCGCTTATTATTGGTGAAAATGACTTCTTGTATTTTGGCCTTATATTTATTTTCACATATTGTTTTTATATATTAAAAGAATGCGGCTATGAAAAGAGCATTAATATATGGACCTATGTACAGGCATTACTAATTGGCACAACTTTTATAACTTTTCCGTTTAAATATAAAATCCTTGCAACCATTATTGGTTATTTCGAAGCACAAATAATTCTTAATTTGTGTTTTATAATCTTTAAAAATAATGAAGAGCATTTGACCGAGCCAAGTTTCATCGAAATTAAAAACATAAGCCTTAGTGAATGGTTCAATATAAATAAGCCACAGGTTCGCTTAGCAATTCGCGGCTCTATCACGGCAGGATTATTATATGCTATTTGTGCTAATTTTCATGATATTCGCCCAAACTGGGCTGTTGTTACGGCAGTTTCAGCGTTATTGCGTGATGATAAAAGCGCTAGTTTAAGAGTTATTAAAGGAGTTACAATAGGCAGTCTTGTTGGCTGGCCCCTGGCCGTTGCATTAGTAATTTTACTAGGTACAAGTTCTGAAGCTGCAATTTTTTGCCTATGGCTAAGCCTTATCCTGGCGTTGGTATTATCCTTTGAACTTAAGACAAACCCAAGCCTAAATAAGCAAATTGCATCATCAATAGTTTTTCTTTTTTCAATAGTCTGTTTTTCGGTCGCCTTAAAAAACTTTGCTTACCCCTATTTACACCTCAAGGTAATTAATTCCCTAATCGGAGATGCCGTCGCACTGATTGTTTTAATCGCTTGGGAAGAAAGCAAAAAATTATATCCGCTTAAAGAACCTATTTCCAAAAACGCTAGCTGAATTAACAAGACAGGCTAAAACAAATAAAAAATGCAACCATTCGGTTGCAAATTATCTTATGCTTAATTTCTGATTAACTCTTGACAGAATTATCTTTGACACTTGCGGCCAGTCTTGATCTGTCACGGCAAAGACTAGTGAGTCGCGAACCCGGCCGTTATAGGTTATTGCGTGGCGGCGCAAGGTTCCCTCAGGAACGAATCCGAGTTTGGCCATTGCCATTTTAGATTTTTCATTCAATGCATCTGTCTTCCATTGTATACGATGGAATTTCAACTTAGTTAACAAATAATCAATTAGCAGGTATTTAGCCATCGAGTTAATTGCACTACCCTGATAACTCTTAGCAAGCCAGCTAGATCCCATTTCAAGGCGCCGATGGCGTAAGCTAATTTCATAAAGGCAACTAGTGCCGATAACTTTATTAGTTGAATTATCAATGATTACTAGCATAACCAAATTCTTTTTGGCATACTCAGCTAATTTTTCTGCAACAAATTCTTGGCAATTAGCATAATTAACAAAAAACCAGGTAAAGAATTCAGGATCAAAGCAAGCATTTAATTCTGTAAAATCAGAATCCTGGTAACGACGAATGGTGATGTATTCGTTACTGATATTTATATCTTCTAAATCTTTAAATTCTAACACCTGGTACTCCTTAACACTACTAATGGCCATCAGAAATTGGATTATGCTATAACTCTATTCAACCATCTCTTTTGTAATCACAACCTTATCTGAATTGATTTCAGGCAATTCATACATTCGGTCAAGAAGCAGATTTTCCATAATTGAACGAAGGCCCCGGGCACCCGTTTTACGAGCTAATGCTTTTTTAGCAATAGCTGAAACAGCTTCAGGCGTAAATTCAAGGCTAACGTTATGAATGCCAAAGATTTTTTGATATTGTTTAACTAAGGCATTTTTTGGCTCAGTCAAAATTTGCACTAATGCCTCTTCATCAAGCTCTTTTAAAATAGCATGAACAGGTAGCCTGCCGATAAACTCCGGAATCAAGCCAAATTTGACTAAATCCCCGGGTTCAGTATCTTTTAAATATATATCTTTTGAAGCAGACCCGTTTTTACTTGCGACTTGCGCACCAAAGCCAATTCCCGATTTCTCGCTTCGCATCTGGATAATTTTTTCCAAGCCATCAAATGCTCCGCCGCAAATAAATAATATATCAGTTGTATCTAATTGGATAGTTTCTTTCCCGGGATGTTTACGTCCGCCTTGCGGAGGTACATTTGAAACCGTTCCTTCAATGAGTTTCAAGAGTGCCTGCTGTACGCCTTCACCAGAGACATCCCTGGTAATTGAAGGATTTTCACTTCTACGCGAAATTTTATCAATTTCATCTATATAAATTATGCCATGTTTAGCTTTTTCAATATCATAATCACAATTTTGCAATAATCGAGTTAGCACATTCTCAACATCATCGCCAACATAACCTGCTTCGGTTAAAGTCGTCGCATCAGCAATAGCGAAAGGAACGTCTAACATCCGCGCTAATGTCTGCGCCAGAAGTGTCTTACCTGAACCAGTCGGGCCAATTAGCAATATATTACTTTTAGATAATTCAACTTCATCCGAACTATTATCCCGTACGCGGTGAAAATGATTATAAACAGCAACCGAGAGAATTTTTTTAGCTTGTTCCTGGCCAATAACATATTTGTCAAGCTCAGCTTTTATTTCTCGTGGCGTTGGAATCGGTTTAGCGACTTCAACTACTTCATGCTGATTATTAACATCTTTCGCATCAGGAGCTGATTTTAATAACTCACTACAATTTTTGATACATTCATCACAAATATAACCTTGCTGACCGGCAATAAGGTGTTTAATCTGTTCTTCTACCTTACCGCAAAATGAACATTTTTTTGACATAGTTATCCCTTTAAACTGAAGCTTCGATTTCTTTTCTATTTTGTAACACTTTATCTATTAAGCCATAAGCCAATGACTCTTCACTTGTCATAAAGTTATCGCGATCAGTATCAAGCTCAACTTGCTCTATAGATTTTCCAGTATGCTCAGCTAGCATTTGGTTTAATCTTTTTTTCATAAATAAAATATTATTAGCATGAATTTGAATATCAGACGCTTGCCCCTGGAAGCCACCTAAAGGTTGGTGAATCATTATCCGCGAATTTGGCATAGAATAACGTTTGCCTTTTGTGCCAGAAGATAATAAGAAAGCTCCCATGCTGCAAGCTTGGCCGATACAGTATGTGTTTACGTCACATTTTATAAATTTCATGGTATCGTATATTGATAAGCCAGCGGTTACCGATCCACCTGGTGAATTGATATAAAAATGAATATCTTTATCCGGGTTTTCGGCTTCTAAAAATAGCATTTGGGCAACAACCAGATTAGCCGTCTGATCATTTACTTCACCAACTAAAAATATGATTCTTTCGCGTAATAGCCGAGAATATATATCAAATGAACGTTCACCACGAGCACTTTGTTCTACAACTACCGGCACTAAATTATTCATTTCTAGCATATTATTTAACCTTATCTAAAATTTTACTTAATTCTGATTTATCTTGATAGTGAAAACTTTGTAATGTATTAACAATATCAGCAAAGCCAGGATTTGAGCTAAATTGCTGAATAAATTGTTGTTGATAATATGGATATGCATGAACCAGGATATTAGCATAGCGGTTAGCACCATCATTATCCCCTACCATTTTATGTATCACAATTTGTTTTAATAACGAGCCTGGATATGGCAAATCATTTGCTAATTTATCGATATATTTTAATTGATCAGCAGCCGACATTGCCGCACTTGTCGCTTGCGAACCTGGCATAACATAATTATCAAGTACCATCATTGCAGGTAACGCCCACATACTGTTATTATCAATTAAATCTTCCATACCTTTAATATTAGCCACATAATCATCATAATCAGTAGGAGTTTGCGTGTAATACATAAGTTGGTTATTTACTTGATATGCATTATAAGCAAGTGCCAATAAAGCTAATATTATTATTCCACCTGCGGCTTTAGTAATAGTATTTAAGTTAAGGGTATATTTGCTTGGTGCAAAAGCCAAGAAAATAACTAACAGCACAAGAAAATAAGCGTACCACAATGGGTATTCTAAAAAGCTGTGTGTCAGGATTGGAATACATAATAAAACCACAAATAAACTTTGAGTAGTATTAACTTTTCTAAGCAATAAATAAATTGAATAACCTATTCCATATATAATAGTAATAAAAGTACCAATAATACCAGTTTCTGCCATAATGTTAAATAAACTATTGTGACAATGGGTATAAAGTTTCATATTTTCTGGAATATACATAAACCTTTCAGTCATCATTATATAGATTCCATCGCGTGGGTATTGGTACCAACCAATACCGAATAGCGGATGATTAATAAATAATATTATTGCTTTATACCACTCATAAAAACGACGGTAGGTACTTTGACCGATTGCATCTGGCGATAAGCGCTCTATTCCCGTTAAATTGGAAGTAGCATGGCTAGCAGCAAATAGTGAAGTGACTTTTGGAAATAATATCTCAACTAAAATTAAACCGACAAAGAACGAGAATACAACTAAAAATACTTTTTTATAACTTGGCGCATTAGTTGCATCTTTGCGATTAGCAAACCATTTCCATAGGCCCACGAACGTGATAATCACAAAATATAATAGCACTCCACGGCGAGCAGTAAACGTAATTGCTAGAGAAAATAATATGGCATAGGCAATAAATACTATCAGGTTAATTTGCCCGACAAAAAATAAATAGCAAAGGGCAATTACTCCAATTGATACAAAATCAGTAAACTGATTTGGTTGGCCAATATTCCCAAATATATTTGAACCATCATTAATGTTATCCGGAGATACTAAGATCCAATCAGAAAAGTTATTAGCCTTACCTGTATATTGTAAATATGCTAAAATGGATTGGATGGTGACAGAGATAACCAATGACCAGCAAAGTATATTTAGAATTTTATTGCGCATTTCATCATCGCCATCAACCAACGTTGTAATCGCAACGGCAGTTAACCCAACAATTACAAATAACATGGCAACATAACGGTTATTACCAAGAAAATTGATTTGGACAAATAATGGCTGTATTAACATAAAAACAGCAAAAGCAAATGAGGCGATTGCAACTGGTGAAAACTTTAGCTCTTTTTTTATGAACAGCACCACTGAAAAAAGCAAGGTACCCACGATTAAACTAGTTGATTCAGCGTAAAACTTCGATATAGGGAAATACGCGTATGGAATTGCGAAAGGTACTATTGCCAGTACTGATAGCAATAAACCTATTAACCACGAGGCAACTTTACTATTCATTTATACTAATCACTCCTGATAAAAACATTCTGATTGGCACAAGCCAATTCCTATTATAATTATTCATGCTCGATCCAGTCTTAGACTAGGCCAAAATCATATTTTTACAAATACTATCCATCATCACTATGTTAACTACGCCAAAATGCGTACCATGGCATTCCTTTATATTCCCAATAATGGTTTACATACTCACTTTTTGGAAAATTCATTACTAGCACCTGTTGCGTCTGTTTGCTTAAAGTAATCTCTCCCAACTCTTTATACGCAACCACCTGAATGGCTAGCGCTTCTTCAACATATTCGGTATATGGGTAATTTTTGATTAATAATTGGGCCCGGTTGATTGCTGCCATATATGCTTTAATTTGCATATAATGTTGAGACCTAAATAATTCACCACGGGCAAGAGCATTCACCAAACGATTCATTTTATCTCGCGAGTCGGCTGCATATTTGGAATTTGGATATTTATTTACCACTTCCGCGAAAGCGGCATAAGCATCTCTTAGTCCTTTAGGATCCCGTTCACTTAAATCCTGATGGCTAAAACGAGACATTAGTCCATTATCATTATAATAATTGATATATCCTTTAAGATATAAGGCATAATCCATATTTTGGTTAGTAGGATACGTTTTGATAAAAAGATCAATTTCAGGTATTGCAAGTTCAGGTGTATCACTATTATAATATGCATAAGCCAAGTCAAGCATACCCTGCTGGGCATAAGTACCATAAGGATAAGTAGCCTCAAGTACTTGATAGAGTTTTATCGAGCGATTCCAATTATGCTTGGCTAATTCTGAACTAGCCTCTTTATATAGTTTCTCAACCGACCAACCCTTAGTTTCTTGACGCACTGGGTCAAGATTGTCAGAAGAACAAGAGACGATAAAAAGTGTTACAATAACCGGTATTACATATTTAAGCAAAGAGCGCAACATTATGACTTTGTCCATTGAACCGAATTTTAAAATTACTTTAGCTGATAATTCTGAAAATGACACTATTGTTTTCAAGATACCAGATGACTATATTGGCATACGTACAGACGTCGCATTAGCCGAGATTATATCAGATTTATCTCGAAGCAAATTAACAAATTGGCTCAAGGATGGACACATCCTAATTAACCAAAAGGCAGCAAAACCCAAGGATAAAATTATAGGTGGTGAAGAAGTCATTATTACACCGCCATTTAGTGAAGAGGCTCATGCATTTAGCCCCGAAAATATTCCGTTAGATATTATTTTCGAAGATGAACATGTAATTGTTTTAAATAAACCAGCTGGGCTTACAGTTCATCCTGGTAATGGCAACTGGACCGGCACTTTGCTAAATGGCTTACTTTATCATTATCCTGAATTAAAAAATATTCCTCGTGCTGGAATAGTTCATCGCCTAGACAAAGACACCACCGGCTTAATGGTGGTAGCAAGAAGTCTCTTGGCGCAAATCAACCTCGTTGAGCAGCTTCAGCAAAGAAGCGTTAGCCGGATTTACCGGGCAATAGTCGAAGGCCACCCTTTTAAAGAAGGTATCATCAATAAGAATATTGCTCGTGATCCACACAACCGGATTAAAATGGCAACTTTGGAACATGGCGGCAAAGAGGCAATAACCCGTTACCGCGTATTGAAATTTTTTGAGAAAATGAGCTACGTCGAATGCAAACTGGAAACTGGGCGAACCCACCAAATTCGTGTCCATTTTAAAGACATTGGCCACCCTTTAATCGGGGACCCGGTATATGGCAGCAAAAAAATTAATTATGAACCAGAAGTGGTCGCGGCTATTAATGAATTAAGCCGTCAGGCACTTCACGCAATTAAGCTATCATTCATCCACCCCGCTAGCCATGAAAAAATGAACTTTAAAACCAGATTAAGCGAAGATATGCGTAATTTATTAAAAGCACTGACATTTAATGAAGATTTGGCTTATGAATCTTTTGAAGAAGATGAAGATGATAGTTGGGAAGTAATATATGCCTACGATAACGAATAACCAAGTTTACTTTCAAGCCCCATGGCAAGCGCCGGCAAACGTACACACCTGTATTACGACGTCCGTAAATAATTTTAATTTAGCAAAACATGTTAACGATGACCCGCAAAAAGTTTTAGCCTGTCGGATTAAATTAAGGAATCTGTTACCCAAAGAACCATTTTGGCTTAACCAAATTCATGGTTCAGTAGTTATTAATCAGGATAGCCATTTGCAGGGGTGCAGTCTTGATGCTGATGCAAGTATTACTAGGCAAAAAAATCAAGTTGCTGTAGTAATGACAGCCGATTGCTTACCTATATTACTCACAAGCACACAAGGTGACTTTGTAGCAGCAATCCATGCCGGCTGGCGTGGACTAAATAGCCAGATAATTGAAAAAACAATTATTGCTCTAGGCAACCCTACGGCTAAAAACATACTTGCTTTCATTGGCCCGGCAATTTGCCAAAAATGTTTTGAAATCGGTGGCGAAGTACGGGATGAATTTTTAAAAATCGACCCAACAGTTAGTGACTATTTTATTCCAGGTAAATCACCAGATAAATATCATGCCGATTTGCGCCAAATTGCTGCATACCAATTGCGTAAGTTAGGCCTTGATAGTGCAAATATTACTAACCCGGATATTTGTACCAAATGTAATGTTCACTGGTTCTTTTCCTACCGGGAAAACCCAAACACTGGCCGCTTTGCGACTTTGATCTGGATAGATTAATTATTGCTAATTTACGGTAGCTATTTGAAAAATATAATTATAGTATAATAACGTCTGATTAGATTTCTTAAATCCCAATACCGGACAACCTATTTCTGAGATATTGGAATTTAAATTAATTATTAAACTTATGATTTTCTCAATTAAAATATTATGATACGCTCGAAAATAAAATTTAAAGCAGACTTTCTAATTTATTAAAAAGTTAATTAATTTATTGCTCAAGTCTTCCGCATATAAGATTTTGTATAACTCGTTTGCTATTTGTTGATAAACTCGCTTCACTCAAACAAATCAACAAATTTTGCAAACTCGTAAACAAAATCTAATAAGCTCCATAATTCGCATAAATCAATTAACCATTTTAATAAATCTTATTATTTTGCCAAAAAAATTGGTGCTAGTGCGTAATCATCAATTACAATGATAAAAGGCTTCGGTAAAGAGATTCAACCTGCAACTTAGTTCTCTAATCTAAAATATAACAGGTATTGTTATTAAAATTACAAGGTAACCGCTTATGGCTGATAACAAAAAGATTAATAAAATATTGCTACTCAATTGTTTATTATTTTCGATATTCTTTATTTGGAATCATTGGCAACCATTAACAGCTGATGATTATGACTATTCTTTCTCGAATGTAATCCATAATGGAATTTTCCTTGAAGCAATAAAAATACGATATTTCAATTGGTCTGCACGCTTTAGTGCCGATACTCTCGAATTTTTATTCTTGGGCGAGCATGCAATTAGGTATACTTTAGTAATAGCCAACATTATTAACTCGTTAGTTTTACTAGGTATTATCAATCTGCTTGCCAAAATGCTGTTTATCAAAAACTATACATGGCAGCAGTTAACTTATGTCGCTGTCTCTTTCGTCGGTTTCTTTATTGCAACTAGCTGGTTTCCGCAAGATTTCATGTGGAAAACTGTGGCGATACAATACGCGTGGGGATTTTGCCTATTCCTATTTGTCTTTTGGCGCTTTTATTTAAGCATCAATAATAATTTAAAATCGTCATTTTTGGATTTATTCGGCTTTTTGCTTGCCGGACTATTTCTGGGTGCATATAATGAAGTTTTTATTGCTGCCATCGCTGACATATATTTAACTACGCTTATCGTCTGGTATATCTTCAAAAAAGACTTTCGCCAATTATGGCAGCTAAAATATTTTGTTTTTCTATTTGGAGTCTTAGCTAGCGGCATTATTTTAATCTTAGCTCCAGGCAATTATGCCCGGTTGGCAACCCAAATTGATCCGACGCAAGTAAATACTGGCATACTTCTTAAAATAGCCATGACCTATGTCCAATTTTTCCGTTATGGTTATCATGTTGCATTTGCCATAATTATTGTATTTACATCAGTTTGGCTATATAGAAAGCATAATAAGTTACCAAATGATTTTGTCCAGTTTCTTACCTTTTTATTTATCTTATTAAATATTCATATCTTATCATTTGTAGGAATTGCTTATTATGCCATATTATCAGGGCGTATAATCCTTTTGATGGATACAATTCTATATCTGATCTTAGCAAAACTAATCTTAGCTAAATTCGAGCTTTCAGTAAATAAACAAGTTCCTAAAGGCTATCGTTTGTTATTGGCATTTATCGCAATTGGCTTAGTAGCATATGTAAGCTTTGCATATTATAATCTTCATCAGTTTATTAAAATGCGCCAGGAAATTATTGTTAGCAAACAATATCAAGCTGAGAACTTTACCAAAACTTATTTTATTCACTTAAATGGAATTGCTGCTCCGAATTTACGGACTTTTGCTGATGAGAAAAAAGCAGCTAACCCACAAGAGCAAAACTTGCAAAATGCTTATCTTCCGGAATATAAAGTCGGGAAATGGCTAAGCTACCCGGTATATTTTGATACTTTAAAAGATACTGATGGCAATTTTATCCGGATGTATTTGGAACAAGGTGTGAACTAAGCTGAAGATTGTCATGTTTCTAAAAACAAAGGCCTATGAATTAGGCCCTTTTCATATTTAGCGGTTAACAGAGGCAGCAATTCGAGTGTAGGTATGCCGCTTACCCCGAATTGCAATACTGTAGGCAAGTATATTTTCAGGAATTGCCATTCCTACATAGCCCGCATCGCCAATATGGTGGAGATCTGTCCCGGTCATTTTACACATTAATGCAATTTGCCGAATTGTTGACTCATCCGCACCTTCTTGGGAAGTACCAATAGCAGTCATTGTCAATACACCGAGGCTATGAGCATAACTAACTAAGTCACGGATATATTCAAGTGTTATTCCAGGCACTGTTCCTGGCGCAGGTAATAAAATTATATCAGCGCCCGCATCAACAAATTGATTAATTTCTTCCTTAGTTATAATATTTGCCGCTGCTTCACCTAAAATACCGCTAGCATGCATTTTACCGGCAACCAATACCATTTCTTTGCCAACTGCTTGGCTTATTTCCTTTAACGAGTTGGTTATAGCTAAATTAGATACGCCATTACCAGGGTTACCGGTTAATACCAGCATATTCACTCCCATTATCAAGGCTTTTTTAGCATTTTCGATGGTAGCTATCCTGCCTGGCTGCATTCCCCAGATTAAATCTTGCGATTTTCCATAACTAGGATCAACAGGCTCTAGATTCAAGCCGATCAATCTACCGGTTAATTCTTTTAGCTTATGAATAATATTTTCAGGTTCAATATTCCCAGGAAGCCCATTTATACATGGATTATTTACATCAAATAAATTTAATAATATTATATCTGCGCCAAAAGCGGCTGCAAATTCAGCATTGGTAATTGTCATTAAAACTGGCTGCACCGCGCCTATCGTTTCGCTAACCATTACCCTTCCCTCGCTGGCGTGAATTGCGGATAAAAGTTCTTTTTTTGACATATCTTTAAAATCAGATGCCCGGCAGTCCAAAAATCGCTTTGCCATATATATCACCCTCAATAATAAAAAAACCAGGCAAATATTTGCCTGGAATGTTTCTGATAAATTATACTTTTTCTCCAACAGTTTCGGAATTGCTCTCACTAATTGGTGGCTTAGCTTGCATGATATGCTCACGGTAATACTTAAGTTCTTCAATGGACTCATGTATATCAGCTAGTGCCTCATGCTTATTATGCTTTTTAAAACCTTCCAAAACATTAGGATACCAACGGCGCGCCAACTCTTTTATACTGCTAACATCAATATTACGATAATGTAAAAATTCTTCTAGTTGCGGCATATATTTAACTATAAACTTTCGATCCTGGTATATCGTATTACCGCATAGCGGAGATTTCCCTTTTGGAACATATTTTTTAATTAATTTTAGAATTTCCTGCTCTGCTTTGGCAAGCTCAACACCTTCTTCTTTAATCCGTGCAAGTAATCCTGAATTAGTATGGGTATTAATATTCCATTTATCCATTTTAGCTAACTCTTCTTCAGGTTGCAAAATCGCAAAGCTGGGAGATTCAGCTAAAACGTTTAATTCACTATCGGTTATTACAACTGCTACTTCTAAAACCACATTAAGATTTGGGTTTAGACCAGTCATTTCCATGTCTAACCATACTAAATTATATTCGCTCTTATTAGTTGCTACCATCAAATTAACTCAACCCTGTAATTATTATTACAAATAAAAATGGTGGCAGCGATTGCTCCACCATCAATAACCTGTATTATATCATATACAGGTTAAATGTTATCTAAACTAGCAAATTTACCCTAACTTGACTACATTGCCAGATATACTAGTCTTGTGCACTTTTAAAAATTCCGGGCTATAAGTTTGTGCTAATGCCATGCCTGACATTAAAGACAAAAATGTTAATAACTTTTTCATTGTGTAATCCTTTGTTTGAAAACTATATCTTATATAGGTAATTATATTAGAAAAAGTTAAAATTGACAAGACAACAATTTTGGTAGGTTGCCAGTAAAAATTTATTGTGCATTTGATTGATAAGTGATATCTCTTAATGTTTATATCAAAAAGTTGCCTATTTCTTATAGACGCCTACCGGCTTTAAGCCTACATCATTGATTATCCCGGCTCCGTGCGGTGAAAGTCCAATATTCGATGTTAAATCAGTTCCAGCCACCATCCCTTTATAATGATGTCCGCCCTGCCATTGAGGTACTTCAGTTACATCATATACATAGCCATTAAGTGCAACATAGGCTCTATGTCCGTTTTTACCATCATATGCTTGTAAAGTTTTAGCATTATATGTTTTGAGTTCAGTACTAGAACTTGCATTTGCAAAAGAACTAAATGAAATTACTATACCTGACGCGACGATTAATACTTTTATCAATTTATTCATGTTTAGCCTCTTGTAATATTGATAATCGTATTTATTTTAGCACAAGCTCAAGATTTAAGGTATTTAAACTAGCAATTGCTAGATAATAAAATGAGGTCATGGCTTGTATTTATAATAATCTAACTCACCATACATTAAAAAATATAAAATTGATCTACAGCCACTACTTATTGTTTTATAATAAAATATTTTCTCTAACGATTTTAAGTTCGAAAATGATCTTGGCTTATTTACTGAGAATTATTGCAAATTGATTCTTGTTATGGCATAATAACTACCTTGTCAAAGGGATCTTAGCTCAGTTGGTCAGAGCAGCGGACTCATAATCCGTTGGTCACTGGTTCAAATCCAGTAGGTCCCACCACTCCATTTTTTCAACATCAGCAATATCAGTACTTTACCCATGAAACCATTGAAATAACTAGGTTATAACAAAACTGTTATTTGTTAGTATTTGATAAAGCGTGTTAATGATTGTTATTATTTGTGGACTAAATTGGTCTAAAGAATTTTAGGTAACTTTTTGTTCTCATCCTCCCTAATAAATCAAGCATAATCTTTAAACATTATGTTGTATTTTAAGCTCTGCAATTGAAAAATTTAGAGATCAAATATGTTATTCTTATTTTTAAACCAAGGAAATTTAATCTATTAGTCAGCTTATTCTCAAGTATTTCCACCGTCTTTCTCGGCAATAATAAAACACCTTGGAATGTCGAGTGTAATTAGATTATCTATAGCTTGATTTTTAATTCCGTTATATACTATTTCCCAAAAGTAATTTTTATACTCTAGACTTAATTCACGACCGTAATTTTCCGGATCTAAAAATGGGGTTGCTGTTCCTGACTTAAATACACTAAAGGCGTCATCTACAGTTAACTTACTTTTATAATTGATCATCTCTGCTTTTTGAATAGTAAAGCCCAAACTTATCAGTAAGGCTAAGAATTCATTAATATTTAGATGATTTATCAAGAGCTTAAAGTTAGCAAAATAAGCTCTGGTAATCTGGCAATTTAAAAGCCCTGTCATTGCTTTGGTAAATTGTGGAGTAACGGTAGTCTGGGCCTGTAGAGCATACCTTCCATTTTCTTTTAATGCATTATAAAATTTACGAAGGGTACCTTGTAGATCTTTGAAATAATATGTAACAGCATTTGTTACTATCCAATTATATTTAGCATATTCATCTAATTTCTCTGCATTAAATACTGAAAAGTGAATATGTGGCCTTAATAGCTGTGCCTGCTCAATCATCTGAGAGGAAAGATCAATTCCTTGGATATTTTTTGCTTTCTTATAAATTAGATCGGTGAGATAGCCTGTCCCACATCCTACATCTAGGATAGAATCATCTGAACTTATATCCATCATTGATAGTAAATGTTCAGCGGCTATCTTTTGACTAATTGAAATTTCTTCGTATATAGTTGCTTTTTCGTCAAAATTCATAACTTAACACCCTGATTTAAATCTGTTAAACTTTAATATTTTTAAAATTTAAACTCTTGTTCAAATAACATTCTTTAAGATTCTAAACGGCGATTTCACGCACACAACCAATGAGGCTCCATCAAGTGAAGATCCGTAGATATTGCTTATTCAGATACGGTTATGATTGATTAATTCAGAAATTAAGCAATAACATAGGATAAGTGCAATTAAGCTTATTTCTTTTTATATGAGTTATCAACCTATAAAGGCTAAATGCAAAAAGTTAATTTCTATCATGTAACAAAAGAAATTTATAGAAAAACTTAAATTATTACTAAAGCATCACCATCGGTAACTGAGGGATAAATTAGTGCTTTGGGCAGAAAATTACTGTAACCCGCCTGAAGCAGTTTATTATAGAGCTGAACCCGACTAACTACATTGAATTTTAGATATAATTGCAGGTTAAATATACTATCCACCGTACTTTTAGTAATAGTTTTGCGATTGATTACGGATAGCTGTTCGGCAATTTGTTCACTGCTTAATTTTGCCATAAAAAAGAAAACCACCTGTTTCTGCCGATTGGTTAATTTAATATTACTCTCATGAAAATTCTGCCCCAGTAAAGTTTTGGGAGTAAACAAATCATAAATATGAGTATATAAATCAAAATGGGTATATTCATAACCATGATACATTAAGCCTACTACATCATTGGTAGCTGGATTAACAATCGGAGTTTTAATAAATAAAAGCGGCAGGATACTATTATTTACATGGCTAAAGGTAAGAAAGCTTTTTGTCGCACGGGTTTTAATTATTTCCTGATCATCACGATATGTGGAGGATAAGCTGTAGTTAGGCCAAATGGAAACTTTTTTGCTAACTGCAAGATTAATATTCCATAGCTTCACCAGATATGGGGAAATGTACAGATGATCACTTTCCAGGCTCTTAATCCCGCAAATTGGATTAACTAATCCAGCAACCAGTCTTTGGGTAGTTTTTATCATGTCATGTAGGTAATCGTGATTACTTAATTCTTTATTATCATTCATATTTAAATACCCTATATCTACTAATACATTTTCTCTGTTCTGCTTTAAAACAAGCGCCATTAAAAATTTTTATATTAATTTTTCTATGCTCTGAATTATAGCTTATACTTGACTTTTATACTTTAATTATTAACTATTTCTTGCCACATGCTCAATACCGGACATTTTTATTGCTACAGATTTATTAAATCGTATTTAATTATAAGTCAAATTATTCAAAAGAGTACTTTATTTATACTCAAATATTACGGATATAAGGCTTTGTATTATTCATTGGCTATTTGTTGATGCCTCGCGAGACTCAAACAGTTCAACAAATAACGCCAATCTCATAAACAAAGCCTAATACCCTTCATAATTCATATAAATAAAGCACTCTTACGAATAAATTGGAACTATTTAAATCCCAATTAAGCGTTGCATTAGAAAAAAGTGTCCAGTCTGTAATAAAAAAACCGACCTTTATAATCAATCCATTAATTGGAAAATAAATCATAAGGTCGGTTTCTGAGGTAAGGCCAGAGGTTAATCCAGCTTGTTTTTAAGGATTATTTAAAGGCTATACTAGTAACCCCGTCAAAGTTTCCACGAATATATTCACAATTAACCAAACTGCCATCTTTTGCAGCCGTACACTTAGTTAGTCTGGTAGAATCGGTTATTTCACCGGTAGGGGTGTAAACAGATCCCTGGAAAGAATTGTTTGCTACATAGGCATAATTATTATTGAATGTCATTGTAAAAGGTTGATAGAAACCACCATTGGTATCGGTACCACGACCAGAGGAGTCACAGTTCTCGAAAGTGCCATCTTTAGCTATGGTACACTTCTTAATCAGATCATGACATGAAACACCACCAACAAAAACAGAAGCATTTGGAGCATAAACAATATTATTATTAAATGCCAAGTTATAGTTTCGACCAAGACCCATATTTTTCTGGTTATTACAATTGGAAAGGCTGCCATCACTGCCTACGCTACATACAGTTACTATATCAGACAGGTTAGGGTCCGTAACATAAGCATGATTACCATGGAACGCTACTGCCGTAGGTTGGGCAAAACTAGTACCGCCACTATCCATACAGTTAGTTAACTCACCTTTACTATCAATATCGCATTTGTACACTTGATTCATGAATTGTAGTGCGATATAAGCAATATTATTGTGGAATGATATCCAACTTGGCCCAAATCCTACTCTGCTACCAGTATTATGGCAACTAGATAAAAGACCGTCAGCTCCAATGCTACATTTAAGAATCTGCCCCTCCGTATTATTGGCAATATAGACATATTTACCATGGACTGCTACTGAGTCTGCACGTACGTGATATGACGCAGGATAGTCAAGCTTCACACCACTATCCTTACAGCCGGTAAAATTCCCATCTTTTTCAACATTGCATACTTGCACCATAGTGTGATTAACCGGGTGATGCAACGGATTCATATAAGCTATATCCCAGCTAAAACCAATTGCAAGATATGCAAGTTTTGGAGGAGTAGTAGAAGTAGCATTCCTTTGTGCTAATGTATATGGAGTATCCCCAATTTCAGCAAAAGCCCCAACAGAAGCACTTGATAAAACTAATATAACTAGCAGTTTGTTTAATTTAGTGAATTTCATTTTTTGTCCTTGTATATTTAAATTAATGAGATGTTATCTGCCTCTTTCTCAGGCCATCAAGAATCAAGATATACTGCCCCAAATATGATTAATGAATCAAATATCCAGGATTTATTTAGTAGCCCTAATTTAAATAAGGCTCGTAGATCAAAATATCTATTACTACTATTATCATTGAATCTAGGCAAGAAGTATAACAACTGCTCTAATTAGAATAAATAGAATATTTGTGCTATATTTTTTCCTTGGCTTTATGCATTATGAGACAACTTTTAGCTAAATAAAGGCAAAGCAATTTATGATTTGCAACAGTTTTTACACATAAGTAGAGAAGGTAAAGTATATGCCAGACAATCGAATGAACAAGAAACTCATCTTGGCTGTTTGAATTTATTAGTACGCCAAACCAATTTATAAATAGTTTAAGCTTAACCCTTGGCTTATTTCCAAATAATTGATAACAGTTATTACCGAAATTGTGTGAACCACAAAGTAATTAACAGGCTAAAAAAGAAAATTTGATCAGATTCCTCAGTCAGATGTCACTTTTACTATAAAATAAGTGTATCAAGAATAATCATGATACACTTTCATACCATTTACCTATCCTACTTCATTTAAACTAAATGGTGTTTCTTGATAAACGCAATAGTTGAGCCAGTTGGCAAAAAGTAGATTAGCATGCCCGCGCCAGATTGCCAATGGCTTATTTTCCGGATTATCAGCGGGAAAGTAGTTGCGCGGAATCTCAATCGATAGCCCTTTATTTAGATCCCGCATATATTCATCTTTGAGAGTTAATGGATCATATTCCGAATGGCCGGTAACAAACACCTGGCGAAAATCTTTAGTCGCTACCAGATAAACTCCTGACTCATCCGATTCGGCAAGGATTTGCAATTCTTTACATTTACTAATATCCTGGCTCCGCGTCTCGGTATGGCGGGAATGAGGCACCCAAAATAAGTCATCAAACCCTCTTAGCAATTTTACTCCCTGCTGATTCAAATAATGTGGGAATATCCCAAACATTTTTTTGGTTAATGGATATTTAGGAATCTTATAGTGGTAGTATAAACCGGCTTGAGCACCCCAGCAAATATGAAATGTAGAAAAAACATGAGTCTTACTCCATTCCATAATATTTTTTAATTCAAGCCAATATTCAACTTCATCAAACTCCATGTGCTCAACTGGCGACCCGGTAATTATCAAACCGTCAAATTTTTCATCTTTGACTTTGGCAAAGGTAGTATAAAAATTTGCTAAATGGTCACTTGCGGTGTTTTTAGACTCATAAGTTTCAGTATGTAAAAAAACCATCTCTATTTGCAAGGGAGTATTCCCTAGTAAGCGTAAGATCTGGGTTTCTGTAACAATTTTATTTGGCATAAGATTTAAAATAGCAATCTTGAGCGGCCGAATATCTTGGCATTGGGCGCGCTCTTCTGTCATCACAAAAATATTTTCTGAAGAAAGTACATCGGCAGCAGGCAAATTATTGGGTATTTTAACAGGCATAATTTTCTCCCTTAATTTGAAATTTGCGCAAACGCATTATCCAAATCGGCAATTAAATCCTCAATATCTTCTATACCTACTGATAACCGGATCAAGTCAGGGGCAATTCCAGCCCCAATTAACTGATCTTCAGATAATTGAGAATGGGTAGTACTAGCAGGATGGATAATTAGCGATTTGGCATCGGCAACATTTGCCAATAAAGAAAATAATTTTAAATTGGCGATGAAATCTTTGGCTGCTTTTACGCCACCTTTAATACCAAAGGTAAATATAGATCCGGCACCTTTTGGTAAATACTCTTTAGCTAGCTGATGATATTTATTTTCGGCTAAACCAGGATAATTTACCCAACTAACACTTGGATGAGAAGCTAAATATCTTGCAATAACTTGGCTATTTTCTACATGGCGTCTTACCCTAAGCGAAAGTGTTTCTAGTCCTTGTAAAAATAAAAAAGCATTAAATGGACTTAAGCAGGCGCCAGTATCCCGTAGTAATTGCACCCGAGCCTTGATAATAAATGCCAGATTCCCAAAAGTCTCAGAATAAACTAAGCCATGATAACTTTTATCTGGTGTTGTAAACTCTGGAAATCTGCCACTTTTAGCCCAGTCAAAGTTGCCGCCATCTACAATTACTCCACCGATCGAAGTACCATGTCCGCCTATAAACTTGGTTGCAGAATGGATAATAATATTTGCGCCATGGTCGAAAGGACGGCATAAGTATGGGGTAGCAAAAGTATTATCTACGATCAATGGCAGCTTATATTCCTTGGCTATTTGTGCTAAGGCCTTAAGATCTATAATATTTGCATTTGGATTCCCAATAGTTTCGATATAGATGACTTTAGTTTTATCATTAATGGCATTTTTAAAATTAGCTATATTATCTGGGTCAACAAAGCGGGTGGTTATTCCATATTTGGGCAAGGTATTGGCAAAAAGATTATAGGTACCACCATATAGGCTTGCAGCTGAAACAATTTCATCGCCAGCGCCGGCAATATTCAAAATGGCATAAGTAATTGCCGCAGAACCAGATGATACGGCTAAAGCTGCGACTCCGCCTTCTAAAGCCGCAATTCTTTTTTCAAAAACATCGCAAGTAGGATTCATTATTCTAGTATAGATATTCCCGAATTCCTTAAGCGCAAATAAATTGGCGGCATGGTCAGTATCCTTAAAGTTATAAGCAGTAGTCTGATAAATAGGTACTGCACGAGAACCGGTAGTCGGATCTGGTTCTTGACCCGCATGAACTTGAAGTGTGTCAAAACGTAGATTTTGTGTCATATTATACCCCTTGGTAATAAATTTAATTATTTAGATAATGATTTCTGATAGTTATACTTTCTTCTTAATAAACTCATAAATCACTTGATAATATCTTTCAAATGAAACAGCATTAACCTTTACCAGATTATTAGTAGCGTTAACCGAAATATTATAAGTTGCGGTTAATTTTAATATTAATGCCTTCATCTCCTTCAGACTATCAGGATGATTTGATGCTTTAATGAGAAATTTAAAGCTCATTATAATTCTCCCGCTTTTACAGGGCTATAGCCTAAATAACTTTCAGGGAGGGACTAATTCCAGTTGATAGTTTTAATATTTATGGTTATGCAATTGCTTAGGCTTAACTATACTCATTAACAATTTTTGCCAAAGCAATTCAGGCTATAACATTATTCAAACAGTCTAGGATATCCTATTAATTTAATTTTTCAAAGGCATCTTTGACTACATATTAATAAATTTTTATTGTAATAACAGATTTGGAAAATTTCTGAATGTGAAAAATCACATAGATGACATTCGCGACATTCGCGGCATAGATGATGAAGAAAGGTATTGAAGATTGCTAGATACTATTGACAAATAACTACTTAGCTCATCGAAAGATGGAATCTTCTCTCGCTGTCTAATAAATTGATTATACTGATTATATGCTAACATGATTGAATTCTCCTAGCAAAATAAGATATAGTGAAACATTGCCCACTTAACAGTACTTTATCATATAGTAAAATAAATTGCAATAACATAATGCGATGCAACATAACCATTTTAGTTTTATTGGTATAATAGCAAACTCAACATTTAACTACAAAACTGATCGCAATAGCGATATTTAAATAAAAAAAAGGGATAGCTAGTAGCCTTGCTGGAGAAATTAGATGAATTATTCACGTTATCATGAGTTTATGGCCGAATTAGTCGGTACTATGTTCATTTTATTATTTGGTAATGGCGTCAATGCCATGTTTGTTTTATTTAATTTAGGTGGCTATACAAATATTACATTCGGCTGGGGGTTAGGTGTATTTTTAGGTATCTTAGTTAGTAATCGAATAAGCGGTGCTCACCTAAATCCGGCAGTAACGTTGGCACTGGTCATTACTAAACGATTTCCTCTAAAAAAAGCACCGTTATTTATGCTGGCACAAATGCTTGGCGGTTTTTGTGGTGCTGCGATAGTTTATTTTTTCTATCAAGCTAAGTTCCAGCAATTTGACCCGAGCTTAAGCCATACAGCGGGTATTTTTTCAACTTTTCCTGCGATTACCACTAGTTTTATGCCAGGCTTTTTTGCCGAAATTATTGCGACTATGATTTTAATGTTTGCAATTTTGGCAATTGTTGATAACTTTGTAAATGATAAAGCCGGATTTATGGCTCCATTTGCGGTAGCTGCCTTAATTGTAGGAATTGGTATGTCTTTTGGCGCAATGCATGGTTATGCAATGAATCCGGCAAGAGACTTTAGCCCGCGTCTATTTACCGCACTAATGGGTTTCAAAAATAACGGTTTAACTGATGGCAGTTTTATCTGGGCAGCTCCAGTATTTGGTTCTCTTATTGGTGCTCCACTTGGCGCTATCCTCTATGATTTAACAATAGGAAAAAAATAAGCATGAAAAAATTCGTTTTAGCCTTAGACCAAGGTACAACTAGCTCACGGGCAATTCTATTTGATAAAGCAGGAAACATCTGCAGTAGTAAACAGTTAGAATTTACGCAAATTTTCCCGGCGCCAGGTCTTGTAGAACATGACCCGATGGAAATTTGGCTAACCCAGCTAACAACCGCCAAGCTTGCCATGTCATCTATTGGTGCTCAAGCGGATGATATTGCCGCAATCGGAATAACTAATCAGCGCGAAACCACGATAGTTTGGGATAAAACTACCGGCATCCCTATTTATAATGCCATTGTCTGGCAAGACCGACGCACTTCAGATATGATAGACCAGCTAAAAGCAGCTGGTTATGCCGACTTATTTAAACAAAAGACCGGTTTGGTACTTGATGCTTATTTTTCTGGAACTAAATTAAAATGGATCCTAGATAATGTTCCTAATGCAAGGAAAATGGCCCAAGAAGGCCTTCTGGCTTTTGGAACTGTAGATACCTGGATTACTTGGAATTTAACTAATCGCCGAGAGCATGTTACAGATGAATCAAACGCTTCAAGAACATTAATGTTTAACATCCATACGGGTAAATGGGACAACGATTTACTTAAGATTCTGGATATTCCTGAAAATATGCTACCGCTAGTTGTACCCTCTTCCGGGAACATAGGTGAAGCCAGTTCCGGATTATTTGGCAAGCGTATTCCTATTTGTGGCATTGCTGGTGACCAACAAGCGGCTACATTTGGTAATTTATGTATAAAACCAGGAATGGTTAAAAATACTTATGGTACTGGCTGCTTTTTGCTTAAAAATACCGGCGAAAAGGCTTTAGAATCCAAAAATAATTTACTAACTACCACAGGCTGGCAAATTAGTGGGCAGCGAAATTACTGTCTGGAAGGTTCAGTTTTCATTGGCGGCGCTGCCGTTCAGTGGATAAGAGATGGCTTAAAATTCATAGATGATTCTGCAGAAATTGAAAAACTGGCTACTAGTGTAGAAGATAATGGCGGCGTTTATATGGTTCCGGCATTTGCCGGCTTAGGTGCTCCACACTGGGACCAATATGCTCGAGGCTTGATTGTTGGAATTACTCGAGGTACAGGCCAGGCTCACTTTGCCCGCGCGGCCTTGGAATCAATTGCATTTCAAGTAGCAGATGTGGTTAGCGCCATGCGTTCTGATTCTGGAATTGATTTGAAAGCTTTAAGGGTTGATGGTGGTGCATGTAAAAATAACTTCTTAATGCAATTCCAAGCCGATATATTAAATACAGTTGTCGAACGACCTACCTGCCTTGAATTAACAGCCCTTGGTGCCGCATATCTTGCCGGACTTGCTGTAGGCTTTTGGCATTCAATAGATGAATTAGAACAAGTTTGGAAGGTGGAAAGGACATTTGAACCCAAAATGTCCCCGGAAATTCGTGATGACTTATTGAATCATTGGCATAAAGCGGTAAATCGCAGCATAGGATGGGCTAAAGAATAATATGGCTAATAATTTTGATATTATCATTATAGGCGGTGGAGCAACAGGATTAGGAACTGCAGTAGAAGCAGCTAGCCGAGGTTATAAAACACTCCTTCTTGAAGCGTTTGACTATGGTAAAGGCACTTCGTCTAAGTCTACCAAACTGGTCCATGGTGGGATAAGGTATTTGGCTAATTTAGATTTCGCCTTAGTACAAGAAGGACTTGAAGAGCGATTTTATTTCCTTAAAAACGCACCGCATCTAGCCAAAAAGCAAACCTATTTAATCCCATTTCAAAACTGGTTTGAAAAAATTAAATATTGGCTAGGTATAAGGGTCTATGATTACTTAGCTGGCAAAAAAAAGGTAGGTAAAAGTCGCTTTTTGTCAAAGAACGAGACTTTGCAAGAAGCTCCAGATTTAAATGCCGATAAAATTTTAGGCGGTGCAATTTACAATGATGGTCAATTTGATGACTGTCGGATGCTGATTGCATTACTTAGAACTTTTGAGTCATTAGGCGGCATTAGTTACAATTACCATGAAGTAATTGATTTTATTACTAACAGTAATAGAATTAACGGCGTAGTAGTAAAAGATAAAATCAACAATCAAACTCATGAATTCTATGCAAAAGTAGTCGTTAATGCCACAGGGACATTTAGTGATAGCCTGATGAATCTTGCCGAAAAAACTGATAAATATGCTACAGTATCTGCCGCACAGGGTACTCATTTAGTTTTTGATCGGGAAATTTTTGATTCTAAGCATGCCATATTAGTTCCTGAAACCAGCGATGGACGGGTACTATTTATCTTACCATGGAACGATAAAGTAGTTGTTGGTACAACTGATGTTAAAGTCCCATCACCTAGCTTGGAACCTATTGCTCAGGAGTCAGAAATTGACTTTATACTAGAAACCCTTAATGCCTATGCAAATAAACCGGTAACGCGCAATGAAATACGTTCAGTTTTCTGCGGCCAACGGCCATTAGTAACATCAGCCAATGCTAAGAATACTGCCAAAATATCGCGTAAACACGAGATCTTTCAGACCAGTAATGGCTTAGTGACTATGGTCGGTGGCAAATGGACGATTTACCGCCGAATGGGCCAAGATACTATAGACTATATTGAAAAAGCCTTTAACTTGCCCCCTAGCAAATCGCCGACTCATGACTTAAAGCTATTTGGATATACTACGAACCCAGAAACATATCCATTGAAGGTCTATGGTAGTGATGCCAATAAGATACGCCAAATCCAGCAAGAAACCGGCAACTTTGGATTAATCCACCCTAATTTACCTTACTTGCAGGCTGAAGTAATTTATCAAGTTCGCCACGAGCAGGCCAAAACCGTTGAGGATGTGCTTTCTAGAAGGACAAGAGCTTTATTTTTAAATAGTAAAGCCGCCTTAGAAGCTGCCCCATTAGTTGCAAGTTTAATCGCTCAGGAGCTTAACCTTACCCGCGATTGGCAAGTCGACCAACTTGCTAAATTTACAGATACCGCAAGAATCTTTGGCGCATCCATTAGCTAACCTGACACTATCTCGGGATAAAAAATTGTCAAATATCAACTGATACAATGAGCTTATCCCGAGGTTTGATTTTTAGCATGTAATCTTCGATTCACCTGCCATATCTTAAAATCACAACCCATACCCACTTCGCCCAAATTCAACTCTTTACTTCTACTTCTGAGCAAATGCTAATAGATAATTAAAATCAAGGGTATGCAATAGGACTAAATTTTATTCTTGTCAATCTATTCTAGCTATGTGAAGATAAACTATGATTTTTATACAACCATCATTGTAGATTAAGCTATTTTTCCATTAAGAATCTTTAATTAATCACCCCCTTGATTTGTATATAAAATCCTTTAGTTCTAGTTACTTTTAAATCACATTAAATTAAGGAAATTACATGAGAAGAACCATCAAATTAGCAGATTATTTAACCCCTGGCAGCACGATCGAAAATGAACGGGAAAAGCCCGCTATGCGATCCCCAATCGAAAGTGAAGAAGCAAAATCAGCTAACTGGCCATTGGATAAAGAGCATAGTAATAACAATAACTTACAAAATAAATTACGGCCGGCAGAGTCTGAAGATGATATGCATCCAGAAAAGAACCCCGGAGTTGGCCAAGAAGGTTATGCTAATCAGGATCAATTCCAGACTGGCAATTAACGTAATATAGATCTACTCAATAAAGGAATTTAAAATGCGTACAAACGAATCGCAGCAAAATATTAGCACCAATAATAAAACTAAGAACCAAAAGCTTTACCAAGCTAAAGAAACTTACGCGGATAATAACCCTAAGCTAAGCCTAGAATCTTTGGATGCCGAAGAAGAGGTAAGTGCAGCCCTCCAGGTAGGCACACAGAAAGATTTTGCCAAAGCATTAAGCGAGCTAATAAAATTAGAAGGGAGCACCATTGAAGGCTATAAGCTGGCAATTAAGCACGTCGAAGATACCGAACATAAAGAAGCGTTAACTCTTTTTCTTGACCAACATAATCAACATTTAAACAATTTAATAGCCATAGCCAAAAATAATAAAATCGATTGCCTAACTACTGTAGAAGACTTCGAAAAAATTTTCTTTGCCAAAATGAGTGTGCTAGTTGGCGAATTAATTATAACAGAAGGTGATAGACCAATTTTACAAATGCTCTTAAATAATGAAAAAGACACCAATATCGCTTATGAACGAATTAGTTCACGGCAGGATATTTGGCCCGATGCTAAAGAACTGCTACAAAAAGCGTATAAAGATGAGAAAAATCATCAGAAACAGCTAATAGCTATGTTAGCTTTATAAATTATATTTACATAACGCCGACTCGGGTTATATACTCATTTATGCCAAGCAATTAGCTTTAGGTAAGCTATATTATCCCGAGTTTATAGTTAAGCCGGCCAAGTTTCTTATATTTATCTAGGCGGCTACCCACTTTTATTAACAAGTAAAATTTCTAAGGATTAAAAATGGTGAATCAATTAAATACTGGCGATAGAGTAAGATGGAATAGCATCCACGGCGAAATTACAGGCAAAGTAGTCAAAGAAATTACAACCCCAACTACCATAAAAGGGTTTACTGCTGTTCCTAAAGACGAGAAACTATATCTAGTTAAAAGTAATGCTGGAAATGAAGCAATTCATAAAGTTTCGGCGTTGACTAAACTATAAATTAAATTTATTGAAATTAATATTTTATCCAAATTTTATCCAACCTTTATTAGGAAATCTAGTAGAAATGGCTAATTTTAATAATAGATATTTATGGTTAAGTTAATATATCAGTCAACTAAGACGCTACATATACGGCCAAACGGCCGTTCTGCTGATTTCATAGCACCAAATTTTATTTATGGTTGCGCTGGGGGCTGCCGGAATAGTTATTGTTATGTAATGCGCTATAATGATAAATCAATATATATCAACGAAAATATTGATGAAATTCTTGGAATATTAAATAAACATATAATTAAGTTACCGACAAAAGTCCCCAATCAGACAGATGAAAAATTTTGGACCTATGATATCGGCTGCTCTACTGACTTAAGTCTACATTGGAAGCATACTAACTGGCTAAAAATATTTGACTTTTTTAAATCCCACCCTAAAGCAAAAGCAACTTTCGCGACTAAGTACATTAATACTAGCATGTTAGAATTTAACCCGCAACAGAAAGTAAGGATCAGAATCAGCTTAATGCCAAGTAATATAAGCAATATTTTGGAACCTAACACAAGTCCAGTAATAGATAGGATCAAGGCAATAAATAATTATGTTGAGGCTGGTTATGAGCTACATCTTAATTTTTCACCAATAGTGGCATATCCAGGCTGGCTTGAGGATTATGCTCGATTATTTGATCAATTAAACAAAAATATTGATGACAAGTATAAACCAGTAATAAAAGCCGAGTGTATATTTTTAACTCATACACTTAAACAGCATGATAAAAACCTCAAGTCTGGGCACATTCAAAGCGAAGCCTTAATCTGGAAACCAGAAGTTCAGGAAATGAAGATCAGCCAGTATGGTGGCGAAGTAGTAAGGTATAAGACCTATATCAAACAAAACTTTATTCAAAGATGGTCAAAATTACACCAAAGTATAATCCCATGGAATGAGATTAGGTACATTTTTTAATAGAGCATCTAACAGCAAACTCACGGTTTTGATAAGTTTCCCCGAAATAAAATACAATAAAATACAATTGCAGCTAAGTTAGAAATATACTTATGCCTGAGAATATTTAAAATATCATTTTTGCTATTTATTAGTTATAATAGTTAAGAAAGAAATCAAAAGATCTCAATCTCAATACCGGACACTTTTATCCAAATAAGTGATAAAAGTTAATAGATCTTTAAA
>CAYLRR010000022.1:0-57809 GCA_964386295.1 uncultured Neisseria sp.
AGCTACTAAGCTAAGCGAATAGAGGTATCCAATATAGGATACCTCTATTTTTAGTAGGTTTAACCAAATATGGCTAAAATTAATTTCAACGCGACATAATAATCTCACCAGCTGGCGTTAGGTCTATCTGGTTATGTCGGGAAAAAGAAGCTCACAGGGAAATTATACTGAACATCCCGGCTACTTGGGAGCGCAAGATAGCTGTTATGTAGCTAACCTAAAGGGCGTTGGTCGCATAAATGAAGCAGTTTTACCATCTAAAGCGATGTGGCTTATTGAGGTTCTATTTGCAATTCTGCGCCAAATATAGTATCTATCGGTTTGTGTTGTGGTTTGAGCATAATTTATTACCTTAATTGCGGCAAAATTAATTATAATCTAAAACATCTAACCCTCTTTCTTTATCTACATTTCACTCCTGCTGTTTCCTTCCTTGGTACATTTCATCATTTAAAGGGCGCTAAATCAGCAATATTGATTATTGTGGTATTAGATTAATTCAATTATAATCCACTACTAGCGTTGATCTAGCTAATTTGCGCAACAACAATTATCAATATGATTCAAATAATTTTTATAAGGTATTATTGTGACTAGTATAACAAGAAGGTTAGCTGTTTTAGAAAATTGCCTTAGAGATAATAATTCAGCCACCCTGATTGTAAAAACAAAACAAGATTTAATTAATGCAAGGAACATATCTAAAAAAAACCTAGGCGCTGCAATACTCTCTCGGACAAAGAATAATGGAAATGATACAAGTATAGATTGTGCAATTGATGCTCTATTTAGCTGCAATAATGACTCAACTAAAAATACAGCAGGCTATCCTGGTTCGCAAGATACGCTAGTTAGTAATAGTAATCAGTTAAACATGCCTTCAAGAGAACAGCTGATTCAATTAGCTAACATTATCGAGCATGCAACAATAGTATTGCGAGATCATTTTAGCCAGAATAAGTATATTAAGAATGATATTCATAAAGATATCTCAAAGCTAACCGAACACTTAAAGGGCCAGTTAATTGAGATGGGAGTTGATCCAGACAGAGCAAGGGATATTATAATTATATGCATGCATACAGGCAGAATGGAAAAATACTCCTTATTTCGTAAAGATTATCGGACGGATAGTGCTAAGCGCCTTGTTGATAATATATTAAATTTAGCAAATAAAAGAACCAGTGCTAGTAATATTAAGCATATATCAAATCGAGATGTAAGAAATAAATTTTTAGAAGATCAGCCAAACATAAATAAGCTTGGTGAAGAGAAGGATAATGGCGACATTAATTTGAATAAAACAACACAAGCGTCAAATTCGCTTGATATTAACGCTTCCACAGCTCAACAAACCTTGGGCTATCGATTCCAAAATGATTTTAAAAATAATAATGTTAGTTCTGATAATTCTAAATTAGACCCGGCAAAAAATTCTCAAGCTATGCCAGAATCTCAGTATCTTAAGTTTACAGACACAAACGGGCTACCTGGTGATACAACTAAACTATATAAGAATGGTTCTAGAATATATATAAAAGATAATTCAAGCGATGAAGTTAAACCTTATACTGGGATTTGTAAAGATAAAGATAACAACTTTAAACTCTATAATGATGGAATGCTTCAAAGTAATTTTACTTCTTATAACCAAGGGAAGGAGTTCGAAGGGCTAAAGATAAAAGCTGGGCAGATTAATGGAGTCTATGATGGAAAATGGTTATTAATTAATGGAAAATTATATGAAAATAATCTTAATAATCAGAATAATGAAGTAGAGCTTAAAGAATATGATGGTAAGCATATCCCAGTACAAGGTCAACAAGTTGTCACAGAAGCTGGAATTTATAAAGTTAACAATTCACAAGATTTATATGTAATTCCGGTTACCGAGAGAGTGCTTAAGTATGAGGGAAAATACTATAAAAATGATACTAACTCGGTAAAATATACGTTAGCAAATGGCTATATAGAGTCGAAATATTATAAAGACGGCGAACCAGCAAATGGAGTAATGGAGCTATATGGGACCAAAAATTGTTTTAAAAATGGTGAAGCTGCCTCTGGTATTCAAGAATATGAAGGTAAAAAATATATATTTAACGAATATGGGTGTTTACAAAATGCTAGCCCATTATCGCCTGATACTCCAAACTATGATGAAGTTCAAAATAAAAAATATGGAATCATTTTATATAATAAACAAGAATACTTGGCAACCATTGCAGATGGCTCATTAGTCAATGGTATGGTAAATGACTTGGACTATCATGGTGAATTCATGGATGGAAAATTAACCACGGCTTCGCCAACTATACAAGTTGCTGAGAATCTTAAAAAATTGGATCAGGTTGATATAACTCATTTTATAAAATTGTATACTAGTGATTTGTATAAGCTTATTAATTCATGTAAACGAGGTAATCTGTATGACATGATTAAAGGAGATTCTTTTGAAGAGATGTTGATTAAGTCTAAACTTAATGATAATTTAAAAAATAGTATTAAAGACGGACTAAATAATGGTACATTAACTGCTGAAATAAAATATTATATTTTAGGTTTAGCTTTATTATCGTTCTTACCTGATGATAGTTATACTCAAATTCAATCAGATTTTTACAATGCCACAGATAAATATAGCTTTTTAAGCCATTTAACTAATAAAGTTATTCAACGTATTGAGAGCTCATTTGTTGAGAGTACTCAAGAAACAGATTTATTTCGTGGTCATTATGTAGGTGAAAAAGAGTACAATGAAGGTGATATAATTTATGTTCCAGGATTTTCAAGCTGGTCTCTCGATGGCGAAACGTCAAACCAGGGGGCACGGAGATTTGCAGATCAGGACGGTCATATATTGTTAAAAATGGAAAAAAATAATAAAGTGCGGTCTTATCCAGTCCATTCTCTGGGTGAGGGCCTTAGTCAAGAACAAGAAGTATTGTTGCCAACTGGAATGAAATATAAAATTAAACAAATTACAGGCAATTCTTGGTGTAAAACTTATATTGTTGAACCATTGTAGAAGTTAAAATGTTGAAATTTAGACTTGTGGACTGAGTAACTTTTTAGGACAATTAGACGCTAGACATTTAATGCACACATAAAATGGGCCATAGAGTCATTCCAATTCTGTATAGGCATGGTCCACTCTTTGACAATATATCAAATGCCAGGAATAGTGTTTTAAAAACTCCCTCGTCATTGGGAAATGTACGCTTATTTTTAAGCCTTTTCTAAGATGACTATTAAATGATTCTATAGCATTATAGTGGTATAAATTACCTTCCTTATCTCAGCAGGGTACTGTAAAAGGTAGCAGGATTATCCCAGTTAGTATATCTGAATCTAGCAATATATGTATACTGCTTATCTTTAACGCCAGATTGATTGCTTTTTTTAAAAATTGTCGAGTTGGCGTTTCCAATAATTAAATTTTAATATTTTATTCGAGATGATTATCAAAGTTGTAATATTTTTAGATCCTAATGTGCCACTTTTGGCAGTTAACATAACAGACGTTGTATAACGAATCCTAAATTTTGCGCCAATAATATAGAAATAATCATGCCATACCAAAATTTTTAGATAAATTTTTCCACTTTATAATTATTATTCATTTGCTGAATTTGACGAACACTATTCTCTAATTGATCATTCTCATGCCATTTTCGATACATTGAGAATAATTTAAAATACAAGAGCGCCGTTCCTGCTTGGCCAGTTTTACCATCATGAGCCATAATTTTGTTGGAACGTGCCTTATAAGTATTGCTGAATTTAAAAGCTTTAATTTGATCTTCCAGTTCAGAGACTTGCCCATCAGGTTTTTTCATAAAATTTACAAATTCTTGCACTGTGTCTTCTAAGTCTTTTATTTTTTCCTTCTTGTTTTCAGGAAGTATTTTGGATTGTAACTTATGGTTAATACTCTTCATGAAATTATTGATGCTTACCAGATCTTCTTGCTTAAGGTTTTCAAGTATTTCACGTTCAGTTAAATTATTAGTACATGCCTGGTAAAGAAAGTTGAGAATATCAAGAATTTCCACCGCCACTTCTGTGTCTATCCGAGCATTTTTAGGCAGTTTTTTCAAGTTTAGCTCATTGACATTATCATGAATTAAGCCTAACAGATTTAACATTTGTAAAGAAATAGATTGTAATAAAAGCAAGTTGTGTTGGGCTTTAGCTGATAGTTTATTCTTGGCCGCATAATAGATCAATTTACCTTGTAAAGCATTGTAAGCCTGGCTAAGGATTAATTTACCATCATCATCGTTATATAATTCATTCGCCGGCTTATTTAAAATTGAGTCTGTTTCCATTTTGCTATTATTTATAACCGTGGAATTGTTAAATGCCCTTTTTGAAATTAAATTACTATTGAAGTCAAACGACTTTATATGATTTTTTATAAATTCGTCATTTTTCTTGTCACTCTGCTGTATCTGATATTCAGCAGTATCATTGCCTCCCGGACGAAATAAGTGATTGGCAAGGTTTTCCTTATTTTGCTTATTAGCATTTAAATTAAAAAAATCAGTTTTCAAGCTGTCCTGAACTATCTTCAATAAGGAATCATTTTCCTTTTTAGCTCTAACTACGGGCATTAAGTTATTTTGTGCAAAAATTTGATACCCATTATTATGATTATTAATGTGCTCAATTCCATCTTTACCAACAATATATCTGCCGTTTACAAAGTATCGAGAAAATGCTTGATATATTTCATTAAATTCTAATTGTCTAGGATTGGCTATGAGCATACTAGCAATATAAAATGGCAGGATACTACACTCTGCAGAATTAATCGCTGTGCAAATTTTTGAATAATAATCACCTAGTGACGCTATAATGCCATCATTAACTATGTTCGCAGCTTCAACCAATTGTTTTAATTTGTCGAAAGCCCCTTCATTAATCTCGCGATTTTGCAATTGAGCGCCAAAATTCATCTGTTTAACATCGCTTAACAATTTCTCAAATTGGCCTTTATCCTTTTGAAGTATATTTTCAAACTGACTTTTCAATGTTGTAGAAAACTTAGCTGAATCCTGTATGTGCTCCTGCTTCAAACTCGCCAATAATGAATCATACTTTTTAATGAGGCCTGTAAGCGCTAACTCGAAGCTTTTACATTTAATAAGTAACTGAGTAAATGTTGCGTTATCAATTTTATCAGGTAGTTGCATAAGCATAGCCTTAACCTTAAGATATTCATGAAATTGAGCATGTAAGTCTTCAAAAATATTTCGCGCGAGAATGAGTGTAGATTCTAATTTTTTAATACCAATAGCTTCGGCATCGGTGTTCTCCAGCAAGTCAACCCAATTTGAAGCTGTTTGATAAATTGGCTTCATTTGCTCTTTAAACTCACTGAAAGCAGATAAAATTGTCGCAGCATCTCCTAGATTCTCTGAGGAAAACTCTGGTTCAAGTAGGGCTTTTAAATTAAACGGGAGTTTAATCTCGAAATCAGGTTCCTTACCTAATACTTGACATAAATCTTGATATTTTATTACAGAAGGTTTAAAGTTATCTAATCGAGAATTATTGTGCTCCTGCAAAACATGTAAGAATTTATTTTTCAATTCCGGATGAGATTCAAAGTTTAATGTTTCCCCATTATATGTAAATCTATCATTATCTTTATCATATACTAAGCAATTTTTTTTATCTTCTAAATCAGTATCATCTGAGAGCCTTACATTATAATTATATAATTCATTTGCTAATGCTTTAAGGGTCAGTTCAGCCTTAGCGTCTTGAGCTGCTTTGCGGAATTGGATAACGCCAACCTCCGTATTTAAATTTTTGACATATTTCTCGAAAGTTTTTTTATCATATTTCTTGGCAAAATAAAATACACTTTCCATATAGGAAGAATATCTAAGTTGATAATCAGGTATAGGTAGTTTACTTTTCATGAAATCTTCTAGATCTTTTGCTTTAACGGCAGCATCAAACATCTTTAATAGTTGCTCAATATAATTAGCATGTTTCGTATCTTTTGCATTTATTGGTTGTATTTGTGTCTCAATACTCTCAAATGCTTTATTGAAAGCGGCAAAGGTTCCTTCCCATATTGGGCCCATTATTGCAATGCGTTCTGTTGCCAAATTAACAACAAGCTGACTATAGTTCTCCTTTGCTATAGTATTGTTAAAATTACACTTATCTATATTTGCAATGATTGGGTCAATATCTTCAGCAACCTGATTCTCTGGAAGACTTAGGTTTTTAAAGTATTCTATAGTAGGAATTAAACTTTGCAACTGTAATTCACCATCTTTGAAAGCGTTATAATCCTTAGCATGGTAACCAGACTTGTTTTTAATTACATTTGAGGAATTCACATAGCTTGTACATGTTTCAGAAAAATTTTCAATTTCTACAGTTAAATTGTTTAAATTCAATTCAGGGAATTTGGCTGCAAGAGCAGCCGGGATTTCTTCTGGAGCGTTATCAACAACTATATTTTCTACTTTCGATTCTTGTTCTGATAACTCCTTATTCAATGATTTAAAATTTGAATATCTAGAATCTGATTTAAGCGGTTTTCCCTTTGCTATTAGATTAAAAATGTAGTTTAAGAGATCATTTTTATCTTTCAATGAAGCATTTGGATCCATCATAGCTTGTTTAATGATGTGTAGACCGTAGAGACCTTTTGCAAATTGCTCTGGTTTCGTGCCTAAGTAAGCGGGATTAAGTGAGTTAACTAACTTTCCCAATTTTATTAAATTAGTTAGATGCTGTTTGTAAGTATCCAACTTTAACCTCATTTTGGCAAGTTTTTTGGGGGGGGCGGCATTATTCTTTAGAGCATTCTGATACTCCTCGTTAAGCTTTTTATAAGTGTTAAATATTGATTTAAAATCAATAAATTTAGCACTGCCTTGAGTAAAATTAAGTATGTCTTTTTCAAACTGTTCAGCTAATTCATTAAATTTAGGAACCACTTCACGCTTATTTTTCTTAATTAATTGCTCGAAATCCTTTTTTTCTTTTTCTTGCGCATCCTTTATTTTATTTCCTCTGAAAGGATTTATAAAACCAAGTTGACCTTGTTTACGAGTATGTGTAGCATCCCCTGGAGGATTATTTGGCAGCTGCGATATGTCTAATCTTTCTTTTACGTGATTTATAAATTCTGCAGCATTAGCACGTGATCGGTCTTGCTTGACATACTGATGATTAAAAGCTTCATTAAAAAAATTGGCAATCTTAAGTAAAGTATCTTTTTCCCCGGAATCTATAGTAATTGAACCATTATTTAATGTTTGTAATATCTTAGTATATTGTTGGAGTAGGTCGTGTAAATGCGACAAGATTTGGTTACGCTCCTCAACATCATCTTCTTGATTTTGCAGGTTAGGTAATAAAGAAATCAAGTCGTGGATTGAACTACAAATATCAGTTACCTCAGATGACGATTTTGGTACTATTATTGCATCATCTAGCTTTATTTCATCGTATAATTCATTGAGGTGATTTGGAATCTTTTCCATTTGCTCGTTAGCACTTTGCTTGATTTGTGCTTGATTAATAATAGCAGTTGCCATAGAAAAATAATTATCTGCACTTTTGTAATCTTTGCCTTTTAGCTTGGTTTGATTGCCGCCAAACCCAATGCCCATATCATAGCGAATTTTACGAGCAAAATTTTCTTTTTCTTTATTTGTATATTTTGATTTGTCATAAAAATAGTCTCTTACATCCTTATTTTTACGTTCACCTCCCAGTAATTGACTTTTTAAAGTATCAGCTTCGCTCAATTGTCCTTGTTGCTTTATGTATTCTTCGCATTTTGCACTATCCAATAATAAAGCTATATGAGTAGTTTTATTGGTAAAATAAAACCAGTTTGTTTTTGTATTAGATTTTGTATCATGCTTTGCTAGAAGAGCAACATTTATAACAAACTTCTTGACTGCCTCTTCATTCTCCTTAGTATTGTCAAGCTGCAATTTATTTTTTAAACCCCGCACAGTATTATCAAAGTTAAATTGACTTTTATTTAGATCTTTCTGTATTTGTTCAATAGCTGTATTTAAATCTTCTTTTTTAGCAAGATAATTATTTATAAACCCATGTGCTTCAAATAAACAGTCATATTTTTGTTTTTTTACCAGGTTATCCCGGTTACTTTCAGTCAATGCACCAGAATACAAATTATTTACACCTTTGTGACCTATAGAGTCCATTCTTTAGTACCTTACACCTTTATATATTAATTGGCTGCAACATATTGTAAAGTATAATCTTTTATACATAACAAATGATTAAAAGAAACTAGGGCCAATGTTTTCAAAATAGTTAATTGAATACTTTAATAATACGTAATGATACAGTTTTCTTTATTGCTGCTGTAATCGCTTGATTTTTTCCCAAATTCCAAATTATTTGCTTCATCTTTATGCTACAGCGCTACTTTTAATCAGAATATCAGCTTATTGTATTAATAGTTTAAAGATTTTAAGTGCTCACTCATAATTTAGCAATAATCATTTTTGATGATTGACGGAATTCATTGCTAATAATACAATCACATTAAATTATATAAGAATGAAATGAAATTTCCAAATTGAAGTTTAATTGAATTAAGAATTTAATTGAATGTAAAACGTGCTAATCCTAGAGCGTGTTTCAGTCTCAGAGTTATCTTCTTTTTACGGTCTAACAGAATTTTTTAAATATAGATCTCAAAAATGTAATTATCATTTTCGAACCTTTAATGAGATAAGGTAGTTAATCTTTGATATCAATATTTTTGACAATTTAATTTATTTAAGCAAATCACAATATAGAAGTACGAGTAAGTAAAAATGGCAAAAATTAACAATAGTATGAGGCCAACGGCTTTTCCTAAGGCAAAAATAATTAAAGTAAATGGTCAGTCTACAACTAACGATAGAATTGCCAAGGGTGAAGCGCTTAAGGAGTGTGCCAAGGAATTAAATGCTGCCTGTGCTAGGAATAAAGGAAATAAGGAAGAGCAAAAAAAAGCAATATCACAAATGATTAAAGAAGTTCTTAATCCACGAGAAAATTCAAGTGACAATGTAAAAGCACTTGCTACACACCGTAGTTCCTTAATGGGGGGAGGGACTACGCGGACACAGAATAAAATGATAGGCTATTGTATATTAAAAGCATGTGAATTGTCCCTACAAGAAGGAGAAAACACTGGTTTTTCGTTGTCTTCAGCTGATAATCGTGAAGCAGCTTTAAAGAAGGCATTTGAATTTCTTGATAAAAGTTTAAATGATAATAAAAAAGAATCTATAAGGAAGTTGATAAGAGATAATAAAGAAGATGTTCATATCATGGAGTTGAAGAAAAAAGAACAGGAAGGGCAACCAAATGGGGATGGGGAAATGGTTATTACTCTACGTGCCATGCGCTCCTCTAGTCCTTTCAACTACCATAGCGCTGGAGTTAATGAGCATACCAGTATTGGAACCAATGACATAAGTGAGGTTTTAAGGCTAAAAACCGAAGTGGATAATCTAAATGCAAAATTTGATACTGCAAATAATACTATTTCCTTGCGCGACAAAGAGATAATTACTCTAGAAGATAAACTTGGAAAAAAGCAAGACGAAATAAATACTATTAAGGATAAAAAAGAAGAATTAGATAAGAAAATTGAAGAATTAAAATTGAATATTGAAAATAATCAAAAACAAATAGTTGAGTTAAATAATCAAATTATTAATTTAGAACAAAGTTTAACAACATCTCAAGAAGAGAATAAAAAAAATCAAGATAAGATTAATGATTTTAATGAGCAAATACATAACTTGACTGATAAGAATAAAAAATTAGAAGAAAAAAATAGTGAATTGGAAGGAAAAAGAAACACTTTAAACTCTAGAAATGAAGCGTTGCAGAATAGTCTTAAAAAACTGAATGAAGACTTTGTAAAACTACAGGGACAATTAGAAACAAAAGACAATATTATAACTGGATTAAACGGTGACCTAAAGAAGATAAATGGCGAGCTTGAGGCTACTAAACAGGCTAATACTAAATTAGTTTTTTACTGTAGAAAGCTAGAATCACATTGCGTTAAATTAACTGAACATATTAGTCAGCTGCGAGAGCATATTGATAACCAACAAAAAGCAATTTCCGACAATAAGGAAAAAATAAGCCAGTTAAGAGACAGGAATGAGGCTCTGGATAGCATGAATAACAAGCAGCAAGCGGAATTGGCTAAAAATAAACAAGAAATTTCGAAATTGGAAAAGAAAAATCAAGAACTTCAAAATGATAATTCTGAGCAATACCAGCAAATAAAACGGTTAGAAAACGAAAAGCAAGAAAATGAAAAGCTAATCAATGAATTAAATGGCCAAATAGAACATCAAAAATTATTGAATGACAAATTACAACAGGAATATACAGAAAAAGAACAAACTTTAAACTCTACAATTCAACAGCTAAGTGAAGAGGTTTTCAGCTTAACTAAGATAATTGGAGAAGTTGAAGCTTCAAATGTTAAGCTAGAGGAAAAGAATAAGCAATTAAATAGCTTATTATCTAAATGTCAAGAAATAATGATAAATATGCCGCAGGAATTGCTGCATGAAGATAAATTTTTTACCCAATGGGCAGTACTTAATGAAAATGTTAAACAATTATTAGCGAGAGCAAAAGAAAGCGCGAAAGAGATTAGTAAACAATTAGGGGCAGAGCAAGTTAGCATAAATGATAAGAGCGACGCAACTCTTACTAAAAAAATTGATGATCTTGATGTGGTTTATCAACAAAGACAAGCAGCTTTAACAAAGTTGCTAGATAGCCAAAAGCAACAGTTACAAGAATCTATAAAGAATCTTGGCAAGGCTCAAAAATATTTTCATGATAGAGTTTACTCCAATCCGCTCATGAGTGAGGGAGCACATATTAATGGATCAATCAAAGCTAAAATTGAAAATTTATTAAACGAAAAAGACCAGTATTCTGATCAGTTAGAATCATTATATGAAAATATAGAATCTTCTCAAATTAATCCACAGGTTGTGGGACTGGAAGAAAGGGCTAAACAGCAACAAGATTGGCAGCAGCAAATTAACGACTTGGCAAGTCAACAGTTTAAATTAAATAATAAGATTGAAGAATTAATGTTGGATCTGCAAAGAAATATTTATAACTATGAACAACTTGAAACTCTCGCAGATATTATGGTTGGGGATAATCAGAGTCAAATTGGACCTAAATTAATAGAGTATGCTAAACAAATTGATTATGGTGCAGCCGGTTTGGAATTAGCGTATAACGATACTGCCATGCAAAAAAGGGAAAAATCAATGAAGGATGAAGCGATTAATTTATCTGCTTCAGTTAGTGGTAGCACTCCAGCCAGAACTAACTTCTTATCTCAAGAATTACCATCACTGGCAGCGATGGAACTATTTTTTACATCTATAAGTAAAAATGAAAAACTTGTTATGGCGATGGAAAAGCTGGAAATGCACTTAAAAAAGACTCTAAAATCAGAATCGGTATCCAATTCAATAGAGTTATGTAAAGGAGAAATGGATAAATTAATCCAGGGTATGGGGAAGGAGTTGGCTGATTCACTTGACGTCTTTCTGAAAATGAATACAGGAATGAAGCTGGACGAAAAAATAATTAAATCATTTTTACGCAAAATGTGTTCAAGCGTCGCCGGAATTGTTTTATTTCGGGCAGGGATCACGCCAAACGCCGACAACGTCAAATTATTATTAAAAAATTCAAAGATTGACAATGAGTTAATTAGTAATAATCTTTCTAAAAATACTAAAGAAGTGTTTAATAGTTATGTAAATAAACCGGTGGAACTAAAAACTACTTTCAGTCAGCATTTGAGCAATATACATCATGAAACAGTTATCAGTAGCCAAACAAATGTTAACCATTACATGTTATTAGGATCAGACACATTGCCACTTCGGCTTAATTTAACTAAAATCGCTAATCGGATATTTTCTGCCGGTCAAGAACGGACGTTGTCTGATCAATATCCGGAACAGATTCAAGTTATTGTAGATGATTTTAATAATCTTGAGATTGCAAATCCTAGGCAAAACAATATGTTCTCAAATCAGCTTAAAGAAAGCTTATTACTAAAAAAATAGTTATGGCTTTATTAGCGAGATGTGGCGGAATATTTCTAGTCGCTCAAGTATATATTGATTGCGAAGTAAACAGATTAATTATTTAAAATTATTGGCTGCAGTTTTTTATTTGATTGTTCTATATAAGTCTCCTATTTTATAGAATGCTGTAGCCATTTTTTATATGAAAGTATAAGGTACCAAGGTCCAAATTATGCCCAGAAAGCTGCTTATTTTAATAATGCTGTTTACTTTTGCTTGCGCTGAAGAATTACCTCAGGCAATAGCGGTCAAGCAGCACAATGATTATGTTTATTATTACCATGGTGATTCGCTCAAAAGCGCGTTATTGCTATTTGCGAAAAGCAATAACTTAAAAGTTGAATTTTCGGACGACCTAGCTATCCAGGCCTTAAAAAAGCCAGTAAGCGGCAGGTTTGCCGTAGCCAGCAAGGAACAGCTGCTTAATACGCTAGGCAGCCAGTATGGATTTAACTGGTTTTATTATTCAGGTACGCTATATGTTTGTTCCACCCAATATGTGAATAGAAGTATAAATGTCAATGCTACTGATTTGCCGGCAATTAAACGTAGTTTAAAAGAGGTTGGCTTATATAGCAGCCAGTTTGGGTATACTGAAATTGCCAATGAAAACCGGGTAATTGTTAATGGGCCGCGTGCCTATACTGATTTGGTGGCCAAGTATATCAGCCAGCTAGGCGTATCGACTTCGGCACAGCAGTTTGCCGTTTATCGGCTAAAATATGCCAATGCCGCAGATATTCAATTGTCCTTTAATGGCCAGCCGATAGTTATCCCGGGGATAGCTACAATTTTGCAGTCATTGCTAAATACGGGCCAAATGCCCGCCGGGAGTTCAAATATAATTTCCCCGCAAGTGGCCGAACCAATCAAAAACCAGTTAAGTCAGCTAACTCCGCTAAATAGTCAGCATGGAGTAAACCAGAATCCGGCTTCGGGGTTTTCTGAGTCGGCTAGTGGGGTTATCAGTAATCCAATTGTACAGGCCGATGCCCGCCTAAATTCAGTCATAATTCGTGGTTCAACCAATAATTTGCAGATATACCAGAACCTGATTAAGATGCTCGATATTCCCTCTCCAATGATTCAGGTTGAGGTATTAATAATCCATCTTAACCAGGATGACCTAGAAGACGCCGGGATTAATTGGTGGGCTTCTTCGTCAGGTTCTGCTGGTGGCTTTGGAGCTGCCAATCTGGCGCAAAATTCTCCGACCAACAATCTGTCCTATTACTATAACCAGGTAAACCCAGGGCAGCTACTGGTAACTAATATGGGTTCGTTTGCAACTAGTCTTCAGTTCCTAGAACAGAAAAAACTGGCGCAGACAGTCGGGCGTCCATCGCTTGCGACATCAGATAATATACCGGCAATTGTAAATGTTGTTGAGAACTTATTTGTAAATGGGACAAACGGCATAAATAATAATCAGAACAATGTAAACTATAATTTATACCAGGCACAAATTTCCCAATCATTACAAATTACTCCGCATCTGATAATTGATGACAACAACCGGCAGCAGATCAAGTTGTCCGTTACCTTGCAGGATGGGGTCTTGAATGACAGCAATAACGTGTTTCCCAATACTACGCAAAGTACCATTACCAGTCAGGCATTGATTACTGAAGGGCAAAGCATCCTATTGGCCGGATATACCCGGGAAGTATCGCGCGAAGTTACTACCCAAGTTCCATTCTTAGGCAGTATTCCGCTGCTTGGATGGTTTTTTAAGAGCACTACGAATAAGAAACAAAAAATTGCAACAATCTATCTGGTTACGCCAAAAGTTGTGAATATGGGTGATTTGTATAAACTAAAAGACTATGTGGCAATTGACGGTAATTCTTTTAACATAAAAAATACCTATCAGATAGTGCCAAAAGAGTCAACTGAAGTACAACAAGCTATCAGCCAAACTGTAGAAAGCCGGCCTATAGTTAAGGCTCCAATTCCAAATAAAGTTGAGTCAACGGTGCTGATAGTTACCAAGGGGCCTACTACAGCTAATGAAGATATACAGGTTACAAATCAAGCTGTGCCTGATAATGCTAATTATGTGATAGTTAGGCCAAATGATACCCTATATAGTATAGCCAGGCAGTATGCTATCTCTCCAACGCAATTGCAGCAGTGTAACAACTTGCACACCCAAACAATTAAGGTTGGACAAAAATTAAAAATCTGCCACTGATAGTAGAGTCATTCGTCCCGTATTAATTTTTTTATATATTATGGAAGTTAAAACATGTTTTCATTGATTTCAAATCTTTCTACGCCGGCACTTAATAATAATGATGCCAATCTAAATCAAGCAGCAGAGCTTACTTCTACTTATGAACTGGGGAGTACGGATATGGAGGCTCAGTCAATATTTGAAAATTCGCTAGAGGCACTATTAAATCCAATTGTTAACCAAAATAGCAAAATGGAAAATAATGTTAATAAAATTAATGCACATCAACTTGAAGGGGAGCCTATTGACACTACCATGCTGCTCGAATTACAAAAAAACACCACAGACCTTAATACTGCGGTAACTGTTGCTTCTAAAACAGTTAATTTGGCAGTAAAAGGGATAAACCAGTTAACCCAGTTACAATAAGTATGGCTTAGTGTAGTGTTATATAGATTTTATGAAACATAGGGAGGCAGCATGGCTAGCAAAATAGGAAGTCAGCGATTTTTAAATTTCCATTATGCTAAAAATATTCCTAGTAATAATAAAGCAGTTACTAAAGGTAAAAGCATAAATAAACAGCCAGTAGGTAATATTGAAATCAAGGAAGAAAATGATGAGATGCTTACTGGGGTTAATAATAAAGACGATAAGAGAACGGTTTTAAAAAGTTTTTGTAGTGACCTGGGGTTGAAATACCAAGAACGTAGTATCCTTCCAAATCGAGTAAAGGCCACTGATGGTGCGAACCCTAAAATAGCTTATGTGTAGAAACTGGCTTATTTATTTTTTATGTGTTTCATATTTCTAACAGGGTGTAGTTCTGGAGGTACAACTAATAACTCTTCAAATAACGGCGGCAGCCTAATTAAAATAGGGACTCTTCCTAATGGTTCAGGAGTGTATATCTCTGCCAATAATTTATCAGTAACAGCCACTTCCCCGCAAAAAGAGGCAATATATCTCGTTGGCGGCTCGGATAATCAAAGTTTTTCAATTGATTTTTCTAGCGTTAAATTATTAGCGGTTAATCCTTTACGTAAAAGTACAGAAAATATGCTTAAGGCAGGAGTAGGCACTAATGGAGTTTCAGTATCTCCAAACTCATGTCTTATCGGTACTCCTGGTAGCGGCATAGCCAATTCCTGTGAGGTAGAAATATCAGTTTCCCCAACTACCTATGGTGGAACATATAAGATTATTCCGATGGTTACATCTAAAAGTATGGAGGAAACAACTCTCAATCCCATTACAATTTTAGTAAATGGCCCGATTGCGCCAAGTACAAAAGAGATTACCTCATTTTCTTTAAATGGAATTGAGGGAGTAATTACAGGAACGAATATAGCAGTAACCATGCCTTATGGCACAGGTGTTAGTTCATTAGTAGCTGCATATATCACAACAGGTAATACTGTTACTGTAAATGGAGTTACCCAGGTTGACGGGCAAACAGCGAATAATTTTAGTAATCCAGTAACGTATACTGTACATGCAGAAGATGGAAGCACCAGGGATTATACAGTAAAGGTAACGGTAGCACCTGCAGCTAAATTTTATGCGTACGTAACTAATTCGAATAGCAACGCAGTCACTAAATGTATTGTGAATAGTGATGGTAGTTTTTCTAATTGTGTAAATAGTGGCGGGACCGGATTTAGTTCACCTTCCGGTATAGTATTAGCAATTTAATTAACATATTAGCTCTAGCTATTAGAATAAGCTAATCCACAAAGTTTTTTATTACCAGTGCGTTGATTAGTTATTTCATATTTTTTAGGAATGTTAAATAACTATTGCAGAAGAAATTATTAAACCCAAATTGGGATAATTAGAAATAGCAAAACAATTAGGTAATGTTTCTAAAGCCAGTAACGTTATGTGTAGAAGTTAAAATTTAATTTCTACAGCTAATGCATAATGAAATAGTCTTGTCAATGCGTAACTTCTATATTAGATCAAATTTTAAATTTTTTATTTGTTTCTTTATATTTGCTGGTTTTATCCTTATGTACATAGCGCATGGTAGTATCAATATTACTGTGGCGTAAATTTTCTTTAACCGTAACCACATCAATCCCAGATTCTACCTGATGGGTACCACTGGAATGGCGAAGCCAATGTGTTGATGATTTCCTAAATAAATAAGCAGCAGAAGAGTCCTGGATCTCGATAAAGTCAGCTGTTGCAGCAAGGATTTTCTTGAAGATCCGATGAATCATATTAGAGGTTAGAGGTAAAACCTCACCTCCACGCCTGCGTATAACAATCGGATATTCTTCAAGTGGTTCCGGTAAGGAACTGAACCCGATAAATCTCCGATATCTGGCCAAAGCATCAATTAAATCTTCAGTAGCTAGAATTTCCCCATATTTATTACCCTTTCCAATAGTTTTAATCCTCCATTGTTCGCGTTGAAAAGTAAAGTCTGACATCTTGCCGTTAGTTACTTCACTAATTCTCATTCCAGATAAGAATAACAGTCGAATCAACCAGTTAGCTTGTTCTTTATCAAATTCTTGTGTATAAGTTTCGGCAGGCATTTGTTCTATATACTCAAGGATATAATCGATATGTTTTTTAGATAAAACACGATCTATACCTTTATCCACTGGCTTAGGCATTTTCTTAATTAATAAGAAAGGATTTTTTGCGAGATAATCAGCAGCTACCAGATAGTTGTACAAATTTTTGAGGATCCAAAATTGCAACCTAATACTGGAAACACTAAGCCCAGAAACAAATGGCTTCCACTCTGGTCCCTTAGGTTTCTTCTTTCCACACCACATCTCGCGTGGTTGAGGATCTGCCAGAAAGTCCTGGTAGTCCTGCAGATCTTCACGGGTTATGCTATTTAGTTGTTTCCCTCGATAATAAACCCATAAATAGTACCGTTCTACACATTGCCTGTAAGAGGTTAGAGTGTTGATATTACCCTTATACTCGCGGAGCCATATAGCGATAGCATCAATATCATTGCTGGCGCCAAGTAGCCCCGTGTTGTCAACAGATTCTGACAATTGAGTTATTATATTTGAGATTGGTATAATTTCATTCATTTTATTATTTCTTCAATTACCCACAGATTCTGGGGATAACTTATTAATTTTTTTTAAAATCAACAAGTTTAGCTAATTCTTTACCTGTCCGGAAATAGACTACATGTCTAGCTTCTGATTGAATCGAAACTCCATGTCGTGGATTTCTTACTAAACCTGCTTTTCTAGCTTTCAAAGAAAATGAGCCGAAGCCTCTGATTTCAATTTTATTACTTTATCGATACTCGGTTGGATATTAATAATAGAATTAACTTTTGCCTGGTCATAATCGTCAAAAAATACTGAATACCATCCACCGATTACTAGTTAATGTTGAGTTGGCGGGGCAACTGGCATGCTTTCAGAGGCTAGGGCAAGTGTACTACTCCAGAAAAGCACATGGCCAAAACTTAAGCATAACAAATATTTCATATCAGCTTCCAATCACTACAGTGGTACCATAGCAAAATACTTCATTAGCTCGATATTGGTCTCCACCAATACCGTCAGAATCATAACGCATTGCAATGATAGCATTTGCCCCAAGTTTTCTAGCTTGGTCAATCATGCCAAGGTATGCTTGTTCACGAGTTTGCTCACACATTTGCGTAAGTGCTTGGTTTTTGCCACCTATAATGTTCTTAAGTGTTATCATCAAAAATGCCTAATATTTTGATGTGTTTGAAAATAGCAAAAAGCATTGAATAGCAAGGAGTAGCTGGTTATTTGCAAAACTTGCTACGCGGGCACTATTTGCATAAATAACAAATTGATTTGCTCAGCATCTAAGTGAATTTTATCCTTCGAAAGCAGATGTTTCATTGTCATAATCCTCTTAGCGAATCAGGTTGATTTGTACCCCAAGTAGTGATTCAAATTGTTTCCAAGCACGGTCTGCTGTATAAATAGGCTTTTCCAATAATTTACCCAGAGCTAGGCAGTATTTGTCTCCGAGGGATATACCAAAACTAGCGTCTACTACTTCTGAGAAACTAGTGGCTAATTCAGAAAGTTGCATATCAATATTGTAGGGGTGCGAAATCATTGACTCCAACAATATCCAAATCTCCTGATGAGTAACTTGCTTTTTGAGTACCATCTTATTAGCAACCTCTCCAATATTATAAGTGGTGGCAACAGCATGCTCCAAAATATCCTCCGGAGCAAAATTAATTGGCTCACCTTTAATGATGGCAAAAATAGCAGATGCATCTAAAACTGCAACAATAGATTTTTCTTTCATATTTAGTCTTTCAGTTCATCTAAAGCGTCTTGTCGGCGGTCTGCAATGAAATCATCAACTGAGTAACTAGTTTCTGATTGCTGTAATTTAGCGCGCATTTGGTCTAATAATAATCTTTTAGTAGTTATTTCAAATGTATTACCACGTGGTATATAAATGATAGTTTCATTATCTTTAATACCTAATTTAGTTCTTATCTCTAAGGGTAATGTTGTTTTACCTTTAGAGTATACTTTAGATTCATATCTAACAGCATGGTTATGTTGTTGCATAATGTTCTCCATAAATAATTATTATTAATTAAGTTTATTGTAGCACATTATGCAAAACAAAGGTAGTAATTAATGTATTAAATTCTATAAAACTAATATTTACATTATTCAATATTATAACTCTAATATTGAATAATAGCTTAAAAATGAAGATAGGGGAACAGTTTACCCCTATCGGATTTATAGTGAGCGGTAAGTAAACCCGTCTTGCAGAATATGCTTGACCTGTGCTATTGATTAGAGTCAATAACAAAAGCCGATCTTAATAACCAGTTGATTTGTTTTTGAGTTCTTCCAAGATTGGCCGAATATTCCATGGCAGGAGCTGTTCATAATCCTCCACCGTCTGGCAGAGGAGGATTTCTTTCAGTAAGGCAACGTAATATTCATACGGATTCAGATTATGAAGTTTGGCTGTCTTGAGTAAACCATAATGCAAGCATAAAGCATTAGCTCCGGCAACAGTATCACAGAACAAGAAGCCTTCAAAGCCTAGAAACCAGAATTTTACAAATTCCTGATGCTTGCTGGCGTTATAGTCATACAACACCACTGATTTATCCGGTGGGCCACCCCTAAAACAATAAACATGAGACTTTGTTTCAGGGTTGCGCCCCGCTTCTTTCAGAACTTGCAGGCTAGTAGCATCACTACTGGCAATATCGTAATTGATGATTTGATCTTTAAGTAGGTTATAGTCCCTTAGTTTTGAACTTATTCACCATGGGATTGCGAAGCATGTCACCTGGTGATGGATCATAAAGATTTAAGACATCACTGGATTTAGGCTTAGCAACCAGATAAATATCTTTCTCTACTGCTTTATCATTGCATCATGAGTTCCATATGCTCCATCAGTTAGAACTTTAGAGCCATTAGGTACAATTGATCAAATACTTCACAATCATGCACATCAGAGTTAGTCGCAACAAAATCAACTAATTGTAACGTGGTACCATCAACCAAAACATGAAATTTAACATACCGTTTACGTTTTGAATCTCTATGCTTTTTGCGATTCCATTCACCTTCGCCATATATTTGAAAACCTGTGCTATCAATAACGTATACACTTGGATCATACAGAAACTGTCAGTTAAGTTGGAGCTGTCAGATCAAGTCTAAATTTCTACAATTTAGCTCCTTCATTTTGCGCTATCCACATGCCTAGTAATTCTTTAACTCCATCGGTGCGAATGTTTCACTTTTGCTCCCTAAGTTTGGAAATATGGGAGATCTTCTTAGATATTGATCCTATTATTTCCTTAATACTTTTTGGAAATTGTTGGTTATCTTCTCTATCATTGCCGATGCTTCCATCTCCATGTGGGTTTGACTCCCTGATATCTAATAAGATTTGATCTTCTTCATTACTTAAGTTTAGAACTTCTACAATTTTATTATCAGCATCAATCCCTTCTCTAAATTGTGCTACTGAGCGAATAGTGTTGACTGCTCCACCATTTTCTTCCAAGGTGAACGTTTTTTTACCTCCTGCTAGATAGGTTTTATCAATCTCTCTTTCTATATATATTGCACCTTCTTCTGCAAATGGATCTTTTCTCCTTTCAAATTGTTCTGAAATTGGGACATAGGCTTTAATTAAACCGGCAGTATCATCTTCACCTTTAGCATAATGCCCAAAACTAATTGCTTGTTTTTTTGCTATTTCCACTTTTTTAACAGTTGCTTGAAGATCTTCCCTATTTTCAATAGCTTCTGCTTTAATGAAAAAATGCTTATTTTTATTATATGGGATTAGCTTTTGGAAGTCTTTGTTTTGAATATCACATCCGCCTTTTTTCATGTCATTTTTAAACCCATTATTCAAGATACTTTCTGTATACCTAGTTCCATGATATATTCCAGTCGCAGCTTTGGCTTTATACAAACTTGCTAATTCTTTATCTCTTTGTAATTTTTCAAGCTTTCGTAATTCTAGCTCTTTAAATTTTTCCTCTTTTTTAATACCTACTAATTGCTGGGATGTAATGGTTTTATTAGATTCGTTAATTTCTAAACCTAAAGATGTTAATTCTTCAGAAATTGAAAAACCCTTCTCGTGAAAGTAGCCTAAAAGCTGCTCCCGGTTTAGTTGTGCTAGGTCCATTGGCATTTTATCTATAATTTTTGCTAGTGATTGATACCTACGAATTTTAATAGATTCGTTAATTTCCATAATTATAGATGATAATTGTTCAGAAATTGAAGAGTTAGAATCTATAGTTGGGAGAGGCTTCTCTTGGCGATGCTCTGAAAGCTGTTCTCTGATCAGCTTTGCTAAATCTGTCGGCATTTTGTCTAAAGTTTGTACTATTAATTGGAGTGTATTATTCTGTTTTAAATTATCATTGTTGTTATTTCGATTCCCAAAATATAAAGAAGTAGGGTATTCTAATTTAAGATTATGTAGCGCATCGCAAACATCCTCTTTTGTGGCTGGTGATAACTCACTGCTTCCAATACGAGAGATAAAGTCATCAATTATTTCCTGTTTCTTTCTTGGACATCTGAAGTCTTTTGTAGCATCACGACCTAACTTATCTGGTCGCTTCTCATTTAATCCTTCACGTAGTTCTTTAATAGCTCCTTCTATTCCTGAAGTTGAATGCAATAATTTAATAAACTCAATAAACTTTTGTGTTCTAAAGTCCCTATGACCATTTACAGGTTTTTTTGAAAAAGAACTAGACATGCTAAGAGAGCTAAGATTCATTGGAGGCCTCTGAAAATAGTTTATTACAATAAATGCAGAATAAGTTAAACAATATCTTATCAAGCGTTTATATTTTTAACAATAATCATTTTTGCTTATTGGCGAAACTTTAATTTTGCCAACTTCTACTAACTAAAGTAGTGCTTCCAGCCTAACGCCTAATTCATCTAGTCCATCACATCAATTTCAAGGCTGTATTAAAAAATAAGCATTATAGAGATATATTTTTGTCGGCCATTACTGAATAATATCCAAGATATGGTGATACTTATAAAAATTACAGCATTTGACCGAGGTTGCTATTTCTAAGGTTTTTTCCAGGTGTTTCAGGTCTTGCTGTAGAAGTGATTGGTCTATAAGGGCGTAGTTTGTGCGTAGTGAGGCAATTGCTTCTAGGCGTGATTCAACATGCAGCCACAGGTAATCTGATTTATATTGATAGATTCTTCTAGCTAGGCCGAATATAGCACAAGGAAGTAGATCTTCAAAGTCAAAAACTTCATTTGGGAAATTTGTTATGCCCAGATTCAAGCTAAGGCTTTTAGCTTTTTGAATATCCTGATCTTTAAATAGGCTATGCAAAATATTACGCTTTTTATTAGCCAGCATTATCGATTTATCACTAAGAAATATTAATAAAACAGCAAACTTTAGCACTTCTACAAGCTTATCATCAGGTAAAAGGATTAATCTGGATAATAGGTCATTAAGATGGATCCTGATTTTATCAGTTGCTACAATTGGTTCATTAGCCTGTTCATTAGCATTGCCCTTCAGGTAGAAGTGGAGCAGATAGTCGTTATTTAACTGTGCTAGAGTTTTTTGGGTTTGGATTATCCGCTTTAAAGTAATTAGTCGCATAGAATTGGTTTATGGCTTATCAAAAACAACAATTTATTCATCTTTTTGCTGCATAGTTATTACTTCTACCTTATCAGGGGTAAGACCAGGAACTGCGTTACTTACCAATGCCTTGATTCTAGGGATATATAAGCTAACCCGGGAGCCTCGCTGATATTTTACTAAAACTGAAGCGGACGGTTGGGGTAAATCACTTTTCCATAAATTATCATTTGATTGTGGTATATTAACAATGGTTTTTACTTCTACAACTCCATTTATAGCCGAAAGCAGGGAAGAGATTTCCTGATCAAGGGCATATAAAAACCGGCTATGCTCTTCGCGAGGCGTAGAGATAAAACTGTCTTTTTTAAATACCTGGCCAAGATTAGTAAATTTCTCATTTGGGATTCCATTTGTAGTTAACAGGTTTAGCGCAGCCAATTTAGAGCTTTTTGCTACCATAACAGTATAATTCCCGTCAGTGTCAACAACTTTGTCTGCATCTATTTTATTATCCCCCAATATTAAAATTGCTTTATTGGCATCCGCTTGGTTCAACGCGGAGATTATTGCGACCTTTGTATTATCGTAGCAGCCTGATAGCATAGCTAAAATTGTAATTAGAGAGATTAAATTGCGTAGAGTGGTAATAGAGTTTTTATACATAAAATGCCAAGCTATTGAATTTTCCAAGTTTATTAATTAGATAAATAGGCGGCTATTTTACTACTTATTTTGCAAACACTACCTCATCAAAAATGATGATTGCCATTTTGAATTGACTATTATAAAATTTGTTAAAGTATTAGATTTATAAGGAAAAATATGCTTAGACGCGCCCAGGTTAGTGACCTCCCTCGTATATTAGAAATAAATAGTGAGTTGGATAAAGACCAATGGACTAAGGAAAAATTCAGTGACATGTTTGAATATGATTTTCCGATCTGGGTTGTGACTGATAATGCTGATAGAATTATCGGATATGCAGTTTATCTGGTTTGCCTTGATGAGGCCAGAATCCTTAACCTTGTAATTAGTAAAAGTTTTCAGGGTAACGGCCTGGGCGAGACGCTTATGACTCATCTAATGGAGGATGCCGCAGAAAAATTTGCGGCTAAATATGCCATGCTAGAGGTTGATGCATCAAATTTACAGGCTTTGGCACTATATACCAAGCTTGGTTTTAGAGTATTATGTGTTCGCAAGAATTATTATACTGACAAATATTTGCGTGATGCTTATTTGATGCAGGCAGAACTACCAGTGGCCTGAAACTAGATCAGTTAATTTCCCAAGGCAAACTAGATAATAACCAACTCACTCAAAAGGAATTGGAATTGTTTACTGAAAATTTTGACGATAAGATCTTATACACTATAAACTATGCTAATTATCGCTTAGTGGCTAATATTAATGTAAGTGAAATAAAGGATGTAGTATTAAAAGACTTTAAGCATATTGCAAAATTTAGCAATATTTATACCAAAAAAGTAGTTTCAACCTAGTAGGTGTTGTTGACTGAACTAGCAATGCTAGAACAGGACATTTACTTTTAAGATTAAGATTACGACGCTTCCTGCTTTGTTACTTCTAAGGATTTTGAAAGGGTCAATTTGAAGAATATCAACGAGCAAACATTTAACTTAACTGGCTTACAACGAGCTTATTTTATGGGCGAGCAACTTCATTCCCATATTGGTGGGCTCAATTCAGATTGTCTTTTTCAAATGAAGTTAGGTGATCTTAATATTACTAGGTTTGAGAATGCAGTTAATTTAGTAGTAAGTAACCATGATATGTTGCGAGCCATAGTTCAAAATGAAAACTATGGATTAATTAAGCAAACAATACCGCCTGTTAAAATAAATATCATTGAAAATGCTAGTGATGCTGACATGCATTTTAATCAAATTAAAAACTGTTCATTTGATGTCAAACAGTTTCCTGGGTTTAAATTTACCTTATTAGATTATCCTGACCATAAAATCTTATTTTTTCATTGCTGCCTGTTTTTCCTTGATATAGGAAGCTGGATAAGTTTTTTCAAGCAGGTTGTTAATATTTACCAGGAAGATTTGATCAACCATAATTTTATTCAAGTTGGTAGCTTTGTTGAATTTACTAATAAACTACATAATTTAAAAAGTACAGTGCAATTCAATCTAGACCTGGCTTATTGGCTAAGCAAAGATCTTTCTAAAGGACGCTCAGAAAATTTTCCATTACTTACCAATGAACCATTAACAGTGACCCCTGAATTTCAAATGGTAAAAAGGGAGCTTGCTAGCGGAGTATATAATAAGATTCGCTCTAAATGTCACAAGATCAGGACTACTCCGACGGTATTCTTTATAGGTGTTTATGCATTGACAATGATGAGATGGTCTAATACCAGCGAAATTATTATTAATCTTGTTGCATCATATAAAAATCAATTAAAGGGAGTGCTAGGTAATTATGGTTCGCCAATACCGTTAATAGCCAAGCGAACAAAAGGCATGTCTATAGCTGACTTTTTAGTTATGATAACTAAAACGCTAAAAGAAGATCTGAGGCATATGACATGTTCAATTACCGACATTATTTCACAATATAAGGCTAATTCCAATACCAGCACTATGCAAAGTCCACTCTTTCCTTTCGTATTTACACCCGGGCTGGCTACTCAGGAAATATTCAGTTTTGAAGCCTTGCAAGGCTGTAAGGTAATCAGCAATATCTCCAAAACTGCCAATGTATGGATTGATAACCATACAGTAGCAAATAATAACGGACAATGCATCATAAAATGGGATTATGTAGAGCAGTTATTTGCTAGGGAAACCATAGCAGCCATGCATGGATATTATTGTAATCTTATCGAGTTTTTATCTGAAGTTGATTGGCAGCAGAGCCTTCCAAGCTCTGCATTGCCCGAATATGATCATTCAATTATTTATAAAGCAAATAGTACTTGGCAGAGTGAGGTAAATGAAACCCTAATAGCTAAAGTTTTATCTAGTATTAAAAATAATCAGGATCGTATAGCAATTAAAGATGCAAGCGGTAGTTATAGTTATAAGATAATTAACCAATATTGTGACGCAATCTCTGGCTATCTGCTGGATAATCAGCCTGTTGCTAAAGGTCGATTAATTGCTATTTTAAGTGAGAAGGGCTATCAGCAAGTGGTTGCTGCATTGGGGATTATGCAGTGCGGTGCTGCCTATCTTCCACTTAATATTAGCTGGCCGTTAAAGCGGTGTAATGAAGTATTACTAGAAGGCCAGGTTAGCACCGTTCTGGTATCTGCGAAGCAATTTAAAAATATGGTTCAGGGGCAAGCGATAGAGAATAAATTTACCTGGCTGATTATTGAGGAGATTATTAATTATATACCCAAAAACTCAAATGCGAATAAAATTGAAATAGCTTTAGGCGATTTGGCTTATGTAATATTCACATCGGGAAGTACCGGCAAGCCTAAAGGGGTAATGATTTCCCATAAGGGGGCGTTAAACACAATACAGGCCATTAATGATTATTTTAAAATTGATAATAAAGATAGGGTATTGGCGGTATCTGAACTTAGTTTCGATCTCTCCGTATATGATATTTTCGGCCCATTATTAGCTGGAGGTACAATAGTCTTTCCCGATCAGTCATTAGCAAAAGATCCATATCACTGGCATGAGCTAATTTTAAAACATGGTATAACCATTTGGAATAGTGTGCCCCAATTAATGCTACTATTGGCTGAGTATGCTACAGCGACAAATCAAAGGCTAGATTCATTAAATGCAGTGTTCTTGAGCGGCGACCACATACCTGTTATCCTGCCTAATCAAATCAAAGCGTTAGCTAAAAACGCAACAGTAGTTAGTTTGGGCGGTGCTACGGAAGGGAGTATCTGGTCAATCTGGTATAAAATTGAAAAGGTAGACCCTAGCTGGAAAGCTATCCCGTATGGTACGGCAATGCCCAACCAAAAAATGTATGTTTTGAATGAATATGCTGAAGATTGCCCGGTTGGTGTTACTGGAGAAATCTATATTGGTGGTGATGGGGTCGCCGTTGGTTATTGGAATGATGAAGCGAAAAGCAGGGCAAGCTTTGTTGAAGATGCTAAATTAGGCCGGTTATATAAGACCGGCGACCTGGGTAAATGGCACCAAGACGGTTATATTGAGTTTATCCGCCGCCTTGATAATCAAACCAAAATAAACGGCTATCGGGTTGAGCTTGGCGAAGTAGAGAATAAACTAGTCAAACTACCTGGCATTGCTGCGGCTATTGCCAAAATCCATAAGGTCAATGGTAATAATTTCCTGATTGTTTATTTATTGCCAAATGCAAAAATGGAATTTGCCGCGAATCGTGATAAGGAAGCATTCAAATTATCTTTGCCAGGCATAAGAAAAGATTTAAATGCTAGCTATAAGCTTAATCTTGAATTAACTGAGCAGGAATTTAGGCAAAGAAAAAGTTATCGCCGCTTCGATTCTCCTGTGCTGGATATTCAATTAATTAGACGGGAAATAACTACAACGCTTGCCCAGGTAAAAGATTTGCTTCATGGCTTGAATGCTGCCCAACTCAGGTTGTTAGATAAACCTCATAAGCGTTCTGATAAGTTAACTGATGTTTATTTAATGGAGTTATTGGGGCTGTTAGCTTGTATTCAATTTGAAGATAGGGTTTTGCCTAAATACTTATATCCTTCAGCAGGGAGTTCCTATGCCATCAGATGCTATCTTCGACTTGCAAATACCGCAATTGATGATGTTATTTTAAATGGCTATTACTATTATAATCCACTTACTACCGAGTTATGCCAGGTAATAGGTGACAGCGAACAGGGTCTGGCTGATAATATTTTATCCGACAAAAATGACAGAATTGATTTAGTAGTGAACTGGAATGCGATTAAACCGCTTTATGGTTCAGAGTCAATTCGCTTTGCCTATCTTGAGGCCGGTCATATCCTGGCCTTATTGGCAGGCAAATTAAAGCATCTTGGACTGAACTATTCAGTTGAAATTACTAATAGCATAGAATTAGATTTTGCTCAAGAGGAGCAGTTACTGGTTCGCATCAATCTGTTAACTAAGCAAAAACAGCTGCTTGATAATTTTAACTTAAATAATGAGATAGAATTAACGGTTGAGACTTTTATAAAAAATAACTATTTATTTAAATCAGTCGAATCACAAAAAGAAATTGACCTAAAAACCCTAAATATATTTGAACAGGCCCATTGGTATGCCGGGAGGGTATTAGAAGAGTCTTCTTGCCTAGTTGCCATTTATAATGAGCCTTCAGCATGTGAGCTGGTTTGCTCTGGAGCTTTATTCCAGCTGTTATCTGAACGGTTATATGACCTTGGATATGGTAGTTGTATGCTTGGCTATACAGCAGATAAGGGTATATTGTATTCAATGGCAATCGGTAAAGTTAATCCTGAGAGCAAAAAACTGCTTGAGTATAACGCTAATCCAGTTCCGATTAATGAATATGTGGATTATTATTTAACCAAGCTATTGCCTGAATACATGGTACCTCATGACTATATTGTAATTGATAAAATACCATTGAATGTCAATGGTAAGGTAGATTTCAATCTATTGCCTGAATATCAATCGGCCAAAGAAAAGGAATATATCAAACCTCGAAATGAGTTAGAGCGAAAAATTTGTAATGTTTTTGCAAATGTTCTAAATTTGCCTAGCGACAATATGGGTATTAAACAGGACTTTTTTAGATCCGGGGGGAATTCCATTTTAGCAATTAGTTTAACCAACCAATTACAATCAATACTTAAAGTTTGTGTCGGTGATGTTTTTAATCATAGAACCCCAGAAAAAATTGCGGCTAATTGCAAAATTGCCGACCAAACTAATGAGCAAAGAATAAACGAAATCAGGTTACATTATGAAAAGCTAGCAAGAGCCTTTGCCCAAGCAAAATCATATGAATTAACTTATAAGCCTGGTAACCGGTTAGCCTCAAAGGACTTCATGCCTGAAGCTAAACGAGTTAATAATATACTTTTGACAGGAGCAACCGGCTTCTTGGGCATTAATATTTTGAAGGAATTACTACAGCAGACTAACTCTACTGTATATGCAGTGGTTCGTGCTTCAAATACTCGGCTTGGGTGGGAACGGCTTGCGGCTAAATTCAAGTATTATTTTGCAGAAGAGCTATCCGGCTATCGCAGCAGGATTGTTATAGTTGTCGCAGATCTAGAGTCTGAAATATTGGGATTATCCCGTGATGGCTATTATGAACTTTCACAACTGATCGATTCGGTTATCCATACTGCCGCATTAGTCAAACATTATGGTGATTATGATAGATTTTATAGTGCCAATGTGAAAGCTACGCGCCATCTTCTGGATTTTACAAGGCTAGCTGCTGGGCAGGACTTTCATTTTATCTCAACTAATGCAATATTGTTTTCTGGAATCAGTAATAGTGCCCCTGGTTCTGTTTACGATGAATTAGACGAGACTCCGCGGGATTTGCAAAATCATTATATTAAAACCAAATATGAAGGTGAATTATTGTGTAAGGAATATCGCCAATTTGGAGTCAAATCGAATATTTATCGAATTGGCAATATTGCTATGATGAGTAACGGCGTTATCCAGGAAAATTTTGAAGATAATGGCTTTATTCAGATAATAATAGCACTAGCAAAAATGGGCATTATTGCCCCTGAAATTAAATATCGAGAATTATCATTTGCTGATTCTACGGCTAATGCAATATTTCGCCTTTTTAACCAGCCTAATCTAATTAATAACACTTTCCATGTATTTAACCATCAGCTAACTGATATCACTACTCTGTTACAGGATAAAGCTAAATCGCTTGTCGAACTTGACTTGGAAGAGTTTATAGCCAGAATTATTGCCTTATGTGATGATTCAAGTTACGCTCCTTATGCCGAGCGCTTTATGCTGCATGAAGGATTGTTTACTTCTGCGAATATAACTCTTAATTCTTTTACCGCAGTGAAGACTAATCAAATCCTGGCAAAATTAGGCTTTTCATGGCCAAATTCAGTTCCAAAATTAAAGTTAAATGCGTGCTGATAAAGTTAATTAATTATTAGGTTTACCTTCTTTTAGGTAATTAAATAAAATTGGAGTATGACAATGAAAACAAAAATAGGTAACCTACCGACTAAAGCCTTATTAACATCATTAAACGACGTAAAGTTACCGAAGAAACTTGAAGAGATTAATGTTATGAAGGACAATACTATAAATAGATTGCAAAAGGAAGCGAATGTCATATACCATGATATTAAGCAGGAATTAAAAGCGTCTAATAACACTTTCTCAAATAAAAATGTGGTTAACCAAACTTTAGAAAAACATAATGGCAGCAACGTATGTAATTTGTTAAATTCTATAGTTAGTCCAGATGATTCTATGAGTGATGATAAACTTGGGGAAAAATTAAAATATCTTAATTTTATTAGAAAAGCTCCTGAAAAAGCAATAGCTTATTTGAAATTAAAAGAAATTTATATTGATTCTTTGAAATCCAAAGAAATAAAAAAACTTTCAAAAGATAAACAAGATGAAGTCAAATCAATCATCGATCATTATAGCGATATATTAGGCTTAGATAAGAAGATGGATGTTGAGAAAAAGTTAGACATTATTCAAGGCTATTTGGAAGAATACTTTACAACTACCTTTCCTAAGGAGTATGCGGAGGAGGAAAATAGCGAGCAAGTAAAATTTTTATTATTTCCACAACCTAATTATAAAGAAAGTAAATTGCTAGATAAGGCGAATATTTCTAAAAAACCGCAGATAGATGTTGAAATTGAAGTTGTTAACGGACGAAAAACAGTTGATCATAAATATATCGGATTGCATCTGAATTTAAGAGATGCATATAAAAAAGCTCCTCCGTTAAAACCTGCACCTGGTATTTCAGTTCAAGATAAATACTCGCGGACAAACGAGCTATCAAAGTCCAGTGATAGGGATGAAATACGAGAACTCCCTAAGGCATATAATGCCATAGGGAAACTTGCTAATTTCGATTTAACGAATATACAGGAGGTGAATCAGGAGGAGTTTAATTCATTATTGAAGGATGACGGCTTACAAAATAAAGAACTAATCCAACGATTGAAACATGCCAATATTATCGATGATGAGGTTAGTTACAAGAAACTTATACAAAAAGCTGAAAATGGAGATGCTGCATCAAAAACGCAATTGGTTAAGCTAGCTATGAACTTTAGATATGCTTCTGGGTTGGTGGCAAGGCAAAAAAAATGTAGTAGTGATTTTAGGGAATTCTTGCATAGTTTAAAGTCTTCGATAGAGTCAAGGGAAATTGATAATATTGAATCTAATGAAGAAATAAAAGTTGAGAAACAAGCCAGTCACTCAGATAAAGAGCAGATATTTCAAGAGATAGAAAATAGTCAGCTTAATAATGAGGAAAAAAAAATATTAATCGATAGATTTCGTTCTAATTATGATGGTAATTCTTCAGAAATAATCGAAGCGCTTATAAATGAATATACTACGATAGAATATCAACCAGGCCCTGTACGGATTACGAAAATTCCATTAGGTGGATCAACTAGTGCCTCTCAAGTAGAAGGGAAGAGTGCTGGCATGAATGGAGAGCAAAATCTAGAACTCAATAGCCAGGTAGAGGAAGAAAAGGAAGAATTTAAAAGTGATTATAGAGACATACAGGCAGTAATTAGTAGAAATATTACAAATAAGACCAAAGTGGGCTTATTGAACCGCCAGGTAGTTAATCATGCTGATGAATTTATTAATAACAAAGAAAAAAAAGCGGTGTTTAATATTTCAGAGCCAGGAAATCACTGTGCCGGGCAGGCCTCAACTTTACTTAAAAGGGGAGGGGGAGCTGCCTTTTTAAAAGAAGCGGAAAAGTTGCAAACTAGCCATAAAAATTTAGGTGAACTATTATTTAACACAGATAATCAATTTCCTGACCAGGTTCATGAAACAGCAGAAAAAATAAGTGAACAGATAATTGCCGCAAACTACAGGTTGCAGCAATTGCATGATATCTTAAACAAAACAAATGCCCACAATCCAAGTATGCGAACCAACGCTGAATTTGCGAGTGTTTCTAAGAAGTGGCACAAGCTAAAAGTAGATATTTTAAATCCCAAAAAAAATGAATCCGAGATAGATTTTTTAAAAGAAGCAAACGATTTACTAAAAGATATGTATAACAAGGTTACTAATGGGGCAGTCTTTGCTGTTAAAGATTTAGAAGGAAGCTTAAAAATTGCAGATGAAGTATTTGTTTTGCTGAGTAATAAATTACCTGAAGGGCAAAATAAAGCTATTAATCAGGAAGCAGGAATAAATCAAATCAAATTTGAAAGCGTTCAACATCCAACTTTAGAAGAAATTAAGACCGAAGGTAGAAATATTAGTCATCATTATTTAAGAGATGAAAGTAATTATCAAATATATCGTTATAATAATAATGTTTATGCAATATGTAATGATACTTTTGTACTATTGTGGCGTAAGGGTAAAGAACACTCAAATGATTCACAAGACCTTAATTTAGGTAAAGGAGGAAGAGGAGTTGTAAAAGGAAAAGCCTCTAACTCATATAAGGCAATTAAAATGCAACGATCAGATATGGGGGAGTTTCACAAAAACCCAAACCATGTAACTATCGACTCATTAAAACAAATAAACGAAAAGCTTTTAGAGGCTAAATTTATATTGGATTCAGAAAAAATATCTGATCATTTTGTAATTGGACTTTGGAATATTAAATCTGGGTTTGCTGAAGAGTCAGAATTTATTATGCCTAAAATTAATACTTCAAAGTATAGTGCAACTACTGAAAGTGAATTAAATTTTTTAAATGCATTATATACATTTAATCAACGGGGTTTATTCCATCCTGATCTTCTGCATTTGAATCTTCCACCAAAACTCGGCAAAAGGTATATGGGCGAGCCTGGTGTAACAGAAAACTCGGGGAATATCTTAACGGATCAGTATAATCGAAAGGTTGCTATTGATATTGATGATAATCCATTTGCTTCAGGACATTTGTATAATAATTACCCAGCTAAGGATCAATGGCTTTTATATTCTAATAGGAAGAACCCAGAAGCCATAAAAAAAATAGTTGAATATTATCAAAATAGTGAGGCCAAGCCGCTTTCTGAGAACATAGAAGCACTAAAATCAATGGTTGAAAATGGACATATTAATATTCCTGATTCGATATATATCAAGATTTTAGAAAATGGTGAAAAGAGCAAAGGTTTGAATAGTCAAATACAGACTGACTTAAAAAATAATAGTCCCGATAATTCCTTCATTATAAAAGATTTTTTGTCTTCGGAGAAACCTTCCGATATTCCAGAGAGTATTGAAGAAGGCAAAATTAAGGAAATAACCGACATTATTAAAAATAACAAACTGGGAAATCTGGAACGATTTAAAGGTGCAAATAAGAAAGATGGTTTTAAGTACGAGGAGTATTTTATAAAACGAGAGCGATATGTACCTGATTTTAGTATTGAGGCAGAGGAAATCCAAAATGACGGACAAAATGATCCAAATATAAAAGCCAGCAGTTTTTATGTTCCGGTTTTATATCAATTAAAACACGATGACGATGATTATGTAATTTATCCCTTTCTAATAAACTACTATTGTTTGGATAATAATGGAGATTCACTACGTAAAATAGCATGCCAAAAGCAAAGAATTGTTGTCGAGAAGCTGATTGACAATATGCAAATTTTACATGGCTTTGGATATATCCATGGAGACCCTACTGCAACCAAAGATAGTTCAAATTTTATGTTTAATCCTGAAACTTTAGATGTCAAATTTATTGATACTACTTATCCGCAATGCTTAAACGATAGCACAATAAAGCTAAAAGAAAAAACTCATGAATTTAAAATAATGTTTAGGGAGGTTTTAAGTAAATTTTTGAATATAAACAGTAGCGAACTGAAAAATATAGAAAAGCGAATTGATGAAATATCAACTGAAGAACAATATCAAGTTACTATTAATGCGATAAAATCAGCAATAATTGAAAAAGACGGAACGCTTCAATTTGATACATTAGCTATGTTAAGTCAATAAAAGCGCCTTTCAGTTATTTTACTAATGTAGCGAGAGGCGGAAGAGAAGGAGGCTCTTAGCTATGGCAAAATTCATATAACTCCATAATTTCTGAATAAACAGGGTCATTCTTATCTGCTATAAATTCAAGAGATTCGGCTATATATTCACGGGCCAAGTCAGCTTGACCGGTTTGCAAGTGGCATACTGCCAGGTTATATAATTTGGCGTATGTTGCTGAGAAATAATTTATTGATAATTGATAATATTTGATGGCACGCTGAAAATCATTTAAATAGAAACTAATAATTGCCATTGAAAAAAATACATCCGGCGTATCTTTTATGAAATAAAAATTATTATGGACTAAATCCATGCAACCAAGTAATGCTCCTGCATATTTAATATTGCCGCCCTTAATAAGCTCGATAATCCGGTCCTCAGCGTAGGTAAGAAATGTTGGGTCATAATGGCTTAATTTTAGTATCGCCAGAATTTGCTCTAATGACATTTGAGTTAGCGTTTCTTTGGCATGCTGGTAGAGGACAAAATAGTCGCTAGGACTGGTATGATGAAGTACTCTATCGCAAGCCTGATTAAAATGAAGAAGTTTGACATCATTATTAAAACAGTAAAAAACCGCAGTTTTTAAGCCATGGGCTGCCTGCGGCTGCAAAGCATTACCGCCTAGATAAGTAAAATAACGGCGTAAAAAATCGTAATTTACATTTAACGAAAAACTGCCGTGAAATGCTACAAACGGAGGCTCTGGTGAATTATTATCTACTAGTTCAAGGTCTGCTTTGTCGCTAATAATAAGGAATAGTGCTCCATTGGCAATTTTGTATAATTTTTGTAAGGCATTTGAACCTGCATATGGGATCATTAAGGTTAAATTGTTGTAGTTATTTGCATAGTCGGCAAGTATATTGTTAAAAACCTGATCCGCTACCCGGTCAGCGTAAAGCGGGCCACGGGTGAAGTCCAGTTTAAGGTGCTCGCGCATGGCTGGCAATAATTCATCAATGTTTAACCGAGTTTCGGTATAGGGGCTTACCTGCAGTTCATAGAACTTTCCATCCTCTAGCAGAAATCCCTCATGGCGGATGCTATCAAATACATAATTGGCAATTACAATTAATGGTGTTTGCAAGGTAACCAGTTTTTGCCTGCTAAATAGCAATTCTATCTCTTCGCTATATTCGATGTCAAAGATTGCAAAGTCAAGTTTACCACCCTCAATTAATTGTTGGAAAAATTTATTTTCCTGCCAGAAACTAAAGGCAAAATCGTTAAAGTCCGACATGACATAACAATATTTAACGTTGCTTAAGCCTGCATTTTCTAATTTGTATTCAAGAGATTTAAGCATGAGATAGGCAAATTTGCCAGACCCGCTACCCAATTCCAGAATATATATTGGCTCATCTGGGAGTTTATCATTAGCAAGCAGATCAAGGATAAGTCCCAAAATAATGTCAGCATAGCTATTGGCAATATAGGGGTTGCTGGTTATATAAAAAGGTACTTTTTTGTGCCATGAGCTGATTCCATTTTGAATAAAAAACTGACTTTGTAATTCCCATAAGATTGAATCAGCAAAATTGGTATAATCTTCTAAATAATATCTCACGATTTAGCTCCCTCATACTAGAATGCAGGTTCTCCTGCCTTAAACCTTGATTTTTTGCGTGGTGATGGTTTTTTCTTGTTTTTTAAGTTTAGTTAGAGTATCTATATCTTTAGCAATTTGCGGTAAAATATCCATATTCTTGGCAATCAAGGTAGCCATGTGTTGTGCCAAGGTTGTAGGAACCGGGCGATTAATTATCGCCAGCTCGTATAATTGTCTTGCCAGCCATTTGTCACGGATGATCGGAATATTTTTTCGCTTGGCTACTTTAAACACGCTTAAAGCCTCCGCATCCTTTGCTTTTAGTAAAATTACCGGCAGTCTTACTCTTAAGGGTAGATAGATAATTAATATTGCAATGTGGGTCGGATTGGCTAAAACAAACATTGAGTTTGCGTTAGGGGAATCAGAGAAGTCGTCATTTAAAATTTCCTGGAAAAATTCTCGCCGTTTCCCTTTAATTTCCGGGTCTCCTTCCATTTCCTTAAACTCCTTTTTAACTTCATCTTTACTCATCATCAGTTTATTGTAGACTGATCTTTTTTCCAGAATTAAATCGATACAGGCGAATAGGAAAAATACTACTAAGAGAACTGCCACGATCTTATAAATTATAGACATTACCAGTCCTATAACTTGGGCTAGTCCGATACTTCCCAGTAGTAGCAGCTGGTTTATATTGGAATATATATAATATGAGGCGATAAATGCCAGAATTGAAAATTTTAGGCAATTAAGAATTATCTTCAGAAAATTCTTCTTAGAAAATAGCTCTTGAATATTGGTGACTACATTAAGCTTTTCCAGACTGAACTTAAATAGCTTGTCTGAAATTATAAATCCACCAGATTGGATTACGGTTATGGTCGCGCCAGTTGCTGCGCCACAGGCAATGATAACAATTAAGACTAATAAAGTATTTTTTACGATTTGAAATATTACTGCATAAATAATATAAATATCAAATTTATTGCTTAAAATGGTTTGGAATACTAAATGATAATTGCTTGAAATTAGCTTTGCAAATTGATATTTTAAGACTAAAAGCATAATTAAGAATATTATCAACACTATTACCAAGGTTAAATCTCGACTTTGGCCAACATTACCTTCCTTGCGGGCATCGCGCAGCTTTTTGGGGGTGGGTTTCTCGGTTTTGGAGCTGTCTGAACTCATCGTAAATCCTGTTGCGGTTAATTTTGCCTTATTCTGGCATATTGCCAATATTCAAATTGGCAGAATTATTATCCGGATTACCCGTTAATAACCGTGTGATCTCACGTACTGCAGTTTTTAGGTCTAAGCGCATGATCCAGAGGGAAGACTCTATCAAGCATTCCTCTTTAGCCATCGTGTCATCGATCAAATAACTGATCAATTTGTTATTAATGGCCGGGAAATTAGTTTTAAACTGCTCTAGGGTATAGGAGTTTGCGCGTATTATAATCTCTTTATTTTCAAATTTAAATTTATCCAGCTCAATTTCGATAATGGTTTTAAGGTTATTATTGGTAATAGAGAAAGCTCCAAGTTTAATGAGGGTCAAGTTTATTATATTTGCCAGGTCATTAGCTATTTTATCGGCCAATCGGTCTAGGCTAAGATTAAATTCAGCAACTAATTGTGCATTTTCCTTAAGAACTTTTTCTACTGTCTCTGAATATGCTTTTTTCTTAAGGGCAGTTATCTCTTCTTTAGCCGCTATTTTGGCGTTTTCGAGTTTTAGTTGTTCTTCTTCCATATATGAATAGAATTCAAGTAATTGCTTGATTTTGTTGTGGCTAATGACTTTATCTAAATCAATTTTATTTAAGCTTTGTACTATTTTCATAATTAAACCTCGATTATCCCAAGCCCATTAAATTTAGCATATGGTTCTACTTCCTGAAATGACAAGACATTAGCATAAGGAATCTCTTTTTCTACTAGGGAGCGAATATACCTTCTTATGTCCATATGGGTTATAATGACCGGCTGAATTTTCATATTGCCCTGCTGAGCGTAGGCCTGCTTTATTTTCTCAACTATTTCAACCTCTTGTGTGTAGTTTAACGCCAAATAACTACCCTTGTCATTAAAACGAATTGCATCACGAACCAGGCTTTCCAATCCATCATCTAAAAAAAAGCATGGCAAGAGGTTAGTGCCACTACTGTACTTATGACTTATGTACCTGCCTAGCGCCTGTCTGATATACTCTACAAGCAGTACTATTTCCTTTTCTCTTAATGCCCATTCAATTAATGTATTAACAATTACTCGCATATTCCGGATAGAAATATTTTCTGTGATTAATCGTTGGAAAACTTCAGTTAATTTATTTAACGGCAATGCTGAACGCATCAATTCCCGGATGTCTTCCTGGTAGTCGGATTGTTCGATTAAAACTTTTACTTCTTGGATACCAATAAATTCGGTCGCATTTTTTTGCAGGATAAGCGAAATATGCATTTGTATAAATTGTTGGGAGCTAATATAATCAATTCCAAACTCCTGGCATTGCTCTTTAGCGCCCATAGTATACCAATTCCCCATCTTGGGTAATCCCAGGTTTACTGAGTTTTCTGCAATTTTATATTTAGCGAGCACAGTCTGGGATTCAATGCTGTCATCCAGAACCAAAATGGCATTTGGATAAAATTTACCAGTAGTTAAAGGTATTTCATATAGTAATATTTGATAACTGTCATCTTCTATTTGATTATTGTACTTTATAACAATCTGGGGAATCTCAATGCCAAGGTTGAAACGGATATCACGCTTAATATCGATTAAGCATTCCTTAATAAGTACCAGAAAATCTGATTGTTTAAGATTATCAGATAAATTAAATATTAGTGGCTGAATCTTAAATTGTTTTGTTTCATTAATCTCGTCTGCTTTTTCAATAATCTTATCACTGTCCTGATTTTTTTCATCTGAAGCGCTAGCTTGTGCTTGTTTAGAGTTTTTACGCTGCAGGGCTATTCCTATTGCAATCATGGCCAGTGCCAATACTATAAAGACTATTGTCGGCATACCAGGAATAAGTGCTAGCAATACAAATAATGACGAAGCTGAAAATAATACTTTTGGCCGATTAAACAACTGAACAATAATATTCTTCCCTAAATTATCGGCATTATCATCATCGTTAACCCGGGTCACCATTATCCCTGCAGTCAATGAAATGAGAAGTGCTGGGATCTGTTGTACCAAACCATCACCGACAGTCAATAGTGTGTATTTATGTAGTGCATCGATAAATGGCAGTGAAAATTTGAGCATTCCAATTACCAGGCCGCCAATAATATTAATCAATATATCAATAATACTCGCAATTGCGTCTCCTTTCACAAACTTCATGGCACCGTCCATCGCACCGAATAATTGGCTCTCTTGACCTAGTTGATTACGTTTACGTTTTGCTTCATTCATGTCAATATTATTTGACCTTAAGTCGCTGTCAATGGACATTTGTTTACCTGGCATGGCATCTAGGGAAAACCGAGCTGATACTTCAGCGACGCGTTCAGAGCCTTTGGTAATTACAATAAAATTAATAATCGTAATTATGCTAAAAATTATTACTCCAACCATTAGGTCCCCGCCAACAACGAAGTTACCAAATGTTTCAATAATCTGGCCGGCATTACCAGTTAACAGAATCAGCCTACTGGATGAAATGGTTATACCAATCCTAAACAGTGCTAAAACAAGTAAAATGCTAGGGAACGATGTTAGCTCAAGCGGGGATTGCATATATAACACGGTCATCAAAACAATTACGGTCAGGCCTATATTTAGCCCGATCAACACATCCATTGCTTCATGGGGGATCGGGATGACAATGATCCCCAGTACTGCGACTATAAGCAATATAATTGTGAGTTCTTTATAGGTCTCTAAAACTTTATTTAATTTATTCATGAAAAGATATATATTCAGTATGGTTAAGGTTTATCTTCTTGTTTCAACATGGGAAAAGCATAGTTTGCAAGCATCCCAGTTAAAAATATAATTGCAGCTATGTAGATTTATCAATGCAGTATTTGGCGCATATTCATTATCAAATAATATAATGTCACCTCGTTGTAAATTGTTGATTTCATTTATACTAAGAATAGTCTCGCCATGGGTAAGCGGAAATGGCAGGGTAAAATCATTCTGTATCGTCTCTTGAGATTTTAATATAAGCTCAAGACCTGGTTGGGAAGGCCAGTTATCTAATAAGACACGCCCGGTAATGGATTTACAGTTAATTTCAATTTCAACGTATTCCTGTATTGGTAATAGCACGGATAAGCCTATTTTTTTGATGGTCAAAAATTGGTTAAAAGATAGATTAAGCGCGTCAATAAATGCTTGAGATAGTTTAGACAAGCTTGCTTCGCTGTTTGACAGGCTTCCGGTCGGATCTTCTGTTAATATAGTATTGGCAAGTTTATGAAATAAATCTTTTAGACAATAGATATTGTATTCACTTCGGCTATTACTCACCTTGATTACCATATAAGTTGCTTTTTCGTTTGGCGTAAACAGGTTATCTATTGTCTTTAAGTCTACGAGGCACCCTGCTACATTAAGCTGAAGATTGAAGTTTAGCTCACTAGCTTTAGGTATTAATCTACCATTATAGAAATAGTATAATAATAACTGCAGGTAATTTTCATCCCCTACTTCGATTTTACCAGCTAGAGTTTTATCCATGATCAAATCAAACGAATAAGAGGAATCCGGAATTACCGGATTTTCAGTAAATACAATATCAATTATGTAAGCAAATCTTAACTTTGCGAGTATATACTCACAAACTTTATTGACATACTGATACTTTTCAATAGCTGTCAAATCAAAGCGTGGTAGGTAGGACTGAGGGTCTTTATACGTATCGATATAAAGTATAAACCCCTGATTTTGCCAATTTATTTTAATTTGAGCCTGTTTGTCCCGTGTGTTTTGCATTTTCTTAATATGTACTCATTAAAACTTTTATTAATCTTTCCCAGCCATCTATTGAAATGAATAATAGTAATTTAATAGGTAGTGAAATTGTAGTAGGAGACATCATCATCATGCCCATCGCCATTAAAATGTTGGAGACTATAATATCAATGATCATTGCTGGTAAATAAATTAAAAACGCGATTTTAAATCCCTGGGTTAATTCGGATATTACAAATGCTGGAACTACAATGACATAGTCATCCTTGCTAACGTCTGCCATCATTTCTGGTGTCCAATATTTTTTTAGGGTACTATAAAAATATTCTCTTTTGGAAGGTTCCGAATGCTTTATTAGAAAATTCTTAACTGGCGTGGCTGAAAGCTGAACACTATTAATCAGCAGGGGAACCGTGATATTTTTATTGGTTAGAACCGAGGAGCTAAGATTGGTATAGGTTTTATTGTAGACCGGCCCCATTATATAAAATGACAGAACAAGGCTTAATCCATAAAGGATGATATTTGGCGGAACCTGCTGAACACCAAGGCTCTCCCTAGCAATAATGCATACCATTGCAATTTTGATGAATGATGTTGTCATTATAAAAAATATTGGCAAAAGGCTTAATGCGGTTAATATAAAAATTAAAGATATTTGTTCTTGGGCCATTGATTATTCCATTAGTAGAGTTTATATAATTGAATATGCTACAAATTTAATTTAAGCCAGAATTTAATTCGCGCTATGTAACAATTCTGGCCAGCCGGGGTACTGATTTTTGTTGGCTTTTGCCTAAGAACCATCATACAATAAGATTGTATACGCATATAGTTTCCCAGCGACCCAGTCTACAGTGAAGTATATTGCAATAATTATAAATATCAGCTTTATTGCAAAAGCTAGCGTTTGGTCTTGTATCTGGGTAACAGCCTGAAAGAAACTGAATAATAAACCCACAACAGAAGCCACTAATACTACTGGTAACGATAAAACTAGGGCCAGAATCAGCGCTTGTTTTGCCAAATAGACAACATCTTGTCCCATTAATTCCACTCCATTTAAAGACAAATACCAAAACTGGTTAAATGTACTTAGCTGGTCTATGTTTTGGCAACTTAAGATTATAAATAGCATGGTTAAATTAAACAATCATCAAAAATGATGATTGTTGCCTCGGGAATACTATAGTAGAATCCAAATGAAGCTCCTCAACCTGGAAGTAAATTGGCTGGCACAATATAAACCTTGCCAGCTTATTAAAATATTTCCAGGATAATTTAGTTACTTAAGTTCAAGGTTAGCTAAACCTGGACTTAGAATAGCTATTAGGGTTTTAAAAGTCGATAATCTGGAATTTCTAATTATTTTTAGTTTAGTAGTGGAGTAGGTATCATGAATCCAATAATGCCGTTTGGTGCAATGGGAGCTAATAACGTTTTAGGCGGTATCAGTAACTTGATGAATAATACAATAAGCGGGGCTGAAAATGCAGTTGCCGAGCTTCAGGCAGAAGCAAATGCGAATGGGGGTATGCTTGATCCAGCGCAAATGATACAACTACAAATGGCGGTGGTGAATATGACGACAGTTCTGCAAACCTCGACATCAATGGTCAAGGATTTAGGGGATCTTGATAAAACAATAGCAACTAACATCGGTTCTTAATAGTGTTTAAGTATGACAGTTATCAATAATCGCAACCGACAAGAAATTATTCATCAAAATCAGCTCAAATTACAGCAGCGTAGGCACTTGCGCCAGGAAGAATTCTTTCGCAAGGAAATTTTACGTCATCATGGAGTCGAGAATCTACATGATGACGAGGTAATTTATGACTCTATTTTAATGGGTCATGATGGCTTAGATGGCGAAGCCGATGAAAATGGCTTGGAATCTGCTAATTTTCTTCAGCAGTCATCCAGTATATTTACGCCAGACTTAGCAGCTAAATTAAACTCCTCAATAAACCCAAGCGAGATACTATTGTTGGTTGAATACTATAGTGAAGACTCTGACTTAATCCGGGAGCTAGACTCAATTTGTGATAGCCTGACTGAGTCTGAAGATGGGGTTGAAATTAAATTGCTAGAGGATTTTTTAGCAAAATACGTTGATTCGCCGCAACTTGTCTATTTGGCATTATTTTATATCTTGGAAGAATTAGCTAAACGCAAGCGTAAAGAAGAATTTCGCAAGCAGCTCTCAGGCATGAAAAAACAGTTTGAAGCAGAAGAATCTACTTACTTACTGGAGTTTTTTGATTTATTGAAATGTGAAAAAGTAAAGGATAAAATTTCAGCTTTGCAACTAGAGCAAATAGCAAAACTTAATAGTGCCCAAATCCAACTTACTAATTTAAAAGATGCATTGGAGTTTGTTCATAAGAATTTAAATAATGATTTTAGTAACATAGTGTCTTTATATATGAGTATTAAAATGGGTCAGCTGAAAAAAATTACTGAAGGCATAGCTAATAGTGAGGATTCTTCAAAATTATTTGAATTGGTTCAGGTAGAAAAATATCTTATGGTTATTAATTCGCTGTGTGTTAATTGTAATGACTTTATAAATAAATTACAAAATTTTATTTATGAGGGTAAAACTCAGTTAAATGTAGACTTATATAGTAGCTTACAGGGAATTATGGCTTTTTGCGAATCCACCTATGTAAGCCAAGTTATTGTAGATAAGTTTATCAAATCCTTACACTTGGCCGACTTTGCCACAAGTAAATCTTTGGCTTCCCAGCAGTATTTACGTTTTCTATATGAATTTGCCGGATTGCTACGTTGTTTACCTTTGGTATTATTTCAATATAATGATAGCCATAGCCAAAAAATTATTGGTGGGATCCAAAAGCTGCACCAAGACTTTAGTTCTTCTATCCCGAGCGGCGCTTCTTCAAAGAGGAATGGATTACTTGGGGCGAAAAGAGCAAAACCTTCGCTAACTCGCTATGTTTGATCATAATACAAAATCTGGGCCTGCGTGTAGAGTAGGCAGGGAAACAAATGAATTCTCTATATAATAATTTGATTAGTGCTAAATTGTCAGTAATTGAACAGGCATTATATGCGATTCGCCCTGTGGTATATTACGGTAAAATTAAGTCGGCTATTGGGGTAGTGGTAACTGCAGTCTTACCCCATGCCAAAATTGGTGATTTATGTTTAATTGAAGATGCAACCATAAACTTAAAACTGTACGCGGAGATTATTGCTATTTGTTCAGATGAAGTCAAGCTTTTACCATTTGGGAGTATTAATAGCCTGTCGAGTAACGCAACTGTGAGAAAAGTCTCTGAAAGCTTTGAAATCAAGGTAGGATATTTTTTATTGGGTAAAATGCTAGATGGTTTGGGAAATCCGGTTGCTGATTTAGTGACAGGAAAAGAAGTCGACACTTTTGAGGAGGCGGATGCCAAATTCTATCCAATAGTAAGGTCAGCTCCCCCGGCACTTAAGCGAAAGCTTATTGACAAGCAGCTACAAACTGGGGTCAATGCGATTGACTTGTTTATAACCTGCGGCAAAGGCCAGAGACTGGCAATTTTTGCTGGGCCTGGCATGGGTAAGACAACTCTAATGGGAATGATTATACGCAATATTGATGCTGATGTTATCATTGTTGCATTGATTGGCGAGCGCGGGCGCGAGGTTAGGGAGTTTATTGAAACCGATCTGGATAGTTCAGCACGAAAAAAATGTGTATTAATAACAGTAACTTCAGACCGCCCGGCTATGGAGCAGGTAAAAGCTGCGTATACCGCTCATACAATAGCCGAATTTTTCCGGGATGATGGCAAAAATGTTGTCCTTTTGATGGATTCTATAACCCGCTTTGCGCGTGCCCAACGTGAAGTTGGCTTATCTGCAGGTGAACCAATTACCCGTGGAGGTTATCCTCCGTCTGTTTTTATGGCTTTCCCTAGGATAATGGAGAGAAGCGGTAATGATGAGAATGGAAGTATTACTGCTTTTTACACTGTATTAATGGAAGCAGAAGCAACCAATCAGGATCCTATAGCAGATGAAATTCGTTCGATTGTAGATGGGCATATTATCTTAAGCAAAAAGTTGGTCGAGTCTAGCCATTTTCCTGCAATAGATGTTTTGCGTAGCCTAAGCCGGATAGCAGATAAGATCATTACCGAAGATCATCTAAAAACCGTCAGGACGGCCCGGATGCTGCTGTCGAGATATGAAGAATTGGAGTTCCTGTTGCGTGTTGGTGAATACAAGGAAGGGCAAGATAAAATATCCGATCTGGCTATTAAAAATTATCCTGAAATTATGAAAATACTTCAGCAAAGTATCAATGCTAAGGGAGTTTTGCGGGATAACCTGAGTAAGTTGGCAAAATTAACCTTAGTCTAGCGTTGCCATGAGGGTGTTATATGTCAAGGGTTAACCGCAGTAATCTGCCAGTAATTGGTGGTGTTCAATCTAGTCGTTTAGGCCAGACCGACTTTAATCTGCCAAAGCAGATAAGTTTCCATGAGAATTTCCACTTTCCCGATTATGAGGAAATCGAGCTACCTAGAAATAAAAGCAATAATATTATTACAGAAGATATCCCTTATCGCAAAGTCTGCCGTAAGCTATTTGTAAACATCCTTCGGAACGGGATTGCTATCGTTGCCTCTAATCCCCGCAAATATAAAGATTACATTGTAGAAGCTTCCCTAGTTATCCCTAAGGAAAAAGGACAACGCCCATTCATGAAGCTGCCATTACCGGGGATTAGCTCAGTCGATAAATTAGATAGGGTTGATTTTGTTGAAAAGTGGCTTGACACTATTTTTATCAGTAGTGGAAATTGTGATTTGCTGCGAATTATTGTCGTGACTGCTCATGAATATGGCCATTTTTTATCCTATCAGCATGGCAACCATGATAAGGATCTAGAAATTGGAATAGAAATGTTAAACCAGAGAAGAGTAAATTCCGATTTTAGTTATTTATGGGCGGTCCTAAGAGAGGAGTGTCTTGCCTGGAGGTTTGGCCTCCATGAGCTAGAATACTATGGATTTAATGACTTTCAGTTATTTAAAAAAGTACGTAAAGAAAGTTTGAAAACCTATTTTGATGTTTTAAATATTAGCAATGCGCCAACTGATATTTATTATAAATTGTTTTATTATGCAGAAGAATTGGGTTTATAGAACACGAGTCGGCACCGCGTTAATTGCCAATTAGCAAATTTATTTAAGCAGAACTTTTTAAGGATTTATTGTGAATAACTTTATTAATGAAGATAGTAAATTGCCAGATTCTGATTTTGAGGATCTAGAATACCAAGAGGAAAAAGATATTGAGGATTTTGAAGATTATGATGAAGAATATGAAGAAGACTACGATAATGAGCATGAAGAGGATATTGATGAGCAAGAAGAAGATAATCAGCCGCTAGCTATGAATAAGGGCTTCCAGAATTCACCGCTCAATAATATTTCCTTACTAGTAAGTGCTGAAGCTGGTTCAGTTATGATTAGCCTAAAGCGGTTATTATCCCTAAAACCGGGGGATATTCTGGATATTGCCGAACTGCCACCAAAAGTGAATTTGGTGATAAACGGTAAAATTATTGGGGATGGTTACCTTGTCGAATTTAATGGCAGGCTGGGAGTTAAAATAGCTTCATTATATACTGATCATGTTGCTGTTTAAATTATTTTCCGGTGAATTCGCCGGGGCCGAAATTGAGCTTGGGATAAATCAGGAAATATCCTGCGGAAATCTCTCTGATACTGATATATATCTTAGTACAGAGGGAGAGGAAGAGTTTTGTTTCTCTTTTACTGCGGATGAGCATGATATTATCCGATTTCTAAATATTGGAAATACTAAATTGCAGGCCGGCAATGATAGCCTGGTTGAGGTGAATCAGCCATTAAAGGCCCCCTTATTTTTGATTGCAAATGGTACCAAATTCGCAATTGGGGCTTCAGATGATTTGGCTCAATGGATTGAACCAGTAAATAAAAGCGAAACTCCTATAGCTGATATTGGGCAAGAAGATAATTTATCAGATGATATTATTCAGCTCCTAGCGCGCGACACTAAAATTAATAGCAAACCGCAAAAAATGATAGCTTGGTTAACAAAGCTCCACCCGGTTACCTTAAGCAAGCGAATTAGTTGGCTTGTTACCAATAAGCTTTTGCCTAAGCTTACATTGGTGTACCAAACAAATAAAATTAAGTTTTACAGTCTTTGTACTGTGTTTATCCTCACTTTGCTTATAATTATCTCGCTGGGGGTTATTTTAAGTAAATCTGAAGTTAATATTGAAAAGCCATCTAATAATATATCTTTAGTGAAAAAAAGATTTAACGAGCTTCCTCCAAAATATGCAAATTTGAATTTAAGAAACCTGGGGAATGGGAAATATAAAATTGTGGGAATGGTAACTTCTAATGAAGATCTGGCTAGTTTAAAGGGGTTTTTTAAAACGTATCAGGATAATACCAGTTTTAGTGTATTAACATTTGACTTGGTCAGGGCCAAAATTAAAACTGTGTTAGCTAATCATGGCATGAGCAATGCCTCAATTTTATATGATAATACAACTCAGGCCATCATTGTTGCCGGAATTGTAAATGTGCCTGATGAGGAAGTATCAAATATGCAGCTTGATATTAGCAGTCAGTTACCGGATATCGAAAATATCAATTTTAAAATATTCACAGCCGATCAGCTACAGCAGGATATCAAAAGCAATCTTGGCGAATTTACAAATATCCTAAGTATCAACAATGATTACAATAGTAATCAGATTACGATTACCGGCTATTTAACCCAGCTACAGATGGATGCATGTAATAAAGGTATCCAGAATTTACAAAAAAAATATTATGATGTTATTGATATCAAGGCAGATATAAAAAATTCTTTATCAGCCTTACCTTTTAAAATATATGCAATATATACAGGAGAGCAGGCATACATTATTACAGACCAGGGTGAGTACATATTTGTGGGAGGTAAAATAAAAGATTTTAAGTTAGTAGAACTAAATAGTAGCAAGATAGTTCTGGCAAATAAACAATTCACAATTGAGGTGCCGGTAAGCCAATTGGAAAACACGAATGATAAATCCCACCATTTGGCAGATCAGGATGATTCTCGGCTCGCGGTGTTAAATGATGAGTTAGGACGGGTTGAATCTGCAATTGTTTCCGAACAGTACCAGTTAACCAGGTTACAACGCTATAAAGAAAAAGTAACTGAAAGCGAGACGGCCTCTTTTACCCAGCAGGAAATTGACAATATTACTACCGATTTAGAGCAGAAGAAGAAGGATGTAGAATATCTTAAACAGTTAGTTAGTAAATAAGTAGAGCGCATTGCCATGGATATTTTAACCTTAATTGAATATACATCACCTAAAGCCTTATGGATAATCGTATTTCTTTTTGCCAGAATCCTTGGGGCAATTATGATTTGTCCCTTATTTTCTAGTAATTACACCAGTGCACTATTACGTACTTGCTTATCATTACTATTTGCCATGATTTTATATCCATGGTTTAAAAATATTGAAGTGAGCCCTGATATATTTGCAAATATGCTGCTGGCTTTTAGTAATACGCTTTATGGCAGTTTACTTGGTTATTTGTTATCGCTACCGATTTGGTTAATAGAGTCTTGTGGATCAATTATGGATTTGCAACGAGGAGAGCAAATTGGTTTGATCCTGAACCAACAAACCAGAAACCCTTCTTCTTCAGTCAGTAAGCTTCTGACACGGGCATTTATTACCTATTTGATTGTAAATAATGGGATGATTTTCTTTTTCGACATTGTGTTTAATAGCTTTATCCTAGTTGCACCAAATTCATTATTTCCAGTTGTCAGTGACTATTCAATGAAATTGTATATCAGCTTGATTAATGATTATTGTAGCTGGGCGGTTTTATTAGCTTTGCCAGTGATAGTTATTTTATTGTTAGTTGATATAACTATCAGTTTAATAAGTGCCCTAATCCCTCAATTAAATGCTACCGTATTTTCGCTGCCTATCAAAGGCATGATCGCAATTCTGATCTTAATCTTTTATTGTGAATCTTTGTTTCATGATGTAATTAACAAATTTATTGTTCAAATAAAAGACGTCCTAACTTAATAAATATCTTAAGAAACCTGATACTTAAAGCAATAAGCAAAAATGCTGATTGTGTTCTTAGGCTAGAACTAAGTAAAATCAAATAAGTTGTGGAACGGCCTTATTAAAAATTTGAAAGTGACTTGATATAATGTGGTATGTAGCGTTTGATATTATAGCCTATGAAGCTGGCCATGGAGAGAATCCTGCGCTAGGTAAAATTCCTAAAAATGATCTAAAATTATTAAGAAATTGCTCAAGCAAGCACGGGATACAGTATTTGTTTGCTGTGGACTTATATGCTAAGTCTAAAAAGCTACATCTAGGGAATATGCACTTAATCAAAGCAAATAATAAAAGTGCCATACTTAAATATGAGTTCTCTGTGCTTCCTGCAGATAGCGAAATTATTCATAGTTCCCTTACATGGTTGATTGATTATTCTTTTAATATACTTAATCTCCAATGGTTAATTATTAGAGTCCCACATTGTGATATAGTTCGCCAAGAGCTGGTAAAAAAAATAGGGTTCAGGATTCGGACTAAGAGAGTCTTCCATGATGAAATTGAATATACCTTAAAGAATGAATTTTGGCCTTATGACTGTACGATGCCTAAAATAGAAACTGTTAGTAGAAGTGCGGCAGATGAATTTATTAATCATGGGATTCTGCCATATTTTGAAAACTCAATTAATTCTCCAATTTATTCAACAATTGTAGACAATAAATATGAAATAGTTATATGCACAAAAAAAAGCGCAGAATCTATCGGGTTGATGAACCCTGACGAAGCAAAGGGCCTATCTTATAAATGTTATTCTTGTATTGAGAAGGCAAAGTCAGTTTTCCACTCCTTATATAATCCAGGCACAGAAAATTCAATTCACCTGTATGCGAAGAAAATATTTCGCATACAGCAGTTTGTCTTTAAGCATGGAAAATCAGTAAGTTATACTGATATGATGCCTTACACCTGTGGGGCAAAAAATTATCTAGTAACCATTTCGCCTATTTTTTATCCTAATGGTGCAGTAGTTGCGATACAGACTACTGCAATAGAATACCGTTTGTTTGGCTACCATGACTATTTAAAGTACCTATTACCGCAGCCAAAAGTCCAGACCGCTATAGACTTGCAGTTTACCCAGAGGGAGCAGGAAGTACTTTTCCTTTTATCATTAGGGTGTACTCAGGAAGAAGTTGCCCAAATATTGAGTGTGCAACGTGCGACAATAGCTTCAATTATTCGTAATCAGTTATGTACTAAATTAGGTATTGCCGGTTCAAATACCAAATTGCTCATTCAAACGGCATTACAAAATAGATATCTTGGGCAAATACCAAAGTCTATAAACCTTCCCTTCGTAATTACTTTCGAGGAAGAATTAACTTCCTGGATGAACAGACTTTATTAACTTTTAATAAGCCGTAGGTTAAATTAACAGTTTTATGTTTAATTTTGCTAACTTGTTATTATCTTTATATTATAAGCCTATAGATTTTCTATAGGCTTATTTTGTTCATAATAACCTGAATTGAATAGGTAAATATCTTATGCTGTCTTTTAGGTTTAATTCCGTATTAATTGTCAATAATCAAAAATGGTTATTGTTACTTGTTGTGGTATTTAATAGAATTACATCCAGGGAGCCTAATCACAGATTGCCACCAGCAATTATTTATCCGTATTTGTAAAATTTCTTTATTCATTGGAGCAAATCATGAGTAATCCATCAATAAGCAGCAGTAATAGTACTTCCAAAAGTTTAACTATCCCGACTTCGCAAAACTCGGTGGCTAATGCGACAAGTAGTTCTAGCTCAATAACTAATTCAACGCAATTAAATTCTCAACCAGAGGTAGTGTTGGATAATTCATTATCAACTGATACATTATTGAGTAGCCAATTGGATACAGATAAATATGTTCCTACTATTGAAGCTGGTAGTACTAATGATCCAGATGCAGCATCTAAGTTAATCAATAAAATTAACGAAGCGAAGGATAGCTTAACTAGCAGTAATAATTTTTCAGGCGGCAATCTTAATATGATGCTTGCTTCTATACTGGACTCCTGCATCGGGTTAATGTTTGAAAGTAGTTTTGACAATAATGATTTTGCTACAAAAATTGGCGCTAATTTGGCTCAGCTTTGCGATACGCTGGTGGCATATTCCAAAGAGCAGCTTAAATTAAACTTGGATTCTGCAGATAAACAAAGAAGTGCTGCCGATGCACAGCTTTGTGGTGCAATAGTAAGCTCGGTTTTGGAGGTGGGTTCTAGTGTTGTCGGTATGCTTGGCCAAGTTAAGTATAGTAACAAGGATTTGGAAATGGTATCTGATACCAAAACCAAAATTAAAAATGAAAAACAATCCTTAATAGATAAATGTGCAAAAAATGGAATTAGTGAAGCTGATTTAATTAGCGCTGTTAATATTGGAGGAGATGAATTATTGACTGATTATAATTCTAGAAAGCTTCAACGCACTGTAGATATTACAGCGATCACTAGTAAAGATGGCCATGGGTTATCAACGAGTAAGCTTGGGACTTGGAACAAGGAAGCCAATGATGAACTTAAGATTATAGTTAAAAACCAAAATGAGGGATTAGCTACAACTCAGTCAAAAAATATAACTATTGATTATTGGTCTGATGAAAAATATTCAATAAATAGTGATAGTGATATTGATATTAAGTCAAAGCCGATGCTAAGCAAAGATCATATAGCCATTCCAGTTGGCAATCAAAATGGTGGAGATAAAGGGAAAATTAGAGTTTACGAGCGAGACCAGCATGGCAAATTTAACGAGCAAGATTCTGAAGATTTTGAAACTGATGAATCTTATGAAACATTGGTTGGGAAATTTCAAAAAGCTTGTATAAATGCAGGCACAGGAGATAATTGTACTACATTGAAAGATTTTGCTGCCTTTAATGTTAGTAACCAATTAAATTTATCCGATGATGTACAAAGTGCAGTTAAAGCTGGTCCGAATACACCTTATGCAAAAGCTTATGCCGAATTAACTGAGTTAGAAAATGAGTTTGAACCGTTTAACACGATAAATGGAGAAAAATATAAAAGTATCTCATCATATAATGAGTTAGGTCGGGAGTTGATGCACGGCGGGGCACGCACTGGCGAGCAATTATCCAGACTTAATAGCGGTGTAGCCCAGCATTCAGCAAGTATGGACCAGGCTGATGCATCGACCCTCAAGGCGGAATCAGAAAATTTGCAGGCATTGATTGCCGCAGTATCCAGTTCACTAGAGGCTTCGCGTTCTCAGAGTTCAGCTGTTACCGATTCAAGTAAGAATAACTTCGAATACATTCAACAACTAACCAATATCCTTGCCCAAAATCAGGTATCAAAATAGGTTTTAAGAATAGGAATAATCCAAATGCCAGAAATACAAGGAGTTAGCGGAAGCGGAGCCGCACAGGCTTTAAGCCAACAAAACACTAAGCGGCCAACGGTAGAGCTTGGCAATAATAGCATTAATGGCCAGACTAGTGTTGCCGCACCAAATAAGGAAATGGATGAGCTATCCTTAGTTGTTGACGAAGTAAACGAAGTAAACGAAGTTAATTTAGGCATAGATTTGGCTGCCAGTCAGTCAAACCTATTATATGTGGCTGGCGAACAGGAATTTACCAGTAGCGAGGTCTCTATTATATCGGATCAGGTCATCAGTGAGATTGCTAGTGGCAATTATACGGTTCCTACAAGCCAAAGCATAGACGGGCAAAGCCAAACTTTGACAGTAACAACTTTGGGGTCGCTGTTTTCTCAGTATGTGGGAGCTTTATGCACCTTGGCCGAAACAGCCATGACTGATAACGATTCGGTTCAGTTACTTCAGAAAAATAGTACATCAATAAACTCTAGCGCTCTAGAGGCTAGTGAAAATGAAACTATTGCCATTGAGGAAGCCGAGGCAAAAAAAGAGGAGGAAGCAAATAGTTCAATCCTGGTATCAAGTATATTAGGCTTTCTCACTAGTGCTGTTGATATGCTTATTAACGTTGTTACGTGTATTGGTGAAGTTGCAACAGGGAATTTTGTTGGCGCAGCAGGCTCTTTTGTCAGTATCTTGAATGATGAAGTAATGTGTTTTGGCAATATAGCAACTGCAATAAACCCTGAATGGGCAAAGGACCCAACTAGCGTAGCCATGTTTATGATAAGAGATGGTGTTGGTTCAATTGTTACAGGTATTGTGTATAGTGCTACAGGCGGTGATGAAGAAGCAACCAAAACGGCAAGTTCAGTATGGTCTTCAGTATTTACGGCTGCAACTGTTTTTTCAATCAATTTAACTAAAGCATTAAAAAGTATAAATTCAGCGCAGAAAGTAATAGCAAATGCGGCTTCAGATGTTAGTGGTGCTGCAGCTAAATCAGTAAAGACAGCTAAGTTGGAAATTGGGCTTAGTACATTTTCAGCAGTTGATGGCGGGCTTAGATGTGGTGCAATGATAGCAAGCGGCTGCCTTGCCTCTAATGGCTCTACAGCATCAGAGTATTTGTCTACCTATAGTTCTGGCGGCTTACTTGGGGTTGGCATATATGGGATATTTGATGCCAGTAACTTGGATGAAAGTACTACCGGTAAAATTTTTCAAGGTCTTTTAAGCGGGTTAGCCGGAGGTATACAGGATGGGGTATACACGGCTAAAGTGGTCGGTATGTCTGCAACCGAAAAGCTTGCTTTACTGGGGTCGCTTCAAAATGGTGTTAAAAAGTTTGCTAATAGTGCGCAAAAACTTAGTGCTTCAATGCAGCTTTCGCATATTAGCACCAACTTTGGAACTTCTGCGCAAGAAAGCATAACAACCAAGTATGATGCTGATGTGTCAGAAGCCAAGAGTAGGTATGAATACCAGACTACCAGCCTCGACCAGGTAAATAAGGCTTCAACAAATTCACTTGATGCTGCATTTTCAAAATTACAAACAACACTAAGAAATATTGAGCATTTATCTTTACATACATGATTCTGTCCTAAGTAATTTATCAAGGCATAAGGATATACAAAATGGAAAAATCAAATAATATTCTGGTTTTATCGCAAAGTGAAAGAAATTATTTATATAATTTGGCGGCCCGTCATTGCACGACTGGGGCTTATAAAGCAGCAGTTCCACTCTTTCGTTTCCTTGTTTCGCAAGATACCGCCAATGAATTGTATTTGAAGGGATTAGCCGGCGCTCTTCATGGAAATGCAGAGTATTTAAGCGCAATTATCATCTATGATGCGGCATACACATTATTTCCGGAGCAGAATGCTGACTTGTTTTTTTATATGGCGAATTGCTGGATGAGTCTTAAGCGGCAGGAGATTGCCCAGAAATGCCTGGAAGCTTTTTTACATCAGGTAGAAAGGCAAGCTGACCCAGTAAATAAAATACATGGCAAAATGATTAAACGAGCCAAGCTAATTTTAGCGTCACTTGCTACTGGTCAGTAAGTAGCTTATTTTAATATTAAAGATATAAAGGAATGAATAACTGCCATGATAAATGTAAATAACAATAGTTCGATAAAATATATAATGCCACTAAGTAATTCGCAAGATAAAGATGCCAATACTGTAGTTGAAGATGATCAACAAATTAATCTGGATAAAATAGCCGCTGAAATTAAATCCATAATGCAAACTTTATCCGGGTATGATGCTGGAAACGGAGTTATTTCTAATTTACAGGCTGAATTATCTAAACTGGCGGAGGCCTTAGATAAAGGTAATGAAAGTCAAGATTTAAGTGATATAACTGAATCGGTGGATTTTATTCAGGATATGCTAACTAAAATAGTTGAAACAGTTGATGTAGCCAAGGAAAATGTTAATAGCCTTGCGTTGGAAGCGGCAGATGATTCTGAGAGTCATAAGGAGCTGATGGGACTACTTGGGGAATTGGGTATACTTTCTGATGATATGAAACAGGCTCTGACCTATGAAACAGTTGAAGAGCAGTCTACTGCCCTGGATGCCAACGCTAGCAGTTTACAAGTATTAACTGCATCGCTTGGCGGTACAATGCTTGCTAGCACTAGTACAAGCAATATTGCCCCTGATATATCTTCCCATTCAGTATTTTCCAAATATAGCCAATTGCAGCAATTTGGCGGCTGGCGGCTGTCGGTTGCGCTTACTACATTGGTGTGCGACTGGTATCAATTAGCGGCGTTGCAGGCGCAGGTAAGCGCCAATAAATTAAGTTATGCTCAGGAAGTATATAATATGACTAAGGCGTTATCTTATATGCTCACTTCGATGTCTTCCGATGTTTCGCAGATTAACTCAGCCACCAGTAGTTCAGATAAATCAATGTCAGACGTCACACAATCACAGGCAAGGAATATCAAACTTTTCCTGCAAGGTATTATTGATAATGGAAAATGGATAAACCCAGCGGTATCAATTACGAATGTTCCTAGTTATTGGAAAAATGATGTCTATAGTCCGCAAATAACAGCTGATTCACCTGAAAATTATAAATGGTTATCAGCATTAATTGATGCCGGTGTATTAGAAATGTATTCAGAAGAAAGTTCAATCTGGATAGGGGATATCAACAATGCTGAAATACACAATAAAGATGATAATTGGTACAAGGACTATGTTGGTGAAAAGAACTCTGATGGAAGACATACCGTAGAATATAAGTGTAGTAATGATAACTGGAAGGGAACTACAGTTACGCAGATAAGGTTAAAAGCTGGACCAAATTACAATTCATTTTTAAATGGAAATATGACTGATGCAGCCATGTTTAACCTAACTCAGCAGACAGCTATTATGGCGTCAGTATATTCTACTGGTTTGGCGGACGGCAGTTCGACAATATCATTTAATAATAATGATTTTGCTTATAAAACTTCATCCGATGCAACGGAATTAACTCATGTAGATTTGAGAAGCTTTGCTCAAGTTGTAATTGACCATACTACTAATGACGATGTGCTTTTTTGGGGCGGGGTATGGAGTACAAAATATGGCGATGGTGATTTCTTACAATATATAGCAAATGATTTCGCCTCTGAAGAAGATGCCAAAGCTAATTTTTCACCGATATATCAGCCAAGTACGGATAGTGATAATGGCTTAAACTTCTTTAATTTAAAGGATGATAAGCGTGGATATGATTATTCAGATGGTCCGGTGAAGCAATATAAAACTAGCGGTCCAACTGTAGGTGCACCTACAGCGACTACTGATAGTGATCTTGAAGGTACTACAGAGACAGTAGCTAGCGATGGTACTATTACTTATACCAAAACTACTAGCACGACCAATAGTGATGGTACAGTTACCTATACCTACTATTCAATAGATTCTACCAAATCCAAGACAACCAAAACTGAAACTACGTTTGCTACACTTTCAAGTAGCACTTATATTGTTGATGGCACGACTTTCGAAAAATATCCTAACCTGCTAGCAAAAATGAAAGAAGTTTTCTATAACGGTAAACCATATAATCCGAAACAATATGCAATTAATGCTGTTGCAGCCAAGGAAGTTTTTGGTGAATTGGTGTACCAGCTTGAAAATGTTCTGGGTAAAGATAATTCTGGCCTTACGGCTACTGACGGATCAAAACTGTTATCTACTACGGCAAATAGTTCTTGGCTAAGTACCTTGACATCATCGGTAGATAATACCGCCAAATCGGTTTATAGTGAAGTTACCCAGGACATGAGTACAATACAAAACCAAATTAGCAGTATGACTACATACTCTGATTTCTTTTCATCTATTTTAGCCAAATTAACAAATTAAAAAGGGAAATTTAAATGAATGTTAACAATTTAGTACAGCCAAACCTGGCCGCAATTGCACAAAATCAGGCAGCAGCTAGAGAAGGCCAGGAAGAAATAATTCAGGCTGATATACACACTGTAGGCATAGCTGAAACCTTGGCAGATGAGCAAAATTTGCAATTTCTGCAACAAATGCAGGGTGCTGCAGAAGATATCCAGAATTCAGCCCAAGATCTATCTTTGCTATTGAATAGCGACAATATTGATGAACAAGCAACAGCTGCTAACCTGGCTAGATTGAATGATGCTACTACTGAGTTAAAATCAATGCTCGGGGCTGCACCGCAAGAATTGCCTGACGATGTAACTTCTTATGCGCAAACGATGGCTAATGCAGCCAAAAGCAGCCCTAGCGATTTTAGTCAAATTCTAAGTAGCATTACTTCTTCAACTACATTCAGTAACGGTATTTTTGCTACCAAGGGTGGCAATATTTATTATAAATTAATGCTGATTTTATATTCAATGTATTATAGCTCGGCAGAGATTACTGTCAGCCACGCTCAAAAGATGCAGGCCAATACTACTGCGGCTAAACATGCGTTATATGCTCAAGATTCTATTTTTTCTGGACTAAATCAGATAAGTAGCAACTCGCAGCTGGCTGCCTTATTTGCTAGTGGAGGCGAGTTGGAAGGTTATGACGATACCTTATATAATCGAATTGCTTATCTAGAAAAAAACCCAACATCATCAAAATATGCTTCGTTAGTGACGGTCTGGAAAAAAGCAAAAACCTCTCTTCAGGATGCCGGTTCTGATTTTAGTAGTGTATTTCCTTCAGATACATCAAAAATTACCTATGCAAAATCAAGTGATTTTAGTAGTACTTCTTCTGAAGGATTATTTTTGAATACGTGCAATACCGCAGTTATCAATCTGAATATTGAGTTTTCTGAAAATAGTGTTGAACCGGATGGACTTCTTACTGAATTCCCAACTTCATCATCTTTAAAAAGCAGCGATATGTCAACTTTGAGTACTAATAATATTGATGCAGCGCGAAAGATTTCCACTTCATTAAATACTATTAGTACTGAGCTTAAAACTAATTATGAATTAGCTAATACTAATGTTCAGACTTGTCAGTCCTTACTAAATACTACTTTAGCTGGCTATAAACAGTCGCTTGGTGCTTAAGTTAAAAGCAGAAGATTATAGGTATAATCGAGCATAAAATTTGATTATACCTAGCTTATATTTAGTTAACTTTTGATAGTGGCTGAAAAGTTGTTTTGGCAATAGCGGGTTGGTTTATTGAGGCAAAAAAATGACAGTAAAGCATATTTCCAAGCTACAGCAAATAAATTCAAGACGGCTGGATCGGCTGCATAGTGAAATTAATCTGCTTAAAACAAAGGCAGAATTAGTAAATAACCAAATAAATGAAGAACAACAATCAATTAAGAATTTAATAACTGAATATGAGTTTCATAAAAGTAATACTTATAAAAATAAGCTTACTAACAGAATCGTCACCAAAGCTGATATCCGATTATTTAAATTTGAATTAGAAATGATACAAGAAAAAATTGATTCTAAGGTCGAAAATCATAAGCGGCTTATGAGCGAGTTTCATTCTATTACACATGAAATTGAAGAATTAAAGAAAATTGGCAAAAAATATAATGTAAAACGTGAAAAATTCCATCATATACAGGAAGCAATGTTGAATTTAGAATAGTTGTCGTATATTTGTAGAAGTTAAAATTTAATCATTTTAACTTCTACATGTTATAGAAAATTTC
>CAYLRR010000023.1:0-49923 GCA_964386295.1 uncultured Neisseria sp.
CCTAAAATTTAAGCTCAATCAATACATTATCTATTTCTAGCCATCGAACTCGCGTCTACAAGGAAAAAATTAAAAAGTGGTAGCCAGGCACGATCAGTTAATTTTTCCAGCCACGCATTGCTAAAGAATAAAAATTCTGCTTTCCATTGTGGAGCATATCTATTAGCAATACTTTTGAAAATATCCCAATGCTGATAATAGCCGCGCGGTGCATCGAGGCTTAATGGTAATTGTAGCCTTTTGGCCATTTTTTGATGGTATACCCTATTCGAAATTTTAGGTAGAGCAAAGATAGAACGGGCCCCAGCCCTTAATTCCCAAACAAAGGCAAAATAGGACATGCGAAGGTTATTTTCTAGATTATGCGTAATTTTATCCAGTACTTTAGATGACCCAAAAATCCCACCTGGTTCAAGTATCGCATATGGGATAACTCTCTCATCAATTTCTACAAAGAATTCTGATTTTCTACTAAGTACAATGCCAATTGGACTATTCGTGGCTGGGTCATAGCTCAAATCATTTCTTATTTTTTCTGGTAAAAATGGTGAATTAAATGAAATAGTTTTTCCTGCAGCCAACGGTAAATAATAATTCTGCTTATTTATGATTGTGGATCCAAAAGGATAGCTAGCTTTATATAGCACAAGGTCTTGACTAGGTGAAAGTTTATCAATTATGGAAACCAGCTCTGGTAGGATGGGCAATAAAAGTAAGCGGGCATCTTCCCAAGTTAAGATTTCAATATCTAATTGCGATAATTCAATATTTGTATCAGGCATAGTGCAACTCGTTTCCTTTGAATCGCTTAGTTAATTTTAGTCCCTGGTAAGGCTTTAGTATAGATAAGATACCAGGCTAAGTTTAAATCTATTAATTCGATGATATTGGGTTTACCCGACATTTAAATGGGTTATCCATATCGGTTGACTGATTCAGATTGAATTTGTTAAAAAAGGTTCTTTAACGATATTGAATTGATAACTTAATCCTCTTGAACTCCTTGATTAGTTTAGTAGATTAAATAGTATTGAATGTTGATATAAGATGCTAAAATTGCCTAAAATTTGCATCTAATGGGTTTTTAAGGAAAGTTAGCTGATGTTTAATGATATAGCATTGTTCATAAGAATTGTTCAATATCATAATTTTACACATGCTTCCAGAGAGCTTGGTATGTCTCAATCAACTCTATCTCGAAAAATAGCAGCTTTAGAGCAACAGATTGAAACAAAGCTTATTTATCGTGACTCGCGTAATTTACGCTTAACTAGCGTCGGCGAATTGCTGTGTAAGGAATTTGCGAATTTGGAAGAGGACTTTTCCCAGCTCGTACATTCTATAATGAGGCTTACCAACGACATAAGCACCTTAAAAAAAGAATTATTGATTGATGAAGTTTTCTTGTTTGTTAAACTGGTGAAATCTGGTAGCTATATGCGTTGTTCTATGGTTACCCGAATATCCAAATCAACGGTATCAAGAAAAATAAGCGAGTTAGAGGAAAAACTTAAGGTTAGTTTATTAATTCGCGACGCTCATAAGATGGAACTCACTCAATTTGGACAGGAGCTTTATAATTATTTTGAGGTTTGTAATAGTAAGTATACTGAGTTATTGGCAAATTTTATGGGGGAAAACAGAAAAATCAAGGGGCATATTAAGATTTCGCTACCATTTTTACTCTCTTATTACTATGTTCTACCTAAGCTTGGAGATTTTTTACGGAAAAACCCCGAGTTGGAAATAACTATTCTTCATGACCAGAATGAGTTTAACTTAAATTCAAAAGGTTATGATCTTGCCATTATTAACTATACGCCAAAACAGCAGAATGCAAAAATGCGAAGATTAGCATCTGATAAAGTAATTGGTGTATGTTCCAAAATTTATGCTGAAAAATATGGGCTTTTGACGAATATCGAAGATCTTGACCGGCATTTGGTTGTTGGCAAACCAAACATAAATGGGGAGAAATTCAATTATATTGATATATTCAATGTAATAACTAAAGAAAAGCTTTCCATACCTAACCCATCACGTCTGGTCTTGAATAGTTTTATTCATACATATCAACTTGTAGCCAGCGATACAGCAATTGCAGCATTGCCATATGATATTGTCCGCAAAAGTTTGGCTACCGGTGAATTGATCCACGTCCTTCCGGAATACCACTTTGGCATTGTAAATTATGTACTAGTACGTAATCTTGAAGAAAATAGTCCTGTTTACAAAGTTCTTGTCGACTTTTTAGTTGATTGCCTTAAACCGCTATCAACTGTTCTTGAGCGGCATAGTGTTGATGTCTGGTATAAATAAATAGCTTGCTTTTGCTCAAGGTTTGGGTGTTTTGTGGCTTTAAAGCTACATGTATAGTTGTATTTTTGATAAGTTGCTACTGAAAAAATTTAATAAAAATATGTACTTTGCAAAAATGGGAATTAGATTTTCATAAATAGGATACAGCTTTGTAAATACAGTAAGTTTAGTCATTATATAATTTCCTATAAACTAGTTAATTTTTCAAAAAATAAAGGGGAAATTAGATGAAACACAACTTAAATTTGCTAAGTATTTTAATTATAAGCATATTTATGCTTGATGCCTGTTCAAGTGGGAGTAGTTCTTCTTCAAATGACCCATCTACGACACCATTGACAGGTAATCGTGTAGAAGCTGATGTAGTTAATGGAAAGGTTGTAGCAGTTCGGGAATATGCAATTGCAGGCAATGGCAAAGAAGTATTGGTCTTTAACGGCCTTCCTCATGGATCTCATGCTGAACGTCATTTAGATAAAATAAAATATAAGGTAGTGACGCATTACTATAAAGATCGTTTCGAATTTAGGTCTGAGCGTGCGAAACTGGACAATGATTATGCAACAGATACTAATAATTCCACCAATTCTGCAAAATCATCATGGAGTCTTAATTCAGTCAAGGATTTTTTCACAGGTTCCCAAAACAGTGCAAAATCGGCGAAAAGTACCAGCACTACTGGTTCCAATTTTTATACCGGTTTTGATATAGGATATAATCCGTCAATAAAGGCAACCGTTCTTGGTTCTGGTGATAGCATTAATTTTCTTGGGAATATTCAACCAACATGCTATTTTTATACACCACAACTATCAGGTGGGTTAAATCAGCAAGAGTTTAGCACAATCGACAATCTGGCTTTTACAAACTCTTCCGGATCTAATGCTAATACGTTTAATGATAAACTCAGTATTGGCGGTTCGTATGGTCTATTTTCAGCATCCAATAAGCTAGCCTATAGCAACAGCTACCAAGGCTCATATGCTAATGGTAGTTTCTCGTTTATTAATGCAGCTGTGGCGAATGTTTCCTTTGAAATCGGTGGGTTATCTGATTATGCCCTAGCTATCCTTGAAAAGCTTGGAGCCGATCAATTTGAGGCAACATGTGGTAGTTCTGTAATCACATCAATGCCAATGGGGTGGGGGTTTTCGGTTAGCCTTAATGTTTCAAGCTCAGATTCTAAGGAAACCTCGTCAATCAGTGACACTTTAAAAGCAAGTTACAGCTTCGTTTCTGCAGCAAATTCTCTTAAGACTACCAATACATCTTCACAAAGTGGATTTAATGTAACATATTCGGCACAGCCTATGGGTGACTATACTTTCCGGAGTAGTTATCCTAAGCTTGGAATTAAGGCCGGGGACACTTACCAGGATACTATTGAAGACTGGATTGCAGCACACTCACAAAACTTGAGTGACTGTATGAAAGGGGGGCAAAACGGCGCCTCAGTTATAAGCGCTGCATGTGCGGCAGATATGACGGCATTTAATAATGAAATATCTTCAGTATTAGCTGTAGTTCAAGCTGATGTTGATAAGTATGGATTACCAAAACAAATTGGTTTTATGGATGCCTTCCCAAATGGGATTTCTGTTACAAGCGGAAATGGAATAACTGCGACAGCAACTGAACAGCCTGTATTTAGTAATATGGCAGTTATTTTAAGTCTTACTGACGCTGCATCAAAAAATTCAGCAAATGTTAAAGATTCCTACGCAAATTATAGTGCAAACTTAAATAACTATATTCAAATTATTTGGCAGATTGAGCAACTTGCCCAAGCAGCATATTTAGATGCTAATTATTTAACTGGGGCCAAACCAAGCTTAACTATGGCGAATATGCCGGTAGATGCGATTTTTACAAACTTAGGCAATTCATATCAAAATGATGTTAATAATTTGGTTAACCTCATCGCTCCTTGTTTTGAAAACGTTAGCAATTGTAAAAACTTGCCTCAGATGACAGCTACTAATTCTTATGAATACTATAGTAATTCATCGTTATTCTCCCAACTTGAACCAACTGTCACCGATGGCTTACTCAATGATAAGTTAGTTAATTCGGTATTGTTACAGTATCAGGGCCAATATCAGGAAAATGCATCTTTAAGTAACCCGAAAAACACCTGGAAATATATAGACGGATATTATGTTGGGAATCCGACCCCTGAAGTAAATAATACCGTTCCTATGGCTATTGTATACTCTGGCAATACTGGAACTGCAAACTTACCTGCCGGATTACTGGCAATTGCAACTGGTGGCCTGACAATGAATAATCCATTTTGTTCAATTGGCACTTCTGGTTGTATGTATGAGAGATATGGTGGTACTCCAACTGGGGCTGCATTAGAGGGCGGGCCATTATCTGCCGGTTCGACAATGCTAGCTACTCAACCATTTTATTATATCCTGCCGCAAACACCGGGAAGTAATGGTTTTGCAAGCTTAATTGGGCAAAGCATTGCATCAGGACAAAATCTAAGCAGTTACTTTTTAATGGCAGTCAAATATATCAATGGGGCTATCTCTATTGATGCACCTGCGGGGTTTAATGCAGCAAACCTAACCGCTTCGCAAATCCAACAAAATACTGTTTATGGACAAAATGGCAATCCTACAGCCGCAACTAATTTTAATATTAACCCTGCGGGTAATTCACTTCCGAGCTTTGCAATTACCAGTGCAGGAAACGGGTCCTTTGCTGCAGGCCCAACAGCGAGAAGCGTAAATGGTATATTCGGACCAATTGGAAATAGTAATGGCTTATACTCCTTATTAAATGGTTCGAGTGGTCTTGTGAATGTTTCTACGATCATGGCAAATTGGATATTGACCTTACCTGACTATAATATGCAAAGCGACCTTAATTCAAACTATGGCTGCTATGGAAATACCGGAGTTTATTCTAACTTTAGTGGTTGTGATGGTACTGGGTTGTATCCATATAACGACTCTAATTTTACAATTAATGCTCCAAGCTGGGGGCCTGTGGGTGTTAAAGTCAATAGTACCGCAAATACATTGTCATTTACTCCAATTAATAGTTTCTTTAATTGATAAAAAAAGGGCATCATAGTGATGCCCTTATTATTAAAGATTTTATAGTAATTGTGATTTTTCACGCTACTTGAGACTAGTTTAAATAGATTGGCGAAACCCAGAGATGGGTAAGAAACCCCCTCGTATTCTGAGGGTTTTCGTTATATATCCTGATTGTCAGATAAAAAACATGGCATATTCATGAACATCAGATAATTTCTCTAGTCTCAAATAATGTGAACAAGTCTCATTTAATTTGAAAATTCACAGTTATAAAGTAGTCCAATCAAGGATGACTTTACCACAAGTACCGGCTTTCATCAGTTCAAAACCTTTAAGATAGTCTTGTACCGGTAAGACATGAGTAATAACCGGGTTAACATCAAGACCTGATTTTACTAATGAGACCATTTTGTACCAAGTTTCAAACATTTCGCGGCCGTAGATACCTTTTAAGTATAGGCTTTTAAAGACAACTTTGTTCCAATCAAGATGAACCGGTTTGGACGAAATGCCAAGCATTGCAATTTTTCCACCATTAATCATTAGGTCGATCATAGAATGAATAGCATCCTCAATTCCTGACATTTCCAGCCCGACATCGAAGCCTTCTTCCATGCCCAGATCATCCATTACCTGACGGAGTTTGGCATCAATTTGCTCTGGATTCTTGCAATCACTCACATTTACTGCTGCATCAGCCCCCATTTGTTTAGCTAAGCCAAGTCGATAGTCATTAACATCGGTAATAACCACATTTTTAGCCCCAACTTTTTTGCAAATGGCAACAGCCATACAGCCAATTGGCCCTGCTCCAGTGATTAAGACGTCTTCACCAATTAAGTCAAATGATAGTGTGCAGTATGTGCAGCATTACCAAATGGGTCTAGCATACTTGCGATATCATCAGATACATATTCTGGCAGTTTAAACACATTAAAAGCCGGAATGGCTAGATACTCTGCAAAGCATCCTGGCCGGTTAACGCCAACCCCAATAGTGTTTGGACATAAATGAAAATGCCCGGCACGGCAATTCCGGCATGTTCCACAAACAATATGCCCCTCACCGGAAACTCTATCGCCGATTTTCAGGTTTTTCTGAGTTACATTTTTGCCAATTTCTACTATTTCACCAACAAACTCATGGCCAACATGCATAGGAACAGGAATAGTAGCTTGCGCCCAAGCATCCCATTTATAGATATGCAAATCGGTACCACAAATTGCAGTTTTCTTAATTTTAATTAATACTTCATTTTCTTTGATAGTTGGCTTATCAACTTCGCCCATCCAAATACCAGGTTCGGCTTTTTCCTTAATCAGGGCTTTCATTTTTGCCATATATGCTCCAATATAAAATTTTGATTATTTAATGATATTTAGCTCTTTACCAACCGCAATAAAAGCAGCAATTGCCTGCTCAATTTGCTCCGGGGTATGCTTGGCTGACATTTGAGTTCTTATTCTTGCTTTTCCTCTAGGTACAACCGGGAATGAAAAAGGAATTACATAGATACCATGATCTAATAATTTTTGGGCAAACTCAACCGCAGTTTTCTCATCGTAAAGCATTACTGGAATAATGGCGTGTTCCCCTGGGACTAAGTCAAATCCAGCTTTAGCCATTCCTTCTCGGAATAATTTTTTGTTTCTTTCCAAATCTTGGCGAAGTTCATCGGCGGCAACTACTTTTTCTAAAACTGTAATCGTTGCTGCTGTAATTACTGGTGCTAATGAATTGGAAAATAGGTAAGGTCTTGCACGGTTCCGAAGTAAATCAATAATATTCTTTTTAGCCGAAATATAACCGCCGGATGCTCCGCCTAGGGCTTTGCCTAAGGTCCCGGTCATAATATCTACGCGCCCTTCAACGCCGCAGTATTCTGGAGTTCCACGGCCATGTTTGCCAGTGAAGCCAGTTGCATGTGAATCATCGACTAATACCAAGGCATTATATTTATCGGCAAGGTCACAAATCGATTTAAGGTCAGCGATGATACCATCCATTGAAAATACGCCATCTGTCGCGATTAATTTATAGCGGGCGCCGGCAGCATCTGCTGCTTTAAGTTGATCTTCTAAGTCCGCCATATTATTATTTTTATAGCGGAAACGCTTTGCTTTACACAAGCGAACTCCATCAATGATTGAGGCATGGTTTAATTCATCAGAAATAATAGCATCTTGATCGCTTAATAGCGTTTCAAATACCCCGCCATTAGCATCAAAGCAAGAACTAAATAATATCGTATCTTCGTAGCCTAGAAATTTGCTGATAGCTGCTTCCAAGTCTTTATGAATTTGATTGGTTCCACAGATAAAACGTACTGAAGCCATCCCATATCCATATTTATCTAATGCTTGTTTAGCGCTTAGGATAATATCAGGATCATCAGCCAGGCCCAAATAGTTATTAGCACAGAAATTTAATAATTCCTTGCCGTCTTTTAAAATAACTCGTGGATTTTGAGGATTAATAATTACGCGTTCGTGTTTAAATAATTTATTATCAGAGATTTCTTTAATCTGATTATCTACATGCGCATAAAATTGATTATTCATTAAGTAGATCCTATTAATTTGTATTAAATGATAAATTGTTTCAAGTTAGCCATTTGGGCAGATTTTAAGCCATAATCGGGCGAGAACTCATATAATTTCATAAACTTATGTTATTATACCTTTTTTGGGCGTTATAACCAATATGCGCCGCACCATACTATAGGAGTTTTATTTTGCCAAACTTAGAAGGTTTATCGAGCCAAATGGTCAGAATAAATAGCCATAATTTACGAATCAGTCAAATCGGCAAATCAGGCAACGTAATAATTTTACTAACCGGTTTTGCCACTACAAGTAATTTCTGGAATAAAGACTTCATTATTGCATTAGCCTGTAGGCACCAGGTTTATCTAATTGATTACCAAGGAGTGCTAACTCCAGATAGTAGGAACTTAACATCAGTTACTATAGCTGATATGGCAAATGATATAAATTGTTTGGTAAAGACTTTAACTTTGGTAAAGCCGATGTTACTGGGATGGTCTATGGGAGGAGCGGTAACATTACAAGCAAGCTTTATGGAGCCTGCTCTTTATTCCCAGATTGTTTTGCTTGCTGGCGTTGTCCCGACGATGGAGCCTGGATTTTCCTCTTCAATTAAGCCACATCAGCAATTTTTTAGTGAGAATGATATCTTAAATTACGTGTTTAAAAATAATATATTTAATTACTTACCTAATGAATTGACTAAGTATCGTTCTAAGTTTCTTGATCAACGACTTGCCATGCTTTTTCCCCGCCGGAATATCCTGGATATTCATGCCAGGGCTATCCGCGCTTGGCGCTTAGATCCCGCATCAAGTTTGCTATTTAAATCTTCAAAGTTAAGAGCAACTTTCTATTTACCGTTAAATGATGCAATGCTGGATCAACAGTTAGCATTAAAAATTATTAACGATTATCCTAATGCCAATGTCATTAAACTAGCTAATTGCGGTCATGCCGTTAGCTGGCATGAACCATCTAAACTAGCTGCAGAGATCCAAGAGCTAAATTTTGAGTTAAGCTAAAGAGTTTCAGGCAATTTGCTATAAGTCGATGCGCGAACATGGCATGAATTTCTTATTGGCAAAAATATTTACTTTTATGATTCGTTTTGCTCCGCGCTGGAAAGGAACAAAGATCGGCTAAATGGAGGCTAACTCGGGAAAAATTTCTAAGCGGCTCTCTATTTCTCTTATTTCGCCTCTTATTTCGCTTGCACCCATGCTTGCAACCTCTTCCACTAAATGCGCTAAAAAGTATTCGGAGAATTAATTAGATTATACCTAAATTCAAAATGATTTTCAAATTTCTATTTAGGGCATAGGGTGTGCTTATTTAATTTGCTCTTGATATCCAAATAAATCGCTAGACAAGCGTAATGTGACAAAATAATGTTTCTAAATGGCAAAATCTACTTAAATGAAAAAATGATTAAGGCGTAATTAAAGAAATTATTGTTGTGAATGAGTTTTTGGCTTGATTTAAGCATACAAGCTTGGTTAAGTTTTATTCGATTATCATGGTGATTGTTGAAATTTAAGCTAAACTTACAATTGCAGAGTCTTGCTCGGATAAGTCCAGCTAAATCAAGTGGATATGAGGAAATTGCTCAGGGTATAATAATTGGGTGAGCAAAAGATAGTGCCGATCTTTATACTCACTAGTAATTGCAAATATTAGTATTCAACAGGTTATTTTCTGTTTGAAGTTAATACCTATCCTAGTTGGTTTTTAATTTCACCCAGTAGAAAGTAAAATGTTTGGATAACAATATTCAATTTCATCTCTTCTTTGCTGTCATAACTTTGTAGAGTGGTTATGACAGTTTTTTTTGCCCGGAGCATACTAGCGCATCAAATTACCAGAAGGGCACTTGGCATTAAGAGCTTACCAAGTATGCCTTCTGGGAATTTAAGTATTACTTACTTTTATAGATTAAACTATTAATTAAACATTGATTTAGCAAGCTTTAAGGCTTCATCCATTTTCGTAATATCGCTACCGCCAGCTTGGGCAAGATCAGGACGACCGCCGCCTTTGCCGCCAACTGCTTGTGCCAGTTTAGCTACGATTTCACCGGCTTTATATTTGCCTGTCAGGTTTTTGGTTACCCCAACTGCCAGATTGGCCCGTTCGCCATTTACCGCCCCAATTACTACTATGCCGCTTCCTAACTTATCTTTAAATTTATCAATCAATTCAACCATGGCTTTACTCTCGGTATTATCCATGCGTAAAACTAAAAGTTTGCCATCAGTATTTAGTACCGTTGCCTGGTTTAATAAGCTATCTGCCTGGAAGCTGGCCAATTTAGCCTTCAATTCAGCAATTTCTTTTTGTAATGCTTTATTTTCAGCTATAGCCGCATCAATTTTGCTATTGATAATCTCGTTAGATTGCGCTTTTAACTGGTCCCGGGCTTTATCCAGTATCAACATATTATGTTGGATTTGTTTGAGTGCTGACTCACCTGTGATCGCCTCAATTCGACGAATCCCATTAGCTACACCGCCTTCACTTTTGATGGTAAAAAAGCCAATATCTCCCGTTTGCCTTACATGGGTTCCACCACAAAGCTCGGTAGAAAAGTCGCCCATTTTCACTACGCGTACTTCATCGGTATATTTTTCGCCAAAAAGCGCCATTGCTCCGGCCTTAATCGCGTTATCATAAGACATCTCTTCTATTTTAACCGCATAGTTTTGCATAATGACATGATTAACAATACGCTCTATTTCTTCTAGTTGTTGGTGTGATAATCCTTTATCATTGGCAAAATCAAAACGCGTATATTCAGAAGTTACTAGTGAGCCTTTTTGTGTTGCGTGGCCGCCTATAACTTCGTGAAGTGCTTTATGTAGTAAATGGGTTACGGAGTGATTGCGCGCAGTTGCCATCCGTTTATGCAAATCAATCGTTGCTACCACTTTATCGCCGACTTTTAGGCTGCCTATTTTCAATTCACCACTATGGCCATGCACGCTTGAACGGATTTTTTGCGTATCAGAAACTTCAAATAAACAACCAATCCCACCATCGATACTGATAGTACCGCTATCGCCAACTTGGCCACCGGATTCTGCGTAGAAGACCGTTTCATTTAGTACAACGATTCCGTGTTCGCCTTGACTTAATTGGCTAACTGGTTGGCCATCTTTATATAAGGCAACTACTTCTGCGTCAATAGTATTATCACTATAACCAGCGAAGTTTGTTTCACAGCCTGAATACTCCAGCGATTCACTCATTTTGAATTTGCCGGCAGCTTTAGCCATTTCCCGCTGATGGGCCATGTGTGTTTCGAAGCCGGCAATATCAACACTGATATCATGCTCGCGGCAGACATCTTGGGTCAAATCGAGCGGAAAACCGAAAGTGTCATATAGCTTAAATGCGATGTCACCAGGTAAAATGTTGATTTTTTGATTTAGTTGTTCTTGTAATAATGCCATTCCATGGTCAATAGTCTGGAAGAATCGTTCCTCTTCTTGCAAGATTGTCTTTTCAACTAATTCCTGGTTTAAAATTAGTTCTGGATAAGCATCCCCCATCTCAGAAACCAACGTCGCTACCAGTTTATTCAAGAAAGGTTCGCGACGTCCCAATTTATAGCCATGACGGATTGCCCGGCGGATAATCCGGCGTAGCACATAACCGCGCCCATCATTTGAGGGTAGAGCTCCATCTGCAATTAAAAATGACACTGAACGAATATGATCGGCCAATACTTTTAATGAAGCACTGGCTTTATCTTTAGTTTGAGTAATTTCTGCGGCCTTAGCGATTAATTTGGCAAAAAGGTCAATTTCATAATTGCTATGGACATGCTGTAAAACAGCAGAAATACGCTCAATTCCCATACCGGTATCTACAGAGGGCTTTGGTAAAGGATGCAATTCGCCCTTTTCATCACGGTTAAATTGCATAAATACATTATTCCATATCTCTATGTAGCGGTCGCCATCTTCTTCTGGTGTACCGGGCAAACCTCCCCAAATCTCAGGGCCGTGATCGTAAAATATTTCAGTACAAGGACCACATGGGCCAGTATCACCCATTTGCCAGAAATTATCTGAGCCGCCATTTGGCTTATCGCCAATCCTAATAATCCGATCTGTTGCCAGACCGATAGTATTATGCCAAATTGCAAATGCTTCATCATCGGTATGATAAACGGTCACATATAACTTTTCCTTAGGCAAATTCAGCCATTGGGATGACGTCAAAAACTCCCATGCATATTTTATTGCATCTTCTTTAAAATAGTCGCCAAAGCTAAAATTCCCTAACATTTCAAAGAAGGTGTGGTGTCTAGCAGTGTAGCCTACATTTTCCAAGTCATTATGCTTGCCTCCTGCGCGAACACATTTTTGAGCTGTAGTGGCACGCGTATACTCCCGTTTTTCCAAGCCTAGAAAAGTATCTTTAAACTGGTTCATTCCGGCATTAGTAAACAGTAGTGTAGGGTCTTCATGCGGAATCAATGAGCTTGATTTAACAATCTCATGACCTTTTGACTTGAAAAACTCTAAAAATTTGCTGCGAATTTGTGCTACTTGCATGGATTCTGTTTCCCTCGATTAGTTGTGTTTTAAATTTTGTTATAATGCGCATCATCAGTCATTTTCTTGCGCTTTTAGCTTGGTCAGCCTTGAATTGATAACAGACTGTATTTTACCAGTATTAAGGATTTTTTTTGTGATTGACTTTTATTCGAAATCTATACTTTGAATACTTGAGTCTATCCCTTTAGCAGTTAACTGGTCTTTAAAGCTATTAGCACTGTCTATTGTTTGATATGGACCAAGGTATACATTATAGATTTGGGTTCCTTCGCTATTTGCGAGTATTTTTTGGATTTTAGTTGTAAATCCTTTAGCCATCAACTCTTTTTGCCTTTGATGGGCTGAATCGATATTATCGTAACTGCCGAGGTTAACTATATAATGAATACCGCTAAGCTTATTTATTGGGGCTTCATCCGTTACCTTTGGCTTATTTGTTATTAAGCCTTTGTCTGCTTTAATCTCATGTTTAGGTTGCAACTTTATCGGTGATGGTGTCATGCGAGTACTTACATCTCTTGTGCTAAAAGCTTGGATCTTGTGATTAGAGTCATAATTTTTCTTAAATGCCCAAAGCCCAAAAATAACTGCACCTATGGCAAATAGGCCCAGTAGGCCAAGCCATAACCATTCCTTGTTACTAGGTTGCTTGATTACCGCCAAGCTGCCTTGTTTGGTTTGATTTAGGAAGTTTAATAAATCTTTATCATAGCAGCGTTTCGTGTGCGGGTTGATGAGGATACTATATGCTTCTTGTATTAGCATAAATTCAGAATTAGTACCGCCTTTATCTGGGTGATGGCGTTGCGCCAAGATCCGGTATGCTGCCTTAATTTCTTCATGCTCGGCATCAATATTCAACCCTAAAATCCGGTAATAGTTCTTCATCAGTCTTCTTTATAACTTTTATCGACTATCGTCGCACAAACCCCAGCTCCGGTCACATTAGTCATTGTGCGCATCATGTCAACAATTTTATCAATACCGATCACTAAAGCTAACCCTTGCAAAGGAAGTCCAATACTGGATAATACTACGGTTGCCATAATCGACGCAGTACCAGGAACTCCTGCTGTGCCAATGGTTGCAATTGCGGCAGTAATCATGATCAAAAAATATTGGCTAAGCGATAGATCGATACCATATACTTGTGCAGTTAGAATACATACAATCGCAGGATAAATTGCACCGCAACCATCCATTTTCATTGTTGCACCAAGTGGCGCTACAAAGCCAGCAACGCGCTCCCGGATTTTTACCCGGTCGACTAAAGTTTCTAAAGTTACTGGTAAGGTTCCCAAGCTAGAAGATGTAGTAAATGCAGTTATCATTGCCGGCCAAAACGCCTTAAAGAAACGAATCGGGTTACGTTTAGCAATAAAGCTAACTAATAAGGCATAAATAACTATTTGTATGGCACAAGCTACATAAATGGCAATGATAAATTTAGCTAAAGGCAGTAAACTTTCAATTCCATATTGGTTACCAACTGTTACTAATAGCGCAAAAATTCCATATGGTGATAAGCGGATGATTTTACGCGTTATTTTAAACATAATTAACGAAAATTCATCAAAAAACAAGCGTACCGTATTACCTTTTTCACCAAGTGAAGTTAGGCTTAAACCAAAAAAGATTGCAAAAATGATTACCGGGATTACTTTTCCTTCAGCAATTTGAGCTATTAAATTACCTGGCAGCATATCTAAGAAGGTACTACTAATGCTTGGAATTTGGCGTGGGCGGTAATCTGTTTGCGCTAAAAGAAGAGATAAGCCTTGGCCTGGATTAAACAGTTTGCCGACCATAAGTCCTACGAATGCGGCAATTAGTGCCGTTATCATAAACCAAATAAGGGTCCTTAGACCCAAGCGTTGAACCAGTGCGATATCGTCAAGCTTGGAAAAGCTGGCTACAATTGTTGAGAATGTTAGCGGAACAATGATTAATTTCAATAATTGCAAAAATGCATCGCCAAACGGCGTAATAAAGTTGACCGCACCTTGTGGTAAAAAATGCCCGGCAATTAATCCTAAAATTAGGGCGAGTAGGCATTGATTGCCAAATCCTATTTTTTTAATCCCCATGTCATTCCCTTATTAAAAATTAATGTTTTATAGTACTTAATCAGTATTTTACTTTAAGGAGAGCAGTTTGATAAATATTACTATCTTTAAGTGCGACAGTCTCCACTTTTATCGATGGTTATTTCCGTTGATGGTTAGTTCTTAAAAGAGTCGAGACTGGGTGTTATGCGAGAAGGCTTTTTCATAAAATACTATTTATCATCTTGGCAAAATTTTCAATAAATGCTTCTGAATCATAGTCAGAGGTTATATTACGTTGAAAAAGTGAGAATATAGCGGAACTTCCAATAATAAGTGATGTAATTAGTTCGGCTTTCATTTTAGCTTCTTTATCTGGAATTGCTGCTTCGATTTGTTTTACGAAACACTCATAAAACTGTGGGCCAATTATTTCTGCGGTAGTAACATTAGTGATAGACTGCATAAATAAGTTATTACGTTCGGCATAAATTGGATTATCTTGCATACGGATCATATTTTGAGCTAACAAATTGCCGATATTCTGGTCTTTAAACATGGATGTCTTATTTGCACTATTAGTATTTGAAGGTTTAAAAACTATATTGATTACTTCTTGATAAAGTTGTTTCTTACTACCGAAGTAACGATTAATTAATGCGACATCAACACCCGCCTCTTTAGCAATTTCACGAAGACCTACTTGATCATAGCTTCGAAATGTAAAAAATTTTCTGGCTGAGGCAAGTATTTTATGCTTGGTTTGCTCAGATTTTTTTCCTATTATTGTATTCATGCTCTTTAATAAATAAGAATTATGAGCTTTCTTTTTGCATAAACAAAGTCAGCTCACCAACAGTTAAACCAAATTTTTTGAAATAATTACGATTTATAAGCTGACCATCAGGCATGAGAAACATCCAATCATCAAAGTTAATTTTATAAGTTGAATCATCAACTTTGATATTCATGGTGTACTTCCAATTCATGGCATTTCCTGCTATATTGATCGTAGCTTTTCCAATTACGTCTGGAGTAGTGGCTTCGTACGAGTTTTCATTTATTTTTGTCAAAGCCCAAATCCTATTTTCTTCTTTTCCATCACTATAGATAATTTTTTCTACAAAGCGGCCATTGTTACCGTTCCAAGTAGCGTTACCAGAGAAATTAAATCTTCTCGTGACATTAGAATGATAATCTTCTACAATGCCATAGCCTGTTATTCTACCATTTAAAAATGATTGTAAATTAAGTTTTGGTGTGTTATTTTGGTATTGATTAATTTTATTATTCGAGCATGATATTGAAAGAATACTACATATTGCAATTATAATTTTTTTCAATTTAAATATCTCCTTAAATTTTTGAAAGTTCAATTTGAACTACATTGATACGACCATGTTCAAAGCCAGCAATACAAAATGCTAAATAAAATCGCCACATTCGGATAAATTTGTCATCAAAGCCCAAATCTTTAATCTGTTTATAGTTCTGATCAAACTTATCTAACCATATTCTCAGAGTTTTGGCATAATCGATGCCAAAACGGTAAACGTCATTTATTTTGAGTTTATTCGCAGTAATTACTTTATTTAGCTTCTTTTCACTCGGTAACATTCCGCCCGGAAAAATATAGGTCCTAATCATATCCGCACTTTTACGATAATTTTCAAAATCATCATCATTTATAGTAATTACTTGGAGTAGTATTTTGCCCTCATCCTTGATTAATTGGGCTAGTTTATTAAAGTAAGTATTCCAATATTTTTCACCGACAGCTTCGAGCATTTCAATTGAAACAATAGCATCATACTCCCCCTCCTGATGCCGATAATCTTCAATAGCAATATTCACGTCTAAATGCTTGGTACGCTCTGACGCGTATTTAAATTGTTGTTGTGAAAGAGTAATTCCTTTAACCCGATGCTTGCGTAATCCTGCTAACTCTGCAAAGCCACCCCAACCACAGCCTATTTCCAAAATGTTGGCATTCGGAGTTGCTATTTTATCCAATAATCGATTATATTTATTTAACTGTGCTGATTCAAGGTGTTCATTGTCCTGATTAAATAAAGCCGATGAATAAGTCATGGTTTTGTCTAGCCATAAACTATAAAACTCATTGCCTAGATCATAGTGAGCTTGAATGTTTCTTTTGCTGCCTTTAATTGAATTACGTTTACTAAGATATAGAAGCTTAGAAAACTTTTTATAGAAAAACTTGCCATGGCCATATTCATTGAAGATCTTTTGGTTTTGTATTGCAAAGAGTAATAGATTTTCAATATCCGGACTATCCCAATACCCATCGCGGAAATCTTCGGCAAAGCCAACATCGCCTTTGTTAATTAATTGGGCAATTACGCGCCAGTCAGCAATACTAGCCACAGCGTCAACGCCAGGGAAGTTGCCTTCAAATTTATGCAATGAGGCATCAGGCAGCTTGAGGGTTAATCTACCATACTCAACATGCTTTAACTTTGTGAATAATCTTTTCCTGATTATTTTTTCAAACATTAACTGCTCCTTGTTTTTTGATATGGTATAAATGGAACTCTTTTTAGAAAAAGCTTAACTGCCTCAAAGTATATGGCAGAAACAATTTTAAAAACCCCAAAGGGTTGTTTAAGAATCATATAATTATTTGATTTTTTATCAGAGAAGGGAATAAAGCTAAGCTGGTAACCGGCACTGAATACTTTTTGCTTATCTTGGTAATTGTCAATTTGAAAATACAAATTATCTTTAGTTATTTTAAACTGCCAATGATAGTCCTGATTTATGCTCCAAAACGGGGAAACATGAAAGTTTTTGGATATAACATATTTTTCCTCTTGCATATTGATAAGATAGTAATGTCTTTGATTCCAAGGAGTATTTGATACTTCTGCTAAAACGTAACGGCATTCATTGTCAATAAAGCATAAAAATAAATTTAACGGGCTAAAGTAAACTCCACAATTTTTTAGTTGTCCTAGTAAGAATATTTTCTCGGAACCTTTCAAAGTACCGCCTAATTCGATTAACCTTTCGCGTACTTTTTGGGCTAAATTACCTTGATAATCACGTAAATAGTTGGATTCATCGAATGAGTATAAATTTAAACTTTTATTGCTAACCCAACTACTAAATTTACCCAGGGTACTACAATTGTCAATATCAATCAGCCAACTATTTAATTTATAAGAAAACTCATGGGTTTTGGGTGTAAATCTTTTATGCCAGACAGTTCCCAGCGCTATTGAATTAGTAAACAATTTCAACTCCAAGTTCACGACATACGCGTAATGCACTATTAACCCCATCTTCATGAAATCCATTATGCCAATATGCGCCACAAAAATGAGTATTGTTTTTGCCGCTAATTAGGCTCACCTGTTGTTGGCCAGCAAGCATTTCTCGCGAATATACTGGATGTGCATAATTGAATTTAGCAAGAATCTTGTTTGACTCAATAAGGTCTGTACTATTTAATGTAACGCAATATGTTTTACCTGTATCTAGCCCCTGAAGTATATTCATATTATATGTAACCGTTGCTTCTTTAGGGCTATTGTTATTTACTAAATAATTCCAACTGGCGTGGGCAAGCTTTTTTCGCGGTAACAATGAAGTATCAGTATGTAATACAACTTCACTACGTGAGTATCTTATCTTTGATAAAACTGCTAATTCGTCTATACTAGGAGTAGCTAATAAATTTAGCGCTTGATCTGAATGGCAGGCAAAGATTACTTTATCAAAAATTAACTGTTTTTCATTTACCAAAAGCATAACTTGATTATCTTTGCGAAGTACCTTTTCTACTTTGTTATTTAAGTGGATCTTATCTTTATAGCTTGCTGTTAATGGTTCTATATATCGGTTTGATCCACCCTCAATGGTAAACCACTGCGGACGATTAATTATGTCAAGTAAGCCATGATTTATAAAAAATTTAGCAAAGAATTGTAAAGGAAATTCAAGCATTTCTTGGATCCCCATAGACCAGATAGCTGAGCCCATCGGTAAAATGTAACCATGAGTAAACCAATCGCTAAAGTTTTCCCGGCGGATAAAAGAACCTAAAGTTTCTTCTAAACTAAAATTCCCCTGCCTAACAATTTTATTAAACTTTAATATATCTAATATTAGGCGATAGAATTTTGGCCTGCATAAATTTCTTCTATCTGAAAATAACGAATTTAAATTATTTCCATTATATTCAAGTCCCCACTTATCGTTTCGTACCGAGAAACTCATTTCAGTTGGCCTATAGCGAACTTTGAGAAAATCTAGCATTTTAAGGAAATTTGGGTAGGTTCGATCATTGAAGACAATAAATCCCGTATCAATATTTAAACCATCATAATTTACCGTATGGGTATGGCCGCCTACCCATGATTCAGCTTCAAATATTGTAATATCATGTTGTTTGTTTAAATGATACCCCGCAACTAGGCCGGATATTCCACTACCAATTATCGCTATTTTCATATGAATATTACTTTTTAAAAATTTGCCCTACTTTACGCCACCACGCTCTTGGTAGCAAGCTTAGCAATTTGATCGGCAATGTTAATTTTTTAGGGAAACTAATTTCAGATTTGCGCTTGGCAATACCTTTTCTTATAATTTCGCTTGCCTCTTTTACATTTATCAAAAATGGCATTGGAAAATCATTGCGTTTGGTTAAGGGGGTTTCAACAAAGCCAGGATTTACTACTGTAACAGAAATATTTTCTTTTGCTAAATCTATGGCTAATGATTCTAGTAAGTAATTAACTGCTGCTTTACTTGCTCCATATGCTTCAGCTCTACTTAACGGCAAATAATATGCCATACTTACGATGCCAACCAAGTGGGGTGCTTTTGACTGTTTGAGTAACGGTAAAAAGTATTCTAGAGAATAAACTACACCAAAAAAATTGATGTTCATTGTTTCCTTAAAGGGGTGATGGGAGAAATTGCTAACTTCAATGTATTCACATGAACCAGCATTTAGTATCAATACATCGATACATTCGGTAAAAGATTTGATTTCATCAACAGCTCTTGCTAAATCCGCAAATGATGTAATATCAGCTTTAATTCCCACAATTCCATGATTAGTTAACTCATCTAATGCAGTTTGATTGCGGCCAATAGCTATTACATTATTCCCGAGTTGTGCATAATCTAATGCTAATTCTTTGCCGATTCCTGAGGTCGCTCCAGTGATCAAAATATTCATAGATAGTCTTTAAATTTGTTTAAGTATTTGATTATAGCAACCATCCATAAGAAATGTCAACAACTGTTGACATTTTGCATAAGCGCCCGGCATTAAGGTTTTAGCTAAGAGAGGTATAGATTCTAAGCCCTTAATTCAGTTGTATGCTAAAATCGCTAACTAAAAATAACTAACATTTAATAAAATAACTAGTATGAAAAAAATAATTATAAACAGTATATTATATTTATTGTCTAAGTTACCTCTTTCTATGATCCGTGCTCTTGGGGCTTGTGTTGGGCTGATTTCTTTAAAGCTCTCAAACAAATCAGCTAAAAGGCTGCCACATAATTTATTAATAACTGGCCTTGCAACTCCAAAAACCGTCGCGAAAATGACTAAGGATACTGCCAAAGCGCTAGGGATGACTTTGGCCGAATCTGCATTAATTGCATGGCAAAAAGATAAAAAAAGGATCAACAAATTACTTCGGGTTGATGAGGAAAGCTTTGGTGAAGTTAAAAGATTAATGGAATCAGGCAAAAACGTTGTGTTTTTAACCCCGCATATTGGCAATTTTGAAGTGGCGGTTAAATATTTTTCGTATCATTTGCCAATGAATATTCAAATCTTGTATAAGCCGTCCAAAGATCCGGTTATCGAAGAAATTATGCTAGAAGGGAGACGCGAATCAAATATTACTCCTGTCCCAACTAACCGTAAGGGAGTGCTAAGTTTAATGAAGCATTTGAAATCTGGCGAATCGATTGGAATTTTACCGGATAATGTCGCCTCTGGTGGCGATGGGGAATGGGTAAAATTCTTTGGCCAAGATGTCTATGCAACTTCATTATCTGCAAAGATATGCCAAATTCCGGATACTCATGTTGTTATCGTGTCAAGCATCCGTACGCCAACAGGATTTTTTTCCAAATGTGTAACATTTAAACCGCAAAGCACAGAAACTCAACCTATTATGCAAGAACTTTATCATGAAATAGAGAAATTAGTTCGCGAAGCTCCTGAGCAATACTATTGGTCATACGACCGGTTTAGACATCCTTTAAACGCAAAACCGAAACCTGAAGGCTTTTAATTGTAAAAAAGGGATTTTAGAAAAGGAAGGATATGTTTAAAAAATTACCAATAGAGATTGCATTGGCCTTGCTTCGAATATTGAGTTGGCTGCCGATGTCGGTTATTGATAATTTGGCTGGAATTTTGGGGTTTATTGGCTACTCTTTATTAAAAAAGCGCCGAAATGTAGGCTTGGTTAACTTAAATTTATGTTTTCCCGACATGCCAAGCTCGGAAAAAGAGGCATTGTTAAAGGCGCATTTTAAAGAACTTATTCGTTCAGCATTGTGTTATGGACTGATATTTTATGCATCAAAAGAGAAGCTCCAAAAAAGGGTTCACTTACGCGGCTTAGAAAACTTTAATCAATACCGGGATAAACGACCGGTTATTCTATTAGCGCCGCACTTTTTAGGGTTAGATATCGGTGCTAATCGGCTAACACTGGAAACCCCGGGCTATAGCGTTTATGCAGAGCAAAGGAATGCTTATCTTACCCAACGAATTAAAGATGCACGCCTGAGATTTATCAAGGATAAGGGCGGTGAGATTTTCTCACGTCAAGAAGGGTTACGAACAATTGTTCGAAAGATGAAGCAAACTTTTATTCCTTTTTACTATTTACCAGATCAGGATATGGATGAACGGGATTCTGTTTATGTTCCATTTTTTGCACATCCTGATTGCGCTACTTTGGCGACATTACCTAAGCTAGTTAAATTGACTGATGCAGTGATAATTCCGATGGCTACATATTATGAGGGCGATCATTACGTAGTGGAGCTCTCGCCAGCCTGGGAAAATTACCCAAGTGGTAATGACGAAGTGGATGTGGCAACAATGAACCGCTATATTGAGTCTATGATTATGAAACAACCAAACCAGTATTTATGGTTACATAAACGTTTTAAAACTCAACCAAACCTGCCACGCGGTAAATTATATGAAAATTGCTAAGTTTATGAATTAAGTGACAAGGAAAGCGTGCCAAATGGAACAAATAAAGAAAAAGCCTAAAGCCAACTATACCCCTGAACAGCTAGCCAGGTTATTTCCCTATAGTTTAGGTGAAGATATTGGCAATGCAGTAACGCATTGCGTAGGGGCGTTTATAGCTTTGGGGTTATTAATTAGTTTAACCTGGATTGCGGGCCGCTATGGTAATTGGCTTGATGCTTTAAGTTATATCTTTTATGGTATTAGTATTTTGTTTATGTTTGTAATGAGTACAGTCTATCATTCGATGGTTAATCATGTAGCCAGAAACGTATTAAAGCGACTTGATCATGTTGCAATATTTATTTTAATTTTAGGTTCGTATACCCCGTATGTCTTTAGTTTGCTTCGCGATAACCGTTCGTATATAACATATGCAATATTGGCAGTTTTAACCGTTATTGGTGTTGTATTTAAAGCAATTTATGCCGGCAGGTTCAAAAAAACAGGAACCTTGATCTATATTCTAATGGGGTGGGCCTCAATAATTTTATTACCACAAATCATTGCTAAATTATCATATATGGGAGTGGTATTTCTTGTTGGAAGTGGAGTTATCTATTCTGTAGGTGCATTATTTTATGCATTTAGTAAATTCAAGTATTCACACATGGTTTGGCATATTTTTGTGATACTAGCTGTTTTATCGATGTATTTGTCGGTAGCATTTTTTATTTTACAGTACCGAGTCTAAAGAGGAGATTATATAATGTCAGAAGTAGGAGTTTCATTTGTTATTCCCTGCCTAAATGAAGAAAAAACATTAGCATCAGCGATAAATTTATGTAAAGAAGCTATTAGCAAACTTGCCATGCCGTGCGAGATTGTAATTGCTGATAATGGTTCAACTGATAGATCGATACAAATAGCAGAAGAAGAAGGCGCAAGAGTTGTTGCAGTAAAAAATAAAGGCTATGGCAATGCGTTAATCGAAGGGATCAGACAAAGTAAAGGCAAATATGTTGTAATGGGTGATGCTGATGCAACTTATGATTTCCGCGAGTCGGTCGAGTTTATAAAAGTGTTGGCAGCGGATAAAGCCGACATGGTAATTGGTTCTCGTTTGAAAGGTAACATAGAACCAGGGGCAATGCCGTTTTTACATCGCTATTTAGGAACGCCAGTGCTTTCTTTCCTAATCCGCCAATTTTTTAACCTACCAATTAGCGACTGTAATTGTGGGATGAGAGCCTTTACTAAAGAAGCATTTAATAAAATGTCATTAATTAGCGGCGGTATGGAGTTTGCATCCGAAATGTTGATTAAAGCCGGGGTATTGGGCTTAAGGGTAAAAGAAATTAACTGCTCTCTTGCGGTGGATAAGCGTGATCGCGCACCTCATTTAAAAACTTGGCGTGATGGCTGGAGACATTTAAAATTTATCTTGGCTTTCGCTCCAAAATATGTTTTCTACTATCCGGGGATCCTGATAATGCTGCTGGGTATATTGCTGACTTCGATGGTAAGCTTTGGCCGGATAACTATTGCAAATATTCCATTTGATTATAATTTTATGTATGTTGGGGCATTATTCATTTTTATAGGTTACCAGCTTATCTGGTTGAGCCGTTTTGAGCGTTACTATGTCCAATTTGTCGGCTATTTATCACATAAAAATTCACAGACATTTAATTTTGACTCTTATGCAAGGTTAGCCGGGATATTTGTGCTACTTGGGGTAATTATTACTGGAACAGCAATTAGTAATTGGGTAGGTCATTTATTTTTTGCTTCCGGCTTGAATATTCGTTTATTAATCTTGGGGATTGATGGTTTAATGTTAGGCAGCATGACTTTTATTAATGCATTAATGATTAGCATGATGCAAATTAAGAATACCCGACTTAATTAAGTTTGTATTAATTCTGAATTAATTGAAAGTAGTATAAATGCTGGCTTATGTATTAGGTTCTGGTCCATCGGGAGTAGCAGTTGCCTCTGGGTTATTAGCCAAAGGTCATCGTGTAGTAATGCTTGACTATGCAAATCAGATGCAGGAAGAAACCTTGTTAAATATTAAGCGAATTACCGATACCAAAATTGCTGACTGGGATGAAGAGCTATTACGCCGTATTAAAGTTAAAATAGATAATGAGTTACCTGATAAACTGCCTTTTGCCGACGATTTTCCGTATAAAAATGGCTTGGAACTCTTAAATATTCGCCTTGAAAATTGTGGGTTAAAGCCTTCATTAGCTAAAGGCGGGTTAAGTAATGCCTGGGGCGCTAGCGTTTTGCCTTTTATAAAACAGGATATGGCCAAGTGGCCAGTAAGCATAGAAGAGCTATCGCCACATTATACTGCCATAAATAAGCTTTTAGGCGTAGCTGCAGAAGTGGATGGCCTTTCTTCTATTTACCCTTTAAACCAAGAACCAACCAAACTACGGTTATCCCCACAAATCAAAGAATTTTATGACGAACTTCTAGACAATCGTGATTATTGTAGCCGTGAAAATATAATGTTTGGTTATGCCAGGGCTGCTTATGATAGTGAAGCCTGTAATGAGTGTGGCTTATGCATGCGCGGTTGCCCGTTTGATTTGATTTATAGCAGCCGTAAGACATTAAGTAGATTACAATCTGATAGTAATTTTAGTTATATTCCAGATGTTTTAATTGAAAAATTTGCGGAAATAAACGGGCAGGTAATAATTACTGCTACAAGCAAATCGGGTGAACCAATTGAGTATATCTGTGATAAGTTCTTTCTTGCCGGGGGTGTGTTATCAACGGCTAAACTGGTTTTAGGCTCGTTAAAATCAGACCAGGAAATTTCGATATGTGAAACTCCTTATTTTGTTGCGCCTCTTTTTAATTTTAAGCTAAAAGTAAAAGATGTTGTAAAAGCCAAGTTTCCAACCCTAGTTCAGCTATTTTTGGAAATTAATGATGATTTAATTAGTAAAAATACCGTTCATTTGCAAGTATATCCGTATAATGACATGTTGCTTGATATGTTTAAGAGCAAACTTGGCAAGCTATACAGTTTATTTGCACCATTTATAAAGCGGCTGTTAAATAAAACAATAATTATCCAGGGATTTTTCCATTCGGATGAAGGCAATAAAATAACCGCACGGTTAGATCAAGACGGAGTTTTGGTAGTTAGCGGTAAAGACCACCAAGTTGATGCAAAGATCAAGCTTTTAAAGCGTAAATTAACCAAGTTCGGCTTTTTGCCAATAGTGCAAAAGTCGCTACCAGGCCGGAGCTTTCATTGTGGTGGCAGTTTTCCAATGGTAGAAGATGTTTCACTTTATGACAGCATTGTAGTAGATAGAAGCGGGCTGGTAAAAGGGCAAAAAAATGTGCATATCGTTGATGCTTCGATATTCCCAACGATACCTGCGCAGACAATTACTTATACAATTATGGCCAATGCCCATCGAATTGGAAGTTTGTTTTAGGTTGAAATAATGAAAGTATTAATAAGCGGTGCAAATGGTTATCTTGGAAGTTTAATCGTTGATTATCTTTCAAAAAAGGGCTTTGAATGTATAAGATTGGTTAGATCTCCTGCGGATTTAACCGATAGGAAGTTTACTCTTGGCGACGATATTAAAGATGATGTTTTCCAGGATATAGATATATTTATTCATGCAGCTCATGATTTTAAAGCACTTAAATGGCATGATAGTTACCGAATAAATGTTGAAGGTTCTGCTAAATTGTTTGCCATGGCTAATAAATGTGGCGTTAAATCAATCATCTTTATCTCTTCAATGAGTAGCTTTGATGGCTGTAAGTCAAATTACGGTAAAGCCAAGCTGGCTATTGAAAAAGAAGTTGCAAAATTCACTAATGGCTATATTATTAGACCCGGGTTAATTTATGGTTCAAAAGAAGGAGGGATGGTTTTAGCACTGGCAAAACTAGCAAAATTGCCTATGCTGCCAGCAATTAAGACTACTGCGCCACTTTATTTCTGTCATTATCTCGACTTGCTTGAGCTTATCCGGCAAATAGCCTTAGGCAATGTTCCGGTTAAGGCTAATCCAATAATTGCGGCTAATCAGACACCGTACACTTTTTATCAAATATTAAAAGAAATGGGGGCAAGGGTCCTTATTCCTTTTTGGTGGCAGCCATTATGGTTACTATTAAAAGTCGTCGAATTTTGTGGGTTAAAGCCGCGCACAGGTAGTGATAACTTGATCAGCCTTGTAAACCAAAATCCAAATCCTGATTTTAGGAGCCATAAGTTGATAAATGTAGCATGGCGAAGCTTTGATGGAGATTGCCAATAATGTTCGTCTGCTTAAATTGGATATTAGCTATCAGTTCAGTTTGGCTAGGGATTTTATATTATCGGCCCCATTCTGGCTTAGCGTTCAATAGAAAGATAATTATTTGCGGGTTATGGTCGACTATTTTGCTATGCACTGCATTAGTTTGTACCAATCGAGCTACACTTGGCTTAGTGTTTAATGTACACGCTCCTGATGTAGATTTTATGCAAACCATTAATCCGGATTATATAATTTTACTCATAACCAACTTCATCTATTTTCTAATTATTTACGGAATATATTTTTTTCTACGCAAAAAGTTGGGTCTTATTCAGCCGGTTTTCCTGGCTTTATTCCTAGTAGCAACAATACTTATCTACTATCCGGGTATATCAAGCGCAGATGGTACTAATTCATACCAACAGTTCCAATCGCACTTATATTCAGATTGGCAACCGCCAATTTTTACAATCTGGTGGAATATTTTCCATATCGAGGGTGCAACATTTTTGATGAACGTAATTAGCTATTATCTGGGGTTAATTGCGATTAGCGTTTTTCTTTACAAAAAAGGCAAGAATTGGCAGAATGATATATTAGTTTTATTTAGTTTGAACCCTCTGTTATTTACACAATTGGCCATTATTTGGAAAGATATTGGTTATACCGCATTCTTGGTTGATTGTATAGCAATATACCTATATCTGCCGCTAGTTAAAAATGGCAGAACTAAAGTAATTCTTTGGAGTATTTATTTTATCTGTCTATTTCTGGCAACCGGTTTTAGGATTAATGGTGTTTTAGCAGCCCTGCCCCTGGTTTATGCCGCAGTTAACCAAATGCCACTACTTGCCAGAATTAACCAAAAAAGGCAGGCAATTTTAGGTGTTAAATTAGCCACCGGGCTTATTAGTTTAGCAGTTATAGCGATTTTTATTATATTGAATAACTTTATTACTTATAAAGTATTTGATGCAAAGAAACTATATGCTCCTGAGTTCGTCATGGTAAGCGATATGGCATATATTGAATGTAGTACTAATCATGAATATACTCTTGATTCACGCTACTTTACCTCAACTGACCCAAGCGCGCGGAATGTTTTATGTGAACAGTCAGTTAATGAATATAATTTTGATCCGCTATACAATGACTGGGGGAGTATTCCTGCAGTATTAAAATTAACGGGAACTGAGGAAGGCTATCAATTCAGCAAAGAAGAATGGCTACACGCATTAGCTAACTATCCTGGGACATATATGGTCTATCGGGCACGTTTTTTAACCAATGATATCTTTTTTCCATATTGGTATCCAACCAATACCGGTTCTCCATTTGCAGATAAACTTGCAGCGATTGCTCAATATCAACACTTTGATATGAAGTTCATATTAGCATTATTTATGATTGACGCAACTATTACCACTTTGGTATTGTGCCTTGGGTTTGCCAATTATGGTATAGCGTTTATCATAATTAGCTCTTGTATTGCCCAGTTAATCGGTTGGTACTTTTTTATACCAGCCCATGCGGCAAGATATTTCTTATGGAATTATATCGGCGCTTTGCTGTCACTAGCATTAATTGGTTTAGACAAGAAAGAACCTCAGATTAAAACTAAATGAGGATTAAGTTTTATAAAAGGAAAATAAATGGCTTATCAGGCGCATAACACCGCAATAATAGATGAAGGTGCTACAATTGGTGACGCTACCCGAATCTGGCATTTTAGCCATGTATGTGGGGGTGCGGTAATTGGCGAGAGATGTTCTCTTGGCCAAAATGTATTTATTGGTAATGATGTAAAGATAGGTAATAATGTCAAGATTCAGAATAATGTTTCGATCTATGACGCAGTTTACTTGGAAGATGATGTATTTTGTGGCCCATCAATGGTTTTTACTAACGTGTTTAACCCCAGGAGCCATGTAGTCCGCAAAAATGAATACCGTAAAACTCTTGTTAAAAAAGGTGCGACAATCGGGGCCAACGCGACTATAGTTTGCGGGACAACAATTGGTGAATATGCATTTATTGGCGCTGGTAGCGTTATTAACCGGGATGTTAAGGCATATGCGATGATGGTAGGTGTACCGGCAAGACAAATTGGCTGGATGTGTCAATGTGGTATAAAATTACACTTTTCAAATGGTCATGCTCATTGTGAAAACTGTAATCATGAATATAATTTAATCAACGATAGTTGTTGCCCGGCCTAAACTAGAGTATGTCAAAAACTATACGCGAATTACTAAAGCTTAATGATGTCCCGCGGCTTGATAAAAAAGCAATATTAAAGGCAATTACCGGCTTTAGCGACGTCAAACTTATCACTTGCGACGATTATCAATTGAGTATTGATGAATTTATCAACTATGAACTAGGGATTGAGCGCTTAAGAGCCGGTGAGCCTTTGGCTTATATTCTTGGGTTTCGCGAGTTCTATTCTCGGAATTTTAAAGTTTCTCCAGCAACACTTATTCCTAGGCCGGAGACGGAACATCTGGTTGATGAAATTATCAAGGCCGCACCACTTAAAGCACGAATTCTAGATTTAGGTACCGGCACTGGCTGTATTGCTATTACTTGCAAACTTGAACGTCCCGATCTGGAAGTTACGGCAGTTGACAAATTTGCTGAAACATTGCAAATAGCGCAAGAAAACGCCAGCAATCTAAAGGCTAAAGTTAATTTTATTCAAAGTGATTGGTATACTAATCTTTCTGGCAAATTTGATTTAATTGTTAGTAACCCACCTTATATCGATGTCAATGATAATCACCTTAGCCAACTAAGCTATGAACCACAAACCGCCTTGACCGATTTTGCTAACGGCTATACCTGTATAGAAAAAATTGCCGAAGGAGCTATAGATCATCTAGAGTTTGGCGGCTTATTGATGATAGAACACGGCTTTCAACAGGGCGACTTAACTCAAGAAATATTGCGGAAAAACTCATTTGTCGAAATTAAGACATTAAAAGATTATGCCAATTTAGAACGGATAACTTTAGGTAAATTAAAAGCTTAAGGATGATATTTCTAACTATAATCCAAGTGACAGGATTAGAATAGGTGAATTAACGGCTAATTTTACTTCTGATGAAGGGGAATTTTCAAATCAAGTAATTGAGGAGCTAATTAATAAGAAAATCTTAGCCAAACATCTGTCTACAGCTTTAAAAGTTGTAAACCAAAACAAAAAGATATATCTCCCAGAACCTGGATGTGTAGATATTATCGTTGCTGGCAAATATCAAATAAAGCAATTATTAGATCAATATAGTAACGAAAAGTAAATATTTGACAAACAGCAATTAAAAGGGTATAATTCCAAGTAAGAAGATAGGCTGCGCCAACAGCCTAGCTGTGCTAATTAGTTAGAAACTTTTAGCACGGGCTCGCTTCTTATAAATACGGAGTTGGACTTTTATCTTGAATCGGAGAAGTCCAACTTTTTTATTACAAGCAAGCCAATCATCGCTGTAAGCATGATGATTGCCTTATTAAAAGATTAACAATACATCGTCCCCAGCGATTAGACAATGTCAATCGCTAAGGACGACACGTCTAGCCTTGCATTTCTGCAAAACTTCCCTTATTTTACACTAAATCTGAAGTTACAATAAAACTTGCCGAAGGAGCTATGGACCATCTAGAGTTTGGCGGTTTATTGATGATAGAACACGGCTTTCAACAGGGCGCCTTAACTCAAGAAATATTGCGGAAAAAGTCATTTGTTGAAATTAAGACACTTAAAGATTATGCCAATTTAAAACGGATAACTTTAGGTAAATTAAAATTAACTACAAAGTCAATTTTATTATAAAGGAAGAAGGCTCAGACTACTACTTGCTATACATATCGTAATATTTACTGATCCTTTGGCAATTTTTACTGTTTAAGCAGATTATAAAATCTCTCCTCTGGTAAAAAATAAAAATATAAGAAGTACCCAATTGAATATTTTTAATAACGAGTTTCCTGTTTATTTGGTGAATGAAAAAATCCCTGAATAGAGCATCTCAAGCGATTTCCTGCCGCTGTATCTACTTTTTTTATCATATGATTAATACCAGCCTTCATTATTAGCATCCGATTAGGTTTAGGCAAAACATAAGTACCATATCCAGGGTCACTTATAATTTCGTTTTGTTTCGAATTATCAATATGCGGCCATATTGGCTTAAGCCCTTCATTATAGCGTTCTCTCAATAATAATGGCGCATCTTTTCTTGAAGTATCCGCAATTAATAGCTCACCGCCCCACTGGATATTCCATTCGGGATGACAATAATAAGTAAAAGAGCCAGAACTCTTAGTATAGTCATCATGCCATGGAAGGCCAGCACCCTGCGGGTAAATAAAAGCCTTAAGAGTATAAAAAAGCCAATCATTATCTTTGCAACCAATATATTTCTCAAATTTATCTAAATGGCTATCTATGGTATCACATAACTTATCGAGTATTGTATTACTAGGATATAATATAGCATTTTTAAGCTCCGGAGCATTTCTAGATAAATAAACTTTGCCGCGTAAATGCACACCGTCAGTCAATTTAAAAATTCGTTCCCATTCCTTTTGCTGCGAAAAGCTAAATTGCTCCTCCTGGATAAAAGTCCAGATAAAATTGACAACTTCCTTATCAAAAAAATCATCGTAAATTGCGTAGTTTTCAGTTGCATGGATCAGTTTCATTTTTACCCCTCGATTGTCGGCAAATAAAATTCATTCATCTTATATATAATGGCTAAATCCTCTTCGTTAAAAGCACTTTTATGCTGTATAAGGCCATTTATTAAAATATTTAATGCATATTTAGCCTGATTAATTGCTTCGTTTAAAAGCTGCTTGTAATGCTGCTCTTTTTCCAGTTTATATTGCTTAATTCTCGTAAATAATAAATGTATATAAACATATGCTGCTTGTAGACTATGTTCAAGGGTCCAGTTAATATTTCGCCAGGGTATATGGATACTATAATTGCTGCCAGGCGGCCGTTTAAATAAACCCTCTGTGCTGCAACAAAGTGTAATTATTAACTGCTGATGCAAGCTTTCATGATATAAATTCTCAAATAAGGCATAGCCATAATTGGCGGGAAATACAACTGCCGGTGCAATCGTACGAAAGGCTGCATTTGTAATAAAGCTAATAAAAGGCAATTCATAGAAAGTTGTTGACGAGATGGAACTATATGGTTTGGCAAAAGGATGTATCCAGCAAAGAAATTTTGAGTAGTTGCTAATTGTTGAAATATCATACTCCTTTGCGATTTCATTTAATATTTTTGCAAACTCGGCTATTTTGGTACTATTCATATCATCAGACGATATGCATTGATAGTTTATAAGTCCGAGCTTATTAAGCCCTGCATTAGAAATATTATTGATAAATCTATCAGATATGGAGTATTCTTTATCATAATCCCTAATTAGTATTTCCCCGCCAATCCCGAGCAAGTTTTTTACTTTGGAAGTAAAAAAATCTCTTATTAGATCAGGATGAATTTCTTCATTTTTGATAATTGCTATTTGTTGCATTAATTAAATACTCCAATAAATCAACAATACTAATATTTTGTTTCCTTAGCAAACATCGCCATACAGAAGCAAATCCATAAACCAGCTGATAACCGGGAATAAGAAAAAGAGACTCTCTAAATAGTAATGCAGCTGGATCAAAACGCACTTTCCTCTGCTGCTGTTCAAAAAAGCCCGGGTGCCATTCAAGGATAAAAAAGTACAGATTCAGTAAATCGACAGAAAACTGGTAATGGTTCCATTCTTTCAGAATAGATGGCTCGTCCCTTAAAATTAAGGAAACAATCTGCTCTTCGAAAATGTGGGCAATAAGCTCTGAGTAGAATGGTTTCAAAAACGAATTTTTGGCATTATTTTCATATAAGCAATGCCCTAATTCATGAGCTATACCGCTTAACGACCAAATATCATTTAAATTTTGCCCACTAATGGCTAAATTCCCAGATTTAGTTATAGTTCTATATCTGCGGCTGGAAGTTAACTCTGAGTCAGCAAAAATATTTTCGATGTTTTTTTGGTAGCGCTTTAAAATTTTCAACTCGGATATAAATTCGGTTGCTGAGTGTTTAATTTGGTGCTTTAATAAATCAAAACTATCCAAAAAAGGTAATGTCAAGTTACACTTATTATAAAAGTTAATTCGGGTTTCTACCGTGTGCAGTAGATAGGCTAAATTATTTATTTTTATAATTTACAATTTCATATAATGCTACCGGTAATCGACATAGCTCATCATTATTTTCATTATTTAAGTTATTCTGAAGCAAGCAAACCCCTCTCCGCCTGGATACATCCAGGTAATCGAACGCTCTGTTTAATTCAACTATATCCATAGTTAAACAGATACTGGTAAAGGAATCATTATAAAAAGATAGGGCATCCTTATTTACATGTAAGTCCATTATCCACCCTCTAAAGACGGTTGAATTTAAATTACGCCACCCGCAGACAAGATTAATTCAAGAATCATTCCCTAGCTTTTCCCTAATTAAAAATATTGCATAGAGAACGGCCGTTAATCCAAAAATCTGCCATAATACAACCTGAGCTCCAGAATAGTTGGAAACCATACCAAAAAACAGGGTTGAAATTAAGCTGGCTGTCAAATTAAATCTATACTGTTTGCCACTTACGGAGGGAATCTGGTCTGCTGCAAATTCTACTTGTAGGAGATAAAAAGATAAGCTATAAAACATATTTGAAAAAGCATGGGCTACAATCACAACTACTAGTAAAACTAGCGGGTTACCAGCAAAATCAAGAAGTGCATAGAATAATGTGAATAATACAAGAAAACTCAACATTACCCCATTAGATTTGGCAATTCTGGAAAATAAGCCTTTGGGAACCAGCAAAGGGCCAATAAGCTGCCCTAACGACCTGGAAATTAATAAATAATGAACCGGTTTCAATTCAAAATTTAAAATCATGATTGGGCCAAATTTATCATTTAAGCTTGGCAGTAGAGCACTTAGTGGTGAACCAACCAACATCAGTAATGGCATCATTAAAAAAGCTCTTTTTTGCTTACTAGTATAATCCCTGAATAAACTAGCTTCTTTGGATATTGCTTTTGTATGCTCTCCATTAAGTGGTTTATCGTCTTGGGCGAAGAACACTACCAACCCAGAAATTAGGAACAAGAATAAATCAATAACTAACATTTCTTCAGCACTTACTTTATTAATTAATACTGCGCCTGCACCAATACCAAAAATGATTTGAAAACTAAAAGCGTAAACATCAATCTTTGCCGCTAAAGCCAGCCTTTCATCCTTGAAGGTATTTTTAATAACCGTCTGAAGTATTGGGAAGAAAATCCCTAATACCGCACTGGTGATGCACTCCAGGACTAATAATAAAAAAACATTATCAGACAAATGAAACAATAAGATTAATCCTACAGCTAAAGCAAAAAATATGTTAACAAAAGTTAGGTAAATGTGCTGATATGCATGTAGAACTAGATTCGTTCCTAGATGAGAGGATAAAATCCCCGGAATTAAACCGGCTAAAAAAGCCAGTGTAAAAAAGAAAGGGCTGTAGTTATTGCTACTTAAAAGATTATACAATATCACCTGTATAAACCCCGATGCAATACCAATGATAATCATGGAAAGAAAGATTAGTACATACTTACGGTAATGAAAAAACATAATATACTTCCGGTAAATTGCTTTTTAATCATTCTGAATTAATTAACAGATGCGATATTTTTATATTGTTGGAATTGCCCTTTATGTATCCTCACTGATTAGAGAAAGGAATGGCTTATTAATCCTGTCTAATTTAATCGCAGGTATAAATAGTGAAGAATTGAAATTAACCACCTGCAATAAATCTTCCAGCTTGTCAATCGTAAATTTATGGATTTTAGAAGCACATAGAGATGATTGGGACTCAACCATAAATACTTCATGATCCTTACTGTAGTACCGAAGTAGATAATTTTTCAGTAAATCTATTTTATTCTCTTGACTTGGGTTAATAAAATTGGTTCTTCGATTCCCGATTGAACATATATGATAGATAAAATAATTAATCCCTGGTTCCATCGAGTATTCATATAATAATAATCTATTCACATCCAAAATAGCACTCCCTTTTTCAAGAGGGTCAAGTTCAAGATCATTATACATTGTCGCAAAACTTGAAATACCGGGAACTATATTCACCTCTAACGAACCTAATTTTTTCTTAAGAGTATTGATAATTTGGGTGACAGTAACCCCTAGCCGAGGATGTCCAGGCAAAAGTAGTGAAACCGAGTTATTAACCGCTAAAGACTGTTCAATACAATCTAATATTCGCTGATAGTTTTCCATATCCGGCGCATTATTCTGATAAAGGTGCCTTATCGTTGTAATTTTAGAACTATATTCAACAATTTTGGGTGGCTTAGATCATCTGCGTCAAGTGAAACTTCTGATTCGCATTCAGCGGTATTCAATAAGTTGGTTTTATTTAACATCATAATCACCTTATAAAAAAGTCCGAGCAGTAAATTCTCTAGGATTTCTGCCCGAAGAAATTATTTAGTATGTTTATTTATATATGCATTGCCAATTTGGATAATGCCAAATACCCAGAAATGTATTCAATTCAATTCATTTGGCATGTCCCTAAGGTAACTTCTGAACAACAGGGAGATTATATTTTTAAGCTAGGGATGTATCAAAAAATATTTCTCTAAAATCTTTAGGATATAATTTATTAACTTGTGCGTAGATGCTAAACACCAAAATAAGAGTCAATTTAATGTGCAGACTTGGATGAGATAACCAAAAGAAAGGATATGTAAAATAATGCTGTTGAAAGTGTTCCATTTCAGACCGTCAGCTAAACATTTAGAAGTGTTTAAATGTAATATCTACCTATAGTCTTAAAATAGAAATTACAGCAGTTAATAATAACTCAAGCATTTGGCGTTCTCTATTTAATAGAGTAGTAATAGCAATTAGGGTATTTTTACCCAACCCGCTAAATTGTAAACATTAGAACTCAAAATACTCAGTAGCATTAATTACTCATTTCACCGGGTTTTTCTTATGAAAAGCTTATTGCAATGATTGCTTCTAATATCTGCTTTAGCGCCATGCTAATTTCTAGCTCTAAAATTGTCAATAAGTACTGATTCACGTATGATAATATTATTTGCTTAAGTAAATTAAATTTTTATTCGATAGTTAAAGTAATCCATTTATCAGTAATAAAAGGTATTAAATATGTTATGTCCATTAACTAAATGTGAGAAAAAGTGTACATGCTTCAAAGATAGCTGGCTTTTTCTGGTTTTTTTAATTCTAGCCGTGGCAATATGGGCGAGTGGCCAAAACCACAATTTATTTTTAGCAATTAACCATCACCATGACTTATTCCCAACTGGGGTATGGGTATTTTTTAATTTTATAAGTTATTCTCGCTTTTTCATCTTGCCACTATTATTGTTAATAATAACTATAACTAAGCGCCGCGAAAAATTAGCCAATGTTATTTTATTGATTTTTGCCTATTACATTGTTTTCGCTCTTCTTAAATCGGCAGTTGGTGAAGCTAGGCCATATCTGGTATTACCGGCTGATAGCTTTTATTGGGTCAACCATTTTGAAGACGCAATCAAATCTGCTCATAAATCTTTTCCTTCAGGACATACAGGGAATATGGCAGTATTTGCTTTTGCTATAAGTACCATGTTTTTTACCAATAAGAGTGGCCTTAAATTTTTGATGTTGTTACTGGTATTATTTACTGGCTTTGCTCGGATTTGTACTGGCTGGCATTGGCCGTTAGATGTAATTTCAAGTGGTTTAGTTGGCTATTTATTGGTTAAAACTTGTTTTTTATTTGATTTAAGAAAATTCTCAGCTAAGAAAAACTAACAATGCGTGTCAGTCAACATTTACAACAAGCACAAGGTCCTTTATTTAGTTACGAAATAGTTCCGCCATTACGCGGGACTACCAGTATCGAGCGGGTTTTTTCTATAATTGAGGAATTGCTGCCATATAACCCCAAATGGATAAATGTGACTACTCACGCATCATCATTACTATATATTGAAAAAAATGATGGAACGATAGCCAAACGGGTCCATAAAAAACGTCCAGGGACGATTGGCATTTGTGGTGTTATCCAAAATAAGTATGGTATTGACGCAGTTGCACATGTACTGTGCCAAGGATTCTCTCGTGAAGAAACCGAAGATGCTTTGATCGAGCTTAATTATATGGGGGTTGAAAATATATTGGCCCTTAAAGGCGATAACCTAAATTATAATCGAACTGTCAAAGATTATGAATCTATAAATAAATATGCAGTTGACTTGGTGTGCCAAGTCAGCCAAATGCGTAAGGGTTTATTTCTAGATGATACAGAGTATCCGCCAATGGATTTTTGTACAGGGGTAGCTGCATATCCTGAAAAGCATTTTGAAGCTGCCAATATGGAGACCAATATTGAATATCTGCGCCAAAAAGTAGAGGCTGGTGCAGAATATGTGGTGACTCAAATGTTCTTTGATAACCAGAAATATTTTGACTTTGTTGCCTCTTGCCGCAAGGCTGGTATTGGCGTGCCGATTATCCCGGGAATTAAAGTGCTAAAATCGGTAAACCAAATAAATAGCATCCCCCGGCTATTCCACGTAGATTTACCGCAAGCTTTGGTAAGTGAACTACTAGCTAATCCTAATGAAGCTGAGCAAATCGGTAAATCTTGGGCAAGAAACCAAGTCTCCGACCTTTTAGCTAAAGGGGCTCCTTGCGTTCATTTCTTTTTAATGAATGATGTTAAAAATGTTATCGACATCGTTCGCGAATTTAGTTGATCTAAGATTACTGGCGGAGTTTAATTTTGCGTAAACCTATTATTGGCATTACCTCTAATTTAGATAGTATTAATGCTTTATCAAGCAGTCCTGATGAGTTTGTATTTGTACGTTCAAATTACGTTAACGTTATTTCCGAAAATGGCGGAATTCCATTAATATTAACTTCAAAAATGGATGTAAGTGATGCTGAACATATTGTTGAAGGACTTGATGGTCTTGTCTTAATTGGTGGTCAGGACGTCGATCCTAAATTTTATGGTGAAGAGTGGCAAATTGAATATACTGATATTTCCGGCTCCGGCATCCCATATAAGCGTCCGCTACGTGATAAACCAAACCCTGATCGCGATCTATTTGAAATTGCATTATATTATGCCGCTAAGAAACGTAAAATCCCTATAATCGGGATTTGCCGTGGCTACCAATTGATTAACGTCGCAGAAGGCGGAAGCTTATTTCAGGAAATCGAAATCAATGATGTAGTGCATACAGTGCTTACCGATGATGTTATTCCTGACCATGAAATAATTATCCAGGAAAATTCCCATGCTCATGAAATATTTGGTTCAACCTGCTTCATCACTTGCAGCATCCATCATCAGGGAATAAAAAACTTGGGAAAGGATTTAGTTGCGACCGGCTTTGCAAAAGACGGTTTAATTGAAGTCGTAGAAAGTAGTGATCCGGAACATTTTCTAATCGGCGTACAGGGCCATCCTGAACGCTCATGCAGACATGTTGATGAGCATAATTATCTTTTTGCTGCGTTTATTCAAGCTTGCCGCGATTTAAGGCTAAATCTTAACCCGACTAAACTTGTTCTGGAAATGCCTGCTTAGCTTTATTAATCGGCTTAATTGTTATCTTAAAACTGGTGCTGCTATCCTAATGTTGCTATAAACTGAACTACTAAATGGAGTTAAAAAGCATGAAGCTTATATATCTTTTATTATTAGTACCAATACTCGCGTATTCTCTTGATGATAATGATACAGAATACAAACGGCACGAGCGGAATAATAAGCATGTGATTACTGATAACACCAGCAAAACGACTACGGTTAGCAATGGCACGCTTAATACTACTAAAGACAGCACAGTTAAAAACCACCGTACGGATAATACCTACACAGTTGATAGAAGTAGCAGTAAAAATTTGAATGGGCAAAAATCTAATTCGATGACGATTACCAATACTAACGCCAATAAATCATATACGGCCCAGGGATCCAGCCAGGAATATAACTATGGTAATGGTAAATTGCGAACACACAATGAGACTGTGACTAATAACCAGTCTGGCCAATCCCGTACTGTTAATAGCGGTACCCTAACGAGCACCTCACACGCCAATACTTATGTAGTTGAGCCAACCACTACTGAAGTAGTAACCTCTTCGTCGTCAGTGATTCCGGTAGTTACAGCTGTGGGTGCTGGAGCTGCAATTGTAGGTGGCAGTCAATTGAAGAATGAAAGCGCCAATAGAAATCAATCGCCAATAAGCGAAAGCAGTAATTAATATTTTGTGTGGCAATTTTATTGTAGCTAGTTTACAGGATTTTGCAATTTTAGTTTTGTAAAACGCTGTTTAATTGCTTTATCATATCAGCATGCCATTCATCAAGATGCTCGGGTATGGTATGTGTGGCGTCAGAATAACTTGCAAAGTTCACGCTATAATTTAAATTGGCAAGCTTATTAACAAGTTCATATTCTGTTTTAGGATCAACTCTTTCATCTTTCTCAGCAATATATAAATTAAATTAACCGAGTCATGCAATTCCTCACCGCCATATTCATCTTTACCCTGTGAAGTCGGCGATCCTCTATAATTGGGAGCAATAACTGTGTAACCATTTGCGGCTAAAAACCCAATAAAACGATGAATGTTTGCAGCCGTTAATACGTTTAATTGATTATTTGGAATATTATTCCCGCCTCTAAGATATAAAACGCTCGACAATTTTTTTGTTGAATTAGTCTTGACTGGATATGCAATAAATCCATTAACATTTAACCCGTCAGAAACATATTGAATATCATCTATAGTAAATTCATAATTTCCTTGATATGAAAGGGCATTTGCTGGAAAAATTCCCAGGTTTTTCTTAGTAATAATTGTGCCATCTGCCAAATTGTTATTGGTTGTATTGCCTACATTGCATGCTACCATAAAAAATATTGATACAAACGATACTAGTATTTTTTTATACATCAAAGCCTCTAAAAATTGTTGCTACAAATAAATGCAGGGATTTTAACATGCGGCTTATTAAGGGATATTATAGACAAAACTGTCTATTTTCAAGAGTGCTCTAAGTATATAATAAAAGTTATGTTGAAAATACCTAGCAAAATGGTTGGTTGTTTGCCTTTTCTAGCTAGTTTATAATATATATTGTAAAAAAGTAAATTAACGGCGGATACTTCCAAAACCATTATTTAAAATGAATTAATAACAATGAAATTCAAGCATTTGACATGCCATTTTACTATCATAGTAGTAAGTGGAGGGCTATTGCTATTAACTGGCTGTGTAGGATATGATTACCAGCACTTAACTAATTCCAGTTTTGAGCCAAAATATACTTTGAAAACGCAAGCTCAAGATAGCAATTTACCTGTTAATAAAGTCTGGGCGAACCTTATCGATAATGACGGTTCTAGCATAAATAGCTCAATTGGTTTAATCTGGAATAACCAGTCTCCATATACAATAACTACCATTGGCTGTGATAATTCAGGGAAGTATATAGAAAAGGTTACAGATATAATTCCTAGTGGTTCTAAACCTATTTTGTCTTCTAAAAGTAGTGCTAAATGGAAACAGTTTAAAGACTTTGACGGAGGCATATATGATTCAGAACATATATATGATAATAGCTTACAAAGCTTCCGGGATTTAGCTGATGGAGAAGTGATTAATTGTTATTATGCCGCTTATTTTCCTCAAGCTGACCAATCTTTATATTTCAAGATAATCTACAAAGCCAATCTAGCTCTCTCCAGAACAATTTCTCAAAATAATTTGCCAAAGGCAGACTTAACTAAAATTGCATCTCATATGACTGCTAATTCGTCTGAAACTTCTGCTAATAGCCTTGGAGCTTCAGTCTACAATACTACCAATAGTTTTATAGCTGGGGAACTGCCAACTGCAAGCCTTTCATTTTGGCCTGGTATCGTTATTCCCAAAAGTGGAATTATTGGACTTAATTCATCATTAGGCAGTGCTTTTACATACATTGACGCTAATCCCAGCTTTTTGGGAAATGCTTATTCTAAATTTATTACCGTGGATATAGATGTTCCGACTAGCCTAGATGTAACAACCTGGAATACTCATCATGACCAAAGCCATCTAATAAATGCAAATAGTTTTATTTCAACTGCCGGCATAGCCGAAAATACTGCACAAATCACGAAAATGATTACGTTTGCACCTTCTACTCAAGTAGATAGCAATCTTGGTCTGGCTATAACTTTAAATAGTGTAACAACTCCCTGGACACGAAACGCACGCAATGAGGATGCGTTTATTGGTAAAGAAGCCGCCTCGATCAAGCGCGGCGATGCAATTTTGGCGATAAATACACAGATGATAAGTAATTCTTATCCAAGCCGCGACCAGGATAAAGAGCGGATACGAGCTGAATTTAATAGCGAGGGGCTTCCTAAGCTTGCAGAGGATAATGATTATAAAGCGCCTAAACTAAAATTAATCGATATTTTGGATATTACCCACGGAGAAACATTATTTAGTCCAGATAAAAATATTAACCGGCTTAATTTGCAGCCTACTTCTAGCTTACCCAAATATAGCAATCAAGTGCAAGGATTACTTTTAAACCCAAATCAAGAGGTAGACCTGCTGGTATCGATACCAAACGATCCATTACACCAATCTGGGGTGAACTCGGTTAATCGAGAACAATTTGCGCTTGGTTTAGATGCGAGCTATATTGGCTTGAAGGGCTCGGGCAATGATAATAGTTTTGTAGAAGTTAAAAGCCTAAGCCTCAAAGCGCGTTATGATAAAAACCAAATCACTTCACCTCGATATATTTTCAGTATGTTTGGTGGAGTTTATCCACCAAAAGTTGGGAATTCCTATCCATTAAAATTATCTATTGGTGGGTTAAAGGATAATGAGAAGCACCAAGGAATTCTTTACATCGGAGATAATTTATCTAAAACGACAGCAGTTCCACTTTATATAAATTACCAATTACTAACTGACATGCAAAGTCAAACGGTTTTAAAGGGCAAGAATAAATTTATTCATATACGAGTAATTAATCCTGCAAATATCGATTATAGTGGGATAGAAGTAAGTGGAGCACCTTCTTCGTTAAAACTATTAACTACTAATCTAGATGGCGAACCAAGCTGTGACAAAAGTTTATATCATGGCTCAAGCTGCGAACTAACTTATGATGTTTCGAATGTGGATCCAGGGACTTATAAATTATTGATTACCGGGATCACTAAAGAAGGCCGCTCAAAAGATGAACCAAATCCAATGAATGCCAACGTAGCTAGCTTTAATTTAAAGGTCAATTAAGCAATCTATTGCAGCTAGCTAAATTAAGAAAAAGTGTATTTATGGCATTGAGGTTTTCTACTCATTTGGCCATTTGCTAAATCCTTGAGCCATCCCTTGATCTCTTCATGTGTAGAATGTTCACCAGTAGTCTTATAATTTTCTAATGCAATCTTGCTTCCTCTAAGAATGCCAATTTTTTAATAACGCTAGCTTCAAATTTAGTTGGTATAGTTTTTGATAACATGATATACCTCGTGTAAAATACTTATACCTAATTATACCGCATGATTTAATTAATCTAGAAGTGATAAAGTAAAGAAATCGTATATAAGTTGTTGGAAGTAGTAGCAATATTCTGTGAGCCATTACTAATAGTATTACTGCCCGCATATTTATAGCCAGCTTGAATCCCTATCTGACCGATGTCATATTCAAGACCAGCAGCGAAGACCGGTACAAAGTTGCTAGAACTTCCTGGAAAAGCGACTATGTTAGAATAAGGTCGATTTATGGTATACCCGCCAGAAAAACTCGTATTCGAATAACCTATGCCGGCTTTGCCAAACAATGAGAAATTGTTAAGAGATTTACCCAATAATCCAAGTGGAAAATGTCCGGTTATCCCTAAATCATAGATTTGCTGGTTTACATTAAAATTGCTACTTGAGTTTTCGCCAATGGCATATTGAGAGCTGGCGATATAATTATAGGCAAGCTCAAGGCCGATATAGTTGTTAAAATCAAAGCCAGCGATAAGTCCAGCAAGAATATTACCGCTACTTTGCGAGGTAGTATTATTGGTAAACCTATAGCCATTGGTGGTTGACGTATTAATAGTTCCATAGCCGCTGTCTACACCAAGATATAGACCGCTAGCGTAGGTATTTAATGCAGAACCAGTTAACATTACTAATAACGTGAAGTTGTAACTTAATTTATTTAATTTTTTCATTGCAGGCCTTATTTAAAAAATTATAGGGATTAGCGGATTATAATAAGATATAAATAATTCATAAAATTAACTTTATCGAAGAGAGAAATGTATTTATAATACACTTTTGCAAATATAAAAAGTTATCCAGATGCGCAAACTCAACAGTTTGAAAGAGGCTGGCAAAAAGAAAATCTGAAAAGATCATAAGTAATTGTTCATGCATAAATAATAAATAAATAAGTAATTAATTAGAAAAACATCTATGTGAGAAGTATATAAATGAAATTTCTGCTATAAGAGGGAGTAGAAAATGCGAAAATTTACGCTCTGGCTTGCTGCATGTATAGCTTTAGCTAATATTGGTTCTTGCAGCCTAGATAATCATAACTATCTAACAGACTGGTCGATTCCAAATATTACTTTGGTTGAGACAGTACCTGCATTCACGAATATTCAATTAAGTCCTGCAGCACTTAATCCTGCAGTTGCAATCGGGGAACTGATAAATTCGGCCAATTCTTCAATAGATATAGAAGGGTTTTACTTTAATAGTCTTGCTAAAACCGCCTTTAGTGAGGATATTCTCTATAATTTAAAGAAAAAAGCTGAATCAGGCATAAAAATCAGAATAGTCCTTGAAGCAAAGATGAAAGGAAGTTCCCTTAAAAATGGCTTGTCAATACTAGAGGATTACCCGAATGTAACTATTCGGTATAATAACTATTTTGATAAAATGAATGGTATTGTTCATGCTAAATTGATTATTGTTGATAGTAAGCGGTTTTATATTGGTAGCCATAATTTGGATTGGATCGCATTTCAGCTAAACCATGAATTGGGAGTAATCGTTGACTCTCCTGAATTATCTAAAGGGCTTCAAAAAGTATTTGAAGCAGATTTTAACAATGATGTGCAATATCAGCCGAATTTAGCACATGTAGCGGCTAGTTCTGGTAAAGTGTTTATTGCGGTCTCGCCGAATTTTGATGGAATACCAAGCGAAATCGATAATATTATTAGTTTGATTGATGATGCAAAAACCGTTATTGATCTCCAGGCGATGACTAATTCAAACTTTGATGAGTATGCCAGCAAAGATTATTGGTATCAATTACAAAATGCTATAATAAATGCGGCCAAAAGAGGGGTAGAGATAAATTTTTCAATTACCAATTGGGAGTTCCAAGCAGGAGAGATGCTTACACATAACAATGATTATTTGCTGGAATTAAAAAAATATCCGAATATCCATATTCGTTATTCCATTTTGCCACAGATAGTTGGCGGTATGTGTGTCCCTTACTCGGAGGTGGATCATGCAAAATACATGGTTGTCGATAGGGCGCATGTCTGGATTGGTACCGGTAACCTGGAGCAATCCTATTTTACTACTTCACGAAACTTCTCGCTGTTTGTTATGAATAATCCAGTTCTAGCTAAAGAAGTTGACGAGATATTTAAGAAAATGTGGAATGGTTCTTATATGGCAAGCTTTGTAAGCCCGGTATTGACGGCCTATAATCCGGCCTGTGCTTCAAAATTGGTGAAAGAGGGTAACAACAGTCATTAAAGAGATATCATGCTGGTTGTAGGATTTAAAAAAGTGTATACTATTTCATTATAGAAAAGGAGTTTTTATGAAAAAATACTTATTAGGACTTTTAGCTCTAGGGTGTGCGGTTAGCTCTGCCAATGCCGCTACCACTACGAATACAATGTGTAAAGTGCCGGTAGTCGAATTAACAACTAATTATGGGGTTATTGATATTGCGCTAGATAGCCAAAAAGCTCCCCAGAGTGTTAAAAATTTTTTGCAATATGTAAATAACGGTTTTTATAATGGCAAAATTTTTCACCGGGTGATTCCTGGCTTTATGATTCAGGGCGGCGGCTTTGATAAAGACATGAATGAGGCCAAAACCAATCCACCAATTGCTAATGAAGCAAGTAACGGGTTACAAAATATTAAATATACAATTGCTATGGCAAGAACTAGTGATCCAAATTCTGCTACGGCACAATTTTTTATTAATGTGAATGATAACGGATTTTTAAATTATTCGGCGAATAATCCTGGATATGCAGTATTTGGTAAAGTGATTAAGGGTAATGCGGTGGTAGATAAAATTGCGCTAACTCCAACTAAGGATATGGGCATGTATCAAAATGTACCTGTATCACCAGTAATTATCCAATCGGCAAAAACATTGCCTTGCAGCAAGTAGTCTAACTATTTTTGGCAAAGGACAATTAACTGTTTATTGTGCTTTTTTATTAATTATTAAAGTAATCTGGCCCTCATTTTCTAAAATTTTATGACTGAAGCTACTTGCTTATAGAAATCTTAAAAATGAGGGCTGACCTGAATCTCCAAATCTAAACCCATTCTTTGAAAGTTTTTACAAGTGAATCATTCTCCTTTAATCAATGAATTAGAGCAAACCTTAAATCAACGGATTATGTTTCTGGACGGTGCTATGGGAACTGTCATTCAAGGCTATAAGCTTATGGAAGCAGATTTTCGTGGTGAAAGATTTCTAAATCATCCTAAAGATTTAAAAGGCAATAATGATTTACTGGTATTAACCCGCCCAGAGGTTATCAAGGAAATTCACCGTAACTATTTATTAGCCGGTAGCGATATAATCGAAACCAATACATTTTCCGCCAATCGCATTTCCCAAAAAGACTATGGCTTAGAAGGCCTGGTAACTGAATTAAATACAGAAGCAGTAAAATTAGCCAAAACAGCGTGTGCGGAAATAATGGCAGAATACCCTGGGCGTAAATGCTATGTAGCTGGGGCGATTGGACCGACTAATGTTACTTTATCCATCTCACCAGATGTGAACCATCCTGAATACCGTAGCTATACTTTTTTAGAACTAAAACAAGTATATTATGAGCAAATTCTGGCACTTGTGAATGCCGGAGTTGACATCTTATTGCCGGAAACAACTTTTGATACCCTAAATCTAAAAGCTTGCCTTGCCGCAATCCATGATATCGAAGTTAATAATAATACTAAGTATCCTTTGATTTTATCGGTAACAATTACGGATTTATCTGGCAGAACTTTATCTGGTCAGACTATCGAAGCTTTTTGGTATTCAATTGCGCATACGAAGCCGCTGGCAGTTGGCATAAACTGTGCATTGGGAGCTAAGGATATGGCGCCATACATTGCAGCACTCGCTAAAGTCAGCGATTGCTATGTAAGCTGCTACCCTAATGCCGGGCTACCAAACCCATTAAGCGCTACTGGCTACGATGAAACACCTGAGATGACTAGCAGCTATATTTATGATATTGCCAAGCATGGTTCGCTAAATCTGATTGGTGGCTGTTGTGGGACTACTCCTGAGCATATCCGGGCAATTGTCAATAAAATGAAAGACCTTGCACCGCATATACCAAATCCGGCAAATTTTGGGACAACATTGTCTGGGCTCGAGCCTTTATTAATCGATAATATCCATAATCCACAATTTTATATGGTCGGTGAACGCACCAATGTTGCCGGTTCGCCCAAATTTGCCAAATTAATCCGCGAAGGTAACTTTAGCGAAGCGTTAGAAATAGCAAAACAGCAAGTTGCCAATGGGGCCAATATTATTGATATCAACTTTGATGATGGCATGCTGGAAGCCGTTAGCTGCATGACAAAATTCCTGAATCTAGTGGCTAGTGAACCGGAAATTTCCCGGGTCCCTATCATGATCGACTCATCTAAATTTGAAGTGATTGAAGCTGGGCTACAGGCCATTCAAGGTAAAGGGGTGGTAAATTCTATCTCGCTTAAAGAAGGCGAGGCTGAGTTTTTACGCCAGGCAAAAATAATTAAATCTTATGGTGCGGCAGTAGTAGTTATGGCCTTTGACGAAGAGGGCCAAGCAGTTAGCAAGGAACATAAAGTTGCGATTTGCAAGCGTGTTTATCAATTACTTACTGAGAAGCTTGGGTTTAATCCGGCCGATATAATATTTGATGTCAATATTTTAACCGTTGCAACTGGAATTGAAGAACATAATAGTTACGCAGTTAACTTTATCGAAGCAGTTCGTGAGATTAAGGAAGTATGCCCCTACGCTTTAACTTCTGGCGGGGTATCAAATCTATCATTTTCTTTTAGGGGCAATAATCCGGTCCGCGAGGCAATGCATGCGGTTTTCTTGTATCACGCCATCAAAGCCGGTTTTGATATGGCAATTGTGAATGCCGGAATGTTGACTATTTATGACGAAATTGATCCACGCCTCAGAATTGCTTGTGAAAATGTAATTTTGAACCTTACTCCGAATGCAACTGAAGAGCTACTTGCAATTGCTGAAAATTACAAAGGCCAAATCCAGGCGACAACCGGGGTTGATTTGTGGCGAAATGAATCTTTGGAGTCAAGGATTAGCCATGCCTTGGTCAAAGGGATAGATAGCTATATTGAAGAGGATACTGCCGAAGCATTAGCAAAATATAGCAGACCGCTAAATGTTATCGAAGGCCCATTAATGGACGGGATGAAGGTTGTTGGCAAACTGTTTGGTGAAGGCAAGATGTTTCTGCCCCAGGTAGTTAAATCTGCTCGGGTAATGAAACGCGCAGTAGCTTATCTTGAACCGTTTATGGAACAGGAAGCTAAAGCAAACGCAACTAGCCAGGAGAAACCGGTGATTATTATGGCAACCGTTAAGGGCGACGTGCATGACATTGGCAAGAATATAGTATCACTGGTATTACGTTGTAATGGCTATGAGGTGGTTGATCTAGGGGTTATGGTTAGCTGCCAGGCCATAATGGATGCTGCGCGTAAACATAATGCCGTGATTATTGGCATGAGCGGGCTTATAACGCCATCTTTAGATGAAATGATTGCGAATGTTAAAGAGTTTGACGTGACCGGGTTTACTCTTCCGGTATTAATTGGTGGGGCGACTACTTCGGCTTTACACACCGCAGTTAAGATCATGGAACACTATTCAGGACCGGTTATTCATGTGAATGATGCCTCTTTGGTAGCTGAAGTATGTAGTAAATTGCTAAATCCGGCTAGCTATGCCGCTTATGTTGCTGAGGTACGTGCGCGCTATAGCAAGCTTCGCGAGGATCACTTATATTTGCAGCGTAAAACTGAGTTGCCTAGTTATCAAGATGCTTGTAATAGAAAATTTATCACTAATTGGCAAGAGACAGATATCGCTATTCCACAACGCTTGGGTGTATTCAATCTTGATATTAAACTTTCTGAGATTGTACCTTTTATTGATTGGTCGCCGTTATTTTGGGCATGGGGTTTTAAAGGGATGTATCCTAAAATCCTGGATAATGCCCAGTATGGCCGTGAATGCGTAAAGATTTACAACGATGCTAAGACCTTGCTTGGCAAGATTATCCAGCAGGATTTGTTTAAGCCTAAAGCCGTGGTCGGTTGGTGGCAGGCGCAAAGCAGCGGTGATGATGTCTTGGTATATGATCAATCAGGCCAGCAATTAGAGAAGTTATGTTTCTTACGCCAGCAGAATGATAAGCCGGTAAATAATTCGCTTGCTGACTATATTGCTCCCTTAGATAGTGGAGTTAAAGATTATATTGGCGCGTTTGTCGTGACAATGCATGAAGTTGAAAAACTTGCAAACCAATATGAAGCTTCGGGTGATGATTATTTGGCAATTATGACTAAAGTACTCGGTGACCGCTTGGTCGAAGGGTTAGCCGAATATGTACATAAATTAATGCGTGAATGGTGCGGCTATGGCTTGAATGAAGATTTAAGTATAGAAGACTTAATTTATGAGAAGTATCGCGGCATTCGCCCGGCGCCAGGCTATCCAGCCTGTCCGGAACATACTGAAAAAGCTAAAATCTGGCGATTATTGGCTGCTGAAAATAATACTGGTGCCAAGCTCACAGAAAATTTCGCAATGTATCCGGCAAGTAGCGTTTCAGGCTATTATTTTAACCATCCAAATGCCAAATATTTCGCAGTTGGCAAAATTACCCAGGACCAAGTGGCCGATTATGCTAATCGCAAGGGGATAAGCCTGGCAGAGGCTGAGAAGTGGCTAGCGCCAAATTTGGCGTATACTAACTAGGAATGCCTGCCAATCGACAAAACTGTCGATTGTTGGATTTAACTTCAGGCAGCTACAATCCGCTATGTAATAAATATAGATCATAGCGGAGAATTGCCTTGAAAATTAAAAAGATAACCCAACTTTTAACCCTAGTATGCTTTAGCGGCCAAATTCTAATCTTAAGCGGCTGTAATAATAATGTTGGCCAATCTAATTCAAATACGACCTTAAACGCGAGTAAATCAGGTTCCTTAAGGGGGCCTAATGACGATAACGATGTCTGGGCAAATGAAACAGCGGTTGATGCCAATTCAAAAACCAGTTACATGGCATTATTAGCCGATAATTCAAGCGATAAGAATGTTGAATTTTTGGGCTGTGACAACAGCGACACCAACGGAACCCAAGTAAATAGTTATGTCAAAGCCAACTTAACTGATATTCCGGCAGGCTATAGTTTTCCACGAACCAAACAGTATGACCAGAAATGGGCGAGCCTTGATTCCGGCACCGGCATCTATGACAAGAGTAAGATCTTCAGTAATAGTTTAATGTTTCATGATGAGCAGCATGCGCCAGGGAGCGCAGGCCAGTTTAGCTGCTATTACCGGGTATATGACAGCAATACGATAACCCCGATGTATTTTAAATTAGTTAATCACTGGTATGTGGCAAGTACGTTTGACGCGGTAGGCGATGTATTGGATAAGCCGGAAAAAGACATGAAGCAGGGGCATGATAACTTGGGTGCGATGATAGGTACTGGCGCCTATTCGGCAGTAACTGGCCTTCTCAGCGGCGCTGCCACTTATAAAACTATGCGTTTAAATGATTTAACCTCTTATATTAATAAAAAAGTTGATTTAGCGGTTACAAAATACGCTAATAATCTTAATAAGCAACTTGATATTGTTCACAATTCTAACAGCTACATTAGTACAGAGTATCAAGAGGCCTATGAAAACATTTTAGATTCTATTACCAAAAATGGTAACTTTGTAGCTGTTGCTAATGGTGCTGAACCAATATCCCATGAGGCAGCTCTTGAACTTACAAGGAATTTTATTAGTGAAGTAAAGTCAGTTAAACCAATTCATTTTACCAAAGCTAATGGAATAAGGGCTACCAGTATACAATATACTTCGAGGGATGGAAATAGTTATAACTTAGCAGATGACGCAGAAGCTCCTCTATATAGAGATTTAAAAATCCAAGCTTTACCTATTAACAATGCTGAAGATGATATTGCCAGTATAAAAGAAATGGAATATAAAACACCTGGTTCGGTAGACGAATTTATCAATGGTAAGCTTGGCCCTGAGGGGGAAAATCCAACTAGTTTAGCAATGCTAAAACAAACATATACAGAAGATATTGAAGCTGGAAGAACGCCTGACCCCTTTATGAAAAATATTGCCGAGATGCCAGAGATGAAGACATTTTCGGTAGGTGAAGCCTTAGGAGCGGCCGGAGGAA
>CAYLRR010000024.1:0-46013 GCA_964386295.1 uncultured Neisseria sp.
AACGCACGTACGGTGGTGTGGGAAGTCCCGCCTGTGAGGGCGGTCTTACCCGATTGATTGAATCTTGGATTTTGTAATAGTAATTAAGCAAAATTTTTGTTAGCAAATTCCCAGTTAACAAGCTTCCAAAATGCATCCATATAGTTAGGACGGCTATTGCGGTAATCAATGTAATATGCATGTTCCCATACATCGCAAGTCAATACTGGCTTATTATCGGTAGTCAGTGGCGTTGCAGCATTAGAAGTTGAAACTAGTTCCAAATCCCCACTAGGAGTTTTTACTAGCCAGCCCCAGCCTGAACCAAAAGTTGTAATACAGGTTTGCGTGAAGGCTTTTTTAAATTCTTCAAATGAACCCCATTTTTTTTCAATAGCTGTTTTAAGCGCGCCAGTCGGCTCACCACCACCTTGAGGCGATAGACAATTCCAATAGAAAGTATGATTCCAAACTTGTGCCGCATTATTGAAAATACCGCCAGATGACTTACGGACGATCTCTTCTAATGTGGCATTTTCAAACTCATTACCTTTGATCAAGTTATTTAGATTTGTTACATATGTTTGATGGTGTTTGCCGTAATGATATTCTAAAGTTTCTTTAGAAATATGAGGCTGTAAAGCATCCATTGCGTAAGGTAGTTGAGGTAAAGTATGTTCCATAATGTCTTCCTTTCAATAGTTACTGTTTTTTTGTAGCCAATAGTTTACCATGTTACTGGGTTTTTGCTGAAAAATAATTTATTTGCTGTGATTATTGGTTACAATAGTGTATTAGTATTTGTTTGTTACGCACTTTCACCAACTTTTTCGGCACATTAATGTGATTTATCAAAAAGGTTATTTGACTTATAACTATTTAATAAATCAAATGGACTGGCGATACCGCAGATAATACTGAATAAAAACGGCTTTAATTATTCGTTTTTCTATTTTTTTACATGTCTGCACTTTATGGATAGGATTATGGCAAAAGCAATCTATGCTGGTAGTTTTGACCCCATTACAAATGGGCATTTATGGGTAATTGACAAATCTGCAGCTATTTTTGATGAATTGATTATAGCTGTGGGCGATAATCCTGATAAAAAGTATACTTTTAGTTTGGAGCAGCGGCTTAGTCTGCTCGAGTCATCCTTAGCACATTATCCAAATATAAAAATTGGCCATTTTAATGGCGAGTTTTTAGTCAATTATGCCAAGCGGATTGGCGCAACGCATATTGTACGCGGGATAAGAAACTCCCAAGATTATGAATATGAAAAAACAATGCGCTATATTAATTCTGATTTATGCAGTGATATTGATACGGTATTTTTAATGCCCCCACGCAACTATGCAGAAGTGTCTTCAAGTTTGATAAAAGGTTTAGTAGGGGCAAACGGCTGGGAAGAAGTTGTGGCAAAATACGTACCTAAAGAAGCACTAGACGCCTTAATTAAAATTAACGAGGATAAACATGGTAACCGATAATGCAGTAAGACTGACTTCTCAATTATTAAAACAAGTTTTTGAATTTAAAATTCCAACCGACGCATTACTCTCAAAGTTTTTTAGGGATAACCGCAAGCTTGGCATGAAAGACCGCGGTTTTATTGCCGAGACGACTTACACAATATTACGTAATTATTATAAATTAACCAAGGTCGTTAACCCGCAAAATACTTTTTTATTGATTGGCTATACATTGATCAAGTTAATGGGTGTTCCTCGGCATGAGATCCGTGAGTTGAAAACTATCAATCTGGGTGAAGTAGATAAGTTACCAGAATTAGACCTTGAATTTACCGAATTGCCTGGCTGGTTAATCGAAAAATTGTCTAATATATACTCAATAGAGGAAATTAAGCTATTATCACAAGCCATGACTAAGCAAGCTCCTTTGACATTACGGGTTAACTCTTTGAAGGCGAATGTTAAGGAAGTAATTAGCAATTTAGAGCAAATTGGCATTAAGGCAAAACCTACCAATTATTCCCCATATGGGATAAAACTACCCAATAAAGCCTCTTTAATGAACAATGAGTTATTTCTAAATGGAGTAATTGAAGTCCAAGATGAGGCAAGTCAATTGGCCGGGATGCTGCTTGATCCTAAACGGGGTGAAATGGTGGCGGACTTTTGTGCCGGCAGTGGCGGTAAAACCCTCTTATTTGGCATGTTAATGAAAAATAGCGGTAGGATTTATGCTTTTGACATTAATGAGCGCAGACTGGGTAATTTTTCCCCGCGGCTTGCCAGATCTGGTTTATCTAATGTTTATGCTCAGGTTATCGCAAACGAAAATGATAGTAAAATAAAGCGCTTATCAGGAAAAATGGATCGTGTCTTTGTTGACGCACCTTGTTTAGGACTTGGGACTTTACGGCGAAACCCTGACTTGAAATTTCGCTATAACCTTGAAAGTTTACAGGAAATAACCCCTAAGCAATTATCAATATTAACTGCAGCAAGTAAAATGCTGAAACCCGGTGGTAGGTTGGTATATGCTACATGTAGTATTTTGCCAGATGAAAATCAGGCCATCATTTCAGAATTTCTAGCGCAAAATAATGATTTTGAATTAGTCGAAATAAATCAGGTTATTAAAATAGAGGGACTGGTTTTAAAAGATCAGCGTTATTTGGAACTTAATCCTAAGGACCATGATACTGACGGATTTTTTGCCTGCGTTTTGCACAAAAAAGCAGAATAACCTTCCAGTGAGTAATATTAATAAAGTAAAATTGTGGGTTAACAAATAAAAAAGATTCCATTTTGGGGGGATAGCGGTTATGTCAAGTCTGGTTTTCCAGTGTTTTTTAGGGTTCTTTTTTCTAGTTGGTATTGCATTTGTCTTTTCAGAAAATAAGCGGTCGATTAACTGGAAGTTGGTATTAACTGCTTTTTTTGCACAAAATGTATTATTTTTATTATTGCATTATGTTCCATTTGTAAATGGTTGCCTGGTAGTATTATCTAGTGGCTTGCTGAAGTTTATGGATTATGCCAAGGAAGGTGCAAGTTTTGTGTTTGGTGGACTGGTAGATCAAACTAAGGTTGGGTTTGTATTTGCATTTGTTGTAGTCCCCACAATTATTTTCTTTGGTAGTGTAATTTCACTGCTATACTTTTTTGGTGTCATCCAATGGGTAATTGGGGTACTTGCTTTTGTTTTACGTAAAACTGTTAAACTGTCTGGTGTTGAAAGTTTGGTAGTTATTGCTGATATCTTCTTAGGCCAATCGGAAGGACCAATTGTGATTGGGCCATATATCGCCAAAATGACGCGTTCGGAGCTAGCTTGTGCTTTTGTCGCAGGGCTTGCCAATCTATCCGGTTCGACGCTTGGCATGTATCTAAGTTTCCTCGGTGGCGGAGATCATTCTCAAGAATTATTAATTGCTAACTCATTACTTACCGCAACTTTCATGAATGCTACCTCAGCGATTATATTTGCTAAAATTGTGTTTCCTGAAACTGAATTTGATAAAGTAGAGAGTGCTGAACATTTTAAAATTAATACTTCACACTTAGATACTGCGATTGACGCTGTGATGCATGGCGCTTTTACTGGAGTTAAAATAGGCGTAGCAATTTGTGCATCATTAATGGCAATTATTCCGCTAATCCATATGATCGATGGAATTTTATTTGCAATAGGCAGCGTAATTCATGTTAATGATATTATCGCTTCAAGTACCAATAAATCTTTTGATGGACTTTCGCTAGAGTATATTTTGGGCGTAATTTTCCGTTTTTTTGCCTTTTTTATGGGGATTAGCTGGAATGAAACTTTGCAAGTAGGTAGTTTACTTGGCCAGAAGGTAGCAATTAATGAGTTTGTTGCCTATGTTTCGCTTGGGAAATTAAAAGCAGCAAATTTAATATCGGCTAATTCTGCATTTGTATCTACTTTTGCTTTAGCCAGCTTTTCTAATTTTTCTTCAATTGGAATTTCACTCGGGGCTTTTTCTGCATTAGCGCCTGGTCGCCAGAGCGATTTGGCAGGTATGGGATTCAAGGCGCTATTTGCAGCTATTTTGGCTGGCTTTATGACTGCCACTGTCGCCGGTTTTTGGCATAATTTATTAGGTTAATTTACCTTATCAAAATTATTTAAGATTATTAAATGATTAATAGATGTGCACTTAATAATAAAGACGCATAAATAATTATAAACTTCTTTCTTGTTTAATTTTAAAAATTGAAATTAGGCCTCTTTTCTGGTGTAATACAGGGCAAGCATAATATGCGGTTGCCCTGCGAATTTACCAATAAATTTGCAAATTGTCGCAATTTGCATAACAGCATGGAAAAGGATCTTATAGGAGTTTAGCATGGGCTTTGTATCAATTTTTTAATTCAGGCTGTGCATTGCTCTAACCATTTAGTTAGCATGGTATTATTCAAAGAATAATTAGCTTGTTGGCTTATACCAGTTGTAATGTGCTGGTTTTTTAACAATTTATTTAAAGCATATTGAATTTGATTTTTGCTAACTGTTTCCGATTTAAACTCTTGTTCAACAAAGTTTTTAAATTCATCCGTGTAAAAAGAGCTTTTACCTAACCTAATCCATTGGTAAATTGCTTTTTCTACGTTGCTAAAACTGTTCCAAAGCACCTCTAACTTGTCAGCATCAAATATTTTAGCTTGGTACTCACTATATGCTTCATCAAGGCTAAGATCAGGTTCCAGCACTAATTCAGTTATGATTTGGCGAATATACTCAGTTACTTTGTCAAGTTTGCAAAAAATCTCATAAAGCTTATCTTTATTTAATTCTGTACCAATTCTTTCTGCGTACTTGTCGGCTAAAAAATCAGTAAATTCTTTATCAAATACTTCTAGATTTAATTTGGTGCCATAATGGAAGAAGGGTGCGCGTTTGTCATTAAATATCTTTCTTAGCCCATCTTCTGATGAGCCGGTAAAGATTGCCCCGAGGGATTCTTTGTTTTTGTCTAATGAGGTTCTTAATGCGCTTACAAAATTATTGCCATCTTTTGTGTTCTGTAGTTCTTGCACTTCATCAAGCATAAGAATTAATCGTTGTTTCTTTTCTTTTTCATACTGAGTGCTTAATACTGTTAATAATTCAACCGTAGACCATTGTTCAGGTTGCCAATGCTCTAAGTTTACTTTGCACCATGTAACACTAATTTCCTTAAGACCTATTTTTTCAAATATTGATTTGTTTAAATGTCCCCTGAGAAAATTTACAAAGTCTTTAACTTTGTTGTTTGAATCAGTGAAGAAACTAAAGTACAAAGTCTTATAATTATGTTTTTCAAGTTCAGGCTTAAGATCATATTCTAGAAATTCGGTTTTACCAATCCGTCTTGGTGCATATAGGATTAAGCTTTGTACAATCTCGGATTCAAACAGATTAAGTATTTTCTTTTTAAGCTTTACACGTTCAAAATGCCAAAATGTTTTTTTCATATCGTATCCCAATTATTGTTAATTATGGATGAATTTTAATAATATGAAAATCTTATCATAATCGCTAATAATTGTCAATATACTGTTTCATGCGCACTGCAGTTTTAAAAATATCAATGATTGCAAATTAAATAAAATCAATGCCTTTTTCTTTAGCTAGAAGTTTGGTAAGTCAATTGCTGATAATGGTTTTGGCTTATTTAGGCAGTATCTAGGCTATAAGCTACTTGATAGAGGTAAACAACTTATTACTTTAGATAAGTGGTTTGCCAGTAGTAAAACTTGTTCTAAATGTGGCACAAAAAACGATGAGTTGCAATTATCCGATCGTGTATATCATTGCCTCAATAAAGAGTGTAATCATGAGCAAGACCGGGACTGGCAAGCAGCGATAAATATAAGAACCGCTGGAATAGCGGAGATAGCTTGGTAAATATTCTGACATTGGTCGGAAGTTCCCAAGAAGCCCCAACTTCAAGCTTTAGCTAAGTTGTGGGTAGTTCACTCTCTGCGGTTTTAATTCTTCAAACGATGGTATCCTTGCCATCGTTTTTTATTTCGTTATATAATAGACCTCTTTTGCATTAAATATATGATGAGTCTAAAGTTAATTAAGAGCCGTTATTGGGCTTTTTATTAATCTATTTACATCAATTATTTTTTTATGGTTTGGCAATTATCTTTAAATTTGTAGAAAAAAAGGAATAACCAGGTAGCATGCATCTATTAAATATTACTAATTTTGACTATGGGATGATGACGGCATTATTTTTAATTATCCTAGTGATTTCTTATAAATTCCGTCGTACTAATTCAAGCAGCGAAGTATTTCTATTAATGAAAAATTATCAAATGCCGGCATTTGTTAGGCCATTGAGCTTCTTGAGTTTTGGTTTAATTGAATTTGTTGCTCTTAGTGGTTATGGTGCTTACGCTGGTATCCCGGCGTTATGTGCTTTTATACCCGTTTTTTTAGTAACCGCATGGATTTATGAAGGCTTTATTGCTAAATCTGAGGTATTCCAATCTTTAGGCCAAGCCAAGGATACTAATTTAAGAAATAAATTTATTTTGGTAACCTACGGACTATTCATGATTCTAGTTGCAGGCGTTAGTATTGCTATTGTAGTTACTATGTTTAAAAGCTTGCTTGGCTGGGAATTTGGCAATAGTACATTGTCTTTACTGGGGATAATGTTAGTAGCTTTATTACTTGGCGGCATGATCGCAGCTACATATAATCAGGCATTAAGTTGGCTTATTGTGACATTGATAATGCTAGTGGTAGCTTTATTGGCATATCGGGCAATCGGGACTGGTAATCTAATATCTAATTTGCAGCAAGTAGCAAAAGATAATCAATTGCCACTAGAATCTTTTACTCAATTAAAATATAATTTACTTACTATTAAAGAATTATGGGTATTAGTACTTGCTTCATTAACGGTATTTATAATGAGCCCACTAAATATATTTAAAATGGCAGGTAGCTCAGCTGCAACCCTTAGTTCTCGGTACTTTGTAAGGATTATCCAGCTAGCTTCAATCTTGGTTTTAATTTATCTAGGGGTTTGTGCTCTTGCCACGCCGAATAAAGCCAATTTGATTGCTGGCAAAAGAGTTGTTACTCAACAAATGCGCTTAAATGACGGCTCAATCGGTTATATAGTAAAGGCTGTTCCCAGCGATCAACCTACTTTGCAACGTGGTTTGGTGCCTTCTTTAGCCGAAGATGATAATAATATCACAAGTATGAGTTTAGCCCAATTTGACTTTGTAAGCTCGGCGATGGTTTTGTTAAAAAGTGTCTTACCTTATGCGTTTGTCTCATTATTTATTTTAGTGATGTTATTTTATAAGGCAATAAGTGAATCAATCTTATTTGCAACAATGATAATTATTAGGGGGTTTTATGCTCCCAGGTATAATAAAACCGGTGATGAATTAGAAAATTTATGGGCTTCCCGTGTTTTCCTATTTGCATTAATTGCGGTTAGTATAAGTGTAGGGCTTATATTTTTTAAATATTTTGATATTTATTATATGTTGTCAATTTTGCTTTTACTAAGTACTCCGATATTACTCAATTTAATGGGCCTTAGCGCTAATTGGTTAATAGACTGTATTATTTATGGTGTAATTATCGTTTTATTATTGATTAATAAGATTGAAGGGGTGCCAAGCATATCCCCTTTGATTCGCTATAATGACTTATTTTCTATGGTGTGTTCGGTGACTTTAATAACAACAATAATTTATATACTAAGTTACGGTTTAATCAAAATAGTTGGCAAGAAGGATTAAAAGTTATTGTGGATGATAAAAAGAAAAAAAATCGGTTTGTTAAAGCCTGGATTCATGAGCATATTAACGATACATACGTGAATCAGGCGCAAAAATCAGGCTATCGCTCAAGGGCTGCATTTAAGCTTTTAGAGATAGATGAGCAGGATAAATTATTTCATAATGTAAAAACCGTGGTTGACTTAGGATGCGCGCCTGGGAGCTGGTCTCAGGTTGCGATCAGTAAAGTAGGGGAAAGGGGTAAAGTTGTAGGGGTAGATTTATTAGAAATTGACCCAATTCACAGGCTTGAGTTTATTCAGGGTGACTTTACCAGTGAAACAACTTTAAATCAGCTCCTAGAAGCAATCAATCATAAAGAAGTTGATTTAGTGATTTCAGATATGGCACCTAATTTGAGCGGGATCCGTGATGTTGATCAAGCGCGTATTGCCTATCTAGTCGAGTTGGTCCTGGATTTTTCACGAAATTATTTGAAAGTTGGCGGTCATTGTCTAATCAAGGTATTTCATGGTGGAGAATTCGATAAGTTAGTAAAGGAGGCTAGAGAATTATTCACTCAGGTAATAATTCGTAAGCCCGGGGCTTCTAAAAGTAAAAGTAGTGAAACATACTTACTTTGTAAACAAAAGAAGACAATATGATATAATTAATTGTTCAAATTTGGATTGTGGTCAAGGTATTACTTTTTTAAGCCACACATATTAATAAGCATTTGCTAAATATTAAAAATTGGATAACATTTATGCGTAATGGAAATTTACTGAAAAGCCTGTTGATTTGGTTACTGATTGGCCTAGGGTTGATGGTAATATTTAATAAATTCAATGATCCCCGCGATTCTCGGAATAATATCCCTTATTCTCAATTTATTACGGAATTAGAAAGCGGTCAGGTTAAAAACGTCCTGATCGAAGGCAATAATATGCAAAGTGAATGGCTAAGCGGTGTCCGTAAAGATGATAGTAAGTTTACTACGTTTGCACCATTCGATCCTCAATTAGTAAATGATTTGATAAAAAATAAAGTTAGTTTCCAGGCTAAACCTAAAGAAGAATCGTTACTAATGAATATTTTCGTTTCCTGGTTCCCGATGCTGTTACTAATTGGTGTATGGATTTATTTCATGAAAGGGGCATCAGGCGGCAAAGGCGGTGGTGGTATTGGTGGCGTATTTAGCATGGGTCGCAGCCGTGCTAAAATGATTGACAGTAAAGAGAACTTGATCCGTTTTTCCGATGTGGCTGGTTGTGAGGAATCTAAGCAAGAGGTAATGGAAATAGTTGATTATCTTCGCGATCCAACCAAATATCAAAATCTAGGTGGCCGCATCCCTAAAGGTGTATTACTAAGTGGTTCTCCAGGGACAGGTAAAACCCTTTTAGCTAAAGCTATTGCTGGTGAAGCAAGTGTCCCATTTTTTAGTATCTCCGGCTCTGACTTTGTTGAAATGTTTGTTGGTGTGGGTGCCTCTCGGGTCCGTGATTTATTTGAGCAAGCTAAGAAAAGTGCGCCAGCAATCATCTTTATTGATGAGATAGATGCTGTAGGTCGCCAGCGTGGTGCCGGTCTTGGTGGTGGTAATGATGAGCGTGAGCAAACCTTGAATCAAATGCTTGTGGAAATGGATGGTTTTGATACCAGTACAACGGTAATCGTGATAGCAGCTACTAACCGCCCGGATGTATTAGATCCAGCATTAATGAGACCTGGCCGCTTTGACCGTCAAGTTGTTGTTCCATTGCCTGATATTAAAGGGCGTGAGCAAATATTGAATGTTCATATGCGTAAAGTTCCAGTAGCTAACGATGTAGAAGCTCCGATTATTGCGCGTGGGACTCCAGGTTTTTCGGGTGCTGATTTAGCCAACTTAGTTAATGAGGCCGCTTTATTTGCAGCACGCCGCAATAAAAAATTAGTCGATATGCATGATTTTGAAGATGCTAAAGATAAGATAATTATGGGTGCGGAACGTAAGAGTATGGTTATGAAAGAAGATGAAAAGCGTAATACCGCATATCATGAGTCAGGCCATGCGATCGTTGCTAAGTTAATACCTGGAACTGATCCTGTTCATAAAGTAACGATTATCCCACGGGGTAGGGCATTAGGTGTAACTATGCAGTTACCAGAAGAAGACCGCTATGCATATACTAAAGATTATTTAATGAGCCAAATTGCAATACTATTTGGTGGTAGGATTGCCGAAGAGTTGTTCATGAACCAAATGACCACCGGTGCAAGTAATGACTTTGAACGGGCAACTGATCTTGCGCGTAAAATGGTGACTCGCTGGGGAATGACCATAGAAATGGGACCGGTAATTTATGGTGAAAATGAATCTGAAGTGTTTTTAGGAAGAAGTGTAACTTCAACTAAGCATGTATCAGAATCCACTATGCAAAAAATAGATGAAACTATTCGTAATATATTAGAAAATCAATACTCTTTGGCACGCCAGCTATTAACTGATAATGCAGATAAAGTAGAAATGATGGCGCAAATGCTTTTAGAAAAAGAAACAATTGATGCAAAAGATATAGATTATATAATGAGCTATGATCCTAAAAATCATGAAACGGCAATAACGATAGAAAAAGAAAATATATCAGATAATAATGATAGAACTGATATTAGCTAATTTTTAATATTACTGAGGTTTACTAATTATATGCGAAAATATTTTGGTACTGATGGTGTAAGAGGTAAGGTTGGCGAGTTTCCAATTACACCAGATTTTGCTCTACATTTAGGTTATGCTGCTGGTAAAGTTTTAGCGGCACATACAACGAGACCTGCAGTTATTATTGGCAAAGATACGCGATTATCTGGTTACTTATTTGAGTCAGCTCTAGAAGCAGGGCTCACATATGCTGGGGTAGACGTCTACATGGCTGGCCCATTGCCGACTCCAGCAATTGCCTATTTGACTCGTGCGCTAAGATTGTCAGCTGGAATTGTAATTAGTGCGTCCCACAATCCTTATTATGATAATGGTATCAAGTTTTTCTCAGCAACAGGTACCAAGTTGCCAGATGAGATAGAGATTGAAATTGAGAAGGTACTTGATCAGCCTATGGTTATTGCTAACCGTCTTGGTAAGGTGCGTAGATTATCTGATGCACATGGACGATATATTGAATTTTGCAAAAGCACATTCCCGTCATCATTAGATCTTAAAGGTTTTAAAATTGTTCTAGACTGTGCTAATGGAGCTACCTATCATGTTGCGCCTCATGTTTTTGAAGAGTTAGGAGCTGAAGTAATTCGATTTGCTTGTGAACCTAATGGTGTAAATATTAATGAAAACTGTGGCTCGACGCATCCAGAACAATTGATTACTCTTGTAAAAGAACGTGAGGCTGACTTCGGGATTGCCTTTGATGGTGATGGAGATCGGGTAATTTTTGTAGATAGAGAAGGTAATTTATTAAATGGTGATAAATTAATTTATATGATAGTAGAAGCTTATGCATCACTTGGCAATAAATTACCAGGAGTAGTTGGTACGGTAATGACCAATATGGGGATGGAAGTAGCTCTTAAAAATAAAGGCTATGAGTTTATCCGGGCCAAGGTCGGGGATCGCTATGTCGTTCAGGAATTAAATGAGCGTAAGTGGTTATTGGGTGGAGAATCATCAGGGCATATTTTATGTCTTGATAAGCATACCACTGGTGATGGTATAATTGCTGCATTACAAGTGCTAGCAGGATTAGTTAGTAGCAAGAAGGAACCTTCAGAGGTTATTGATTGGCAAGAATTCCCTCAAACTATGGTTAATGTGCGATTTACTGATAAAAGTCTAAATTGGCAAGAGCTAATTAAAGAAGAACTTACACATGCAGAAGCCATGCTTGGAAAGCAAGGCCGTATTATTGTTCGTGCGAGCGGGACAGAGCCGTTAGTGCGTGTAATGGTTGAGGCAGAAGATGCCGAGTTGGCACAAAATTTAGCAAATAGAATAGCAAATACTATCAAAGGTTAAGCATGGAAATTTTGCACGAGCTGGTTGCTTTTTTTGCAGCTTATGGCTATATAGCAGTTTTTTTGGTTTTGATAGCCTGTGGTTTTGGTGTACCAATTCCTGAGGATATCACCTTGGTATCAGGTGGCGTAATCTGTGGTTTAGCTGCTACTTTAGATGTACACATAATGGTGGTAGTTTCCTTATTAGGTGTAATCTTAGGTGATGGTACGATGTTTATGCTTGGTAAGCTATTGGGGCCTCGCGTTAAGAAAGTTCCTGTATTAAGAAGAGTCTTTACTGAAAAAAGCTATAAAAAAATGCAAGAAAAAGTGCATAAATACGGTAGCCGTATTCTATTTGTAGCGCGGTTTCTTCCTGGCTTACGTGCACCAATTTTCGTAACAGCCGGTATCAGCAGACGCGTGTCATACCTTAAGTTTTTAGTAATGGATGGTGGCGCAGCTCTAATTAGCGTACCTGTTTGGGTTTATGCCGGTTATTACTTTGCCCATGATCTTGATGATTTAATTGATTGGGTACGCCAAAGTGAGACCTTTGTTATATCTTGTCTGGTTTCGATTGCTTTAATCTGGTTAATAATAAGTGTTGTAAAAAAGCACAAAAATGCAAATAAATAATTAAAAATCGGGCTAAAATTTTGACTTTAATAAAAGATTACTATACAATCGCTCTAGGTGATTAAGTTAATATAAAGGAAGACAATGATGCGTAAAATTTTAGTTTGTTTATTAGCTGTTGCAAGTTATAATTCTTTTGCAGATACAACTTCAACAACAACTTCTTCAACCAATAAATATTCTGCTTTCCAGCAGTTTGATAATGAGTATAACTTAGGTTTTGCTGTAACATCCGGCAACCTTAATAATGGTAGTAATACTAGCACTAATAACACTCAATCAATTAATTTAGAAGTTGAGCGCTTATTTGATGTTGGTGTTTGGATGGATGTAAATGCTTACTTGCTTACTTACTATTCTCAACCTTCAAATACAGCTCTAGGTGGCAATCAAGTTACTGGTTCTCAGCCTAACTTTGGTGGTGTGAACGCAACTGTCGGTTATGCTTTCCCGCTAGTTAGTGATAAACTATTAATTACGCCTTATGTAACTGGTGGTCGTAATACTAATTTATCTACTTATAGTCTAGAGCAAGCAGGTAATAACAATTTAACTAGCGACTACTACTGGACATTTGGTGGTGGTGCGCGTTTAGAATACCGTGTAAATAGCGTATTTGATTTCTATTTAGACCAAAATATGCTTTACAATGCTAACCAGACTCCAAATACAACTGCAAATAGCGCTGTTGGTTTTCCTAACTCTAGCGATAACTACCAGTACGTTACGACTTTAGGTGCTAAATTTAACCTATATCGTAACTTCCAGTTAGGTGCTAAGGCTTTTTACAATAATTATTATTACACTCAAACCCAAACAGTTACTACTCCTTATGGTAATGGTAACGCTTATGCTCCACAAAGCTCTGTTGGTGGTATGGTAACAGTAGGTTTAACTTACTAATCACAACAAGTATACTTTGTATTATAATTAAGGCTAACCTTTCGGTTAGCCTTAATTTATTTAATTGAGTACAATATGAGATATTTATATTTGCATGGGTTCGCATCAAGCAATACTTCTATGAAAGCGGTATATTTTAAAGAAAAGTTTGCAGAACTTGGTATTCTGCTTGAAGTGCTGGATATGAATTTGGGCGATTTTTCAAAATTAACGGTAACTAAGCAGGTAGAATTCGTAATTCAAACCATTGCTGGGCATGAAACGATATTAATAGGTTCGAGTTTAGGTGGTTTAATTAGTTTAATTATAGCTGATTCTAATCCGAATATTAAAGGTCTAATTCTTCTTGCTCCAGCAATCGGGATCGATAGACTATGGCCCAAGTTAATTGGTATTGAAAACTTGCTTAAATGGAAAAATGCAAGTGCTTTTCCAGTTTATCACTATGGTTATAAAGAAGAAATATCTTTACATTATGATTTTATTAGCGATCTAGAGTCGATCAATACCCTAACATTTAATCGCCCGGTCAAAACATTAATTTTTCATGGTAAGAATGACGAAACTATACCGATAGAAGTTAGTTATAATTATTGTAATACTAATCGCAATGCAAAACTATGGGCATTGGAGAGTAATCATAGCCTCGAAGATCAGCTTGGTTTTATGTGGCAAAATATAACGCATTTTTTAAATTAGGAATATTATGTTAGTTGAAGTTATAGTTACGAATGTCGAAGAAGCTATCGCCGCAGAGAAATATGGCGCAAACCGATTGGAACTTATTCATGCTTTTGACTTAGGCGGATTATCTCCTCAGCTTGAACTAAGTAAGCAAATATGTAGTGCTGTATCAATTCCGGTTAATGTTATGGTAAGGCCGCATGGACAAAGTTTTATCTATGATATTAAGGATATGCAGACTATTTTATTGGAAATTGATTATTTAATTACGCATACTAATGTGAATGATATTGTCTTTGGGTCGCTAAATGAGAAAAAGGAAGTAGCATTCGGCCAACTTGAAATGATTATCAAACATATTGAAAAAACTAATCATGGAATTACTTTTCACCGTGCGATAGATGTAAGCAAAGATGTATATACTGCGTTTAAAGAGCTTCATAATTATAAAGAATTTGTGAAAAGAGTCTTGACTTCAGGGGGAGAGGATACGGCTGTAGCTGGAGCGACTACTATATGTCAATTGCAGCACTTTGCTGCTGCTGATGGTATTACTGTGTTAGCTGGTAGTGGAATTAAGCCAGAAAATGCGCGTGACCTCATTAGCAAAACCAGTGTTAAAGAAATACACCTCGGCACGGGTCTACGTACAAATAGTAAATTAGATCAAGCCAAATTTGTAGAACTATACAATAATATAAACTCGATCTAGTGGTTATGTTGTGTCCGGTTTTAAGCTAAGTCTCATTAAGATTCCAAGCAATTTATTTGTGCTATATCTAATCATTTGTGCAAGAGTAAGGTCTACCATTGTAATATTTAATGACTTTTAGCATACTAATTTAGATTCTTGATAATTGTAGCTGCCAAAGTGAAATCGACAGCTACAAATATATTATGCATAGAATCTTTGCAATAAAAAACTAACATTTTCTCACTTCGCGAGCTAGTTATTATAAACCAGCGATCTATACTTTTCCAGTTATAGCTAAATATTCATTCTTCACTTCTTCAATTATAATTTGGTCTCTCAACCCTAATTCGATCATTAGATGTAAAAATTCATTTTTGTGTTCCTCAGTAAGATCGTGAGTTGTAGTGCCTAATGATTCTGCATAACGAGTTAAATTTCGATTAAACTCACTGTTGATTGTAGTGCCTGATGATGCGGTAACTTTACTTAATCGTTTGTTAAAACTTCTAGGTTTCCAGCCATAGTTGGCGTAACAATAAGCCTTACAAAGTCTTTGGTCACTGTTTAAGTAATTAACTAGAAATCCATTTTTAGCATTTGATGGGAGTTGTACAAACCAGCTATTTGGGTAATGCTTAAGAATTTTCTCTTCTAAACCGTCTATCAGCTCTGCCGGAATATTTGGTGAATGCCTACTATTTATTTCAATAAAGCGAAAATATGGAATAATTTTTAAATTTTCTATTCTTTATTTCAACTTCAGTTATATTTGGTATAAATTCTCCTCTTGGCTCTAAAGTGTCGCGTGCAGTGTTAAACTGGACCACTAATGCAGTCGAAATTCCCCCACCTATCCGGTAATGATGTTACAACAATGCTCCTAAAAATAAGCGGAGTGTTCCATGATTACCCAAAAGGAATTTATCATGATCCATGAATTAAAAAAACAAGGACATTCAATCAGAGCTATTGCAAGAATTACTGGCAAAGACCGTAAAACAATTACCCGTCATTTGCGTAATAGCGAGTTGGCTGAAATAAAAAGAATTAATGGAAGGCCGTCTAAGCTGGAACCATTTAAGGACTATATCCTGGAACGTATTTCTAAAACTGCGGCAAGAATTCCAGCTGAAGTGATTTATAAGGAAATTCTTAGCAATGGATATGCTGGAAGTTTAAGAATCCTGCAAACCCTTTTAAGCCAGGAATACGCCAAGCGAATAAAAGCAGACCCGGTGGTCCGTTTTGAAACTGCACCTGGTTATCAGGCGCAAGTTGACTGGACCGCTATCCGCACGGGAAAGAAACCCATTCATGCCTTTGTAATGACAATGGGCTACTCCAGAGCAAGCTTTGTTCACTTTACTACCGATATGAGCAGCAGTACCTTACTGGAATGCCACCATAAAGCTTTCAGCTATTTTGGTGGTGTACCTAAAACTATTCTCTTTGACAATATGCGTACGGTCATAGATAAGCGGGATGCTTATGGTGAAGGCAAACATAAATTTAATGATGTCTTTTATCAATTTGCCAAAGAGTTGGGCTTTACTATTAAGCTATGTAAACCATACCGGGCCAGAACCAAAGGGAAAGTAGAGAGGTTTAACCATTACCTAAAAGGAAACTTTTATCGCCCATTGGCAGCCAGGTTAAGTGATGGGATCATAGAAATAACTGCTGAATTATTGAACAGCCATATCTCTGGCTGGCTTAATGAAGCCAATAACCGGACACATGGTACAACCAATAAGAAACCCCTTGATTTGCTCAAGGATGAAATACCCGTATTGTTGGAATATGTCAAACCTGTTCTGCCGTTAGTAATTGATAATCCAATTCAACGTCTAAATTCCAGTTTATTACCTGAAGTTGCCATTATTCCAATTCAGCAGCCCCAGTTATCAAGCTATGATAGATTGGTAGTGTGATATGACTCAATTAATTGATAAGATAACTTCAATGTGCACATCGCTAAAGCTATCTGGAGTATTACAGGGATATCAGGCAATTGCGGATAAAAGTGCAAAAGATCAATCCAGCTATACAGAGTATCTGGCTTCTATAATGGCATATGAATTGGAGTGTCGCGCCCAGAATGGCCGTAGTATGGTGCTTAAAATGGCTGGATTTCCAACTACAAAGACCCTTGAGATGTTTGATTTTACTGAGTCATCAATTAATAAGGCACAAATTAATGAATTGGCAACGCTACGTTTCATTAATAATGCCGAGAATATTATTATGCTAGGGTCCAGTGGTACCGGTAAAACTCATTTAGCAATCAGCCTTGGTTATCTGGCTACACAGCAAAGATATAAAGTTAAATTCTTTACTGCTGCAGATTTATTGTTACAACTGGAAACTGCCAGAAACCAGAACAGGCTGGAACAATACTTAAGCAAAGTTGTGGCTAACTCCCGGCTACTCATAATTGATGAATTTGGGTACGTGAAGCTTAATGAATCACAAGCAAATTTATTCTTCCAGCTGGTTAACAGGCGTTATGAAACTGGATCTATAATTATTACATCAAACTTAATCTTTACTAAATGGCAGGAGGTACTCAATAATGATGAAGCATTAACAGCAGCAATACTAGATAGATTAATTCATCACAGCCAGATTATCAATATCCAGGGTGATAGCTATCGTTTGAAACAAAAAAGAAAGGCTGGAATTATTCCAGGTTAAACATACATCAGGTGGTGGAGTTTAACACTGCACTTCTGGTCCCTTTTTGTATTGCACTTGACACTAAAGTTAACTTCGTTCTATTAGCTTCAACGATTTGCGCATCCGTTACTTCAAAAAATTTGTTGTCTGTGGTTATTTTATTGTCAGCTAGGAATAAGGCTTGTTTTTCCTTTGCTTCAGAGCCAAAAAGAGATTTTCTTTGATTTATATTAAAAATATTTGTCCCATCGATAATAAGCTCCCTCAGGCCTTTTGCACAAAATAATGCAAAAAGCTCGAGAATCTTGTCTTTATTGTTAAAATGGTTATAGACATCTCCATACACACTAATATCTAAGTATTTTAGATTCAAATTACCAATACGATGTAAGATAAAATAAAGACTATTCTCATCAATATTTATATCAATGTTTTTATTTTGATCCTCAGGTGCTTTAATTATCAATCCAAGGATAATGCTTTTACCTGCTTCAAGCATGGCAAAATGAATTGGCTTTGCAGTAACTGGCAGAATCAGAGTGTAACTAGTAACCTTATTACTTAGTAATTTAGATATGATGGTTTTGAGGTTCTCTGGGGAAAAATTATCAAAATCAGCCAGGTCTACGGTTCCTGTCGGGGCAAATCGCAATTTATCGATTTCACCTATATTAGTGATTTTGATAACAACCTGATTAGAATGAGCTTCTGTTCCGCTATACCGGTTAAGCCAGCAAATGAATCAGCATTTTCTATGTTTTCTGGTTGCTTTGTTAAAACAGTTTTTTGACTAGATGGAGGATTATATTTTACTGACGCTTGATTGAAGTGAGAACTTTGAGGTGTATACATTACCAATCTCCTATAAACTATTATATTAAAGTTAAATTTAAAGTTAATTACAACTAACAAGTATTAAGATTTGCAGTTTCATATAATTTGACTAAGTTAAATCTTGATCTTATTTGTGGTATTATGATTAGATTTTACTAACTATAGTTTGAATTAGCGATTCGATTAAATTCTGTTAGTGGTAATTTTATCGAATGTTATTCAATAACTATATAATAATTTCTAATTCTTAATTTTAATCAATTGCTATATCCATTAGGTAATTAAAGTTAAGGAGAGATTTAGGCTATCCGGAATTTGATAATATCGTTAAAGTCTTTGCTAGAATGATAATTGGGTTCGTGAGTGGTAATAAATATCAAGAAGGTGGTGAATAGGCGCTATAAGATGGCCGCGGGCGACACGTAAAAATTATTTTTATAAAGCTTAAATTCACTCTAGAAAATTAGCAGACCCAGCACATTTCTTCCTTCGCCGATTAAATAGTTAAAGGTTCGGCATAAGGCAGGAATGGGCATAACTTCAAAGCCGATTTGCTGGCGTTGTAATTGTGCAAGAAGATTTAGATCCGGATATTTTATTTGGGTGCCGGTCCCAAAAATTATTATATCAGGCTTATATTCTAATAATTGATCGAGAAATTGTTGATTAAATTCTTCGATTGCGTTTATATTAATATTTTTGATTAAATTTGGCGTAACTAATAAATTAGAAGTATACTCAGTTTGGTTAATAGTAACTGAATTTGATGAGTAGCTGGTAATTTGATTGCCTTCATCACTATGTAAATTGACTTGCATTTTGATATCTCAAAAAAGAAAAACCCAAGTATTTATCTTGAGTTTTTATATGGCTATTGTTGCATTTGTTTGGCAACCTTCTTGGCAGCTTCGCTATTAGGGTAGCTTTTTATTAAGCGCTTAGCGGTTGCTTGTGCTGCGCTTGTATTACCAAGTTGAGTTTGTGATATATACACTACACGCAGTGCATCTGGAACATATTTATTTTTGCTGTTAGCCGCAATAAATTTATTCGCTTCAGCAATTGCTTCTTTATACTGTCCATTAGCAACATATGCTACCGATAAGAAATAACGAGCATTTGCTGCTGTCGTCTTATCAGGGTTATTTAGCAAATTCTTAAGATCGTTAATGGCTTCAGGGACTTGGTTCGATTGGATTTTTTTAATCGCTGCCTGGAGTTCGCTATTAGCTGACGGTGCAGTTTTTTTAACTACTGCAGGGGCTTGGCTTCCTCCGCTATCCTGACCATTAATTTCACTCTCAAGTGCTTGCACTCTCAGATCTAAAGCCTGTAATTGCTGACTTTGATCGCCTTGACCTGCTTTTTGGCCTTGTTCCACGTTGGCAACTCTACCATTTAGCTGGTTAATTTGATTTTGTAAGTCATTAATTTGGTTTAATAGATCTAAAAGTTTTTGATTAGAAACTTTATTATCAAGTACTCCAACATTTTGTTGGATTTGATTCAAGCGTTGATTGGTATCAGCAATTTGCTGACGTGCTTGATCATCAGCGCAACCTATGAGAAAAAGGTTTGCTGACAATCCTAAAATTGTCAACAAACGTCTTTTCATGGTTATTCTACACCTTCAGTAACTGTACCATTGTACACGCTACCATCAACCATTGGTAAACCATTGCTATCAGTTGAATAGCCTGATGGTTGACCAGATGTATAAGTGATGTCTGCACGACGGTTCATAGCACGAGTAGCTGATGAATTGTTATCGTATTTAGGTTTTAATTTACCGTTTGAAGTTGCTTCAACTTGCGATTTGCTTGCGCCATTAGCAATTAAAGCTTTTTTAACTGCATCAGCACGTTTTTGACCTAATGCCAAGTTATATTCTACAGAACCAACATCATCGGTATTACCTTGAACTTGTACTTTAGCTTGTGGATCTTTAGCTAAGTAGTCAGCATTCGCTTTAACAATCCCTGCATATTGATCTTGAATATCATATTTATTGAAAGAGTAGTATACACTATTGTGGTTAGTTACAACTGGAGCTGATGCAACTACAGGTGCAGAAGCTACTACTGGAGCTGGAGCCGGTGCAGAAGCAACAGCTTTCATATCAGTATCAGGAGCTTTATTAGAAGAACAAGCTACTAAAGCACCTGCTGCAATAGCTAAAGCTAATAATTTTTTCATATTTATTTCCTTTCAGGTTAAATATTTGTTAATTTTACAATGGTTAATTAACAGTTCGCTATTATAACGTATTTAAATTACATTGCGCCACTGGCTGAATAGGAATTTTTTTTACTATGGCCATTATTGTTAAAATTATTCTCATCAGGGAACATATTCGCACTTGACATTCTTGAGTTTACTATTGGATTATTTTTTTTCTTTTTCATCTCACCAGAAGTGTTGTATTTTTGACCTTTTTTACCAGTTAATTGATTTTGTTGAGGAAACTGGTTAGCACTTGACATAAAAGAATTAACTGTTGGGTTATTAGTTTTTTGTGGGCCAGAAGTATTGTATTTCTTGCCTTTTTCACCAGTTAATTGGTTTTGAGATGGAAATTGTTGGCTACTTGCAGCAAAAGAATTTACGGTTGGATTGTTATATTCATCTGTATCGTTATTTTGAGCATTGGCATATGTCATAATACATGTACTTGCCAATAAAGTTAGCAAAATCTTTTTAATCATTTCTACTCCCAAAGATTGCTGATTCTTATATTGAATATTGTTAAATCTTAAAGTTTTAATAACTATTTTTAATAAACATATATTTGTTATTATACTATATTTATTGCTTTTGGCGATAAACTTTAATAGTTTTTCGCCCAGCGTTGATCAATTATACGGTAATAGTTAAGGTTATTTAATCTAGTTTGCGTAGTTCCAGTTATATTACTTATATATGCTTTATCGTCGCTTGAAAATAGTATCAGTTTGTCATTTGGAGCAAAGCTTGGTCCCACATCATGGTTGGTGTTTTGGCTCACCGGATATGCAGATTGGGTTACCAAATCAAGAACATATGTTTGTAATGTACCATTATTTCGGTTAATAAAGGTAATTTTACTACCGCTATTGGAGAATCTTGCTGTAGTGTTATAATTGCCAAGACCTTGCGTTAGCCTCATTGGTGCAGAACCATTTAAATCAGTCTCAAAAATTTGCGGTCCACCGTCATGGTCTGAAGTAAATAAGATTTTGCCATTATCTGATACGTCCGCTTCAGTATCAATAGTACCATAGTTTACAAGTGGTATCGCTTGACTTGCAGAACTGTATGCATGATTATTTACAAGGTAGATATGTGATCCATAATCTTTACTTAATGTAACTGCTAATTTTTGCGAATTTGGTAAAAAGGCAGGGGAAGAATTAGAACCGTTATAATTTGCAACAACATACCTGGTTCCTTGAGCAATATTCTGCATATATACAACTGGTTTTCCTGTCTCGTAAGTTACATAACTAATATACTGTCCTGTTTTGTCCCAGGCTAAGGAAGTAATAGGGTATGACGTCGAAATTAAAGATTTTGGATTATAACCATCATAATCAGCAATTATAATCGAATATTTATGTGGGGCATTTTCTACTGCCAATGCTATTTTACTGGTAAATGCTCCAGGCGTATTCGTTAGTTTTTTGTAAACATTATTACTAATTGCATGGACTGCTTTACGCATAAACTTTTGGTTGAATGATGCAGTTTGATTTAATAAAGTTTGGCCAGTCATATTATTGATAAGTTTATATTGGATTTGTGTTTGGCCATTATCACTTTGCTTAACCGCACCACTAACGGTATACTGTACGCCGCTTTCGACGCTATCAGCAGATGCAAGATTTAAAACATTAAATTCGCCAGTAACTTTGAAGTCATTGCTTATTTCATCACTAATGTTACCACTTTCATTACTAAAGCTAATTATTGCTAGTTTTGGGTTACCTGCACTATTACCGCCCACAATCTCAATATTTTGGTCTGCAAAAGCCAGACTAACTGTACTAAGTAATAATATTGTCAATTTTTTCATTGTCGAATAGCTCCTTTATTGCGGTCTGAATGTTAATTTAAGTGTTCGATAATCAACATACTTTGCTCCATCTGGTAATGGAGGAAATATTTTTACCCGGGTAATTGCATTTTGGATATTTTGATCATAAGCAGGGTTACCGCTGGATTTTAACAGAGTTACACTTCTGACACTTAAGTCAGGATTTAATATAACTTTAACAATCGCTTTGGCATTTGGATTAATATCATCTGGTATTAAAACGAATGGCCTAACAACATTGATAACTTGATCTGCATAGTTACCAATCAGATTATTTGAGTCAGAGGTGCCATTAGGGTTGCCGCCTAATGCTTTCCCTTTTCTAATCGCTGTTGTATTATTCGATAAAACGTCACCTAGCAGATCATTAACTTGTACTTTTTGCATTTTCTGCACTTTTGCTTTATTATTGGTTTGTGCAACTGGCTGATTTTGGGTATTATCGATGGCCTTTTGCGTATTTTGTTCTTTAACCGGCTGGGCTTTAGGCGGTACGGTTGGCAGAGCAGTCGGATGTGGTTTAGGCTTAGCTGTCTCTTTCATATTAATATCAGCTGGTTTATCTTGGGTCTGAATCGGAGTTATCGGTGCAACTTTAATTTTGGGCTCATATGCTCTTACAGTATGGTTAGGCATAGAAACCAGGCTTACCTCCATCCCATCGGATCGTGATGGAACCAAAATTGATATTGGTTTATTAAAGATGATCAATAAAATAATTATCCCAATATGCAGTGATAGGGATACTATTGTACCTGTTTTTGAATTTTCATTAACCATTTTTTTGTTTTACGACTAAAGCAACTTTTTTAACGCCAGCACTATAAAGCTTATCCACAACACTGATAACTTTATCATACTGAACTTCCTTGTCAGCGGCTATTACAACCGGCGTGTCATCATTCGCCATTGATGCAACTTTACTAACTAAATTATTCAAATCTCCTGCCGGAGTTTTCTTGTTGTCCTGAGTTATAGTATAAATTCCGTTTGCTTCGATATTTATTTCTATGGGTTGCTTGGTTACTTGAGCTGCTTTGCCAACACTTGGCAGATTAATAACTCCTGGTGTAAACATTGGGGCTGTTACCATAAAGATAACTAAGAGTACCAACATGACATCGATATATGGTACAACGTTCATGTGGCTGTGAATTTCATTGCGACGAGGTCTGCGTTTCATTTAAATATTATCCTTTTTTCTGGCCAGGGTCATTCCATCACCAATAGGCAATAAACAAATATCAACCCGGTCATCATTTACTATTAAATCGTTTAAACGTTGTAATACTTTTATGTAGTTTTTTACCGGATTTGCTTCCAATACACCACCGTACATTAATACATTGTCTATTACAATTAAGCCTCCAGGACGAACTAGCTTTAGACAATATTCATAATAATCTATATAACTAGACTTATTTGCATCAATTAAAGCTATATCAAAGCTATTAATCTCTTGATATAATAATCTTGCCAAAGTAGCTTCCGCAGGCGCAATCACAACATTTATCTTATCTTCAACATTAGCTTGCTGCCAGTGTTTTTTTGCCAAGTCTAAATGTTCATCACTTATGTCAAGCGCAGTAATCTTTGCATCTATTGGCATTGCAAGCGCCATCCAAAGCGCACTATAGCCAGTAAAAAGACCTATTTCTAAGTATTTCTTCGCGCTAATTAGTTTTGCCAATAAAGCCATAAATGCTCCCTGGTCAGGAGTAATTAACATTTGCTTATTCGCAAGATTAGCTGTAGCTTGTCGTAATTTAAGGAGCTCGGGATGCTCGCGAACTCCTTTTTCCAAGCAATAATTATAAAGTTCAGAAGTTAATTGTGTTTTGGTCATTATTTTTTATTGTGATAGGTGAAATACACATAAGGATCCTGTTTTACTCCAGCTTCTTCGTATGATTTCTGCTCATCTAGATCAACCGGTTCTTTATCCCACCAGGTATTACGCAATTTCATCTGCTTTTCATGCATTTCTGGGTTATCTATAAAAGTCTTTAAAAATTCGCTGGTTTCAGAAACATAACTTGTATTTTTCATTTTTTACCTTCTTTTTTAATTCTAAATGATTATTGTTGTATTTGAGATTATTACTTTTTCACACCTAAAGCGCGTAAGCGTTCATCCAAAAATTCGCCAGCAGTTTTATCTTTAGTAAGATGAACATCTGGACGTGGATGAAGAAATAATGGAATTGAATAACGTGACAAATGACGTTTCTCATCGCTTGGATTAACTACTTGATGTAATGTTGATCTGTAAAAACCACTAGTCGCCGTTTCAAGCATGTCGCCAATATTTATTGACAACATTCCAGGATCAACCGGTACATCTAGCCATTTACCATCACTGCCTTTTACTTGTAAACCAGATTGTGAAGCAGCAACTAGAACGGTTAATAAATTAATATCACCATGAGCTCCAGCCCTAACCGCGCCTTCTTGTTCTTCACCGGTAAGTGGAGGATAATGTAAAATTCGCATTAAAGTTTGATTTGATCCTTTGATCATGCTAGTTAAGTGTTCAGACAAATTTTTGCGAATATCCTCAGGTAAATTTTCTTCTACCCATTCAAGCAATGTAACTGCAACTGTATTCATTTGCTCATATAACATTTTAGTTTTTTCTGACAGTTCTTTTGGATACTGGCCCCAAGGGTAATAATGATAAAATTCCTTAATGTCTTTAACATTATAGCCCACCGCTGTTTCAGATACGGTCATTGGAAACAAGCCGTCTTGCGTATCATTGTTATAGACATAATTCATTTTATAATCGCTATTAAAGAACTGTTCCCATTCTTTAAAAACAGAAGTCATTAAATCTTGGTCAATTGGATGGTTTTTAATAACAGCAAAACCAGTTTCTTTCAATGACTTAGCAAAGTCACTACTAGCAGTATTTGATTTAAAATCAATCTGTGCTACTTGCATCAAGCATTTCTCCAAAGGAAAATAATTAAGTAAGTTAAACAATAATTCCGCCGCCCAAACATAAGTCTTTGTCATAAATGACAACGGACTGTCCAGGAGTAATTGCCCATTGTGGCTCTAAAAACTTTAATTCAATCGTGTCGCTATCTACTTGGGTTAACCAACATTCGGCATCTTGCATCCTATAACGAGTCTTGGCCGTATACTTTCCTTCAGGTGGTATTTCATTTAATCCAAAATTTAGCTGTGCAGCTTTTAGCGTGGTTTTTAAAAGTAAAGGATGATTATGGCCTTGGACCACGATAAGTTCGTTTGTGGCTAGGTTTTTATCCGCAACAAACCAAGGATCTCCCTGTCCGCCAATACCCAAGCCTTTTCTTTGACCAATTGTATAGTACATTAAACCTAAATGTTCACCTACTATTTTACCATCTTGGGTAACCATTTTGCCAGTTTTGGTCGGCATGTACTGGCGTAAGAAGTCACGAAATGGACGTTCGCCGATAAAGCATATCCCGGTACTATCTTTTTTAGTCGCGTTAGGAAGATTTAATCCTGCTGCGATTTTCCTGACTTCAGGTTTAATAATATTACCAAGAGGGAAAAGTGCATGGTTAATTTGATACTGGTTAAGCCGATATAAAAAATAACTTTGGTCTTTATTCTGGTCAATAGCTTTAGTTAAGACTTCACCTGAACCATATTTAACTTTTGAAACGTAATGACCTGTAGCAATGTAATTGGCCCCCAGATTTAGCGCATGTTCTAAAAATGCTTTAAACTTAATTTCAGAATTACATAAAATATCAGGATTAGGCGTACGTCCGGCTTGGTATTCTTCCAGGAAATATTTGAAGACCCGTTCTTTATAATTTTTTGCGAAGTTTACAATTTCGATATCTATGCCAAGAACGTCTGCTACAGCAATTGCATCCATACTATCCTGTTTAATTGTGCAATAGTCATCATTATCATCATCTTCCCAATTTTGCATGAAGATTCCGATTACATCATAACCTTGTTGTTTTAGTAAATATGCTGCGACGGAAGAGTCAACTCCACCGGACATTCCTATTACTACTTTTGTCATTTTCGTTTATATTCTGTAAAATTAAATTATATTTTGTGGTGAACTATCGCGATAATCGGCAATAATACTTAACGGGTACTCAAGCCCGGCCAGGTAATCATCGATACATTTAATTACTAACTGGCTACGCAAGTCATTTGATTTAGCATAAATTTCCGCTAAACTATACCAATTTGCTTCTATTACTCCATCATCGTCTGACCTTGGTTTGGGCGTTGCATCAGGATCGGCTAGTTCTCCTTTAAAGCATACCCTTAGGTAAGTATGCTCCGGGTTAGGGTGATATAGGTAAATGCCGATAATGTTCTTTGGTATGAAATCAAGAGAGGTTTCCTCCTTAACTTCACGAATGACTGCAGTTACAATATCTTCATTAGCTTCAATGTGGCCTGCCGGTTGATTTAATTTTGGTCCGCTTTGCGTCTGATCAGTTACTAATAAAAATTTATGGTCTTTTTCAATTACTGCTGCTACCGTAATATGGGTTTGCCACATAGTTAAAGTCCTAAATGATTTTTAGAATAAATAAAACCCTATATTATAGCAAAGGCGCTAATTTGCTGAGTATAATATTGTTTTAGACATTTTTAGAGCTAGATCATATTATGGAACCACTTGCAGAATTATTAAGACCCAAAAGCCTTGCTGATGTAATCGGCCAGCAGCATTTAGTAGCCGCAAACGCGCCGTTAGCAAAGCTGATCGATAGTAAAAAACTGCCTTCGATGATTTTGTGGGGGCCTCCTGGAGTTGGTAAAACTACTTTAGCCAATATCCTTATGTCAAGTATTGATTGTCATTCAATAACTTTATCCGCTGTATTTAGTGGTGTAAAAGACATTAAAGATGCTCTTGAAATAGCTGACGCAAATGCAAAAGGGCTATTTAATATTCCGACAGTATTGTTCGTTGATGAAATTCATCGTTTTAATAAAGCGCAGCAGGATGCTTTTTTGCACCACTTAGAGGCTGGTAAAATTATATTGATCGGAGCTACTACTGAAAATCCATCATTTGAAATAAATAATGCATTATTATCAAGAATGCAAGTGTACGTATTAGAAAGCCTAACTAGAGAAGATTTACTGTCACTTCTTAATAAAGCGATTAGTTTTAAGAAAAAACCTGATCTAACTATAGATGCCAAAGAATTACTAATTGATTTAAGTGATGGGGATGCTAGAAGACTTGTTAACCTATATGAGTTAATCTGTGATTCAACTAAAGATGAAATTCTTGATCGGGAGCAGATCAAAGTAATAGTTCCTAAAAATCTGCAGCGCTTTGATAAGGGCGGGGAAGAGTTTTACAATCAAATTTCAGCATTGCATAAGTCAGTACGTGGTTCAAATCCTGACGCTGCATTATACTGGTTCGGCCGGATGTTGCAAGGTGGAGCCGATCCGCTATATATCGGAAGACGGATACTAAGGATGGCATGGGAAGATATTGGGTTAGCTGACATTAATGCGGCAACAGTAGTAAATAATGCTATCCAAACTTATGAACGGCTGGGTTCACCGGAGGGTGAACTAGCTCTTGCCGGAGCTGTAATATACTTGGCCGTAACCAATAAGAGTAATAGTATAGAACTAGCGTATAACCACTTGCGTGAGTTTCTTGAGCGAAGCGGATCATATTCGGTACCGATTCATCTAAGAAATGCCCCCACCAAGCTTATGAGCGAGCTTGGTTATGGTCGTGAATATAAGTATGCCCATGATTTTCCGAATCATTATGTACCAAATGAGCAGTATTTTCCCGATGAGATTAGTTCACTGCAATTTTATCAGCCTAGCAATCAGGGATTTGAACAACGCATAATCGATAGGCTAAGCTTCCTTGCAAAATTGGATGAGGAAGCTTAGCACTAGAGGACGTGGCTAAAATAACAACTTAAAGAGATTAAATGGCTGAATTAACTAGAGTATAGTATCCGTACTAATAAGCCACCCGCTTCACGGGTGGCACCGCTACCGACTGACACAACTTTACCCGCTACTTGTGCCTGATACCTAATAGTAACATCACCAAATGGATTTCTCTGTACTGCTAGCAATTGGCCAACTTCAACCATATCCCCAATTGCGACCATTATTTCGGCATAGCCGCCTATCCTTGCTCGGATTGTTTGCATACTGTTGCCAATGAATGTGCCGTAACCTTGTGCAGTTTTGCCAAGCGAGCCATTGATTATGCCTAAATCGATAAGAATGTTTTTAATACCCTCAACTGCGCGATTTATATACTCTGGTTCGTAACATCTTCCTTGCCCTATTTCAAGGGTTATCGCCGGGATATTATGCTGAATAAAGGTAGTTTCAACAGTCCCTGACTCGCCTTCATCAATTTTTATTTGATCGGCTGGGACTAGTTCAGCCATTCGTTTTGCAGCCTGAACCCGGTAATCTGCATAAATAAAAAGCGGATACATTGTATCTGTAGATTGTGAATGCAGGTCAATTACATAATCAGCATTACCGCCCCATAGGTCATTCCATAGTTTATAAGCCTGTACTCGTGATGTTGGTCCGCTTAAATCTCCTGGGAAAGCTCGGTTCATATCATCATAACCGCCGCCATCACTAGAGATATACCAGCCACGGTTAATATGTAGTAAGGAGTTAGGGCAAGCCTGGACTACACCAACAATTGTACCCGATAATTGTGCAGGGTCAAGATCTTCAAATAATTTATGTATAGTCCTAGAACCATTTAGCTCATCACCATGAATTCCAGTATTTAAAAGCAATTTTTTACCAGGATACTGGCCTTTAACGATAATTACTGGAACATACCAACTTTGGCCAATATTCATATCGGCGCCTTTAAACATAAAGCGATGAACTTTACCTGGGGCAAGGTCATCTACGTTTAATTTTGTAATGACTGGGACTCCATCAATAATATCGCCGTTATAAGAAGTAATAGATGTGGTATTTCGATTCATAGTTTGTTATATCCAAGATAAATAGTTTTAATACTAACCAAGTTCAAAGCTGGTAACCCCAAATATTTTCTTCAAGTTAATATCCGGAATTCTTCGGTTATACATCCTAGCGGTTTCAAAGACAGGAGACATCTTAAATTCTTCCACTAGTTGTATGGCCTCCATATTTGGTTCAGGGATATCTAAAAAAACTGGTTTACCAATTTTTGCTAGAGAGCATAAGCCCTGAAAAATCTTCATTGCATATTCTTTCTTTTCTGCAAATAATGGGCCAATTTTATAACCATTGTTACATGGCCTAATAACTCCAAAACCTTTGATTTGGCCATCTTCGATTATAGACATGCCTTCATGTTCCATGATCCAGACGCTAAGCCAAAACGCGCGCGGTGCTGGAAAATATTTTGCGTCATATTCGAGTAATTTTCCTAAAGGAATATCTTTGTTATTAATTAAGTTGGCTGACTTAAAATTGCCAATACTGTTATTTTCTAGGCAAAAGCGAATATTGCGATATGCAAGCTTAAAACCTGACTTCTGATAATTTTCCTGCTGGGCGACTACTCCATCCAGGCCACAATTTGTATTACCGCTATATTGCAGGGCATGCTGCCAGATTTTATAGCCATAGCCTTGATTACGAAAATCTGGATGAGTGATATAAAAGCCTAAAAAGCTAAATTCGGGATTATATTTTACAGTTGAGATAACCGAAACTGGAGTGTCATCAAGGTAGCCTATAAAGAAGCCTGAATGGTCAACCAGCTGAAAAATTTTTGCATCAGATATACCTGGGTTCCAACCTTCATTTTTGGCCCATTCAACCATTAATTTAATTTGATTAAAGCTTGCAGTTTTAATATGGTAATCCATGATATAGCCTTATATAAATTAACTTGGTAAGGTTAGGAAATAAAGTCTGTTGCTAAAAAATTGTCGCTGATCTTTTGGGCTTCTGAAGTAAATTTACCCATCCATTGGCTGGCTTTAGTAAATTCAGTTATAAATTCCTGTTTATTATTTTCTTCAAGTTTGTTAACCCATAAGCTTAACCAGTCGGCAAATTCCTTGATAAGTTTTATCCGTTCAGGCGTAGCCATAACAATATCTGCATAAAGTGCTGGATCCTGGTCAAAAATCCTGCCAAGCAGAAGTAGTTTAGCCAGATAAATAGGACTTGCTATTTCTAAAAGCTTCTCCGGATGCTGGTTTTTATGGCATAAAAATGTTCCGAGGCTGAAAGTCAAAAAGTGTTCGACACCTTGGATAAAATTCATTGCAAGATCATGGTTAGTAGCCTGCATGTTTTTTAAGGTAAATCCTAGATTAGTAAAATCATCTAGTAGCCATTGGTAACTTTCTTGCTCCCTGCCATCACAATATACGATTACTTGCTTGTTCGTTGAGGTAATGGTAGGGCCAAACATTGGATGTAGGCCAACTACTGGTCCATGATGTTTGCTTAACATTAATAGCATTGGTTCAGTCTTGACACTGGTAAAGTCTGCCAAAATACAACTTTTTGGAATCAGCGGTACGGTTCTTTTGACTATTTCAGGAGTTAGATTAATTGGTACACTAATTATTACCAGATCACTTTTTTCAAGCTTTTCTTCGGCAGTGACCCAGTCATCAGCCCCAATTTTATGTACTTTATGCCCAAGCGAACTAAATAGCCGGCTAAATAAAGTACCCATTAATCCATAGCCACCAATAATGGTAATTTGCTTATTCTTCATAAATGATTTCTACAATCTCAATTTCTTCATTACCTTGTGGGGAATTAAAGTAAAAGGTATCTCCCAAGTTCTTACGTAATAGGATCTTGGCTAAGGGGGAAGTCCAGCTTATATGATTTTTCTCAGTATTGATTTCGTCCTGGCCAACGATTTTAATTGTCTGCTCAGTTTCCTGATTACGCAAGATCGTGACAGTGGCGCCAAAATAAATTGTTTCTTTTCCTTGATGAACTACTGGATTAACAACTTCGGCGTTTTCAATCTTTTTGGTTAATTGATGTATTCTTTTATCTATTTCGCGTAATTTCTTTTTGCCGTATTGATAATCGGCATTTTCTGAACGGTCGCCATTGCCAGCAGCCCAGTTAACCAGCTGAACATAATGCGGCCGCTCTTTGGTAACCAAGTTATGTAGTTCTTCTCTTAACACTTGATAACCTTTTTCAGTTATATAATTTTTACTTTCCATTTTAGCTTTTATGATTATAGATGTTCTTAATAAATGGTTCACCATACTAATTATGAAAACAAAAAATCATTGATTTATACTAAAATCAGTTACTTTTTTGTTTCTTATCAAATTATATATTATACAATATGCTTAGAAGTAATAAGAATTTTCTATAAGCTAATTGTAGCAATACTGTATTTGTTTGTGATATTATATCCGTACGAGTCTGTGTTTTATTAGCTAAGTACCGGACACTTTTATTTATGATATAGTATAAATGCATATTTCTAATTGACTTGAAAAAGGTAAAAATAATAAAGAATGGCAAAGGCAAAAAGTGTTTATGAATGTACCGAGTGCGGTGAAAAGCACACCAAATGGCAGGGGAAATGTAATGGTTGCGGATCTTGGAATAGTTTAATTGAAGTAGTTGAAGAACCGATTGCCAAAGTAAGTGGTGCTAACCGGGTTAACGCGCTAAACCAGCAATCGCAAGTAGTAAACCTGGATCAAATCTCCGCCCAGGACGTTGAGCGGAACGTTACCAATATAATTGAGCTTGATCGGGTTCTCGGTGGAGGACTTGCCCTTGGTTCGGTAATTTTACTGGGCGGGGATCCAGGAATTGGGAAATCGACCTTGCTTTTGCAAACGCTTGCCCATATTGCGCAAAAGAATAAAGTACTGTATGTAACAGGTGAGGAGTCAGTTCAGCAGGTGGCATTGCGTGCCAAACGTCTCGAAGTTAAAAGCCACCCGAACTTACGCTTAATGTCTGAAATTCGCTTGGAGACTATATTACCGCAAATAGATATAGAAAAGCCTGATGTAGTAGTAATTGATTCAATTCAGACAGTTTACTCCGACCAATTACAATCAGCACCAGGCTCAGTTGCCCAGGTTCGCGAATGTTCAAGTATGTTGACGCGCCTTGCTAAAGGCCGGCAGATAATTGTTATTTTAGTTGGTCATGTAACCAAAGATGGCAGTATAGCCGGTCCGCGGGTTTTAGAGCATATTGTTGATACAGTATTATATTTTGAAGGCGAGCAACATTCAAATTTTAGAATGCTAAGGAGTGTTAAAAACCGGTTTGGGGCGGTTAATGAACTTGGGATTTTTGCGATGACTGACAAGGGGCTTCGCGAGGTAAGCAATCCTTCAGCGCTTTTTCTATCTTCGTATCGCCATGAAATTCCTGGTAGTTGTATATTAGTTAGTGAAGAGGGGACACGGCCATTATTAGTGGAAGTGCAAGCTTTGGTAGATCAATCACATGTCATGCCTGCCAAACGGCTTGCTGTTGGTATGGATGGTTATCGTTTATCGTTGCTGATTGCCATTATGCAGCGCCACTTGGGTATCCAACTTTATGATCAAGATATATTTTTAAATATTGTTGGCGGGGTCAAAATTGCAGAACCTGCGTTGGATTTGGCAGTAGTTTTAGCGATAATTTCTTCTTATAAAAATAAGCCATTACCAGATAAACTTGCTGTTTGTGGTGAAATCGGTCTATCCGGTGAAATCAGGACTATCCAAAAAGGCCAAGATCGAATCAAAGAAGCCGCTAAACTTGGTTTTGCGAGAGTAATTGTCCCTAAGGCAAATTTACCCAAAGAGCCGCTAAAAGGTGTAGAATTAATTGCTGTGGATAATTTAGTAGAAGTAGTTAATTACTGCTTTCACTAATAAAATAATGGTAAAATCAGGGGGTATTCTAGATAGCATGGATAAGGTTTACTAGAGATGTTAGAAATTATTCTAGTTTTTTTTGGCGCTGGTTTTGGCGGTGTATTACGTTTTATATTAGGTAGCTTGGTTTATGCTTATACTGGGCGTAATTTTCCTTATGGGACGTTAGTTATTAATCTATCTGGTTCTTTCTTAATGGGTTTTTTATATGTTGTTATAACCCAAAAATATACAAATCTTGCACCCAATTTAACCGCGCTTATTTTGGTCGGCATGTTAGGAGGGTATACAACCTTTTCCTCATTCTCGATTGAGACTTTGCGCTTATTACAAGATGGCAAGGTTCTTTATACCATTTTAAATGTAGTCATTAGTACTTTTGGTGGAATTTTCCTTGCTTGGCTAGGCTATTGGTTATCTTCAAAGATAGTTTGATTTAGATACTATAAGAATATTCAAAAAGCAATTTTTAAAGGTTTATTTATGAAAAAAATAATTGTAACTGGAAATGTTGGTCGTGATCCTGAGTCGAGGTTTTTACCAAGTGGTGAGTCATTTGTTGCTTTTTCTTTAGCCGTAACGACTGGTCCAAAAAATAACCAGAAAACTGATTGGCTTGAAATTAGCTGTAACGGCAAAACTGCAGAATTAGTACAAGCATATGTTCGCAAAGGTTCTAAATTATTAGTAGAAGGTACACCTAGTGCTGGTGCGTATATCAATAAAGAGGGTAAGCCTGTCGCTACTTTACGTGTCTATGCTAATAATATTGAATTTCTATCTTCTAAAGATAGCCGAAGTGAAGAAGCGGGCTTGCCTGATGCAAACTATGATATGCCAAACTATGAACAGCCGGGGTTTAACGCCCCTGGTCCTGCGGCTAAAGAAAAGCAATCAGCATTTAATGCACCTGGGCCATCGCTAACTTCAGATGACATCCCATTTTAAATTGGATAAAGATTAGAGATGTAATCTTTATTGTAACAGCTAGCTATAGTGTATTGCTATAGTTTGAATACGACCTCCATATTAATGACAAGTTAATTGGAGGTTTTTTAATATTTGTAATATCTCAAAGTTAGGGGACTAATTTTAAGACCTTTAGAGTAAAGGCAATGTAGTTTGCTAAGGGTGGCTCGTCCAATCTTTTATTTGCAATATTGAGTAAAAATTTAAGCATCTTGCCTAATTAATTAAATTATATAAAACACTTTTTTTATATTAATATTTCTACTTATTACTAATTAGTAAAAATAGCCGCCAGGAATATTTGCTACATAACCATTAAGTTGGGCTATTCCACCTGAACCTTGGTACACCCCTAGCAGATAATTTTGATACACTGTATCTGCTGTTGTTGTTGATGGCTGAGAATTAGGGTAATTTACATTGATCCAGGTAGCTTGCGGGTTAAAACTACCATCCGAATTTCGTGTGATATGAACGAAGCTTGCTCCAATTGCTCCATTATACCAGCCAGCTGCCAGGTTATATCCGCCATTACCATCGGAGGTAATGCCTTCAAAATGAGTAAAGACATCAGTAGATGGTGTATTGTTGTAATTAAATGAAGTCCAATTGCTAAATTGTTCAGTATTTGCGTTATAATCCACGACATAACCTTGGGTTAATTGAACCACACTTTCGGAGTTACGTTGAACGGGATTATCACTATAGCCGCCAACAATAGTATAGCGTCCATTACCATTATCCCATACGCCATAGGCACTGGTATATGCTGGGCCGGTAGAAATGGTTTTAAACTGCCTAGCTGCGATGTTATAGATAAAGGCATTTCCTTTAGTTTGAACCGAATCGTAGTTACCAACAATCAAATCACCCATGATACTATGCGGATAGGTATTCTGAACAGTAATAGCCGCAGATGAAGGATAAACCAGCTGCTGCCAGCCGCTAGTAGGGTTTTGCGTTACTGGTCCATTATAATAGAAACCATAAGCAAATGCACCGTTTTGTGTCGTAGTATAAGTACCGGTTAATCGTACGTTGCCGTTAGTTTCACTATCTGCTGCACTATAAACATTAGTTCCGGAAACTGTTGCACCTGAAGAAGATGGGAAATTATAAACATAGTATGTACCGCCGCCAGTAATAGGGCCTACATATAAGGTACCATTACTATAGCCCTGCAATACATAACTGCCAGTTATATAAACATTGCTTGTATCGCCTACTTGGCGAATGCCGGTTAGCCCGGTAGCTCCACCACTAGCAAGGCTTCCTGTATAATTCAATGTTGTATATTGAGTTGAACTTGAACTTGAACTTCCCGAACCACCACTACTGCAAGATGCCAGAAATGCTACTGCCAGGACTGATAGTAATGTTGACATTAATATTATTTTCCTCATCTTTGATCCTACCTTAAAATTAAAAATAAACGATAAAACAGAAAATCCTAAATATGCTTAATTATATTATAGGCCTTAGCGGTATATTTATCCATTTTAAAAGAGTATACTTTTTTTCATAGTTTTTAAGGCTAAGTTTAGCATTGTGGTTACTTAGTGTATTGATCTGTATAGACATTTCAGGTGTGTAAATTTACAGCAACTGCGAATGATTGATGCTTTAAGCCTCTTTTAAATTGGAGTAAAAATAATATTCAATCCTTGCTTTCTCGGTAATTTTACTGATATTAAAAGTGCTACTGATATTAGTATAATTTACACCGATTTTGTTCTTACTTTTGCTAGTGATTTTCTAAAGTTTACCAAAAAACGCCGTAAAGCCCCTGACTTTAGACATGGGGATATAAGGCGAAAGCTAGCGTAGCTTGTCCTTAAGAAATTTAATTGTAAACATATTTAATTATGTAAGGTAGGTGTTGTATAATCATTATATTAAAGCAATTAATGGGATTTAATAGCATGTACGAATTCGAAGGCGGCACAAAAGCATGGAAAGTTGTTTCATTGCTAAAGCTAATTATTGAAGATCCAGAGGATGGTAAATTTGAAATATCTGGATTTAATGATTCTGCCGAACTGGATAGTTTTTTAGAGTTTGGCGATTTTAATAATACAAAAGATAATTTGTTTTTTGTATGCACAATGTCAAAAACAAAATTGCTGTGGACAGCCCTTGACTAACTACAAATCCAACAATAACATAGTTTATTCATGCAAATATCATGTTATTTGGTGTCCAAAGTATAGACGCAAGGTTTTAGTTGGGGCAGTAGAAACTCGATTAAAAGAGTTGTTGGCACAAATTGCAATAGATAGCAATGTTGAGATTATTGAAATGGAGACAGATCAAGATCATGTGCACTTATTGCTTGAGGTTGATCCTCAATTTGGGATCAATACTTTTATTCGTCTAGCAAAAGGCAAAACCTCTAGAGTGCTGCGTGAAGAATTCCCACATCTACGCAAACAGCTGCCGACATTATGGACTAATAGCTACTTTGTTGCTACGGTGGGTGGAGCACCGTTAGAGATTATCAAACAGTATATAGAGAACCAACAGCGTAGCGAATCTAAAACTTCAAAGCAGCGTTGGAATAACTATTTATCAAATGGCAAGTAATGCAAAAATGCTTTAAATACAAACTGTAGAACTCGGATAAAAATATCCGTATTCACAAGCTAATTAATTTAGCTGGTGAAATATACAATCATTGTATCGCCTTGCATAAACGCTATTATCGGCTATTTGGGAAACACTTGAATAAGTACCAACTACAGAAGCATATCACCAAATTAAAAAAGCGAAGCAAAGCGCATTGGAGTCAGCTACCTAGTCAATCTATTCAACAAATAACAGAACGCATTGATAATGCTTATCGAAGATTCTATGATTATTTGAAACAAAGAAATAAAAACCAGTCTCCAGCATTTAGAGTATCACCACCTAGTTTTAAAAAGCGAGTTAAGTATAAATCGTTCACATTAAAGCAAGGTGCTTGTAAGTTAAATGATGGGGTTGTGACTATTGGTAAACATAAGTATCGCTATTTTAATTCGCGTCCGATTGAGGGTATTATTGACACTATCACGGTTAAACGGGATTTATTGGGTGATGTTTATATTTGTGTAACCACTACAGTTGAAAATATTCAAACTAAACCACCTATGACAGGTAAAAGTGCAGGGTTTGACTTTGGTTTGAAGCAGTTTTTAACGCCGTCTGATGATGAACTAGCAACAAGTGAACTGCAGATGTTTAGAAGCTATCTAGCTAGTGCTGCTAGGTTAAAAAAATATCAACTAGCACTATCCAGAAAACAAAAAGGTAGCAATAATCGTAAGCGGGCAAGACTATCGGTAACTAGATTGCATAAAAAAGTAGCTAATCAGCGAGAGTACTATCATCATAAACTAGCTAATTTGTTAATTAAAACGTACGATGAGCTATACTTTGAAACCTTAAACATCAAAGCCATGCAAATGAGGTGGGGGAAAAGATAGGCGACTATGGTTTTGCTGATTTTATGAAAATTCTGGAAGCTAAAGCAAAAGAAAATCATAAGCAGGTCATTTATATCGATAAGTGATATCCTAGTAGTAAGACATGCTCTAAATGTGATCATCTCTATCAAGAGCTACAACTAAAAGATAGAAGCTGGGACTGTCCGAGTTGTAGAACATTCCACAATAGAGATAAAAACGCCGCGATAAATATACATCGAGTTGGGGCATCAACTCATAGCTTAGGAAACGTAAGACCTCATTAGAGGCTATTTCTGCTTGAAGCTAAAATCCCCCGCATTCATGCGTGGGGGAGTGTGTCAAAAATGTAAGGAATGAAATAATCGATCAGCAGCAGTGTAATAATGAGAGCGTAACCAGAAAACCATTGAGTTTTTGGACAGCAACATCATTGGTAATAGGCAGTATGATCGGAACGGGGATTTTAAAACGCAATAACAATACCATTCAGGAAGTTCCTAAATTTAGCTTATTCAATTATGGTTTTTATTTGTTAGAGAACATCATCATTAGTTATTTATGCGATAGCGCCGTCATTGCACGACAGCTCTATCAGATACTTAACTATTGACCAAATACTGATATTTCCAAGCGCTCCAGGATACATCGCAACATTGACAACTTTTAAAAGTGTAAGATGGTAAGATGCGGAAGACTTGAGCTATAAATCAATTAACTTTTTAATAAATCAGATAGACTGCTTTAAATTTTATTTTAGTGCGTAAAATTAGTTATTAATTAAAGCTTTGGACTCTTGTCATTTACCATACATTTCTTTTAAATGTGAATTAAAGAAATTTAATGCCGTACCATAATCATATTTACCTAAAATCACTTCAATATAAACTCCATTTTGATAAGTACGGGCTTGTTGCAGCGCTTGTTCTAATTGTGCTGCAGTTTCTACTTTAAGTGCTAACCAATTCTGGCAGCCAAAAGCTTCTGGTAATTTGGTATAAATTAATTGGGCTAAATCATCATAGCTTGGGTCTGGGTCTAATTCTAATGCACGTTCTACCATATATCCATTGTTATTCAGGCAAAAAATAATTGGGTTTACTTTATAACGGCCCATTACGCCAAGTTCATTAAGTGTTAATTGGTGAGATCCTTCGCCAGTTACTAAAATTGTCCTAGAATCAGGATTAGCTAATGCAATACCCAAAGCTGCAGGCGTAGCCCAGCCAATCGAACCCCAAAGAGTTTGGTTATGGTATTTGGTACCGTCTGGGATAGGGAACTTGGGTAGATTTAATGATGACGAGCCAGTTTCTACGACTAAAGTATCATTTTTATTTAGAAAATTAAGTAAATGAATATAAAAAGACTGAAGGGATAACGTATTATTTAAAGCCGGAAGATTCTGTAATTTGGGTTTATCATACTTAGGTTTATAATTTTTTGCTGATACTTTGGAGAGTAAAGAATCTATTAATTCGGATAAATATACATTTGTTATTCGTTGCTTCTTATCTTCTACAAATAGTGGTGCAAGATTAATTACTTTACTTAAGTCAAGATTATTGGTAAATCCAGCAGTATTAAAGTCAGACCATAATGCATCGCCGATATTTAAGATCAGGTCCGCTTCTTCAACAATATCTGAAGTACCTTCATCCGATAATAAGCCAGCATAAAAACCTGTATATTGTCTGTGGTGTTCAGAAATGGTTGCTTTATCGTGCGGCATAATTACAAATGGAATATCCAGCTTTTCTATAAGCTTAATTGCTTTATTAGTAATGCCATATCTATCTAATTTGATTGATGGTATTGCAACTACTTTATTCGCCTTTGCTAAAGCGCTTAAGACTAATTCTGTAGCTTGATTTAATTGTTCAGGATTGCTGTTTATCTCATGACAATTATTATCATCTAAAGTAGGATCAGTAACTGGCCTATTACCATCATCAAGCGAGACTGTGATATAGGCTGGTTTACGGTATTTAAAAGCTTCACGAATTACCCGGTTCATTTCCCGACGGGCGTTATCTGGTGTAATATTGGCAAAAACGCACGCTGCAGCGGCAGATAATGCAAAAAAGTTACCATATTCGCCATCGCCAAGTGTATGATGTACTTGCTTGCGTTTAGCGACTGCTGCATCATTTGGCGTTCCAACCAAGTGGAATACCACTACATTTTCTGCTTTAGAACCCATGACGCCATTTAAAGCGCTAAGCTCACCAACAGCATATGTCGTACATAAAATCGCTGCACCTTTAACTCTAGCATATCCGTCAGCACAATAGCTTGCGTTTAGTTCATTCGCATTAATTATATTTTTAATTTTCTCATTATTAATTAATGCATGATCAATTGCAAATGCAAAATCTCCAGGAACGGTAAATGAATGTTCAATACCTATATCTGCTAGCCGTGCAACTACGTATTGAGCAGTATTAATTGCATTTTCAACAGTATTATGAATTTTTTTGCCGTTTATATACATAGAGTGTATCCTTTGAAAAGATAATAGTTTCACATCTAGCCATGCAGAAAGCCAGAATTCCTATTCTAATCGTATCAATTTTAAGCTTGAACTTGGTATATTATACATGAAACACACCTTTAGGAACGCTAGTCTTAAACTGTTAAACACGCTATCAGTTATTTGGTTGCTTATATTTGATCTTGGTAAATTTATTATATATTTTATAGATTCGAAAATAGTTGTGTAAAATTGCTTAATAGCAATAAAAGCTTGCGTGATATAATTTTTTTGAAAAAGCCTAAATATTTATAAGATATTCGTAGATTATACAGTTTGTGTAATATTTAAAGTTCAATATTTACAGGTAGGGTATTTAAAGATTATTTAGGGATAATTAATAGTAACATTTATGAAGGCATATATGATGCAAAAATCTGTTTTTGTGGCGGGACTTGACTACTCAATAACCAGCGAAGAATTAGCACAACTTTTTGCCGCTTATGGTAGCGTCGAAGCAGCCAAGGTGGTTGTTGACAAATTATCTGGCCAAAGTAAAGGTTTTGGGTTTGTTGATTTTAAAAACGTCGCAGATGTAAAAAACTGTATAGAAGCTTTAAATAACACAACTTATAAAAACCGGATTTTAGTTGTTAAAGAAAAAGAAGAGCGCCAAGTTAATCGAGTTAGAAGCTTCGCTCGACATTAATCATTAAATCAATAGATAATGCACAATTTATAGCTTCATTATAGGAAAAATTTTAATTTGTTTCCATTTAATGGGGTAAGTAAATTCTGGTATGTTAAAAGGTTAGTTTTACGCTTAGGGGGTAAGTGGCTATGAAAAAGAAAGATAAAACTATTTTGGAACTAAAAGTAAATAAAAACTATTCTTTGAAAGATTGGTCAAAAGTAAATGGTCCGTATATTTTTTCACGGCAGGCAAAATTAGCCTTTTCTAATCACACCAATATTAATAAAAAGCATGATGCAAATAAAGGAGATATTAATAAGAATAATCTAGAAAACAATCAGGATACTAACCAAGAACATAACCCAATAAGTTCTGGCTGGAGTTTATTAATCCAAGAGTTTTAATTGCTTAATCAAAGTTGTGCCAGCCTCCGGCTAAATTTAGCCATAGGCTGGTACTAATTATCCACCAAAATTTCTTTGAATACTCACCAATAAATTGCTCTAACTTATTCAATTATTCTTCTATTTATTCCATTAAAAACGTTTCATAGCTTTTTGGCGAATATTTCAGCCTAAATATAAAAAATATAGTAAAATACTTATTGATTTAGTAAATTTGAAATTTAGATGACAAATAGATTTCCGTTTATAGCCGTCAATACGACGGGGCTAGTCTACTAACCTTAATTACATTGCCTGTATTTTAGCTCGAAACGTCCTGCATGAAGTTATTGGCATTCAGTATTTTGGAGTAGGTCATAAGAAAGCCCCTCCATCTAATCTGAAAGTAAGTTCCAAAAAAGCATTAGTTTAATTCCAAAAATAGCAATAAAGATAATAATACTCTAAGCCGCAACTAAATGGAATATTGCTTTTCTAAGGCTAATGGTTACCTTACTTTTAGTGTAATATGAGTTTTATGAGAAATAACAACAAAAATGTATAAAAATACACATTCTATAGATCTTCCACAAATTAATTTAGAGTTATTAAATTATGTTTACAATGGTTATGATTTGCATTTTATTCATGGCTGGTTTGCAGCCTATTTATCATCGCCAAGCGACAGTGAAGAAGATTTATTAATTCCAACCTACCTGGTTCTTGATGAAAGCAAAATCAAAGATGAGCAAAGCTTTAGCAAATTTATTGATAAACTTGTAAAAATTTATGCAAATTTAGCAGATTCCATTTATGAGCAGAATAAATTAATTCGGCCATTGGTAGACTTTGCAAAACCAAATACTTTTGATCCGCTTTTATTTAGTGATGAGCATAGACAGAACCTGTTAAGCTGGCTTTATGGCTATTTAAGCGGTTTTTTAGCTATAAGTGACGATATTAGCGAGTATAAAATAGAAGAAAAAATACTTGATGAGAAATTTTACCCGGCATTATTTACCCTCTGCATAGCATTCTTTTCTTTGAAAAGCACGGTTTCACTTAATAACCCAGCTGATAATGTTAAAGAAGACATGCAAGAATTAGAGCAGGATTTAAAATCAATGTGGGAAAGTGAAGATGGGGAAGAGGATGTAGAAATTCTAATAGCCTCGGCTATTGCGAATCTTGATCTGTCTGACATTGTGGGTGCCTTAAATGATATCTTTTATGTTGTAAGAGTAATAGATGAGACTATTTATAATAATTCTTCGCAACAAAACAGTTTGCTTGGCAAATTAGTTTCTAAACATTAATTTTATTGAATTGAGTCCATTATGCGAACTATTATTGCGTGGATACGCTTTCTTTTAGTTATTTGGTGCATGATTTATATCATTGCTACTTCATTTATTATTTATCCTTTTATTCCTCATCGTTATTGGCGGCGTTTTTTTCATAAACCGTGGGCGCGGGCAGTTATTTGGTCTGTTGGTGCCAAATTAGTCGTGAATGGTTCAATAGGAAAAGATTATATTCAGCCAAATACCATGTTTGTGCAAAACCATGTATCCTGGCTTGATACGCTAGTAATGTCTAGCGTATATTGCGTCAACTATGTAGGTAAAGTTGAAATGCTTAAATGGCGGTTACTACGTAATATCATCAAGTCTGCAGGAACTGTGTTTATTGATCGTAAAAACAAGAGAGATTTAATTCTTGCAAATAAGAAAATTGCAGCGGTACTCGCTTCTGGCTGGGGAATGGGCTTGTTTCCTGAGGGAACTACCAGCGATGGGAAAACAGTGCTACCATTTCATGCCTCAATTTTTGAAGCAGCAATGCTTGCTAAAAGTAAAGTAGTTCCAGTAGTAATTCGCTATCGTCATCAAGATGATACTCTTGCAACAGAAGTTACTTTTTCCAAGAAAAAATGGATGGAAACGGTAATGAATACCTTGCGCTTAAAAGGTTTAGTGATTAAAGTGGATGTTTTGGAACCTGTTAATGCACTAGATTTTCTAGACCGGGAAAGTTTATCTCAGTACATGTTTGAGAAAATTAGCAATATTTATCATAGTGATTTAAAATAATAGGAAAATATTTTATGACTAAACATGAAATTCTTGATGCTTACCGCTTTCGTCATGCGTGTAAGGAATTTGACCCAACTAGGAAAGTCAGTGATGAAGATCTGAATTTTTTACTGGAAGTGGTTCAGTTATCACCCTCATCATTTGGGTTACAACCCTATGAGTTATTTGTATTACAAAATCAGGAGTTACTGAATAAGCTACATCCACACTTGTGGGGAGCACAAAAACAATTACCTACATGTAGTCATATGCTAATGTTTGCGGTTAAAAAAGATATTACTGTCAATGATACATACTTTGAACATATTGTCTGCGATATCCAGCAGACTCCTTCAGATTTAATTGATCTTCGGCGAAATGTAATTAATAATCATCAGATCAATGAAATTAAAATGAATGAATCTCCCCGTTATTTGCTTGATTGGGCTGGCAAGCAGGCGTATATTGCATTAGGGAATTTGATGACTAGTGCTGCGATGATCGGTATTGATTCTTGTCCAATTGAGGGGTTCGTATTTGAACCAGTAAATCAGATTTTAACAGAGTATAAGGTTTATGATCCTAGTAGCTATCAGGTTATGGTCTTTTGCAGTCTAGGCTATCGTGCAGCTATGCCAGCGCGTAGCAAAACACGAAAACCGCTAACCGAACTTGTGAAGTTTATAAAATAATAAAATTTAATAAAATTTAATAAATTGATTGAGTATCCAGCATAAATGTTTGACTAATTAACATTTCTTCAGGAATAAGCCGGTTATAGCCAAGATTAATTAACTTTGCATATAAAGCTTGGCGGTTATATACTTCGAATTTGGGAAAGAGTTGGTCAGTAAATAGGCTATCAATAGTACTTTTGCTGACTTTTTTCCCTTCCAGTTTATAAAAAACTTCAGTAATTTCTTGGCTATTTAGATTAGATAGGAATAAAAATATAACTTGCTTTTCTCGTCTAGTCAGTTTAGGACAGCCACCCCTTAATGTCCCTTCGATTGAGGGTAAATTATCATACGCTCGTAACAACTGCTCTCTTGGGTCAATCGTTGCAAACTCAAATGCCTGACAAAGGACGCCAATTACTTCTTGATTATCCGGATCAATAATCGGAGATTTGATAAATGTTAATGGGGTAAGCCGGCTTTTAATCTTATCGATGTGTAAGAAAGCTTTGGGTTTTTTTGTGGCAATTATTTCATTGTCTTCTTTAATTCGGGCTTCTTCATTAGTATCACTTATAAACATTCCATGCTTGCCTACAACATTAGCGGGTGAAGTTCCTAGTAATTCTTTATAGCTAGGCGAACAATAGATATATCTAGAATTTAAGTCTTTAACCCCAATAATCTGGGATGGTAGCATTAAGGCAGTTGCCTGAATGTGCTCGATAAATTTGATCAAATTGGTAGTTGAATATCTACTCATCTTCGTTACCCCTGCAAAAACACGGTAGGCATTATACTAATATTTTACTATAATCCTATCATTAGAATAAGTATGTTTGGCTAAGGCTTAAATAGCCAGTATTTGGAGAAGAAAATGTTTTATCTAATTTTGTATCTTTTATTTAATGCCCTTGCACCAATTATTATTCACTTTTGGGGTAGCAATCTTAATCATGACCTTTTAATTCTTATTTCAGCTTTAACTGCGGTAATAGCCTTTCATCTACTAAACTTTGGCAAAAACAAAGCAACCTATTTCCAAGTAGCTAAAAACAAAGAAATTTCCTTAGGTGCAGGAAAAGTAATTCTGACTACAGCTATTATGTGGGCAGGTGGCTTTATCATCCCTATCTATTATACGCCCTTTATTTTTGTATTTACTTATCTTGGCTGGCCAAGCCTTTGTGGTGCTTTGGTTATGGCAACTAAAAGCACAAATAGAACTTACTTAGCCCAAGCTATATTAATTATCATTATTTTTGGCTTTTTCTATATTGATATGTTCCGTGAATATACACTTTTAAAAGCAACTTTAGGGTTAATTACTACCTTTATTACCGGTTTCTCTTTATATTGGTATTTACGTAGTTCGAAGATATTAAATAGCCGCGGAATGAGCTCTAAAGAGGTTTTGGCAATTCGCTATTGGTTATTGTTGCTTTTCCCTCTAGTGCTAGTAATTGCCCGCCACGAATATATAATGCTAGATAGTTTAGTTGTATTTAAAAGTATATTTATTGGATTAATCACCTTAGTGATACCACTTTATTTTGGCCAATTATGTATTGAAGAATTTGGCTCGGAAACTTTCTCTTTACTTATGGGTTTTACACCGATTATAACTTTTGTACTGCAGTTTATGGTGCTTAAAACTGAATTTAGCCAGGTGCTAAACGCATTACTGTTGGCTTTAGCAATCGGCTTGCCATTTTTAAGCTCGGTAGCAATTAAAAAGGTTAAATTTATGCTTTTTAATTGTCAATAAAATTTGTGAAAAGGTGTGGACGGTAATCTCCATGCCTTTGTTTTTACGCGATATATTTCGGAAATAATCGCTATTTGTCTGAATAATATTCCCATTTTACTCCTATAATTCTACACGGTTTCCTTTCAAGAATAAATGGGCGTTATCTCGTCATTTTTGGACGGTTAGCATATTATTTATTAATGGTTAGAATATCGTTAATAAAAAGCTAATACAAATTAAAATACAAAGGAGATAATGATGAAAAAACTAATTACTACTTTAGGTATGATTGCAAGTGCCAATGTTTTTGCTTATAACATGACATTGGATAATCAAAGTAATCTGGATATCGTCGTTAAGGCTAATGGCTCACCGGTATGTACTATTACTAAAAAAACAATGTCTAGCTGTGATTTAAGGGCAGATCTTAATACCGGACACTTTTTAATAGATCTTTAAAAATTTAACATTAAATCAGACA
>CAYLRR010000025.1:0-43041 GCA_964386295.1 uncultured Neisseria sp.
GGGGCTAACAGCGGACTTACACCGCCTAGATGTGCGCCATGTCTGGCGCACATTAATTAAAAGATAAGCCAGTACAATGGCTTATCTGGTTGCTTGATGCTGTTCTTAAATAATAATTTTAATTAGTTTAATCTGTTATCTTCTGTACATTTAATTCGTGAATCTCACTTTTATCATTGCTTTTTTTTGGAATACTTACCCAAAGCATCCCTTTTTTAAAAGTAGCCTCAGCATTACTAGGATCGACATTTTCAGGTAGAGCAATTTGCCGTTCAAAAGAGCCATAGTTTATCTCACGCATTAGATAGTTTTTACCATCATCTTTACTTGAGGTTTCTTTACTGCCAATAACTGTCAAAATACCATTCTTAATTGAAACCTTTATATTTTTTTCGTCAACTCCAGGCATTTCAAATTCAACTTTAAAGTGATCCTCATCATCAACAATATCGCAATATGGCGCTAAAGCCCGATTAGTATATTCAACAGCATCGATAGAGGTAGCTGGCGACCCGCGATATACTCTACGAAACAAATCATTAAATTCCTTCTGGATATTTAAGAAAGGTTCAATATATGTTTCTCGCCCATGTTTATCAGACTTTTCGTTTAAATTTAACCAGTTCGATAATTTTGACATGATACCATTCCTCCAGGATTTGTTTTTAATTATTAATAAGTACAACTTTATCCTAATATTGTGTAGTTAATAAGGAATAAGCCATTCTTAATGTAAGATAGATAGTATCATGCTTAAGATAATATAGTATATTGATTTAGTTTGTAAAATTTTGACATAATGTATTATTTAATGATCTTTCGATTATAGTTAGATATTTATTAGGAGAGATTTGTTTGGATTGGAGGTTTTCTAAGCTGTCGAAAAAGTTCAATAAACCTCTTTTCTCTTAAAAGTGAGCATCTTTCTGATTGCAATTGTAATAGTTGTTCTATCTGAGTAACCAATTTATTTTTACTTGGTAGGGATAAATCTGTATTAAGTTCAAGTTTCAATAATAAATCAACAAGTACATATTTTAAAAATTTCAGGTTATCATTAAAGCTGGTAGTATTATTTTTAACTCCCGATTTGTTAGCCATACAGGATAAAACTAGACTACTTACCAAGTCAAATCCACCACCAAATAGCGTCCGGTATAGCGGCCTTAAAGTAATTTTAGGCGCAAAAAATATACTCTCAATGGAATCGGCGATCCCGGCAAAAACCTCTGGGATAAAGTAATTTTTACGCCGTAAAAAATCTCGTTCAATAGATTGGCTTTTTGCAATAATCAATGCTCGTTCACTAAATAAAAATGTTATAGATCCGAGTAGTTTTAATTTTAATGCGATACCTAATTTCGATAAATAGATGATGCGTACTACCCGCATAAGAGCTATACTATTATAATATTTGCCAGTTCCTTCATCAGTTATCCGGTTTATCACTTTGCTTAAATATGTAATTGCTATATTTTCTTGATTTTGGCTATTTGCTAATTCAGCGATTTTATCTAGCCTTGCAATATAGGTTTCTTCGTCAGATAAGTAATCACGTGAAAGAAAAGGACCTGAGCGAAAAAAATCTGCTAAATTCTTACCTTTTACAATTAAGTTTGTTGCAAGGAAATTTCTCTCTTCACCTGCTTTAATTACTTTTAACATAGGTTTATATCTAATCTCTGCAGTTGATTTCTTCAATCTAGCTATTATTTCGACTTGGTTAGGAAAAGATAACGAATGTACTAATGACAGCAATTTCTTGCTAAGCTGATATTCTTTAGTTTTTTTTGGGGCGCAAAGAATTATACTAGTAGATCTTAGAGTTACATATTCGAGTACGAATAAGAATGCAAGTACAGCAACAAGAATATACCAAGGCAAGCCGACAAGCAAACAACTCACGAAACAAATTAGAAAAAATATAGCCACCCTTAAGCCTATCTTAGTATACTTTTTAACTTGCGGATCTGCCTTAAATAATTCATACCAATGTGAACTTCGGTCATTCTTGGCTTTTTTGATTAATGAAGTCAAATATTGTAGCTTATAGGCTTTTCTTCGCTTGTCACTATCTGCTAGTATAAAAGGTATAATTCGGAATATGGCAGCTAAAGCAGTTTGGCGGTCATTAAAATCTTTACGGCACGCTAATAGCCTAAAATCCCTCTCAGACAGATTAGCCAAGGATTCAAAACTAGTAATATTAATATTATGCTTTTTAAACCATTCTAAGTCAGTATATCTTATGTACTGATAACTACAGTCACACCAGCATTGAATGGTTAATCTTGTATATTTCAACGGGATGTTTTCTACTATTAGATTTAGAAATAGCACCTCTTCTACTTCAGCTGCAAATATCATATATAGCAATAATGGATTATTCTTTGAATATTCGCGGATAAGATTGATTAATAATTCAAATTCACCCTGTTTTAAATAGTTAACAAATTTATCAATTATTTCATCAAGGATTAGATTCTGATCAGTACCAGGATTAAAATCAAGTTGTGGCTCATTTTTATATAATAAATGCTTTTCTAAATTGATTACTTGATCAAGAAATCTTAAATTATCTAGGGAGCATATTTTATTTCCACTTTTTAGAGTCTGCCTTGACCTATTATTAATAGCCTTACTAAATGGGCTTGCCAATGAATAGCAAGCCCAGCCTGTAGCCGAACTTAAGGCCCCGCCTGTTGAAATTTGATTTTTCTGAGCAAAAGGATCAAAAATTTTTTCCACTTTTGCTAAGTTTCTAAAGCTATAGGCAGCTATTCCAAGAAATAAATTTTGATAAAATAATGGACGACTAGAAGACTGTTTAACAACTTTTTCCAATTCAGTATTTAATAGCATAATCAAGTCATCTTTTTGTTTGCGATTAAGCCTTAAATTTAAAGAAACTCCAAGAACTATATTTTGTAAAGAGTTTAATATTACTGCCTCATAATCTATATTCAATTTACCCTGCATTTGCTGATAGTTATTTAATTTTAACCTATTGATATAAACATATATTTCAGTGTAGGATAGGCTCTTAATTTTTACAACTTCTTCATTTTTTTGATAGATCTCTATAACTATACGAGCTAGCTTAGGTAGCTGCAAGTCTTCTGCTGCAATAGAATCTAACTTAGTTTTGCTAATACCAAAAGCTAAGATTAAAACATGAGTAAGTAAATTACCGCGAATAGCTGTAGTTTTTAATTTAAATGCAATTTGCTGAAGCATTTTTTGTTGACTTTTATCTAAATTTAATAGATAGTCAGTTAGCTGAGCAAGCTCTCCTGTTCCAAGCATTTTTTTTAGTTCTGATTTTATCTCATAAAAGAATTTTAATTCGTCTGTCGGATCAACTAATAACTCCTTAACGGCTGTATAACCTTCTTGACAAGGTTTTTTAGCACTATTTAGAATGTTTTTATACTCTTTTGAACTTTGTGTTTCCATTGTAAATAGATTAGCAACTAAGCCTCCCCTCTTAATGGCAAAAAATTTTGCAATATATTTTTGTTGATAAAAAGTTAAAGCACAACCTTGCCTATAATATTCTTTTATCAATGCCAGAAGATAGCGCTTTTTTATCCCAAGAGCTTGGCGCGTAGCAAGGAAAATATTAAAATAACATTGTTGGGCAATAGCCCAGCAAGAACCTGCTCCAATTAATGCTAGTTGATTGTAAATTGAAGCTAGTCCAAAATTTTCATTATTATTATGAACAGTAAATGACGCAGCAACAGGTGAAGCATTTGCAAAAATTTTATTAAGATAAGTGATTGGTAACGCTTCCAGATAGTTCAGTTTATCCAGGCTGCCTATTTTACAATTATGGACTATAGAAGAAATTTCCAGAGTGCATTTATTTAACTGTTTTGCAATTATTTTTGCCGATTTTTGGCAATTTGGAATAGAGTAGTCATCGCTTAAATATTCTTCAGCTAATCCAATATCACTGATTAAATTAGTCCGCAAATTATTAAAATTATTATCATTAGTGAGTAAATTATCTTGCTGAATCCTCCTTTTAATTCTTGTTATCAAATACCGTAGTACTAATTTCTGTTTGGCGTCAAAGGAAAAAATAAAATTATAGATCTGAGGGGGATTAATGTCTTCAGTATGAAATAAGGCAAGACAAGTATTATTGAATTCATTGTAGTCTAACTTATCTATATAGTCGGCAATTAAGTATTCATAATTATTATTAGATACAATAATTGTTTCGAGTTCCTGTATTATTCTTTGAATTTGATGCTTATCTAAATGTAACCGGTTTCTTTCGTTGGAATGAAAAAAACCATCCCATCTGCTAGAAGGAGAAAAATGGATGCTTCTGGTTCTAAACATTAATTTACCTACTATTTAGAAGTTACTTTTATTATTTCCCAAAATTGATATAGTTGTTACCTCAATACCGGATATTTTTATTTCATGTTACGCACAACTGGGATTTACACAGTTAAAATTTATTCTTATATCCTTCATATTTGAGTTATATATAAAGCACTCTTACGAATAAATTAATCTATAATAAATCACGATTTACTAATCTCTGGCGATAAAAATGTCTGGTATTGAGATTGTTACCTACTTAGCATAATGAGTTTATAACAGTAAATCCCATTATAAAGTGACTATCTTAGCTACATTGCTTCGTTTAAAATCTGTTTATTATAGTATTAGCTGACATTACGCAATTTTATGAATTATGCTAAAAGTAAAAAATCCATTAAAATGGTTAATCAATCTGTATGAATTTTGAAAGCCTTATTTTTTTGGAATTATGCTATTGACAATTTGATCCCCATAATCTATAATTACCTAATTCATGATGATAAGAAAATAACCCGGCTGCAAAGAAAAGTCTTTAATGCTGGGTTTTTCTATTTTAGGCAAAATGATGTTAGACAATAAGATATTAATTGCAGCAAAAACTCTATGGAATTATCATTTAATAGTGGATAATTTAACCCAAGGTAAAGTCCCACGAGCTATTCTTGGTCTAGGCAGTTATGATCTACGTGTTGCTAAACATGCGGCAGATCTATATTTACAAAATTATGCGTCTAAAATTATTTTTTCTGGAAATGCCGGAAACTGGACAATTGGCCGTTGGGATAAAAGTGAAGCTGAAATATTTAAGGAACACGCTATTAGCTTTGGAGTAGATAAAAATGATATTATCCTTGAACCAAAAGCAAGTAATATTGGCGAAAATATCTTATTTGCAAAAAAAATAATCGAAGAATTTTTGCCAAATATAAATGAAATAATCCTAATTACTAAACCACAAACTACCCGAAGAGCATATGCTACTTTCATGGCACATTGGCAATCGTTGCCAGTTATAGTATCAGCGCCCCATCACGATTTAACAGATATTGCCGAAGATTATAGCATCGAAGAGTTGATTAATGAAATGGTTGGCGATTTAGAACGAATTATCGTCTACCCGGCTAAAAATTATCAGATTAAACAAGAGATACCGGATTCGGTAATGACAGCCTACCGATTTCTAATAAATTCAGGATATACCAAACACCGCTTATAATTAATATTTTACTTAACGTGAATAGTAGCCCTGATTTTAAGGGTAAACATTACGACAAATATCCTCAGTGAAACTAAGCCATAAAACCAAGTACAATTTCTCCTATCAAACGTAAAACTAGACTTTTTATAACTATCTAGAAAAAATAAGGAACAGCTAGTTTTGCATGTTTAAAAATGAATTTGCTCATTTGCAAGGAGAAAGAAAATGGGAAAATATGTTCTTGCCTGGCTACTTGGAGTGCCATTTAGCGTGCTAGCTGTAATTTATTTAATTTCTCATATGTTTTAGATGCATAGCTTTTAACCATTATCATACTTTACAGATAGTGGAAAAAAGATTTTTACTTAAGCCCATATTTTTAGCTAGGTTTTAGCTAGGGCTTAAGTAATTCAAGAAAGCCTCTCTATCTTAGAAATTTTCCCACATAGTATTCCATGGGATACTGTCAGCTTTAATTACCCAAACATGTAATACCAAAACCCAGGAATAATCAACTATAGCAAGCGCCACGATAAGCATTAATATAGCGACAACTTTTCGCCAAAATTTATTTGTATACTGGCTTATTATTCTATATGCCAGGTATAAACTCCAAACAGTAGCAAGTCCCAATAAGATTGCTTTAAATTCGTTTATCCATAAAAACCCGATATTGGCATATTTCTGTAGCAAGCTAACAGTCAAAGCAGATAAGCCTACAAAAACACTGCAACCACCAAGCGGAATTAACGCCAGACTCAAATGGTTAAATACCTTGGACCTTAATTTATAGTTAGCAATAAATGAAGCTAAACTAAGTGTGATAATTATTAAAGTTCCAAATGTAAAGCCGACTCCGAGTATATAACCGACCAGCTCAGCTCCAAAAATCCAGGTAAAGACATCGTTTTGTGTAGGATAATTGGTAAATATCCACCACGGTGCATTAGTTTTAAATAGCCACATAACATTATGCACTAATAGCCATGATTCAATAACATCGCGTAAATGGTCAAGCCAGAAACTATTAGTCCATTGGAAAGCAGCAAGAGCAACTCCGCATAATCCATAAATAACCAAAAGGCTGCTCCAGATACTCTGACTTTCTTGCCCGTATTTAAGGATTTCCTCGTTTGGTGAACGTATCCTAAGTTTAATTGCTTTTCGATGATTACTACAGCGCCCACACATCAAGCACTCAGCCGAACCAGTCATTGTTCGTAAAGGCAGTACGGTAGGACAATGGATAGGAATCACCTTTTTAATTGGAAAATCATGCCAAATATCCTTATTCGGCTGAAAGCGGAATGGCGCTAGGCGCGCAAGTAAAGCAAATACGCCGGTTACTGGACATAAATATTTGCACCATATCCGGCTGGACTTACCATAAATAAAACCTATTAGTATTGCAGCTAATGTTGACCCACCAAGTACTAACAATACAGGTTTAGGGTATTGGTATACACTTGTCATTTGTCCATAGAGAGTAGTTAGCAAAAAAGATACAAACGGCCACCCACCCCATTTCAACCATTTAGGGATGGCTTTTTTGCGGCCATACTTGTTGGCAAACTCACTAAGCGCACCTTCGGGGCAAAGTATTCCACACCACATCCGGCCAAATAATACAATACTTAATAATACAAAAGGCCACCATAAACCCCAAAAGAGAAATTGGGCAAATACGGTTAAATTTTTGAATAACGTAGCTGAATCATCCGGTAACGGCAATATGCTTGGAATAATAATTAACGCAGCATAAAATAAAATGATTATCCATTGCAAAGTCTTAATAAACCGCTGGTGAACCGCTAAATAGTTACCGATACCCATAAGTAATTTATTCACGAGATTACCTTTTTGGAGTGCATTTTCTTTGTCCTTATAAAGTAAAGTACCCCAATCCAATAAATAGCATAAACTAATACATCAATCAAGGAAGGTGTAGCTCGATACCCTATTAAACTAGAGAGTAAAGGAGTGAGTAGCCCCCCATCACTTAAAATGGACGAAGTATCCCAAAATTGGGCTTTAAGTACTGGTAATACATTAGCAGTTACGAGAATATCGATACAGTTTAAAAGCATTGCGCCGCCTAAGAGTAATAGTAATATTTCTGTTACTTTAAAAAAATAGAGCCACGAGAATATCTTATTGCCCAAAGATAGTAGATAGACGGTAACGACAGCCAGGAGCATGCCCACGACTACAGCCGTGAACATGCTGATAGTTATGACACCATGTTCACCAAAGCCTAAAGCGTATATAAAAATAACGGCTTCACTGCCCTCCCTTGCGATAGCTACAGCTACAACAATTAAAATGGATAAATTCCACCGTCTTGAACCACCTTTAACCAAAGTAGAGTGCATTTCTGATTTAAGCTTTTTACCATTTTCACGCATCCATTTGACCATATATACTATCATCAATGCCGCTAGGAAAGTTAAACTCGCTTGTAAGTATTCTGTTGCGTTCCTGCTAAGTCCACTGCTTAACTTAATCAAAACGATAGCTAAGCACATAGCTGACATTATTCCAAGTATAATCCCAAGCCCCAAAAACAGCATACCTTCACGTTTACCGGTTTTCATCTGCTTAAGCCAGCTAAAAACAATTCCGACAACCAATAAAGCTTCAATGCTCTCACGCCACATAATAAATGTGACTTCGGCAATAGAAGACCCCCGATTAGTTAATACAGTTTTCCCTAGTAGCTCCGTTGGTCTTCCTAAATAATTGGCGCTTACAGCCTTTATATTGGCTGTGAATTGGGTCTGGTTTGCCACAGTAAGCTCAGCAGTTTTAGTTTTTGCATTAAAGTCATTAAAAAACTTATATTTCCCTGCATTTAACCCTATTTTGAAAGTCTTATCCATCCCGGCATATACTTCTACCGAAGTATCAGAATTTTCCAATTCTACAGGCGCCCCAGCTTTATTTATTACGTGTATTATAAATGGCGTATTTTCAGGTATTATTTCAGGGTCAAATTTAATTTCGTTTGCTGTTATGGTTGCGTTAACCGTAATCGGTCCCACATTATTAGCATAAGCCGGCGCAATTAGTATGACAAATAGAATGAAGGTGAGAATATAAATTTTTTTTAACATAATGTTTTTATCCTAATATCCGCCTTTTTTGCCTATTCCAGTATATTTAAATACATAGCTTTGCGTGAATTTCCAGTCAACAAATTCTGTCCCAAGGATTTTACTATCAGTATCGGTATGCCAGCCAAAGCGCATTGGATCAGTTCTGGCATCGAATGTCACAACATAGAAACCAGGCCCGTCAAGTTTAACATTATCACCATAGTGTGCTCCATCGGAAGCTACCATAGCCATTAAGTTACAAGATTTAATTAATTTCTTGGTTGTCCGGTCTAAGCCGCAGTTAAGTGGTGCCTGGCTACCAATTTTCTGGATAGTATAAGTAACTATTGCATTTGGCAGCCAATCTCCTGGTGCAAAACCACGCGACTTTAAATTAGCTTTGGCATGAATATCTATTTCAAGATGAATATCAGATTTATTTCTTGGCAACATCATGCCAGCAGGCACCATATCAATAGGTTGTAAATATACTGTACCCACACTTAACTGAGGGGGAACTTGGCTACTATTAACTAAATTAATATTAGATTTTGTTGCTTTGGCAGTTGCCAATGCAGCATTATAGACTTCAGAACAACCAGGATCAGGGTCGCCTTCAACTTTAGCATTATCAATAACTGTTTTACTATTATTGCCTAATGGCAAAGCGCAAAGCGGAACCTCTGCTGCGTGACTCCAAGTGCCGATAACAACCAGGCATAGCAGTAATACTTTTTTCATTTTAACCCCTTAACAAAAATGATTCTAGTGATTAATAATTTGAGTCAACGATTATAAATGAGAATGATTCTCATTTGCAACATGAATTTTGTTTTTTATTAATTAAGTTAATCTTGCATTATTTCATTAAGAAAAATGCTAAAATTGGTATTCCAACTACGAAATTCATGCACAATGCCAAACACGCAACGACCTTACGCAATTATCCTTAGCCCCTACCGATATTTGACTTTTTACTTTAACATTTGTTAATTTTTAAGAGATTTTAAATGTTTTATATATCTCCACATGATAAAGATATTTGCTTGATAGACCCTCCGCACTTTGCGGGAGCATTAAACCAGCCAATTTTTCAAACCTCGATTTTCGCTTTTACTACAATCGAGGACTTTATAGACTATCGGGATAAAAAAAAACAGGCGTTTTGTTATTCCCGTGGCAATAATCCCACTACAGGACTATTAGAAAGTAAATTGGCCAAACTTGACCAAGGTGAAGCCTGCCGAGTTTTTAGCTCGGGAATGGGTGCAATTAGTGCAACTTTTCTCTCGCTACTAAAATCCGGAGATCATGTAATAATTATTAATAACGTCTATGGACCTACCCGTGACTTTATGCTTCTTATGCAAAACTACGGCATTAGCCATGACATAGTAGATAGCTTGGATGAATTATCTAGTTTGATTAAACCCAATACTAGAATAATCTATACTGAATCTCCCGGCACTCTCTCCTTTAAATCAGTCGACCTGCGTAAATTATGTTTAATAGCCAAAAAGCATAATATTATTTCTATTATAGATAATACTTGTTTGACTCCCCTACTCCAAAAGCCTTTAACCTTAGGGTTTGAAATTGTTGTTTATTCTCTTTCAAAGTATACTGGCGGACATAGTGATATTTTAGCCGGTGCTGTTATCACATCTAACGAATTGCTACAAAAAATAGATAAATATGGATACAAGTTATCTGGTTCTGTCTTAAGCCCAAATGATGCGTTTTTAATACTTAGAGGTCTAAGAACTTTACCGGCAAGGCTTGAGTGCTTGTATAAAACCACTTTAGATGTTGTAGACTTCTTATCCAAAGCTCCACAAGTGGCAGAGGTATTACATCCGCTTTGCTATAATGCACACGATAAAGAAACCTATTATAGTCAATCAAGTGGAATAACTTCGCTGTTATCCATAAAACTTAATTGTAAAGAATCTTCCAGGGTGAAGATATTTATTAATGCCCTTAAGACGTTTTATATTACCGTTAGCTGGGGTGGGTTTGAGAATCTAGTTATGGTTGATGACTTGTCTAAACTGAAACAAGATAACTGTGAAGGATTAATTATCAGGCTTGCTTTAGGCCTCCAAGACAGTCAAACCATAATTAGTGATTTAAACCAGGCATTTGCCGATAGTGGAGTATAATATGAATAAAATGATTTCAATGGATTTTTTCCAGAACTTAGGTAAGGCCTTTATGTTGCCAGTAGCGCTATTATCTGCTCTTGGTATTACTCTTGGAATAGGCTCTGCACTTAGCTCGCCGCAACTGATTAATTTGTTGCCTTTTCTAAAAAATCCAGTAATTAGCTTTATTGCCCAGTATTTAGGCGTAATAGGTTCATTCGGATTTCAAAACCTGCCTGCGCTTTTTGCAATAGCAATACCTATTGCGCTAACTAAGTACGAAAAAGGAGTGGCTGGCTTTGCCGGCTTTGTGGGTTATTACATGATGCACTCGTCAGCAAATTTCATGCTGACTAAGCTTGCCTTATTGGCAAGTAGTGATTTAGTAAATCATGGGCAAACTATAATTCTTGGAATTCAAACCGTAGACATGGGCGTATTAGGCGGTATTATTTCTGGGTTAATAGTCTATAAGTTACATGAGCGTTTTTATAATGTCAAGTTACCCGACGCGTTATCTTTCTTTTCTGGCGCTCGTTTTGTCCCAATTGTCACCGCCGCTTGTTTAGCCTTAGTGGGATTATTGTTACCTTTCATTTGGCCGCCAATTAGTAATTGCATTAATGGGTTTGGCCGTGCTTTAGGCCATACTGGCGTATTTGCCCCATTTTTCTTCGGAATGGGTGAACGATTACTATTACCTTTTGGCTTACATCATATCCTTGTTGCCATCATGCGCTTTACTCCCGCTGGCGGTGAAATGCTAGTTAACAACCATATGGTATATGGTGCTTTAAATATTTTCTATGCCCAGCTAGCAGATCCTTCAACACAAGCATTTAACGCTAAAGCCACCCAGTTTTTATCTCAAGGTAAAATGCCAACCTTCCTGTTCGGTTTGCCTGGTGCTGCTTTAGCAATTTATCACGCAGCCGATCCTGAAAAGCGGCCTCAAATCAAAGGAGTCTTAATTTCAGGTGTAATCGCCTGTGTAGTTGCTGGAATTACCGAACCGTTGGAATTTTTATTTTTATTTACCGCTCCTTATCTTTATTTAATTCATGCCGTATACACTGGCCTGGGTTTTATGGTAATGTCGCTTTTACATGTTACCATCGGCAATACCGATGGTAACTTAATTGACTTAGTTGTTTTTGGTATTTTACAGGGTACCAGAACACACTGGTATCTGGTTTTTCCTATTGGGGTAATCTGGTTTTTACTATATTATTTTACATTCAAGCTAGTTATTGTTAAGTTTAACTTGCAGACTCCTGGCCGGGAAATTAATAACGATCAAATAGTTGCTAACAACGAAGCCCCTAGTTTTTCAACAGTAGCTACTAATAATACAAATACGGTAAATAGCGTCTTATCTAAAGAAGACCTCGCAAATACGATTTTAGTTGCTCTAGGTGGCAAAGAAAATATTATCTCATTAGATAATTGCATTACCAGGCTTAGAATCGTACTTAAAGACACTGACTTAATTGATGAAATTAGCCTCAAAAAAACAGGTTCGCTGGGGATAGTTAAACTAGATAAACAAAACCTCCAAGTGGTATATGGTGTTAGGGTCCACTTAGTCAAAGCCCAACTTGAAAAACTATTGTAATAATAGATTTTCTAGTAATTTGAACTCAAACAGGGGTAATCATCTGCTGCTAGATATTACTTCTGTTTTTTCATATGGCAACGCGCAGAGGACATAAAATTAAACGTTGAAACCTTAGCCAGCTTAAAAGTTATCGCTAACACTATCTTATTAAATAGCTTACGTATCAGATTATTTTGTTTGATATAATGGATAACAGCAATATAAATTTTTGATTTCAACAACTTAGCGATTAAATGAGTGTGTATTTCACTGCCTAGCCAATGATAAGTAGCTTGTAGGAACACTAAATTTATAGGCAATAAAGATCCAATATGGTTATCTGCCCAGCGGTTGGCAAAATAAACCATTATACATACAGAAACTGTGGTGAAGAAGAATATTGCAAATTTTTTCATGATGACTCCCCCGAATTTTAAAAAGTCCATTACTGAAATTAATTATTATTTGACAAAGCTAATCGATAACTAATTTAATTTTAGATATAATACAGCTATAGGTGGAAAGTATAGTTGAGTATTCAACATTGTTACAAGTGGAAAATATTTTCGAAAATTCTATTTTTAATGAATATGTTACATTTTTGATAACCTAAATTTTAGTGTAACATATTGTATATTTTATAAAAACACGGAGAAATTTAATCCTTATTTACCTCTATATTAGCATGCTAATTTAGTAGGATAAATTTTTAGGTAAATTAATATTTAGCATCTTTTAAATTAGAATAGATGTATTCATAAAGAGTATAGGCATAATTATCACTACCTTTTAGGACCAAATAATAATGAGTAAAAATATAAATATTTCACCAAGGCAAACCAAGCTGATCGTCTGGACTCTACTCTCGATCATGCCAATTATTGGCATGATCGTTGATTTAATTGCGCCATCTTTACCTGCGATTTCCAATGACTTACATGTAACAGAAGGAGTAGCCAAAAATATCATAACTTGCTTTGTAGTTGGTTTTGCAATTGGCAACTTTTTCACTGGCTTTTTAGCTGATGCTTTAGGGCGGCAAAAACTAATTCGGATTGCCCTATTCGGATTTATCCTTGTGAGTATTTTACCAATCATATATCCTAAAATATCAATAGTTTTAGTTGCCAGGTTGCTGCAAGGCATAACGAGCGGAGCCGCAGCGGTATTGTTACGTTCAATTTTTTCGGATATCCTACCCAAAGAAAAGCTAGTGCCATTAGGTACAGTAATTGGTATGATGTGGGGGCTTGGTCCAGTATTTGGACCAGTTATTGGTGGTTATTTACAATATTATTTTGGCTGGAAGTCTTGTTTCTACTTTTTTGCAGGGATCAGCAGCCTTAGTTTTATGGCTACCTACTTTATTGTACCAGAAACCCACTTTAACCGTCACCCACTTAAATTCAGCATTATTAAGAAGAATATTTTTGAAGTAATCTCAAATCCGGTCTTTATCGGCTTACCTTTAATAATGGGGATATCTTATTCGCTAATTATTGCTTTTCATAGTTCTGCCCCCTTTCTAATTCAAGTAATTCTTCACCATTCACCGGTTTACTTTGGTAGATTAGCTTTGTTTATGGGTATTAGTTTTCTGATAGCAACGATGCTTGCCAAATTCTTATTGACTAAGTACTCCATTAATCAAATACTAAAAAGCTTACTTGTGGTTATTATCATATTGCAGCTAATAGCAGTAATTATTAGTATATTTACTAATAATAGTTTAGTTTTGATGATAATGAGCAGCTTAATAATGTTCTTTGCTTCGGGTATAATCTATCCATTATCGATGGGTAAGGGGTTATCGATGTTTAGCCATATAGCTGGCACTGCAACTGCTATTATGTATCTGTTAAACGGTGCAGTAACAGGTATCTCTTCTTATATAATGAGCTTTGTAGTAGTGAAAAATGTAACCGCGTTTATGGAGATCTATTTGATATTACTATTTATTTGTAGCTTTATCTTTCTGAGCTTAATCTATCGTAAAAGTAGTTAAGAAGTAGTAATTTTTTGTCGAAGTTTAGTAGTTTATCCATACTCTTTGATAATATATAATACAATTTATCTATGCTTTGGAATCTCATTATCGGACACTATTGATTTGATACTACATGCATTTTGCAATTCATTTGGTAAAAGTGTCCGGTATTAAACTTTGGTATACCGACTATGAAAATGTATTTTATTCTTCCAGCTTTATATCTAACAATTGGCTCAATCAGTTCCGCTTATTCATGTACCGTTTGGGGAGCTATAAAGCCTAATGAATTATTGATTGCCAAAAACCGTGATTATTTTCCCGGCAACCAAAAGTTTGTGTCTAAGGCAAATTTAGGAAAATACAAATTTTTTGGCCTATATGGCGATAATGAGTTTGACAATAAGTATATAATAAAAATGGGAGTCAATCAAACAGGGTTGGTGGCGTTTATGACTTTTGCCTCTACCCTGCCACTGAATATGCGCCAAGCAAAAGTTCCTTATTATCAAGTAATGGAAAAAATATTAGCTAATTACCAAAGTGTAGACAGCATTAAAACAAACTCTAAAACCCTCTTTTACAATAGCACTCCGGTTAACTACATCTTTGCTGATCGAGATAAAGCCATGATTTGCGAGATTGGCCTAAATAATGATTATAGCTGTACCCCATATCAGCGTAGCCATGAAAATAAGATAACAACATTTGCACAAACTAATCATTATATAATTCCGGTACTAACTAAATATAATCTGACACCTAGAATTGATCAGCAAACGTCTTATTATCGCTTAGCTCGAATAATGCAATTGTTGAATGAAAACTTGAATAACTTAAATTTAAATAAATTTATTAAGTTTAGCCTAGATACCCAAGCTTTTGATGATGCACCACCAGCGGCTTTTGATAAAGGATACCCAAACACCTATCAAGATAACAGTATTTTTAGGACTTTTAATAGCCATCCTGAACGTAGGAATAGAAATCATCCAAATAGTGATCAGAATGTTTCTACCATGATAGTAGAATTACCTAAAGACCAAGCAAAGCCAATTAGACTATATTTAAGAATAATAAAAGGTATTATAGATAGCAATGATCAATTGGCAAGTCAAAAAATAAGCTATATGGAGGCATCTACAAGTTTAGATATCGCAATTAATTCAACTAACAGCATTCAATTTACCTATAAAACATTTCCCCCATCCCTGCGTTGATGTCACAATTTCCCCAAAAGAATACAGCGGCTAAGAGCTGACAATTTTGTCTTTGCTATTTTAATACAATAAATGTTATTTTATGTCTTAGCATGTATATGTTAAAACTTAATACCGGACACTAGATCTATTGTAAAAAGGGATTTCTTTTATAATTGATTTATTATGAGTGAGGCTTAATTTATACGAATTATGGAGAATATTAGACTTTGTTTATGAATTGGCGTTATTTGTTGAACTCTTGGAGTCTCGCGAGGCATCAACCAATAGCCAATGAATAATTACAAAGTCTTATATTTGGAATATTTGAGTTATAAATTAAGCTTCCTCCATAATAAATCTAACAAAATTGACTATTGCATATAATATCAAATACAAAAGTGTCCGGTATTGAGATGTTAAAACTTAATGGAGAATTATATGTCGTGTATTCTTAATAATTTTAGGAATAATCCTATTTTATATGGACAAAATAATGATACTTCTACTTTAGAGAGTTGTGAATATATTTTAGAATTATATCGTGATCAAAATACCAAAGCTAGTACTGCCACCTCAGGCGATAAGCAAATTATATTAAATGCAATTAAAGGTATGGAACTATCAGAAGATGAAATAAAAAATATACAAAAAGAGTTAGATAAACCGATAAGTTCAAGAGATAATAATAACAAACGTATCTGCTTGATTTTAGACGTACTAACAAAATTGCGCGATGATCATCGTTCTTTATTTTTACATATAGGAGCGACAGAGTCATATAAAGTTGCAATAAAGTATCTACAAAGCCTTGTACGAAGTGATGGTCAGGAAATTCGCGGCAAAGGCCATGGAGCTTTAGGCGTATTTGGAACTAAAACCTATATTCTGCAAGAAAACTTCCTAACCGGAAAATCGGCTTTAGAAGAATTGGCAAAGCTCCCTGGAATTATAAATGTATTAACTACATTTCAAGATATACATACTCCGGAATCAGTAAGCAAGTTCAACTCTGCTGAAGCCAATAACAGCTGTCAATTTGTACTTATAGGCGATGGCGATGGCAGCGCAGCACGTATCTTCTTGAGCTTACTTTCATCTGAAACATTGATTCTGCCTAAAAGTGGCTTGCTTAAACTAGCCGCTCTTATAAAGGCTGAACATAAATTAATTAAGGAATGTTCACCTATCCCTAATGAAAGAAAAAAACAATTCATTAAGTTCCAATCAGACAAAAATTTGCAGGATAATTTTGAGGCACTGGTTGAATGTTGCAAAATTGTTAATCCAGAGAGTTTGAAAGATATTATTTTCATGGGCGATAACTTGTTTGACAGACTGTCATTAAGTTTTCCATGCATGCTCAAATTACTACACAAGATTACTCTTGTTCTAGGTAAAGTATTTTTGCAAGGTAATCATGATTCGCACCATGAAATAAGAGCTAATGATTATAAGTTTGGCTGTGGCGCGATTAAATTCAATAATGGAAAGCCTATTTCAAAAGAGTTTGCAAGAACAATTTATACTTCCTTGACTCCGGGAATTATCAAAAGAGGTGTTCTCTTTACTCATCATGGGGTGTATATGGATAAGGAGAAAACAACTATTCATACGGCCTTTGGTACAATCCAGGTACCAAGTTACCTAACTGATTATAGTGGTGAAAAAAAGCATAAGTGGTTATTAGAAAATATTAATAAACTAGCTAATAAATACAATAAAACAGGACTTCGACATCATTTAGCATTTAATAAATTTTATAATACAATTCAAATTTCAATATCTTCGATAGAAGTATATAATTCGCGGGCAATGAGTAATTTTAATAAACACTTAAATTATGCTGAGATGGAAATATTCAATGATTTCTTTGAACTAAAACAGGTTCATGGTCATGTCGGTCATAAAAATGCAGCCAATGAAAATAAAGGTATTGTAAATGTCAACTCACGGAAGGACAAAGATAGTGAACAAAATATGCATCCTTATTCTATTGAATTAATAGTTTAATAGTGATTATTCAAGTCTTTCCAAAAAGGTTAGTAAATAAATTGCTAAAAAATAGCAAGTAGCAAGAATGTAATCCCGATCCCATGAAGATTGGGACTACATTTTGAATTCGTTAATTAACCGCTACTTCCTGGTAGAGTTCCTGATATTTACTGGCTGAGCTATCCCAACCGAATTGTTGTTGCATTGCGCATTTTTGCACTTTTTTCCAGTCAGTTTTACGTTGGAATAAGGCAAATGCGCGGCGTAATGCCCGTAAATAATCACTAGCAGTAAAGTCATTAAAGACAAAGCCTGTAGCAACACTATCAGCAAGATTTTCTAATGAAGAATCAATAACGGTATCAGCTAAGCCGCCAACTTCCCTAACTAACGGCAAGGTACCATAATTTAGCCCATATAGCTGGGTTAATCCGCATGGTTCAAATCGCGAAGGAACCAAAATCACATCACTACCTGCCACGATACGGTGTGCTAATTCTTCATCATAACCAATCTTAACTGCAATAGATCCCGGATGCATGGCTTCTGCCGATTTAAATGCTTCTTCCATAGACTTATCGCCACTGCCTAATATGACAATTTGTCCTCCGCGTTTAAGGATTTCATTTAGGCCGGCTAAAACCAAATTAAGTCCTTTTTGCTCGGTTAACCTACTTACCACTCCAAATAATGGCGTATCATTTTGTACCGTTAAGCCCATCATTTCTTGTAAAGCCGTCTTACACTTAAGTTTCCCGGCAACGGATTTGGCAGAATATTTAGCTTCAATAATAGGATCTACACTTGGATTCCAAATTGCCTGGTCTACCCCATTTAATATCCCATGTAAATCATTTTTACGATGGCTAAGTAAGCCATCTAGGCCGCAACCTTGATCAAGAGTTTGGATTTCTTTAGCATAGCTAGGACTAACGGTAGTTATTTTATCGGCAAAATATAGCCCAGCCTTGAGAAACGATACTTGGCCATAAAACTCTAACCCGTAAATGCTAAAAAAACTGTTTGGCAAATCAAGTTCGCTAAATATCTGTGATGGAAATACACCTTGATATGCCAAATTATGTACAGTAAAAACTGAACCTGCCAATTTTCTACCTGTTGCAAGCTCACTAGCCTTAAGATAAGCTGGGGTTAAACCGGCATGCCAGTCATGGCCATGAATTACTTCCGGCGTCCATTTTGAATCAATTCCTTCTGCGAACCGAGCAGCAACCCAGCCAAGTAAGGCAAATCGGCGATAATTATCCTGATATGCCTGGTTATTTTCATCAGAATATGGATTGCCTGGGCGGTCATAAAGCCCTGGTGCATCAATAATATAAATAGTTATTTCAGTATCAGGCAGCTTACTTGCGTAAATTGTTATTGAATCTGCCCCAAATATAGCAGGCAAAGACGCTACTAAACTTTTTTCAGGAATAGCAGCCATAAAAGCCGGAAAACCAGGAACTAGTATTCGGCTATCTACACCAAGCTCACTTAACGCAGGCGGTAGTGCACCTGCAACATCGGCAAGACCACCGGTCTTTAAAATTGGATATAGTTCACTACACACATGCAAAACGCGCATTATTTGCTCCTATTATTATTCTTATTATTTACAATTAATTATAAATTTGCCAACATCTGGCTAGTAACTAACACTACACCACTTTCAGTGCGCGAAAAACGCTTGCTATCTAATTCCGGATCTTCGCCAATTACAGTACCAGCAGGAATTACACATCCTCGGTCTATTACAACTTTACTCAAACGGCAGTTTTCACCGATTGTTGTGTTTGGCAAAATAACTGCCTGGTCAATTTTGCAATAAGATTCGATACGTACATTAGAAAACATTACTGTGTGCGAGATATGTGAACCTGAAACAATACATCCGCCGGAAATTAAAGTATTATATACGACGCCTTGTTCTTTACTTAGGTCAGGGACAAATTTTGCAGGAGGTAATTGCTCTTGGTAAGTCCAAATTGGCCATTCTTTATCATAAAGATTTAATTCTGGCATATTAGATGCTAAATCAAGATTAGCAGCCCAAAAAGCATCAACGGTACCAACATCACGCCAGTATGGCTTCAGATCGTTGCCACGAGGTACGCAAGATAGGCCAAATGGGTGAGCTAATGCATTCCCCTCGCTAACTACACGCGGGATAATATCTTTACCAAAATCATGGCTTGAAGCCTCGTTTGCCAAATCTTCTTCAAGTAATTTATATAGATAATCGGCATTAAAAATATAAATACCCATACTTGCTAATGACGCATCCGGGTTACCTGGGACTGTCGGTGGATTAGCCGGTTTTTCCACAAAACTAGTTATTTTGCGAGCATTATCTATACCCATTACCCCAAAAGCAAAGGCTTCTTCTTTGGGTACCTCAATGCAGCCAACGGTACAACCATAACCATTTTCAACGTGGTCTTTGAGCATTACTGAATAATCCATTTTATAAATATGGTCACCAGCTAAAATAATTACATACTCCGGGTTATATGAGTGCAAAATGTCAATATTTTGATAAACTGCATCTGCTGTTCCTCGATACCAATGCTCTTCGTTTACTCGTTGCTGGGCAGGTAATAAATCGATAAATTCATTTAATTCTCCACGCAAAAAGCTCCAACCGCGTTGTATATGGCGTAGCAGCGAATGGGATTTGTATTGCGTAACAACTCCTATTTTACGGATTCCGGAATTTAAACAATTTGATAAGGCAAAATCAATAATCCGGAATTTCCCACCAAAATAAACAGCTGGTTTGGCGCGGATATCAGTTAAGTGCGACAAACGAGATCCGCGTCCCCCAGCAAGGACAAGAGCCATAGCCCGTTTAGGTAACTGGTGCATTAAATTTGGGTCTAAATATTTATCATTCATGCTCTGCTCCGTAATAAAGTTATATAATGAATCAGATCCAAAATCCAAGTTAAATGGCATTTGAATTTGATTAAGTCTCAGTTTTTCTTTTAAGTATAAAGTTGACTAAATGTCAATATTATGTAATCACTGTTGGCGCAACCATACCTGTACGCAGTTTAATTTCAGCCAATTCATCTGCAATAGTTATTAAATCACTTAAAGCATTTTGTGTTGGGACGCTGAATTTACTTTGATCTGATTCATACTTTTCAAGGTAAACCCGCAAGGTTGCACCTTCTGTACCAGTCCCTGATAATCGAAATACTATTCTAGAACCATCAGTGAAAATAATCCTTATTCCCTGCTTAGTAGAGATTGACCCATCAACTGGATCATTGTAACTAAAATCATCAGCACTAGCTACACAATAAGTACCAAATTTTTTATGGGATAAATTAGGCAGCTTGGCGCGTAAGCTCTCTATTAATTGATTTGCGCTACCAGTATCAATTGCCTCATAATCATGGCGCGAATAAAAATTACGGCCGTAATGATTCCAGTGTTCTAAAACTAATTGGTTAACACTTTTTTGGGTGGTTGCAAGCAAGTTAAGCCAGCAAAGAACGGCCCAAACACCGTCTTTCTCACGCACATGGTTTGAACCAGTCCCATAACTTTCTTCGCCACATAAAGTAGCTTTACCTGCATCTAGAAGGTTACCAAAAAACTTCCAGCCAGTTGGGGTTTCATAACATGGTATTCCCAATTCTCGCGCAACAATATCAACAGCGGTAGAAGTCGGCATAGAGCGGGCAACTCCAGCTAAACCACTCTTATAAGCCGGAATCAAGTTTGCATTAGCTGCAATTATAGCCAAACTATCAGACGGCGTAACACAGAGGCCTTTGCCAACAATCATATTACGATCAGCATCGCCATCTGAGGCTGCACCAAAATCAGGACTGTCAGCGCTAAACATGAGGTCCACAAGAGCTTTGGCGTTAACCGGGTTTGGATCAGGATGATGCCCTCCAAAATCTTCCAAAGGCAGCGAATTGATGACAGTTCCTGAGCTGGCACCTAGCATATCTTCCAATATATGCTTTGCATATGGCCCGGATACTGCTGACATAGCGTCAAACTGCATTTTAAAACCATTAGCAAAAAGGGCTTTAATGCGTGGAAAGTCAAATAAATCTTGCATTAAGCCTGCATAGTCACTAACTGAATCAATTACTTCAATATGGGTATTTTCAATGGTAAATTTGCCAATATTTTCGATATCGACTAAGCTATCGTCAATATCACTAATAGCATAATGCTGGATATTTTGAGTATTTAAATAGATCTGTTCTGTAACCTTTTCAGTGGCCGGTCCACCATTTGCGATATTATATTTGATGCCAAAGTCGCCATCCGGCCCACCCGGATTATGGCTAGCCGATAAGACTATGCCACCAAACGCATGATATTTGCGAATTACGCAACTAACTGCAGGAGTAGACAAAATGCCATTTTTACCAACTAATATCCGGCCAAAGCCATTGGCCGAGGCCATTTTTAAAATTATCTTAATTGCTGTTTTATTATGATAACGGCCATCGCCACCTACAACTAGTGTTTGGCCTTTGAAGTTTTCAAGTGAATTGAATATTGCTTGAACGAAATTTTCTAGATAGTGAGCCTCTTGAAACACGCTTACCTTTTTACGTAAACCAGAAGTTCCAGGCCTTTGGCCACTAAATGGAATGGTATTAATAGTCTTAATCGCCATAATTACTCCGTAATGCTAAGTAACTTATGAATAGAAATCTAGATCGAATACAGCATTGCAGTAATTCGATTAGCAATAATACTTCAATTATATCACCATTAATTCGAAAAAGAGCTAGAAGTTATAGCAAAAACTCTAGATATGGCAACAAGCAGAAATCTAACCTTTTAAATAGTATAGTATATACAAACAGTTAACCGGAAAATAAATTAACTCTTAAATGCGACACTTTTATTAGAATAAATTATAAAGTACAACATAAAAGATAGCAAATTCCTGGTAACTAATGCGCTATTTCTTTCTGCTAGTGGTTGCAAATAGTAACAAAATCAAAGTATAACAATATTACGCCATTAAATAATTTGCTTCAAGAACTTATGAAATAATATCGTATAACATTAATATAATAATTAGATGAACTATTATGCATGGCTTCCTACCCTTAAATTACCTGATAGCAACTATTTATGGTAGAATAGTCATCAATTTTGTTAAAAAGTCAAGCAGGAAATTAGAATGAAAACCTCCGTAACCAAAAAAAAGACTAAAACACAAATAAGCGCAGAGTTACACTCATCGGTACCAGCAGATTTAAACCAACCTATCCATAGTATGCCAATTAGTGATGTTGATCAATATTTTTTCCACCAAGGAAAACATATTTATGCCTATAACTTTATGGGCGCACATATACGCGAAGAAAATGGAGTTAAAGGGGTAAGATTTACTACCTGGGCTCCTAATGCCAGCGAAATTTGTGTTATCGGCGACTTTTGCTATTGGGATATAAAAAAAGAAAATTACATGCAGAGAATTAGCGCTGCTGGCCTATGGAGCATTTTCATCCCTGGCATTGACGAAGGAACAAAATATAAATTCGCGGTTACCAATCAATTTTCTCATTACATGGTATATAAATCAGACCCTTATGCCACGTTTTCAGAGCTTCGACCAAATACAGCTTCGGTAATAACTAACACTGAAAAGTATAGCTGGAACGATCAAAAATGGCTTGAAAAAAGAGCAAATTTGAATATTTTTAATAGTCCTATGAATGTTTATGAACTACATCTTGCCTCTTGGCGGACAAAAGATGGGGAGTTTCTTAGCTACGAGGAATTAAGCGAAATATTACCTAACTATATAGTAGAAATGGGTTACACCCATGTAGAATTTATGCCGCTACATGAGCACCCTCTTGATGCATCTTGGGGTTACCAGCCTACCGGATTATATTCGGTTAATAGCAGGCATGGTGACGCAAATGGCCTAAAAAAATTAATCGATAGCTTACACCAGCGCGATATCGGGGTTATTCTAGACTGGGTGCCAGGCCATTTTTGTAAAGATGAGCACGGTTTAATCAATTTTGATGGTGGTGCGTGCTACGAATACCAGGATTACCGCAAGGCCAATAATAAGGGCTGGGGAACACACAATTTTGACCTTGGGCGCAACGAAGTAAAGTGTTTCTTATATTCAAATGCCATGTACTGGATTAATGAATTCCATATTGATGGGTTAAGAGTAGACGCTGTTTCAAATATCCTCTATCTTAATTATGATCGCAATCATGGGGAATGGGAACCAAATGTTCATGGCGGCCATGAAAACCTTGAAGGAATTGGTTTTTTGCAAGAATTCAATTATCTGATCAAACATAATTGCCCTGGAGTAATAACCATTGCTGAAGAATCATCAGCGTGGCCAAACATAACTACTAAGGTAGAAAACGGAGGTCTTGGTTTTGATTTCAAATGGAATATGGGCTGGATGAATGATACGCTTAGATATGTTGAATTAGATCCAATCTATCGCAAATACCACCATAATCAAATTAATTTCTCAATGATGTACCATTATTCTGAAAAATTCATATTACCAATATCTCATGATGAAGTTGTTCATGGTAAAAAAGCACTTATCGATAAGATGTGGGGGGATTTATGGAATAAATATGCGGGCCTTAGATTGTATGCTACTTATATGATGTGTCACCCCGGAAAAAAACTGTTATTTATGGGCAGTGAATTTGGTCAATTTGTTGAATGGCGTGAATACGAACAGCTTCAATGGCATGTTGTTGATGAATATCATAATCACCGTGAAACACATAATTTCTTTAAGGCGCTCAATCATTTTTATATTGCCAATGGCGCATTATGGGAAAAAGATTATGATTTTGACGGATTTCGCTGGATCGATGCAGATAATCGGGAGCAAAGTATTTTATCGTTTGTTCGTAAAGGTTTTAATGAACGAGAAAGCCTGATCTTGGTCTGCAATTTTACACCAATGGTTTATTTTGATTATCATCTTGGGGTACCTTTTGCTGGCGCTTATCAAGAAGTTTTTAATTCCGATAGTTTGGAATATGGTGGCTCTGGGCAGATTATTGGCGAGAAAGTTTTTTCGGTCCCGGAATCAACCCATCATTGCGCACAACGAATAACAATTAAAATTCCGCCAATGGCTGCAATTATATTTAAACTAGTTGATTAATTATTTGCAAGGGGTAAAAATATTAAATGTGGGGCCAAGATAAATATTGTAATTTCACTAAAATAAATGGGAATGAGTGGGTCAAGCTAGCACCCGAATTGAATTCAATTAAATTTGGAATAGAAGCAAGCGGTATTCTATTTGGCTATATTATTGGCGAATTCAATAATTGGGAAAAAAATGAAAACTATAAACTAGTTTGGGAAGCTGATCATAATAATGGCAATTTAAGACTTAGTAAAGAGCTACTTTTAACTGATGGCCACTTTAAACCAGGTCCTCATAAGTATAGCTATGTTTTGATTGACCTTAATGGTAATGAAATTACCTTATCAAGTAACCCAGAACATTTTGAACCATTTACATTCATCTGGAATAAACCTGAAGCAGTACTTGATATTAAAGCATCGGCTAATTATCTGCTAGTAGGCTATGAATTAGAATTAATAGCAGTGATTGATTCGCAATCTATGCCAAAGCAGGTTATTGAAGTTGAATGGGATTATTACCCTAAGCACCCTCTATTCAAATTCGAAGGCAATAAGTTGAAACTAACAGCAAATCCTGATGAACTTGCTGAGGTAACAATTAAAGCACGCTCTAGAAATGGATTTTTAGCCTCTGAAAGAACTTTTCCGATCCAAAATACCGTTCGCGAAGGTAAAATAGTTCATTTTATAAAGCTGGACAACCTTTATGATGGCGATACTTTCAGTTGGGATCTATGGACATTTGAAGAAGATAAATCAGCCGAGGCTGTCGCCTTAACTAACCGAACTGATTTTGGTGTTGCGGCTATTAGCCCCTATAAAAACGTAATTGCGCGTAAGAAAATATGGGATATGTGCTGGCACAATGAATGGGCAGAACAAACCGGTTCATTCAAATTAGATAAAGAAGCCGACAACTACTATATCGTCTATGGCGATTATGAAATATATACATCCCTAAAAGATGTAGTGTTGCGTACTAGCCCAAGGATAGAATACGCTTTAATTGATGATGAAAATAAAATTACCGCCAATTTATCTCATGCTCCTTTAGTGGGCACAGTATTTGAGTTATTCATAAATTCGAAAAAAATTGACAACCTTGATATCATTGTAAAAGATCAACAAAAACAGCTTATTATCACCAATCTACCAAAAACCATTGTAGCAACAGACATGCTGGAGATACGGACCAATAATAATACTTACCTGCCGGCAAAAGTCTTGATGCGGGAATTTTTGAATAAATACTATTACCCTGGCAATGATATGGGTATAAAATTTATTGATGAACAAATTTCACTGCGCATTTGGGCGCCAACAGCAAATCGTGTTGATATAGTCATCTATAATACTTGGGATGCACAAGCAGAGGACTTTACAAATTATTACACCCTAAATTATGATCCGGTGACAGGAACCCATCATGGTTATATTGATAAAAATGACAATCTTGGTAAGTTTTATCTCTATCGCTTATCTTTTGATGACTTAAATAGCCATGGCCAATATTACACCCGTGTCACCTATGCAGTAGACCCTTACGCCCATGCAATAGGTCTAAACGGTGATAAAGGTGCATTAATTGACTTAAATCACCCTGAAAGCATGCCTGAAGACTGGTTAAATGACAGTCGTCCCAAATTAAATAGTCTCGAAGAAACTATCTTATATGAAATGCACATTCGCGATTTCACCATTGACCCTAATAGTAATGTACCGGATAGATTCCGAGGTAAATACCTAGGTGCCGCAACTAACGAAACCAACTATATGGATCCAGAAACTGGCAAGGCTGTTACAACAGGAATTGACAGTTTGGCAGAATTAGGCATTACGCATGTCCACATTTTGCCGATTTTTGACTTTTCTTCAGTCGATGAAACTAAAACTGATGATGAAAATAATCGCAACTGGGGTTATGACCCTAAAAATTATAACGCGCCTGATGGAAGCTATTCTATCGATCCCTACAACCCTATAACGCGAATTAAAGAAGTGCGGACCATGGTACAAGCTTTTCACCAGAAAAATATCCGAGTTGTAATGGATATGGTTTACAATCATATGACAGATACGGTAAACCTGGATAAGATAGTTCCAGGATATTATTTCAGAAGCGATTCAATTGGCAAATTTACTAATGGCTCTGGTTGCGGCAATGAAATGGCCTCTGAAAGGCCAATGGTAAGTAAATTTATAGTAGACTCAATACTACATTGGATAAATGATTACCACATTGATGGGGTCCGCTTTGATTTAATGGAATTGATCGACTTGGATACAATTAAGAAAGTTGTAGCTAAGTTACATGCGATAGATCCAAGCTTAATCATTTATGGCGAACCTTGGAAAGGTGGCTATTCCCCACTTACTAACGGTACCTATCGTGGTACGCAAAAAAATAACAATTTTTCCATATTCAATGACTTTTTCCGTGATGCAATACGCGGCACAAATAGTCCAAGTAATGGGTTTGTAAATGGCGACCCACATAATCCAGTACACTTATGGAATATTGTTGAGGGGCTAAAAGGTTCAATCAGCAGCTTAACAGCGAGGCCATCCGAAACGATAAACTATGCTGATGCTCATGATAATTATACCTTGTGGGACCAGATTGAGAAAAGCCAGAATAGAAATTTAGCACCTGGACAATATCGTAAAAATTTGCCAGAAAACATATTTGAAAGCCCCTTAGTTCGTCAAAATATATTGGCTCTAGGTATTATTCTTACTGCTCAAGGAATACCATTTATTCATGGCGGAGCTGAATTTTTGCGAACTAAAAATGGTGATCATAACAGTTATAAAAGCAGTGATAAAATAAATGCTTTTCATTGGCAAGATAAATTAAGCTTCAAACCAGTTTTTGACTTTGTAAAAGGTTTAATTAGCCTTCGGAGAAATCACCCTGCTTTTAGGATGCCAACTAGTGAAATGGTTTCTCACCACTTAAATATCATATTAGCGCATAATAATGATAAGTCTGGCGTGCTTATTTCTCATTTTAAAGATAATGCAAATAATGACAGCTGGAAAGATATTATTGTAATTTATAATGCTACGGCTATAGATAATTATGAAATAAATAATTTAGTCCCGGTGATTAATAATGGTGTTTGGTATATAGTTGTCAATCATGAAAAAGCAGGTATAGAAACAATTGAAGAGGTGGCAGTTGGAAAATTACCACCGATAAGATCACATTCAATGATGGTAATTCACAGCTAGAAATTATATTGCGGCAGTTAGGACCTCATCAATAGTTTGTGGGGTCAACGCAAAACTATCCACGTTTTGGGTATCGGCATAAATGTAACCACGTTGTCGATGAGCATATTCTAGTTCAGTGAGGGCCTGCGCCGCTTCCAATCGGGAACTATATGGTATAATCATTTCGCGACGCTTGGCATTGACAAGGCCTCCTGAAACGGTTTTTACACACCAGGTGCCAAGAATATCTTGCTGTAGGATCAGCCAGTAAAATCTCATTTTCGCTCGATGTTCCATATAAATCATTACAATCTTCTACCCTTTTATTCTCTCGACATATAATTATAACTGAACCCGGTTAAAAATAGGCGTAGATTTTATCATAATTAGAAATTTTTAGCATCTTGCTTCGCGGTCAACAAGTCCTTATAGATTCAGATGTAGCAGAACTATATGGTGTTGAAGCCAAACGAATCAATGAAGCAGTTAAAAATAATCCGGATATATTCCCAGAAGGATATCTAATTGAATTAACTTTCGATGAATGGGAACCATAGAAGTCGAAATTTTCGACTTCTATGAAAAGGGGAAAAACAAAATCACCTACGGCATTTACAGAAAAAGGGCTTTATATGCTAGCGACAATTCTTAAAAGCCAAAGAGCTATCGCAACAACGACTATATCCTAATCCGAACAACAATAACCATAACATCTTATCCCTTGGATTTGGTGATTTTTCAACTAAATCTATAAATGAATCCAAGGAAAATGCTTTAGGTAAGTTCTTATTATGTAAAGAAAACCTAGTATGGCTTTCTTTAATTTGATAGTGGTAGAGTTCTTTTACATTCTTTTTTTATGAAAATAAATGCCATTGTTTTCTATTTTGAAAGTCAGAGTACACCTTCCAGGCCTTCATAATTCTGTTTTCTGAGGGATTTATTCTTTTGTTTCCATGAAAATTGGATTGCCATTTATCAAATTCATTGATAGCAAATAAGTAGCGTTTGATTGTTTTACTTGATTACGGAGCCCAATATAATCCTAAAACATCAAATCCATATTCGTCAATTGTCCCATATTTCTAAGCATTAAGGAAATCATGCAGTAGTTTATTGTTTTCATGCTCATCTAAAGCTCTATTTCCATATTTTACAAAGAAATATTCAGCAAGGTATAGTACTGCCAGTAATCTTTCTTCAAGCAGTAATTGGGTAATTCCATTTTTAATAAATAAAAAATCCATTGGTTAATCACGAAAGATGGTATACCAGCTATAAAAACAAGCGGGAATGTACGCTTAGGAAATTCTGGTACCCAAATGTTAGTGATGCTTCAATAATGATTTTTCATCTCAGTCACACGAAAAATCTATTTTTTACACGTTTAGATATCAAAATCATGTATAAACGCGGTATTAATATCATTCATTGAAAATAATAATTTATTCGACCACCCATTATACATAGCATAAAATACTTGGCTGTCACCATATCGGTTCGCCAGCTTATATTCTTGCACGATTTTTTCTACAGATTGAATTGGTGTATTATTTTTTTTGATGTTTGCTACAAGTACGTGTTCCATAAATGTTGATATGGATTTACTGGATGATTTTGAAATAAAAAAAGCTTTTTTACTCAGTGCCTCTGTACCAATATCTGTAAACCCAATGTTATCAAGATTGTTTTTATCAAATCCAAACCCCAAAATGTATATATTAGTTGCATCTTTTATTAACTTTTGACATAATACCTTTGTGGACATTTTTGTTTGTTCACTGTCAGAACTTCCTACTAAATTGCGTATCCAAAAAATAGACTTATCACAAATTTCTATATGTTTCACGAACTTAGCATCATCCTGGTCATCGGGGAGTAAGATTGTAGCAATATCAAAATTAGCATGGTTTGATGTTTCATTATTTGCTCCCAGATAACTGTATACATGTAATACGTTAATAATTTCGGAGTCTGTTTGAGAAGTTTCCGTATCTGTACAGTTTATAACGTTAATCTGTAAATCTTGGTAGCTTCTTAATAATACTTCAGTGGTAATATCATAGTTAAACGTTATGATATCCAAATTTTTCTCAATATAGTATTTAATAGGCATATTAAATTTGTTTGCTTCTAAAGATAAATTCCAAATGATTTGCTTTATGTAGTTTTGATCAGTATTTTCTATTGCAAAACCAATGGTTAAGCGCTGCTTTTCAGCTAAATACTCACAAATTATAATTTTTAAATATTTTTGTAAATCTATTTTTGCTTCTTTAATATCCACAGCAAATGAAGCCTCTATATATTCTTGAATATCTCGACTAACAAAGAACTCTAGGTTATTTGCAAAATAATCGATACTGTTTGGCATATGCTTGTTTACCAAATGACTAACAAACATTAATTTTATTATATGCTTTTTCATATTCATATTTTTAACGCATGTAAGCTTTAATAGCGAATTTACATTTTCTATCGGCTTTAATAACTCAATTCCTATATCTTTTTGACGAGTGAGCATTGCAGTAGTCTCTTGCAATGTTCCTGCATATTCTCCTCCATGTAAAAAATCATCTGGCATTGAGTAACTACCACCTTTAAGAACATTCATAATCTCAACAACTGGCTTATTATTAATAAATTTCTTTAGTTTTATGTAATTTAATTCAAATTCTTGTGGTTTTGATTTACTTTCTTCTTTAGCTATTAGATAACATAGAATATTCTTATTATAATTCGCAATATAATTTATTAACTGCATACCAGAAGGGAGTGCTGCTTTGTGATCTTTAGGCACTAATGACATACTAGCACCAGCTCCTAAGATTAAAAGATGCTTTTTACCATTTATCGTATTATTCATTTTGATAAATCCTCAGACAATACACAAAATTAGCCTTTATTAATAGTTAAAGGCATATAATTTATCCTGAATTGTAACATGTTAAAGGTCTAATAGCTTGGGTAACTATTCATTGCTAGTACTAGTATGAATATAGGTTATACTCAAGTATAGAATGCATTATTACATGGTAATAACTACAATTAGTTAGGGTTATATAGCAACTATTGCCATCATTGAAGTAATTACTAAAGTACGGGAAATTAATCAAGCAATTATAGAAATTATTAAAGACCCCGAAAATGAACCTAAGCAAAAATCTTTATTAAGCAAAGCTGGTACCATGATTAGTAAGTTAATCATGCCAACAGAAGATGATCTGGAGGTTGTTGAAACTGAAACCACTTATAAAATTAATGTCTTATCAAGTCTCGAGTTTACAAAGAAAACAAGAAAAACCAAGAAAAAGTAGGAAATTAGAGTTTTATTCTTCTTATTCTGTCTATGTAGTGCTGTTATGATTACTGAAATTCAAGATAAGATAAATAAGCTCCTACACAGGCTTTCGATCTTAAAGGTTGGAGAAGAATGGACCCCCTCACCGTTCGCTTTGCTAAATTTAGAAAGGAAACCAAAATGGCTAATTGTAAAATTAAGTTATTCGGCATTATGATGTCGGCATTAGCTTATTTGAATATTGATTATGCAGAAGGAAATTTCCCACCTAACCGAAACATAACTGTTAAGTCAGACTCAGAAGCACTTCAAATACTATCCAATCCCAAAAATCAACAAAAAGTTGAATTGTATATGTACGTATTAAAGTCAATCCAAGACTTAGGAATTACAGACATTGATAAAAAGATAGCTTTTGTCGAGACAATGGAAGTTTCGAATAATATTAAAGATTGGGTGAAAAGTTCAATAAGACATAATATAAATTATTCTGACTATAAAAAAGTTTCGTATGGTATATACCAAACATTAAATAACAAGTGTGGTAAAGGATCTAATCCACAAGCGAAATTATCCGACTATATTCCATTTCGCGGACATTGTGCGCCTTTACAATGGTACGAATGTTAAATATGGACTAATATTAAAAAGTCTCTGTTATAGGATGGTGGCATTATTAAAGTCCTAAAACGTTCAAAGTGTACTATCAAAGGTAGCAACAAATCCAGGATTAAAGTTCAAAGTACTAATTTTTTAACTATTAGTTATTCTTATCCTGGATCTGTATACTAATTATAGCAGGGATTAGATTTTCCAGATATCGCGATTATAATCAGCAATTGTCCGGTCAGAACTAAAATACCCTGCCTCAGACGTATTGATCAAACTCATTTTCAGCCATTTTTGCCGGTTCTCATAAGCAGCTAAAACTTGATCTTTAGCTTTAATATATTCCTCTAGATCAATTAAAGTCATAAACCAGTCTTTATTTAGTAATTCACGATACAGTTGTTCGAGCTTATCTTTATTGCCTAACTTAAGCAGTTTCGGTGAAACTATAAAATCAACAGCAGCTTTAATAATTGGGCTTTCATTATAGTAATCAATTGATTTATAACCACTAGTGTTATAAAGTTCAATAATAGTATCACTATCTTTACCAAAAGTGAAAATGTTGTCCTGCCCTACTAGTTCAGCAATTTCAACATTGGCGCCATCCATGGTTCCTAGTGTAATTGCACCATTAAGCATAAATTTCATATTGCCCGTTCCACTAGCCTCTTTGGACGCAAGTGAAATTTGCTCAGAGATATCTGCAGCAGGAATCAATTTTTCGGCAACCGTAACATTATAGTTTTCTACAAATAATACTTTAATATATTTATTTACCTGGGGATCATTATTGATCAATTCCTGCAAGCACAAGATTAAATGTATTATATGCTTGGCAATTATGTATGCTGGTGCTGCTTTGCCGCCAAAAATAAAGGTAATTGGGCGAAGAGGCAATTTGCCTGACTTGATTTCTAAATACTTATGGATAATATATAACGCATTCATTTGTTGGCGTTTATACTCATGAATACGCTTAATCTGTACATCAAAAATAGAGTCTAACGGCAATTCTACGTTATAATGGGTCTTGGCAAACTCAATAAACTGCTGTTTCTTATGCTGTTTTATCTGTTCAAGTTGATGTAGGACTTTAGAGTCATCTTTATATGCTGCAAGTTTTTTTAGTTCTAAAGCATAGTTTTTAAATTCAGATCCAATTAAGGTTTCTAGATAAGCTGTCAGTTCTGGATTAGTTTCTAATAACCAGCGTCTGAAGGTAATACCATTAGTTTTATTATTAAAGCGCCCAGGATATAGTTTATTAAATTGCCTTAATTCACTATTTTTCAAAATTTCCGTATGTAACGCAGCAACACCGTTTACGCTAAAGCTATAATGAATATCAATCCGAGCCATATGTACACGCTCAAAATCATCAATAATCGCCACCTCAGGATCAGGATATTTATCTTTAATTTTTTTATCTAGATATTTGATGATATCAACTAATTGCGGCACTACTTTTTCAAGATATTTTAATGGCCATTTCTCTAAAGCCTCTGCTAATATTGTATGATTAGTATAAGCCACGGATTTACTTACTAACCCAATAGCAGTATCAATATCAATTCCTAAAGTTACCATTTGCCGAATTAATTCGGGGATGACTAAGGTTGGGTGAGTATCATTAATTTGAATTACAACATGCTCTGGCAAATTCTCAATTTTATACCCGTTAGCCTTCAAATCATCAAATATCAGATTTACGGCGTTACTAACCATAAAGTATTGTTGAAATATCCGTAGTAAATGGCCAGCTTCATCACTATCATCTGGATATAAGAATAACGTTAAATTTTTGGCAATATCAGTTTTGTCGAAGATAATGCCGTCTTTAACGATGCTTGGGTCTAAGCTCTCAATATCAAATAAGCACAGTTTATTGATACAATTATTTTGATATCCGACTACATCAATTTCATATAGTTGGGAATTTACCCTAAAATCATCAAATTCAATTTGATATTTGGTATCAGTTTTATTAAGCCAGCCTTTTTCTTCAATCCAAGGGTTAGGTTCTTCATTTTGGCTATTATCTTTAAATTTCTGTTTGAATAGCCCATAACGATAATTTAAACTAATTCCTGTTCCCGGTATCCCTAAAGTAGCAATTGAATCGAGAAAACATGCAGCTAGTCGGCCAAGCCCGCCATTACCTAGTGAAGGTTCTGGTTCAATCTCTTCTATTTGGCTTAATTGCTTGCCATTTTGCGCTAAAACTGCTTTTACGTCATCATAAAGAGATAAATTGATTAAATTATTAATTAGCATCTTACCGATTAAAAATTCACTGGAAATGTAATATATTTTTTTCTTGGCATGTCTTACGGGCTTGTTGGCAATGAAGTTTTTAATAAACTCTAATAAAGCATAGTAAAGTTCTTTTTCGCTGGCATTTTGTAAAGGGCAATTTAATATTTGTTCTAGTGATTGCTTAATCTGGCTTTGTGCATCCATCGGAGACCTTTCTTGCTTGAGTAATCAAAATGAAATATAGATATAGGAATTTAATCTAATAAACTGATGATTTTAACATTTCTATCAAAACCCTACAGAAATTTAAAGCCTCTAAAATTTTATGGTTATAATCTTAAATGAAATAGCTTCACAAATAATAGAACAATTCTTAGTAGGCATGTTAATCCTTAGAGTTATGCTGCTTTCATGGCCGCCCTTCTGCTAGAATTCAAATTAATAAATAACAGAATATTTTAAAAACAGGTAGGAAAAATGCTAATTCTCTTATGTGCCTTTGCAATTACAATTATTTCAACCATCATATCAGTCTCAGGTGGAAATGGAATAATCTTAATGCCCTCCTTAATGATGCTCCACTATGATATCAAAGAAATAATGTATGTTATTCGGATAAGCGCAATCATTTTAGTCCTATTTAATCTACTTGCTTTACTCCATGCCAGAAAAGTGCCTAAATTTACTTCTAATGATTTTTGGATTACAGTAATCTCATGTTTAAGCGTTTATTTAAGTATTGCGATGTTAACTGTCTTAAATAATACCTATTTAATGGTTTTTATTGCAATCGCACTGATAGTGTTATTTTTTCTAGTTATTTATAAGCCTAATGCCGGGCATTTTTCATTATTATGGATATTAGTACTCCCAATCTTTGCCGGAATTTGCGGTAGTATGGTTGGAGGCGCAGGATTAATTATAAGTATACTATATACTTTACTCGGCGCAGATCATACTATGGCAGTTCAGAAACGGATTATCCCATCTTTAATAATACAGATATTTGCCTGTTTTGCTTTCTCTACACAGAATTTCCCACTAAATAGCAAGCTGCTGATTATTGTTTTAGTAGCTACAGCAATTGGAGGTTATATCAATATGAAGATTTTTCTAAAATTAAGCAAGCGTACGGGTAAAGCAGTTTTCTATAGTAGTTTCTTTTTCTCTATAACTAACTTATTCAAAAATGCCCTAGAGCATATTCATTAGCAATGATAATATTCTAAGCTAGAGCTGGATAAGTAAATAATAAAATATGAACCAAGTTAAGCAAAAAATGGGTAAGGATACTTGCTTCAATTTTTCTAGTCTTTTTATAGACCCAACCATAGAAGAGCCCTGCCACGCTAGCTAGTATTATATATTTAATTCCACCCGCAAAATGGGCCAAGCCAAATAATATTGCTGATATAAATAAAGCAGCTATATCAGCATATCTGAAATTTAACTTACTTATTGATTCTTGTATAAATCCTCTAAATAATGCCTCTTCGGCTAGGCAAGTAAAAAATAGATTCCCAATAATCCAGATCCATAAATTTGCTACTACTTTGGGTTCAAATTTTACATAGCCAAATGAATATGATAAGGTTAAGATAACTACCACAATTAATGGTAAAGTGTAAAAAGCTTGTTTAAAAATATTGCACCATTCATCCCAAGTTTGAGCTAGCTTAAGAGTGAGCCCCAGAATAATTACACCAACCAGGGTTTTATCAAGATTTAAATAACCGGTAAATGGGATAGCATCTTTGCTAAATTGAACCTTAGCAAATATCAGTAAATTATGAAAACCGGGTATTAAATGAAATTCTAGCATTACAGCTAAAATTAAAACTAGGATACTTATCCATATTTTTTTTGGGCTATCTTGCTGTAGTTTAACAAGAAAATAAAATAGGGCTATTGATGTAATCGCAACGTAATTAGAGATATTAGCTGAAACTGACAAAATTAAGGTAAGTATAACCATAATCTGCCAAGGCTTAAATTTAGTAGTTGAGGGCATCCACAAACTAATTACACTAAAGAATAGAAAAATATACGATAAATATTTTAACAGCACTTCTTTCTCCCTGGCTTAATTTCATAAATAATTTAATTAAAATCCGATTATTATACCAAGTTTTACTGATGCAAATTGCTTAAGAAAATTAGCGAAGAATGGTTGTTGAGTATTCATTTTTATCTAATTTCATAAAATGTTCAGTTAGCTTAAGAAATAAACTATTATTGCTGCTTTCGATTTCTAAAAATGTTTGGTGGTTAGTTGGAATACGGATTAACGAAGATTTAAGTCGATTTAGTCTGCTAAAATACCGGGCACTCGATTTTGCCGCCTCATTTTTAGTTAAGTCTTCTATTAATTGTGTCGTTTTCTCATTTAATTCAATTATTTTTGTATAGATGCCAGTTAAGGTAGAGATATAAGTTGAGCTTAAGAATTCATTGCTCACAAATTGTTGGGCTGTTGAAAGTAAATCTTCAGTGATCATCTGAAGCATAGGATCACCATTTTCGCTTATATTAAGATCAAGGTAGTAATCCCTAAGAACATACATAATCTGGGCTATTTTAATCTTGTCACATGTAACAAGATAATACTTACTGGAAAAAAGCTGATAAAAACGTGCCAAATTAGCACATACAGTATTCTTGGTTTCTTCATCAATTTGTTCGAATGATTCAGATAGCTTGAGCAATATGTCAATTTCTGGCATTGAAGGCTTGGCAAGCATTTCAAATGTAAATGCTGCTCGCGGAGTTCTCCAGCGATCTGATTTTGATAAGTGCTGTAATTCAGCATTTGTAGGAATACAACAAGTAGCGAGAGCTAGTCTGAATTGACTAAAATTATTTTCTGAAGCTATCATTGTAAAAAATACCGTATCTAACTCTTGTGGAGTATATGGGTTTATCAATTGCCGGTTATGGTCTACCCTAGGAGTTAAGCTATCAGCCATTATGTCATCATGAATTATTGTAAGTAACAATTTAACAGCATTTTTTTTGGCTATATCATTTTCACAAATCCCTAAAGCTTCCATTACTAATGGAGAAATTTTCCCATCGGGTTCATAATATACCTCAGTCCTTACTAATAAATCACGGCAACTTTCATTACTCAGCAAAACATCATCCTGGCTAATGACAAAATGAATACTTATATTGTCATTCACCATATAAGGTTCGCGAAGGAATTTAGATTGTATTTGTTTTATATATTGATTATATTGCGGATCAGTTATAAATTTTTCTACTACTTTAATTGTATTTGGATTACTAGTAGTGAAAGAGTTAACATTCATAATTCATTCCTTTCTTTTAAGCTAAAAACTATTTTAGAAAAGGAATGGTATTATATTAACCAAACTCAGCATAGCTCTTGAATTCCGAATTTATGGGAAAAAATATTATCATCGTAATAAAAGATAAAAATACTTTTTTATAATAAGAAGTACTGCATTGACAAAAATAGGCGTAAAAGATAATAAAAAGGGTAAGTTACAACCTTACCCTAAATACCGGACACTTATATATCTGATACTACGCTCAAATGAGATATAAACAATTTCAATTTATTCGTTAGAGTTTTTTGATTAACTACCCAGCCTACATTTCTTTAAAGGTTTTTATTTATTTTGAAAAGACTAGACCCACGCTAAAGAGATAAGTCTTTTTATATCTCTTTAAGCAAATTAGCCATTTCAATAGCAGTCACTCCGGCTTCATAGCCTTTATTACCGGCTTTAGTACCAGAACGCTCAATAGCTTGTTCAATATTCTCAGTAGTCAACACACCAAAAATTACTGGAACGCCGCTGTCTAATTGAACTTTGGCTACTCCTTTAGCAACTTCACTACATACATAATCGTAATGAGTCGTAGAACCGCGAATTACTGCACCCAATGTAATAATGGCATTATATTTACCAGTTTCTGCTAACTTTTTGGCTATTAATGGAATTTCAAATGCTCCAGGCACCCACGCAACATCAATATCAGCAGGGTTAACACCATGACGGGTTAAAGCGTCTTGTGCTCCGCCAAGAAGTTTGCTGGTAATAAATTCATTAAACCTTGCAACTACAATAGCATAACTACCACCTGATGCGACTAATTTTCCTTCAAATAACATAGTTTTTCCTTAAATAAATTATGAATAATTACCGTAAATCCATGCTTTATAGGCAAAAATTAAACGCTAAAACCCATTAACTGCAATCTTCTTTGGCTTTGTATTAATAATCGTTTAAAGTGATTCTTTTTACTTTTTCCCGTAAGCACTGTCGTGATCTGGGTGTAAATTAAGTACAACTAAGTAATCACCATCTCTATAACCTGTTGCCCTATATTTGTCCGAAAATCTAAATGAATATACATTATTACCTTTTGTTGTAATTTTAGACTCAATTTTTTTACCACTTTAAACTGTTAATATTATATAACTGTTCCCATTCATATTTGATTATTCTCCCAAGCTGTCGACGTAATGCTTCGGCTTGGGTTTTTTCTAGCTCAACCAACCACTCATGTTGAAAATCTGGGTTATTTAAGTCCAACTTAACCAAGGGCATTTTTAGCCTTTTCCATTATTTCATCAAAGTTATCTCTACGCGGATTGGATTCAGCCCATTCAATCGATTTGTTAAGGCGGGCCAAATTATCACCACTATATAACCATAATTCACTTTCTGGAATGGCAACTACAGTTTTAATTACAATTGTATTTTCATCTTCTTCAAAAATTTGTATTTGTTTACCCGCAAATTTCTTACCTAATGTAATTTGTCCATTTTTTGCAACTATTTTTATTGGGTTAACTGTTGCAACTTTAGCTTTCTTTTTTACCGTAGCTATGCGATTCGTTTGTTGTGTTCTCATTAACTTTCCTCCAAATTGGATTATTGGATTATACAATATTTGTATTTTTGTATGGTAATAATTCTCGCAAATTTTTTATATACTATTATCCTTTATTACGAGTCTTGCCCTGGTAAACGAAAACGCAATTATTTATTTTTCATAGCCAAATTGCCTTAAATATGTGCCTAAATCCAATTACTTATTGAATAAATGGCCGAGTTTAAGAGCCTTAACTTCTAAATATGAAGAGTTAACCTGGTTGGCCGGAATAATAATTTTTTCGCGGCCTGAAATTTTTATACCATAATCCTCTAAACCGCCAAGCTTGCGTGGATTATTACTCATCAAGCGAATTTGGCTGATGCCCCAGTCTTTTAATATCTGAGCAGCTAGATAATAGTCCCGCGCATCGTCAACAAAGCCTAACTGTAAATTAGCTTCAACAGTATCTACACCCTTATCTTGCAAAGCATAGGCTTTGAGTTTATTGATTAAGCCAATGCCGCGTCCCTCCTGACGCAAATAGATCAAAATACCGCCTTCTTTATCGATTCGCTCAAGGCTTGCCGCTAATTGCTCGCCGCAATCGCAACGTAATGAACCGAAGCCATCGCCAGTTAAACATTCTGAATGAATTCTCACTAATGGAATACTGCCAGGCTTGATTTCACCCTTCATAATGGCTACTGCTTCCTGATTATCAATTACCGATTGGTAGCCTACAATATTAAAATTACCAAATTTACTCGGCAGTTTGGTTTCAACGACTCGTGTTACCAGTTTTTCATGGCGCTTTCTATATTTTATCAATTCTTTGATGTGGATCATTTTAAGATTATGTACTTTGGCTAATTTTTCTAGTTCTGGTAACCGCGCCATAGTCCCATCTTCATTAATTATTTCACAGATTGCACCAACTGGAGTGTTGCCGCTCATCTTTGCTAAGTCAACTGCAGCTTCAGTGTGTCCTGGCCTTACTAATACTCCGCCTTTCTTGGCTATCAATGGAAAAATATGCCCAGGAGCACGAAAATCAGTAGATTCGCTATCTAATTGAGCTATGGCATTTAGGGTCAAAGAACGTTCATATGCACTGATACCTGTAGTACAGCTAATATGATCGATGCTCTGGCTAAATGCTGTTTGGTGGTTATCCCGATTATCATTAACCATAGGCTCAAGCCCAAGTCTTATAGCAAAGTCGTTATCAACCGGGCAACATAATAATCCTTTACCGTAGGTGATCATAAAATTGACAGTCTCTGGAGTCATTTTATCAGCAAGCGCAACAAAATCCCCTTCATTTTCGCGCCCTTCATCATCACAGACTATAATGATTTTCCCTTTTTTTAATTCTTCTACCGCCGCATCAATGCTGCTAAACATAGGTTTCCTTATCAAAAAATATTTTATGTGAGTATAATTGGCAGGATGGCGTTCTAGATAAACCCATGCTCTGTCAGAAAGTCATAAGTTAATTTAGATTTATGTACTTTTGCTTCATTTAACTTTTTATTAGCTCCAAGCATTTGCTTGGCTAATATATCGCATTCGATATTAATACTATCCCCGGCACCTTTGGATCCTAATAGCGACTTTTCCTGGGTATGTGGAATCAACGAAACCGATATCCAGTCGTCTTTAACTTCAACAATCGTTAAACTAGTTCCATCTAACGCGACTGAGCCTTTTGGGATACAGTATATGCTTAGCTCCTTTGGAATCTGGATACGATAGACAATAGCATTTTCGACTTTAGTTTTGCCAATGATAGTCCCCACCGCATCGACATGTCCAGACACAATATGGCCGCCAAAGCGCCCATTTGCAGCCATTGCCCGCTCTAGATTCACCAAACTGCCGCTAGCTAATTTTGCCAAATTTGTAGCTTGAAAAGTAACCGGCATTACATCTGCACAAAAGTACTCTCGATTAAAATTGGTAACCGTCAGGCATACTCCATTAACAGCAATGCTATTGCCAACATGAATATCGGTTAAAATGTGTGAAGCCTTAATTTTGAGTTCCAGTGTTTTACTCTGGCGTTTGATACTAGCAAGAGATCCAATTTCCTCAATTATTCCAGTAAACATTTCTATACCTCATTCCTATTTCTATACCTCATTCCTAGATAGCGGAATACTAACTATTTTAATATCATTGCCCAACTGTTTTATTTCTCTTATTTTCAAATGTAAGTTATCAGTCAAATTGCTAAATCCATTGCCAGCAAAGAAATGCTTGGCATCACGCGAGCCGATCAGCTGAGGGCTAATATAAGTAATCAGCTGGTTGATGAGTTTAGCTTCGATAAAACTTGCAAAAATCTTCTCGCCACCTTCTATAAACACTGAGTAAATATCCTGGCAATATAAATCTTCAAGTATCCGGTCAATAGCAAGTTCTTGAAGGACAATGACTTTAACACCTTTATCCACTAGCTTCTGCTGTAGCTTGTTATCATTAGATGTAGTGTAGATCCAGGTTGGAGCCTGCCTGTCAGTGACGACTCGAGAGATTAATGGAGTGCGTAGATAGCGGTCTAAAATAATTCTAACAGGCTTATTAAAGCTATCTTCACATAAATAAGGGGTAAGGGTAGGATCATCACTGATTATGGTATTAACGCCGGTTAATATTGCAGAATGATATGCACGATAAAAATGGGCATCTTTCCTCGCCTCAGGTCCGGTAATCCATTTGCTAAGATTGGTCTTGGTAGCAATTTTGCCATCTAGGCTCATGCCTACCTTTAAAGTCACGAAGGGTCGTTGTGTCAGAATATTGTGAAAGAAAACCTCATTTATTAACTTGGCTTCTTCAGCCAGCAAGCCAACTTCTACATCAATTCCAGCTTGTTTTAATTTTGCTATACCTTTACCGGAAACCATAGGATTGGGATCTAAATTAGCAATTACCACACGTTTTATACCCGCGTTAATTACTGCATCAGCACATGGCGGAGTTTTACCATAGTGGGCACAAGGTTCCAAATTAACATACAAAGTTGCATTTTTGGTATAGGCGCCAGCTTGAGCAATTGCATATACTTCTGCATGAGCCTCCCCCGGACGTAAATGGCAGCCTATACCAACCACATGACCATCATTAACAATAATTGCAGCCACTTGTGGATTAGGAAGAGTTTGTGGCATTGTGCTTTTCGCTAAATCTAGTACTAATTGCATATAGTACTGATCGTTACGCATAGTTAGCCTTATTCAAATAAATTGGTTAGTTTATTGCATTCGATGGGAGAAATCAAGACAATTGGAAGTATAGAATACAGTATATTGTTATCACCTTGTAAACTAAAAATAGCTTCTAGCATTTAGGCTCTAAATTAATACTTAACTAATCAAATAATATAGTATGTCAATTAGTTAAACGAAATACTGTAATACTTATAACCATATAGAACCGATTTGAACTATTACCTTTCTCCCATCCAGACTATACTGTCGGCCCCAGATTCACACTGTGTCCACCGCTTTGCGTTTAAGCATTACGGGTCACGGGCTTAAAGAAAATCACTTCTTATCACCGTCGGTAGGGAATTTCACCCTGCCCTGAAAGATAATGGAATTATTATAACACGCCTCAAAACATGTTGCCACAGCTATTTGCAGAATAATTATCTATCATAGCATAGAACCGTACTTTTTTTCGGAGTATGATATTTTGAATAAAATAAGGAAATCTACCTTATTAGGAAAGAAACACAATTATTTTGTTGGTACCATTTATACTAAAAATGGTATTGACTATGAGATCATTGATGAAGATGAGAAAAACTTCAAATTAGAGATGTTAAACCCAATAATTAAATGGGGGGGTGGAATTACTTCATGTGAATATTACTAAAAAAAGCAGGATAGGAGTAAGATTAGCCTATTTTAAAGAATCAATGAAGACTTTAGGCGGAAAGATCTCCGCCAGATCATCGGGTGAAGAAATAGAGTTTATTGTGAACTACCCACAACTTAGCTAAAGCTTGAAGTTGGGGCTTCTTGGGAACTACCGACCAATGTCAGAATATTTACCAAGCTATCTCCGCCATTCCAGCGGTTCTTATATTTATC
>CAYLRR010000026.1:0-41444 GCA_964386295.1 uncultured Neisseria sp.
ATCTCTTTCGGGGAGAACGTTATTATGGCATAACTATCTTTTTTATGTCAAATATTTCTGCCATTTTTTTCTGATTTTCAGAGTTCAGATTTAGCCACTCCAAATAAATCAGCTTAAGATCAATATGTTAACCAACATCATTTTTTCGGGTCTTGTTGTGGTTTTTTGTAATTTACATTTTGTATATGTTGATAATTCAGCTTCACTTAAACTAATCAACATATCAGGAACCTTTATTTTTCAGAAGTTAATAAATTATTATAGAATATTCTTCTCATAGATAATTATATAAAATATTAGATAAAAGTTTATCAAGCAGCAATACTCAAGGTATAATTTTTAATTAATTTACAATCCATAATCATCTAGTTCATAAAATTGGTTTTATTTACTTTATATTAATCATTCAAGAAAGTTAATATGCGTACATTAATTATTTTATCTCACCCAGACTTTGCCAACTCTTTAGCAAATAAAACCATTTTAAATGAGATCACTGATTCTCATTTAGATTTTGAGCTGCGTCACCTTGATAGTCTTTATACAGGTTATCAAATAGACGTAGAAGCTGAACAAAACGCTCTAATCAACGCGGATAACATAGTTTGGCAGTTCCCCTTTTATTGGTACTCAGTTCCCGCTTCACTTAAAAACTGGATGGATAAAGTTCTCTCATTCAATTTTGCATACGGCCCAGAGGGTGACAAGCTTGCCGGCAAAAACTTAATCATATCGACAACAATCGGTGGTCCAGCTCACTCATATCAGCCCCTTGGCTATAACCATTTCAGGGTTATAGACTTTCTAAAACCTCTTGAGCAAACCGCATACTTAGCAAAAATGAATTATCTAGAGCCAATTCATACTAATTCTTGCGTTTATATTCCTGGAGTCTACAATGTTAAGGAAGAGGTTGAAGAAAGAGCAAGATCTCATGCTGCAAAATTAATACAAATTATAAGAGACTTAGATAATTTACTCATTAAATAATATTTGCTGATTTCTTTTATTATTTACTGTCATTCTTCTGCCCCAGCTTATATCTAAAACCTTTTGCTGAGGTTCGCCAAACAGGGTAAAATGAGAATTAAACTTATTAAAGTTTTTGCTCAGTAGGAATGCTATATTAAATTAATACTACCGATAAATGGTTGTGTATAATATCTTACTTAAAATAATTACAATTATCTTTGCAAATTTATTCTTTCAATATACAGGGAAATATCATGGAAGCAATTAAAACACCTAATGCACCTCAAGCAATTGGACCATATGTTCAAGCGGTACAACATGGTAACGTCGTTTATACCTCAGGCCAAATTCCATTAAATAAGGAAGGGGTTCTTGTTGGCAATGACATTAAAACACAAACTGAACAAGTAATGATGAACTTGGACGCAATTTTAGCAGAAGCCGGGACAGATTTTAACCGGGTAGTTAAAACCACATGCTTTTTAAGTGACATGAATAACTTTGCTGCCTTTAACGAAGTTTATGCTAAATTCTTTGACCGTTGCTTACCTGCGCGCTCATGTGTAGAAGTTTCTAGATTACCAAAAGACGTATTGGTAGAAGTTGAAGCTATTGCGATTATGCCAATAAAATAATTAGCACCAAACCCGCTCATAAGCGGGTTTTTTTAACCCACTACAAAATAATGACGAATCAATCATTGACTTTAGGACTGTTTCTTCTAAATACTTTAAGATAAAATCCTCACATTTAGCGCGTAAAACTAAATTTAGCTGTAATAGGCATAAGCAAAAAACCAAGATTAGCAAATTACATAGGAAATTGCAAATATCAAAAAAACTTTGTCAATAAAGTGTCAACTGCGATAAGAAAAAGTAATGCCTATGTGGCAGTTGAAGCACTCAAAATAAAAAACGTCTGTAAATCAGCAAAAGGCACAAGTGATAAACCATCTGCAAAGGAAAAACAAAAGTCAGGATTGAATAAGTCAATCTTAGATCAAGGCTAGGGAATGTTTCGCCAATTCCTTAATTGATGAAAGTACCAGATATTATGATATTGTTAGCAAATTGTGGGTTGGCATGCTATTTGAGAAGTAGAATCGATGAAGATATCTACTTCACAAAATAGCCCTTCTAATTATAGACTTGAATCAGAAGGTAACCCATAGCGCGTGCCCGGATTATTTTGAAAGAACTTTTGATACAAAGCATTCAACTTTGCTGGATTATTAGTCATTATTCCACGTACACCGACATTCAAGTAATTCTGCATTGAAGCTTCCTTATCAATTGTCCAGATATAATTGGTAGTTAGAGTATTATTGTTAATATAGTTAGTAGAAGTCTTAATTTCACTATAAAATCTGGTCGGCATAAAAGCTGAGATTCCTACCCCATAGACAATATTGGCAGTCTGAAGAGATTGCAGCATAGCAACTACCTTATTTACATTTTCTTCCTGATCTATACTAAAATAGATCCGTGAAGCGTATGCCGATTGTTGTGCTGCCTTAGCTGCACCTTGCAAGTAAGGAAAATATTTAAAATCACTCACCCCGACAATAACCTTACCGGTATATCCTTTAGCAAACAGTTGCTGCTCCAGTTTTGTTACCATATTTACCCCGGCCTGTTCAAGATTAGTTTTGCCACCATTTATCGTCCCAGCTTTAGTATCAACTATGAGCAATGCAAAATTTTTAGTTGCCAACTTATTTAGGAAATTATCAATATCATCTCCTAAGTTACATACTCGGACAGCAGCCGTTATACCACCAAGCGCCCCTCGAGTCGCCTGGCACATGTCTGCAAACGGGCTAGCACTACAATCACAAGGAAAACCATGCATAACATTTACGGGGGTTGTCCCCTTAAATCTGAAATCAGCCTCAATTGCATTAGCGCCTTGGCTGCTTGCCCAGTCAAATAATTTAGAAGAATTAATCTGGTGCGCAATATTATAGTAAAGTTTGTCAGCAAATACAGTAGTAGATACGCCGCTAAATAGCAACGAGCTTAGCAGGCCGGCTTGCCAAATCAATTGAAGTGCACGCGATTTTAACTTTATAATTTTCATTATAAGAACACTCATCATTCAACTCCACTACATTCATTTAGTTTCATATCTGAATTAAATTTACAAATACCCATAGCCACTTTATTTGTATCGGTCCCGCCCAGATAATTACTGGTATAAAGAAAATCAGAATCGCCAATACTAGTAATTGCCATGCTTATTATGCCATTATATACAGGATTCTCAAAGGTAGTACAGCTACCAAGCTCCCCCGAACTTAAAATTGGACATTGGGCAATAGTTGAATCTCCAGAATTCAAAAAATAGGCATAAGTATTTTGACGATTTAACTGAATTCCATTTATGGCATTGAAAATGCCGTCATCTGCTATTTTTTTGCAGGTTTCGAAATTTCCTGAGTTAGAAATATGGCATTCAGTAACAGTAGAGTCTTCATTTGCTATATAAGCATATGCCGTTTTAGCATTAATGGCAATATACCCCGGGGTATTAAATGTTCCGTTCCCAGTGCTAGCTACACAATTAGCTAAGGTTCCATCATTATTTAACGGACATATCGCAATACTATTACCTGCTCCGTTTACAACATATACTACCTTCATAGCTGAATTTATTTGAATGCCAGATGGAAAGTTAAACATACCGTTTCCGGTAGTAGTAGTACAATCCGTTATTATCCCCGAACTATTAACCGGACAAACTGCGATAGTATTACTATCACCACCATTAACAATATATGCCATGCTTCCGGCCTCATCCACCACCATATGTAACGGATTAACAATTGCGCCGTTGCCATTGGTTGCTACACATTCTTTTAATGTTCCATTAGTTATATCAATCGGGCATGATGCAACACTGTCAGCATTAAGTACATATGCTGTAGCATTATGTGAATTGGTTGTTACCTCTGAAATATAGGATAAGGCCTCGCTATTTTCTCCATTAATGAAACATTGAGAAAAAGACCCGTCAGCTTCCAATTGGCACGAAGTTACCGTGTCATCATTGGCATTGGCAAGATAGATATATGATTTATCATTAAATTTGGCAACACTTATCGCAACTGGAGAATCAAATTTATCTGTATTAAGTGTTTTTTCTGCTGGTGAACTGTTATTGCCGCCATTACTGCAGCCGGAAATTAAAATTGCCTGGATAAATAAATAGGCAGTTAGCTTGAATTTTTTGCTATTCATCGTATCCCCTCCTTTCTAGTATCAAAACTATAGTTATATATTGTAACAGTTTACAACAGTCGAGAAAACTATTAGATCAATAATCTTAGATGAATTTATATTAATTTTTTTCGATATATCATACTGCTGTACTTTGCGTTAGATGCAATTAATCATAAACAAGTAACTAGCGTATAGGGTGTAACATTCTTACTACAAATAAAATTACTAATTAGGCTTTCCAGAACTTTTTTATAATTTTTCGCTACTAAATACTTTTTCTTTATAACAATTTCCTAAATATAAAGCCACCTTTATCTCGGCTATAATCAAATCAATAATAACAAAATTTAAAGTATTTCCTTATATAGCTTTGGCTTTTATGCAGCCTTTTCTATTTAAAAGGCCAATTAAAGATAAAAAATATAAGGTCTCTCTACAAAATCAGAAATTTTCAGTTTACATGTTATTTTATTTCATGAAACCAAGAATTGCTAACTATCTTGCTTGGCTGTTTAGGAATTTAGCAATAAGTAGCCGTTATATGGCTAAGATTTATTATATTCTATAACCTTAGCAAAAGCTACTTTCTTTGCCCATTTCGCGATATTCTCTTGATTTGTTTCGATAAAAGGTGTGCCATAAATATTAAAAAGAAAGCCATCAAATATTCGTAATTGTAGTAATCTCTCATTTATTCCATCGAAATGACTAACAAGATTTCTCACCAAATCTAGCATTTCTAGATTAAGTAAATTTTGTAAAACTTCTCTAGGTAATCTAACAATTTTATTATCAATTAGATTTAAATTCAGTAAATTGTGTAAATCATAAACAGCTTCTGGAAAAATGGTCAGGCTGGTATTACCTAGATCTAAATTCTGTAAATTAGCATAATTATTGAAAGCATTTGCTGGAATTTCTTTAAAAGGGTTATTCCTGAGGACGAGCTCTTTTAAGCTATTGGCACCTGCAACTGTTCCGATAGTAGTTAATGCTGGCGCAAAGGTATCTAATTTACACCAGCACATATAAAGCCTTTCTAAATTAATCAGATCCATGAATACCCCTTCAGGCAGAGTATGTAAAGGATTATTCGACAGATTCATTATTTTTAAATTGCTCATTTTAGAGATCGCTTTAGGAACAGATGTTAAACCACAGTTAGCGCAATATAAGGTTTCTAAATTAATTAAATTTTCTAAATCATCTGGAATAGGCTGCAAATTATTATTGCTTATATAAAGACTCCTTAAATTTGTCAATTTAAACAACTCATTCGGAAGAGAGGCTATTTTACAGCTTAGCATGCTTAAAAATTTGATGGAGGTAGGAAGACATTGTAACAGAACCTGGAGAGACTCGGCCTCTAAGATACAGCTACTTATATTAAGATGTTCTAAGCTCTTTAAAGAACGAATAGATTCTCTATCAATTCTTTTAAACGGTATACGACAATTAACTAGTTTTTCTAAATTAGGGAATTGCCAAGATGAAAAACCAGGAAAACTATTTAGCAAGTTACTTGATAAGTCAAGGTTCTTCAATTCGAGTAATTTGAGTTTTTCAGGTAAGTATTTGATATTACAGTAAGAAAGATCTAAACTAATTAGTTTTCGATGATTAGTAAGGTAGATTAAAGTATCTGCATCCAATAATACATTACCATTTAGATTAAGCTCCGTCAGTTCCTGCAGTAAACAAATATTAACTGGTAAGCATTGAAGCTTGCAAGATCTGAGGGATAGGTTTCTAATTCCTTTGTCTGCTAAAAACTCAAATAGTCTGTTATACTCCTCCTGAGCCATCTCGCATCTTTCTAAATTTATATTAATGATAACATTATATCTAAATATAAGCGTAAGTATGCTAAGTGGTAATAAAGACCCATTGAAATAATTGCGCAGATTTAATATTGTTGGATCTTCTAGTTTATACTCTCGGTTAAAGTAATCTTTCAACAATTTGTCAGCAATATGTTTTTTCTCTTGGATTATACTTGGAATACTTTCTTCATTGATCCATTCCTCCAAATACAATTTCATAAGCTCTTGTGGACTTTCACAGTAGCAGTATCCACTTCCAGTAAACCAGGAAACTTTCTTTGAAAGCTGCGTCTTTATGATTCTAGCTAATTGGTAAATATCCACTAATAAAGTTTGCTCAAATTCGTCTAATAAAAAATCATTATGAATTACTTTTGATTTATTTAGTTTAACGCAAAGTGTCCCTAAACTTGAAGACTCAGGGAACATTGTGCAAATCTCTTGATAGATATCCGGAAATTCAACAGTTATAATCCCGATTAATCTAAGTAATTGTATTTTTATAGAATCATGCTGCTTGGCTAGCTGGTTACTTACCATATTCGGGTTAGGACTAGGCTGTATAGAATTATATAAATTTAAAGTATCAGTTAAGTATTTAAGAAAGTATTTTTTTGGGTTTTTACTTGGTCCTAGCTGTTTCACAGCTTGAGGAAGAAAAGTTAATTCTTGAATGTTGCTTTTTCGGTTTGCCTTCATTTACTTATTCTCTTTGCAAAATAAATAAGTGTAATTACAAGAATCAATATTTTATAAAACCCTAAAACGAAACTAAATAAATTTCTAGAATATTAATAATTTAATCTAAATCATAGCAACCATAAGTACTTACTTATCCAGATGCGGCGCAGTTTCATCTAAATAACGTAGATAATAAGAATATTAAGCCAGCCTGCACTTTTTGTAGATTAGTAACAGAAGAATATCAATATTACCCATAAAACACTTATTACGCATAATTGACCTGTTTCTTCTATGGAAAACGGCTATAAAGAGAACCAAGGCTTGGAGCAATTTTATTTTAGTTTTGAAAATGCAAAGTGCCATGTAGGCTGTAAGGTATTGTAAGACCCACTATTAATTATGAAACTCGCGCTTAACCCAAAAGATCATATAAAATAAAAGAAATATTATTAACTTGACAGTACTATCGATGTACTTGCTTTGCTACAACCGTAGCAACTTAATACAATTCTATAAATTTTTAATAGCCCTTCTCTATAACAACCATATTCGAATTTAATGCTTTTTGATAATAAAACTCTAAAAGCTCATAATTCAAAAGAATATCATGCCTTAAAGGTCAAAAATCATGTTTCCCAATTATTTAAATAATCTATTTCACTCTTCGCAGCAACCTAATAACTTTTCGCTTCAGCAAAATCAGCAAGCGCAAAATAATCAGCATAGCCCCTTAGGTAATCTTTTTCATAATTTTACTGGGCCAGTTCCAAGTATTTTAGCAAACCCAACAGCAACGATAAGTAATTTGCAACCACATTTATCAATATCACCACAAAATCAAATACCTCCATTAGGATATCAGTTAACACCAGAACAAATACAACAATATAATTTATGGGTGCAAACTATATTACGAAACCGCGAAGAATTGCTAAGATTAACACAGCAACAATATAACAGCTATATTAATGCTCAAATGGAATGTCTTTTGCGACCGCAACAACAGTTTTCAGCGCATACTCCTTCAAGCACAGAAAAGGTTAACTTAGTTGATTCAGGATCTGATTTAAAGCAAGAAGACAATATCATATTAGAAAATGATAAACCGGCATTAATGATACAAAAATCAATAAGCAATGCAGCTGATATAGAGGAAATCCGAGTATATTCTCAGGAAGCTAAATTAGAAATAAATAACTTTATAAATAAGATTAGGGGCAGACTTAGTGATACGTTTGGCTTGAATAACATATTGAGCTGCTTATTTGAACTAAACGCCATTATTCAAGTAAATATGCCTTATAAAGGTAGGAATTCAGAACTATTTAATCGACAGGAAATCGAACAAAAGAAAATAGTAACACCTTGGTTAAATACTTTAGATAGTTACCTCGAAGAATATCAAAAAGCATATCATTCGGAACTAGCTATTGTCTGCACGGATTTAATTTTAGATGCACTTCAAATACAAATTAATACTCCTTCTGGCCAGTCAATTAAAGAAGTATATATTGAACATGAATATGACATATGTTATCAGCACAGGACAAATGATAGCCAAAATTCTAGCCCGCTTACAAACTCAAATTATCCTATTACTCAAATTTATGAATTAAAAAATAAATTAGCTAGTGTCTCGTTAAAAGATGCGAACCTCATGGATTTATTTAGTTTTATTAGCATATTATTAGCTAAGATCACCGAAAGTCATCAATACTCTAAGGAATATTCTAAAACCACAGAAGAAAATGCAACAAAACGGATAACAGCTTCAATCACTGCGTTAGCTGCAGCTATGGTTTCATATTTAGAACGGGATATACAAAAAATTTTATATAAACGGCAAGTTGCTGCTCAAATCAAAATATTTTTAGCATTTCTAATTAAATGTAAAACTAGCTGTAGATATAACTCTCCCAACTGGGAGCAGTTACAGAAAAACGCTTAAGAAGATTACTTCTTTTAATTTAAATCTAAAACCAATTGTTTTTGAGTAAATATGATATTTTTTTGAGTAGTTGGCTACAGTTGCTAATTTATAAGTTTAACTAGCTATTTACTAAAAACGCTGTAGCCATTAATTGCTTTCAAAGTTGAATTGAAAAATAATATTGATAAAGATTAAAGTCGCTCAAGAAATGTATGGTAACCATTACCATCATAATAAGCATATAAAGTTTGGGCGATTTTAGTCGTACCAGTTTGAATCGCGCCATTTTGGTCAATAGCAATCAAGCCAACATAATCATCATCTTGATCACTTTCGGCTATTGAACGAAGGACCGCTTCATTTAGTGTCATTCCATCCATTACCCGGGTATGTACTTTAGCGGCTACGCCTTTATTTACAATTTGCTCGCCGATACCGGTGCAGGAGATACCCATTATCGATGAAGCAAAGTTACCAGCAACTGTAGGGCTATCGCCCACCCGGCCAGGCACTTCAAATCCTGCACCGCCGGTTGAAGTTATGGCACAAATATGTCCATTATCATCAAGGGCTACTACACCGATTGTGCCCGTTAGCCCGCGCTTTAATTCAAGATATTCGTTCCAACGCTTTTCAGTCATCGGATTATATGGCATCATCTTTAGAACTTCATGGGCATAACGAGTAGCAAATTCGCCACTTATGATGCTGTGGTGCTGTTTATGTAATGCAAAAGCAACTTCTGAAGGATGGCGCACATTTTGAATATTAATTACACCGGCAAATTTATTCATGATGCTATCCATATATGAAGCTGACATCCTTATTTGCCCATCTTGCTGAACTCTTGAACCAGTACCGGCATTAAATATTGGATCATCCTCCAATAATTTAGCAGCATGGCGTGCGGCTAAAATAGCATCGTTGGTTTCTTCTAAGTATTCATGAGATGCTTTAATAATCGGCAATAGATGCTCATGATAAGCTTCAAATGGGGTGCTTGGCTCTTCACGAGCCCCGCAGCCACCATGAATAATAATCCGCTTCATTAACGACCTTTCTTTCTATGAATTACTTCATGAATTTTGGGATCGTATCTATCTCCATTTAATAAGGTATGGATTTTTACACCTACTAAACTAATTGCTTCGCCTGGAGCAGTATTGGCAACTGAAGAATATTCAACTTTTGACATATCGACAATTGTTAAGGCGCCACTACCAATAGCTTCAATATCGCCCTCAGGACCAATAATTGCAGCAGTATCTTCATCAACCCCAATACCTGTTTTGTATGGATTATATGAAAGAGCAGTCAGTAACCGGCCAAGGCGGTTGCGCTGCGAGAAGTGTTGGTCTATCATTACTTTATTAGTTAAGCCAAGACCAGGTGCAATCATTACGCCGCCTACCCGGGGAATCAAGCCTGATTCTCCGGAGGCTATCATATGTTCAGGAATAAATGCGGCACCTGCAGAAGTACCTGCTACAGGAACGCCTTCGGCATTTCTTTTACGTATCATTCTTGCAACAGTAGTACCACCTAATACAGTTGAAAGTAAAAGCTGGTTACCACCAGTCATAAAAATTCCAGTAGACTCTGTTAATTGTTTTACAAATATTTCATTATTTGCATCTTGACGAGTAACAATATTATTGTTATAAATTTTGGTAACACCTAAGCGCTGGAAGATTTCCACATACCGATCACCAGTATCTTCCAAATTTGATGCAGTAGGAATAACCGAAATAATGGCGTCTTTACCACCACTTAATTCCACAAATTTCTCTAAAACCCGAGGATTTACTTCTTTTTCTTCACGTCCGCCGATTGGAATAATAAAACCGCGTGCAGATTTATGCTCCATACTCATTAATTCACTTCCTTTAGTTTGTTGAATCATCATACTTAAAAAAAAGTTCTTTAAGCAGATTCAAATTGCTGGATATAATCCAGCAATTGAATGTGTGATATTAGCTCTTAAGAGAATATTCTACCAAACTTTACTACATCTCTGCAGATTTATGCATTTAAGATGCACTAATAAAGTTACGGATTGTTGCAATTACGCCTGGAATATCTTCTTGGCACAACATAACAAAGATATTATCCTCGTCGACTTTCGCTAGTACCATGTTAGTGGCTTCGATCTCAGTATCAACGGTTGCCAAAATATGCTCTTCTTTGAAACCACGACGTAGCAAGCTCGTCCTTAGCATAGCAGCAAGCTCACCAGGTGCAGCACCTCGAGCGTATGCATGGAACTGCTTGATGATTACATAGTCAATTCCATGTTCGACTACACTTTGGGCAATATCGCGAATCAAGAATTTCCTATCACCAGAAAAGCCAAGTAACACAGTAATTTTACTCGAAGGAGAAGCAATGCTTTTAGCAAATTTAAGAATAGTTTCAACTGATGCATGGTTATGCCCATAATCAACAATTATTTTACTATTCTTAACTTCAAAGAAATTGAAGCGGCCTTGATTATTCTCGTCATTTACGAAAGCAAGTAACCCATTTTGAATCTCTTTATAGGTTCTGCCAAGTTCCAAACTCAGACAAATTGCGACCATCACATTTTCAATATTATGCTTTGCTAAACCTTTGTAGGTTAAATCTACATCATCGACATTAGCAATAAATATTTTTTCACCATTTCTATATACATAGAAAGCATTATCGCTGACATAGCAAGCATAATCATCTTCTTTAAGATACTTAAGAATTTCTTCTTCAGTTAACTTTTGGCTGACAAAAGCTCTGCCGCGGCGGATTTTAGGTAATAATTGCACAGATAATTCATCATCTAGATTAATTACGCTATGCCCACCAGGCTTAACTCCATCATGTACCAAAAATTTTGCCTGAGCTAAATCTTCTACCGTATCAATTCCATTAACTCCCAAGTGATCAGCAGAAACATTGACAACAGCAGCACCATTGACGCTAGATGTAGCAATACCTCGTTTAATTAAGCCACCACGGGCAACTTCCAAAACTGCAACATCGACATTTGGATTAGTTAAGACAATCTGATTACCCTTCGGCCCCGAAAGATCACCCTCGCTGACAATTTTGCCATCGATCATTACCCAGTCAGTTGAACAATAACCTACAACCTTACCGGCAACTTTTGAGATAAAACTGGTCAGGCGGACGGTAGTAGTTTTACCATTGGTACCTGTTACCATCACACTTGGAATTTCGTAAATCTTATCCCAAGGGACATCGTTAAAGCCAATTTCATCCAACTTGGCAATAAAAGCACCTTTACCACTACCGATACTTATCGTACCATCCTCTAGAAACACATTTAAAGAACGCTTTTCTGCTTCTTTATAGATATTTCTTAAAGTGATATAACGTTCACGAGAAATTACATATTTTAGGTAATCAACCTCTTCTTCAAAATCCAATGGCTCTAAATTATTGAATTTTGCTTGAATTATATCAAAAGTCACCCCCAAAATCTTGCATCCTGCATAGGCTAAATCATATTCTGTGGGGAATGCCACAATAATTCCGCGGCTGTATACCCGCTTATGAATTGGGACATCGTCCCAACCCAAAGCATCAAGTACACTACGCAACTCAGCTACATAAGCATCTGCGAATTCCTGCTTATTCTCACTGTGGGAGACCACTTCCATAATGGCCCCCACCCCTGAGAAAAACACATTTGCTCCAGCCAATACACGTATCGCAAGTGCATCTTTTTGAAACATGATAATTTCCTTAATCGTTAAGTTCGTCTTCAACTTCAATAATCACACCACGTTTGTCCGAACGGATAGTAGCATGGCTGATTGCATCAGAAATTAACTCAATATCAACACGATCTAGCAAATGATCTTCAGGCTGAGCTGCAACTGTTTCTTTACTACGTTTATTGCCACCTGAGTTAAAGGTAGTAATTTGTTTCCAGCAACGGCTGACTTTATCAGCAAATACTACGACAAAGTCACCCTCATGAGCTGTAGATAACGCATGGTCAATTGCTTTTACTTCATCATTTATAATTTCGATATTTTCAGGTTTCACGCCGTATTTAATCAATAAATCACGAATTAAACCTGATACCTCCCCATCTTTGCGGCCACGACGGTTATCATCTTGTTTACATACAAAGTGAGTAAAGTGAGCCGGTAATAATTTAACACTTTCCTCAATTAACTCATTGGTACGGTCGCCAGGGAAAGTAACAACTGCAGTCTTACGTCCAGGTACATTCATCTGGCTCACAAATTTACCAATCATATTAATTGCGGCAGGATTATGGCCATAATCTAATAATACTTTAAACGGATGCTCATCAAAGAAGTTCATACGACCTGGAGTTTGATGATAACTATTTACAAAAGTACGTAATCCGTTACGTAAATCATCTAGGCTCATTCCCATACTATAAGCAATTGCAACTGCAAACATTGCATTTTGAACGTTATGAATTGCTTTACCTTCCATAGTCGCAGGAATCAGATGCGTCCATAATACCGGAACGTGTACTTGGTTGTCAAAAATAGTGATCATATCACCATTGACACCTTTTTCAATAATTACAGCTTTACCACCTAAGCGGATATGTTCACGCACCAAGTTATGCTGAGGGTTCATTGTCACATAGAAAATATTCTCAGCTTCAGTTGTTGCAGCCATTTTCAAGCATTCAATATCATCGGCATTTAATACTGCAGTATCGCGAGCTGAGTCAGTAATAATCCGTTTGATTTTAGCTAAATCAGACAAGCCGTTACCCTCAGTAATATCGATATGGTCAGCTGTTACATTCAAACAGGCACCAACATTACAATACTCATAACCTAAACCACTACGTAGTAGACCACCACGGGCAGTTTCTAACACGGCGATCTCCGTATTTGGATCTTGTAATACCATTTGCGCAGATACAGGCCCGGTTGTGTCACCTTTAACTGTTAATTTACCATTAATATAGATACCATCGGTAGTCGTTAGTCCGACTACTTTACCGGCTTGTTTCCATAAGTGGGCAACCATACGCGATGTAGTAGTTTTACCATTAGTACCAGTGATTGCAACTGTAGGAATCCGCGCTTTTTCCGGCTCTGGAAATAACATATCTATAACTGCACCAGCTACATCACGAGGTTTACCTTCGGTTGGAGCAACGTGCATACGAAAACCCGGCGCAGCATTTACTTCACAAATACCGCCGCCAATATCATGGTACGATTTACTAATATCTTTAATTAAAAAATCTACACCACCAACGTCTAGGCCAATAGCGCGTACAGCTCTTTCAGCCATTTCTTTATTATCCGGATGAACTTGATCAGTTAAATCAATAGCAGTTCCGCCAGTAGATAAGTTGGCTGTAGAACGTAGATAACATACCTCACCGTCCTTAAGAACAGTTTCTGCCGTATAACCTAATTTGTCTAATAATTGAATAGCCTGGTAATCAAGCGCTAATTTAGTTAATACTTTTTCATGACCAACACCACGACGCGGATCTTGGTTAACAATATCCACAAGTTCAGCAATAGTATGTTTTCCATCACCAATTACGTGGCCAGGTACCCGTTTAGCAACGGCAACTAATTTACCATCAACCACCAACATACGGTGATCTTCACCCTCAATGAATGATTCTACGATCACTTGTCGCGAAACTTCGGCAGCAACCCTAAAGCCTTCTGCTACTTCCTCATCGGTGTTCAAGTTAATTGAAATTGCACGACCATGGTTACCATCCAATGGTTTCACCACCACAGGGTAACCAATCGCATTGGCTGCACGCACAGCTTCTCGTTCTGAAGTGATAATTTTTTGGCGCGGCACTGGTAAACCTAAACTATCTAATAAGTTGGCACAAGCTCCTTTGTTGCATGCCAATTCAAGTGCAATATGTTTAGTTTCACTCGTAATTGTTGCTTGTATCCGTTTTTGATATTTACCATAACCTAATTGTACTAATGATGCCTCATTTAAACGCAGGTAAGGAATATTACGTTCAACAGCGGCATCAATAATTGACTGAGTACTTGGCCCAAAATTCATTTTTTGCGCAAAGCGGATAAAGCGAACTTTTTCGCTTTCAAAGTCAAAATCTTCCTTTACCTTGTGCTCGATCTGGCTTTTAACCTCTTCAGGCATTATAGAAACAAGCAAATCACGAGCCAATTCACATGCACGTAATCCTACGTCTTCCTGTTTATATTCAAATACTAAATTATATTGACCAAGCTTCCCATTACCACGGGTACGGCCAAAGCTGACATTTACACCTGCCAGCATCTGAATTTCCAAGGTTACATGTTCCCAAATATGACCAATCCATGTACCCTCATCTTCTTTTAGGCGACGGACAAATCCACCAGTTTCACCGTGAGAACAAAAATGCTCATGGAGAGAAGGAATAGCAGTCAATAATTTATTAATAAAATCTTCACCCAGGCGTACTGAAGGCCACTCTTCTAACACCCCTACATCGATTACATGTCTAATTACGGGAAAATTAGCGTAAATATTTGGGCCCACATAAACATTAGTTGCTAAGATCTTCATTGGGAATACCTATAAAAAAAAGATTAAGACCAGATACTATTTTATAGCAAAATTGCCAGAATATGAATATATTTTTATAAAATTCGTCACTTTAACGATAGTTTTTATAAGCCCCCTTTTAGAAGTCTCATAAAAACATTAAATATCAATGAGTTACCCACACAAAAACACCAAGCAAACGGTACATTAAACAACAAATCTGAATCACATATTTGAATTTATACATCATATAAAGATTTTATGTAGATTTTATACAGCACATAATACAGATATTACAACATATGCAAGCAATATTTTTTTGATTTTTAGCTAATAAGCTCATCTATTTTTTTAATTTTTTGTCTATAAAAAGCATAAAATCGGCATCTAAAATGCCGATTTTATAATTTATAATATGCTTTTTACATGCATTATTTCATACCCTAAAAGTTATTTTTTTGCACCTGAATCAGTTCAACTTTATAACCATCCGGGTCTTCTACAAAGGCTATAATAGTGCTGCCAAATTTCATCGGACCAGGCTCACGGGTTATTTTCCCACCATTTTCTTTAGCTATCTCACATGCTTTATATATGTCTTCAGTTCCAAGTGCAATATGGCCATAAGCATTTCCCAAATCATAAGACGTAGTTTCCCAGTTATGAGTCAATTCAATAACCGAATTCGTTTCTTCGGAACCATAACCTATAAATGCCAGCGTAAATTTACCATCGGGATAATCTTGGCGACGCAGTAACTTCATTCCAAAAGCATCAGTGTAAAATTTTAAACTACGTTCAAGATCACCTACGCGTAACATTGTATGCAAAATTCTCATTATACTCTCTTCTAAAAATTATTTCTTAATTGTCGTAAATGATAAAAACAGCTAAATGCATCTTCAACCTGCACTCCAGCTTTAGCCCCAACAATCGGCCAGATTCTAGGGTCATCAGTTCGTAAAAACAAATTATAGTTTAGCTCATCCTCTAAATTTACTGGCAAGCTAATCCCTGTAGTTAATAAGCGGCTGTTTATATTAGCTGACAAAGGTTCATAATATTTATTATTACCATCGTCTATTGCTACAGTAAATTCATAATTTCGCATTGTATATTCGTGAGCAGGATAGCAAAGTATTGTTTTTTTAAGCTGCAGATCATTTGCATTTGTATTTAAATTAGATAAACCTGAGTTACTATTAACCAATGCTTTTATCTTATTAAGGGAATTATACATTGCCTGGAAATCTCCAGTGAAAACCCTGCCACAACCAAGCGAAAAGAGAGTATCACCACAAAACAAGTGCGTAGAATCCAATAAGTAACAGACATGCTCATACATGTGCCCCGGAGTGGTAATAATCCGAAAACCCGGAAACCCATCTATGCTAACAAGCATATCATCAGACAACTGGCCTTTAAAATTATCAACGACCTGTGGCTGAAATAAGTTTACCAGTTCAGCTACCCCACCAATATGATCGCCATGAGGATGAGTCAGCAAGATAGCTTTTAATTTTAAATTATGCTGTTGCAGATATTGGCTAACCGGCTTAGCTATGGTCGGATCAATAACAATGGCATCCTTATTATTACTTATAATCCAAATGTAATTATCAGTCAATGCAGGTAATGCCGTTATTGTATAATCTTTTGGTTCCATTTTTTGTCCATTCGCTAATTCAGGATAAAGCCTGCTTAAGGTCATTTATTATGCTTGCTGAGTCAAATAATCCTAATGATAAGCGCACCAGGTTAGGTGCGTAGCCAAGCGCTTTAATCTTAGCAAAGTCGCCTGCAACATAGGGGGTCAGAACCAAGTTTTCATAGCCGCCCCAGCTAACACCAAGATGAAAATGTTTAAGGTTATTAACAAACTTGGCTAAATCTTGAAAATTTTCAACATCCAATTCAAAACTTAATAAACTTGTATATCCGCTAGCTTGCGACCAAAACAACTTTTTATCTTCTTCTAAATAGGCTAAAGGATGATGAACCTTAATAATACGCGGATGATGCATTAGAAAATCAACCACTTCTGCAGTTGAAGTTTGAATTGCTTCAAGCCTCGAAGGCATAGTCCTAAGCCCACGCAAAAGCAAGTAAGCATCATGAGGCGACGGTACAGCACCATGTAATTTAAACCCGTATTCTTCAATATTATACATTAACTTTTCTGAAGTAATGACGGCACCTGCCATCACATCAGCATGGCCGCTAATGTATTTGGAACAAGAATGGATTGATATATCAATTCCCAATTCAAGAGGTTTTTGATAAAGTGGCGTAGAGTAGGTATTATCAATAGCAGTTAAGATATTCTTTGCCTTAGCCAATTTGGCAATAGCGCGTAAATCAACAATTTTAAGATCAATGCTCCCTGGAGATTCCACATAGATCATTTTGGTATTCTCAAGGATATTACTCGCAATTGCAGCAATATCAGTTTGCCGGATATAACTATAACTTATATTAAACCGCTCCAGGAAACCAGCGTAAGTCATTGTTGGGGCATATATAGTATTAACAAATAAAATATGGTCACCTGATTTTAGATGGCTTATTACTGCAGCGCTTACTGCCCCCATCCCGGAACTAAAAACCCGACATACTTCACCTCGTTCAAGCCTGGCCAGTTTATCCTCTAGCATATTTGTCGTTGGATTATTTCCACGGGTATAATAGTACTGTTTATGTTTTTGCAAACGATGGTTTTGATAGTCTTCAAAGCATTTAAACGTAAATAAGGTACTCTGAACAATCGGTGGAGTGATTGCTTGGTATGGATTTGCCTCATCGAGTAAACAAATTTCTTTATCTTCGGGTAATATTCTACTTATCAACTTCCTGCCCTTTAATAACATAACCACTATACCATATTAATAACTGACGTTACGCATTTAATAAAATTTAACTAGCTATTATCTGATTTACTAAACAGGTTATTTGATTTATAACTCAAATCTTCCGCATACAAGATTTTGTATTACTCGTTTGCTATTTGTTGATAAACTCGCTTCACTCAAACAAATCAACAAATGAAGCAAACTTCATAAACAAAATCTAATAAGCTCCATAGTTCGTATAAATCAAATAACCTGTTTAATAAATCCTTTATTTTTACTCGAATTTGTGAGAGTGCGTAACAACTTTTATTAACTGGCTATAAAGTTTAAGATTCCTGCTCTAATTCTAATTTGGCATTTATTAAGGTTTGAATCTCAGTCTTACTTAATTTTGGATAATCTATTTTCAAATTATTTATAGCATCGGCAATTATGTCTGCAACAATTGCCCGTGCAATTTTTTTATCATTGGCCGGCACTATAACCCACGGTGCATAATTTTGTCCAGTATGAGATAGTGCATCTTCATAAGCTGCAACATAAGAATCCCAAAATTTTCGTTCCTTCAGGTCTGACGGTGAAACTTTCCAATATTTTTCCTCTTCGCTTAAGCGCTCAAGCAAGCGTTTTTTCTGCTCATCTTTAGAAATATGTAAAAAAAACTTGAGGACTAAAATACCATTACGAGCTAGATGTTTCTCAAACGCACTAATATCATCATAGCGATCTTGCCAGAATTTCTTATTTCTTTTTAATGATAATTCTTCTGGAAGTTCCTCCATATATTCTGGATGAACTTTTACCGCCAGAACATCCTCATAGTAGGAACGATTAAAAATCACCACTTCACCGCGCCGAGGCAATACTCGCGAGTAGCGCCACAAAAAATCATGTGCATGCTCATCATTAGTTGGTGCTTTAAAGCCCTCTACCCTACAACCTTGTGGATTTACCCCGCTCATTATATGCCTGATAGTGCCATCTTTTCCAGCAGTATCCATACCCTGAAGGACAATCAATATTCCATATTTTTTGCTTGCCCATAGCTTTTCCTGAGCATTGATTAAATCATTCCGACTGAGGGCTAGAACCTGTGCAGCTATATTATGGGCTACTTTCTTACCGGCTGAAGCTACTTTTTTAGGCTTATAGTCTGAATCATGCTTGCTTAATTTAATATTAGTTGGCTTATCCACAACTAAATCAGAGAATTGTGGGTTAACCTTTGGCTTTATTAATGGCATATTCTTCACCTACAAAAGTAACTATGAACAATAATTAAGCAATATTTACTTAACAGCTTATAAACCGTTTATGTAGCATCGGCACAACTTGATTAATTTTTTCAACAGGTACAACCATACTCAGGTTGATATTACTTGCACTATATGATAGCATCTCTACACGAGTGCTAGTTTGCTCAAATAAATTAAATACTTCCTGCATTAAGGAAGGCGTCGACATAATTTGCTCACCGACTAGTGAAATAGTCCCATAGCCTTCGATATAATCAGTTTTGGCAAACTCATTTAATTCAGTAAGAGCACTACCTAGCCTTCCGGTGTTATCTAAAGTTACAGATACACTCACCTCAGAAGCACTAAGCATATTTACCGATATATTATTTTGTGCCAAAATAGCAAAGATTTTTTGTAGAAATCCTTTGCTTAGAAACATATCAGCTGAATAAATATTCAATAAAGGCGCAGATTTTTTCCAGGTTATTGCCTTTACTAAACCATCCCCGGTGCCTGAATTATGTTCAATCAAGGTACCTGCGTTTTCAATATTAAAAGTATTTAATACCCTAACTGGAATATCAGCTTTCACTGCCGGCTGAATGGTCCTTGGATGCAGTACCTTAGCCCCAAACATGGCAAGCTCAGCTGCTTCTTGATAAGATAATTGATTGATTAGCTTCGCATCTTTGATCACCCGCGGATCAGCCGAAAATACCCCATCTACATCAGTCCAAATCTGGATTTCTTCACTATTAAGTGCATAACCAATAATTGCAGCGGAATAGTCTGAACCACCGCGGCCTAAAACAGTTGTTTCTCCGGTTAAAGTTGCACCGATAAAACCCGTTACTATTGGCACTATCCCTGATTCAACTAGAGGTAGTAAGGTTTGTTGAGTATGTAAGCGTGTACTGCCATCGATAAAATCAGCGCCGCCAAAATCTTCAGTGGTAATAATGCATTTAGTTGCCAAAACCTGGGTGGTATTTAAACCACAAGAATTTAAGTATTGGCTGATCAAATACGATGACATTTTTTCGCCAAAAGCTACCACACTATCATGGCGCTGCATGTGCGTTGCAAATTCCTTAGTTGCAAGTAATTCACGGAGTTCGGCCAAATAGCGATCAATTTGCATACTGGCATTAGCATTACATGGGGAGTTTTGACTATAAATATTGGCAATCCAGGCACTATGCTTTGCCTTGATCTCACTAAAAATCATTTCCTGGTCATCGTGCTTAACCGCATCGTTTAATTTGACTAATAAGTCGGTTACACCGCTTAACGCAGATACTACCACGATTGGCTGCCGGTCTGATTCACGAATTATTAAAGTTTTTATTGCGTTTACACTTTGTGGATTGGTAACTGAAGTACCACCAAATTTCATTACTAACATCTTCATCCTCTATTTGCATTCTATTCTTGTCATGACCAATACGGGCATCAATCATGTATCGTCATTAGCGGCTATTAATGTATTACAGCTAAAGTCATAATTATAGCTCAAGATAATCAGTCCCTTAGCTAATAAATGTAAAATCCATCAAATCAATCATCATTCCAGTCATAATGATTGTCATCCTGGTCTTTGGCATATTTAAAAGTTTTATTAATAAAATAAGTAGACCCGGCTTCATCAATTAAGTTTACATCCAGATTTCCATTACAAAACTCCTGGTAAGTCGGTTCCTCAAAACATTTGGAACGGCTGTTTACCGTCATTACAAAAGTACTTTTATCCGGATTTGTCGTAATTGTGGCTATGCAGCCATTACCTACTTGATACGCATATTGGTTAGTTTTTCCTGTAACCTTATTAAATGGCAAATAGCGATTAATTGGGCAAAATAAGCCGGTAGAACTGAATAAAATACTAAGCCCGATGCCATTATTTACTTGAATTAACTTTATATAAGTAACATCACGGCGATTTTCATACCAGCCAAACTTAAAACTTGGTGCGCTGGCTGTCTTGGCTGGCGCCGAAGAGTTTAATTGAGGATTAGAGCTATAAGGTGTTGCTACATCTGCATATACGCAGGATAGTAGAGCTAGTAGCAGGCAAAGTGTTAAATTCTTTTTCATGATTTTCTACCTGTAAAATTGGGTAAAAGCATCAACTTCTTCACGATCAGTACGATAACTATTGACTAATGCAGCAGTATCTTCATAGCCAATTGCCATGCCGCATAAAAGCAGATTTTCGTTGCCATAGCCAAGAAAATTACGGACAATCTCTGGATATTCAGCTAACGCTGCTTGGGCACATGTAGCTAACCCAAGCTCTACAGCCATTAACATTACTGACTGGAGAAACATCCCACAATCAAGAAAGGAACCTTTCTCTACTGTATCATGGGTGAAGAAGAATAGTACCGTTGGTGCACCAAAAGCACTATAGTTTAGAGCCCATTGCTCCATTCTTTTAGCGGTATCTTGACGGGTAATGCCTAAAGTTTGAAACATTTTCATGCCACATGCGACACGTCTTCGCTGGAATTCCGGCGGAAACTTTAGCGGATAATAATTATAATCCAGATTTTTTGCTGTGCCAGACTTGAAAGCATCAAGCAACATTTGATCAAGCTTGCGTTTGGCTTCACCCGATACTACTGCCACTTTCCAAGGTTGGGTATTGGTTCCTGATGGTGCTTGTCTGGCATAGTGTAAAATTTTGCGGATATCTTCTTCGCTAACTGGCTTATTTAAAAAAGCACGCACAGACTTTCTTTGGAATAATGCTTCGCTTACATTCATTTTTTTACTCTTTCATTAATTTTCTCAGTTTGGCAATATAAAAAGCCTCAAATTGTTGATTGGGTACTATACGGCATGTTTTTACCATTTCCGGATTATAATTCGAATCTTGGTAATTGGTTAATCCAGGTAAATAATTTTGAATCGGTAGCTCAAACCCAAGAATTTCAACACTATTTGGAAAGGTTTGAATTAAATGATCAACTACTTCCTCATTTTCTTCTACCATCCAGGAACAAGTCGAATACACCATTTCAGAGCCTGGCTTCAAACTATCAAAAGCAGAAACGATTAATTGTTTCTGCTTGCGGCTACACTCTTTAACTTTTTTTAAACTCCAATGTTCAAAACTTTCAGGATGCCGAAAATCAATTTGCGCCATAGAAGAACAAGGAGCATCCAGTAACACTCGGTCGAACCACTCATTACAGAGGCCACCTACTACCCTTCCATCTTTTTGATAACATTTTACAATTGTTACACCCAAGTTGCGCAGATTATGGATTAATCGGAAATAGCGGTCTTTTACCGGCTCAACTGCCGAAATTCGTCCATTATTATGCATTAATTGGGCAATAAAACCAGTTTTCCCGCCGGGAGCTGCGGCCAAATCCAGAATAAACTCTTCTTCACGAGGTTCCAACGTAACAACGGTTAGCTGCGATGACAAGTTTTGAATATAAAATAAGCCTTCTTTTGCTTGAGGAAGGCGTGCCAATTTAGTTTTATCATCAATCAAGAATGACACATCCGACCAGGCCACAGGATTAAAAGACAAACCCTCGCTAGTTAATATCTCGCAAACTTCGGCAACGCTTGACTTTAAGGTATTAACCCGAAAAGCGGATTCTTTATCCTGACTAAAAGTCTTAATAATATCTGAAATCGCATTCTCAGTTAAATTATAGTGCTGGCATATTTTGGTAATTTGGTTAATTAAAACATCTGGAATATTATGCTGTTTCTTCATTTTTAGATTATTTTGAGTTTTACCTGTTCATTAGAAAGTTTAGCAATTGTTGGCTCATCTTTGGCTCGATTACTTTCAAGCTTGATCCGCATTTTAACATCATTCATGCTATCTGCGTTCTTTAAAGCTTCCTCGTAGCTGATCTTTCCATCTTCATATAGATCGAATAAAGCCTGATCGAAAGTTTGCATACCTATATCTTTTGATTTTATAATCGTATCCCGTATAGGTTCTAGCTCGCGCTTAAAAATATAATCGGCAACGGTCGAGGTATTTAGCATAATTTCGATAGCTGCCACACGCGAGTTACCCGAAACGGATGGGATCAAGCGCTGGCCAATAATGCCCTTAAGATTCAAAGACAAGTTCATGTATACTTGATGATGTTTTTCGGCAGGAAATAAATTTACAATCCGTTCAATAGCCTGAATACAATTGGTTGCATGGATAGTCGCAACACACAAATGACCAGTCTCCGCAAATTGTAGTGCATATTCCATACCAGCTTCATCGCGGATCTCACCGATCAAAACTACATTTGGAGCTTGGCGTAAAGCAGACTTTATTGCATTATGCCAGGAATCCGTGTCTACACCTACTTCACGCTGCGATACAATACAGTTTTGATGTTGGTGAATAAACTCAATAGGATCTTCAACTGACAAGATATGCCCATAAGAATTTTTATTGCGATGATCAATCATTGCTGCCAAAGTTGTTGATTTTCCTGAACCAGTTTGACCAATTACCAATACTAGTCCTTTTCGCTCCATTGCCACATCAGCCAGAACTTTCGGTAAATTTAGTTCCTGAAGAGTTGGCACCTTAGTATTTATTTTACGTAATACCATTGCCGGCTTACCTTGTTCGCGGTAAGCATTAACCCTAAATCGGCCACCCTCTGGCAAAGCAATCGCAAAATTACATTCTTTTTCTGCTTCATACTGCTTTATTTGCCGCTCATTCATTACTGAATAAACTAATAATTTAGCTTGTTCAGGAGTTAGCCCTTCATTGAATTGTGGAGTAAGGCGACCACTAATTTTAAATGCCGGTGCAAAACCGGAAATTATAAATGTGTCATCAGCGCCAAGCGCTATTGCCTCTTTTAGAAAATAGAGCATAAATATTTTTGCACTCTCATGTTCGCGAATCATAGCAACTTCTAGAGCCATACTTCACCTATTATAAATCAATAAATAATTCTTTTTGCACAGCATAAACTGAAGCTGCTTCGGCACTTATATCACCGTTTTTAACTAGTCTTATTAGCGCCTGATCCATAGTCTGCATGCCATATTGCTGACCAGTTTGAATTGCTGAGTTTATTTGTGAAACTTTATTTTCGCGGATAAGATTTTTGATTGCTGAGTTTACTATCATAATTTCATGTGCAGCTACCCGTCCTGATTCATCCTTTTTCTTAATTAGCAATTGGGAAATTACAGCGCGAAGGCTTTCGGATAACATTACCCGCACCATGTCTTTTTCGGCGGCAGGAAATACATCGACTACCCGGTCAATAGTTTTAGCGGCAGATGAAGTATGCAAAGTTCCAAAAACCAAATGGCCCGTTTCAGCTGCGGTTAATGCTAGCCGTATCGTTTCAAGGTCACGCATTTCACCTACTAAAATACAATCAGGATCCTCTCTTAAGGCTGATTTAAGAGCATTGGCAAAACTTTTGGTATGAGTATTTAATTCTCTTTGGTTAATTAAGCTACGTTTACTGTTATGAACGAATTCTACCGGGTCCTCGACGGTTAAAATATGTTGGTAATCCGTTTCATTTATATAATCAATCATTGCAGCTAAAGTAGTTGACTTACCTGAACCAGTTGGTCCAGTCACTAAGACAATCCCTTTGGTATACGAAGCGATCTCTTTAAATATTTTTGGCGCATCTAATTTTTCTAAAGATAATATTTTTGAAGGGATAGTCCTAAAAACCGCACCAATCCCCCTACTTTGCATAAAAATATTTGCCCGAAACCGTGATACATTGGGTATTTCGAATGCAAAATCCACCTCCATATTTTGCTCAAATACTTTCCGGATGTTATCATTCATAATATCATATACCATGCTTTTTACTTGATTTGATTCTAAAGGTGGCAGATTAACTTTACGTATCTCACCATTTACCCTTAGCATGGGAGGTAAGCCACTAGATAAATGCATATCTGAAGCTTTATTCGATACACCAAAAGTCAGTAATTCTGTAATATCCATGAAAGTTAGTCCCTCTCCGGAAGGATAGTCTTTTAAGACAATATATGTTATTAAACTTATGTTACTTATACTTGATTATTATATCATCAAAGATCCTGCCAAGCTAACCAAAAGCCATGCCATACTTAATGGTTAAATTACTAACATTCGCTCATATTGCGGCAGCATTTAGCACTGAATAACTAATACAACAAATTGATTTCATACATTTTTTTAGATCTTCACAGCCAAATACGTTAGAACTAGCATTTAAATTAGAATCGCTTTAGCAACCTTAGCCATGATTACTTTCTAATAAATTAGGCCAAGATTCTGTGTACAAAATACACTAAACAGTTGATAAGCTAAGAACGCTAGTTAAGAGAGAAGTCAACTAATTATTTTTATTAGGAGTATGTTTATAATTATTAGATAAAAGTATAGTTTAATAATGTGCTAAAACCCTAGGAAAGGAGTAACTAGTATGGCAACAATATGCTTTCCTTTAAATGAGGTTAACCCCTACTTCCACACAAGAACCCAAGAAGATAAAATATACATGTTATAATATGGAGTATCTTATATAAACTTTTCCAAACTATGACATCAATTACTGAAAACCTTATAACCCTACGTAATCATATTACTGATCTAAACCTAAAATCCCTCACCAATGCAAAGCTAATTGCAGTTAGTAAAACCTACCCAGTTGCAGCCATAATTGAAGCCTATCAAAACGAGCAACGCCTATTTGGTGAAAATTATGCTCAAGAATTGGCACAAAAAGCTCAGGAATTAAACCAACTTACCGATATTGAATGGCATTTTATAGGTACCATTCAGAGTAATAAAACCAAACTTATCGCAGAAAACGCAGCTTGGGTCCATACCCTTACCAAGTTACAGCATGCCTTACGCTTAAATAACCAACGGCCGGCTAATATGCCTCCGCTGCAAGTCCTTATCGAAGTGAATATCAGTAATGAATCTAGTAAAGGCGGTTTAAGCAATCTGGCAGATGTTATAAATTTAGCAAAAGAAATTAAAAATATGCCAAATTTGAAATTGCGCGGGCTTATGGGAATGGCAGCAAATTGCAATGATGAGAATATATTAGCTAGTCAATTTGACAAACTCAAACATTATTTCCAAGAATTAAATAACCTTGGCTTTAATTTAGATCAATTATCAAGCGGTATGTCAAATGACTACCCAATAGCTATCGCACACGGAGCAACATTAGTTAGAATTGGCAGTAAAATCTTTGGAGAACGTAACTATGGAAAATAATCATTCACCCTCATGCCAAAAAATAGTATTCTTAGGTGGCGGCAATATGGCTGAAGCCATTTTTGCTAAATTAAGTACCAATGATAAATTTAAGATTGAAGTGATTCAAAGAAACCCAGACAAAAGAGCCCGGCTGAAAGAGTTGTACCCGAACATTTCGGTTTATCCCAGCCTGGATTATCCTCTAGCCGCTGAAGACATCCTGGTATTGGCAATTAAGCCACAGCAGGCAAAAGATGCTTGTCTTGCAATAAAAGACAAAATCGACAATTGTTTAATAGTATCGGTAATGGCCGGGCTAGCAATTAATAACCTTAATTCCTGGCTAACTAATGCAAGAATTATTCGAACCATGCCGAATACTCCATCAGCCATCCAGAAAGGGGTTACGGCTATTTATTATCCACAATCAATTACTGCGCATGAAAAAGCCACTATTGACTATATATTTAATAATATCGGTCTTATTTATTACGCCAAGGAAGAGGTTGAAGTCGATAAAATTTTACCGGTAACAAGCAGCGCAATTGCCTTTGTCTATTATTTTATGGAAGGCATGATCGATAATGCCGTGAATAAATTTGGCTTTGACCCGATTGACGCCCGAAATCTAGTATGTCAAGTACTGGAAGGAAGCGTCGGCTTAGTGAAAGCAAACCCGGAAATAACAATCAACGAACTCCGTGCCCGGGTAACCTCTAAAAAAGGAACTACCGAACAAGGAATATTAACTTTTGAAAGAAATAATTTCCAACAGATTATCGGCGAAGCTATGCAAAATAGCTTTAATCGTGGACTTGAATTAGCCAAAGAATTTAGCTAATAATTCATACCCAACAAGAAATTATACTAGCATAAAAAAAGTTAATCGAGTTGTCAGAACTAGACGATTTTACTTGAAAAGGCTATTTATCCTGAGTTGGCGTTAGTAGCTTTTTTATCGTCATACTCAATCTTCATCGTTCCTTGTTGGGTTGCTTCAAACTTATAACCATTATTTAACTTTTCAAGCCATTCTAAAAAAGTGCTGCGGGTTTTTTCTAAGATAATAAAATCATTTCTTCTGGATTTATGGTTTGCCCACTTTATTTCATCAAAGTCAATAATTACTAATTCGCTATATTTGCTATTAATCTTATCTTTTCTTAACATGATATTATATAATGCCAGGTCAGAACCGATGGAATATTTAGTGCTAACCTGTTGATAGGCATGCATCAATGCATCAAATAAGCTATTAAACTCAGCTTCATTAATAGTATAGCGATCTTTTTGCAAAAAATATTCACATAAATTGACTCCATCAATAAACTCAACTATTCCTTTGTCAGGAGTTAGTAGTAATGGTACATTAAAATGATTTGCAATTTGCCGGTCAATAACCAATAACTTTAAATCATCAAGCATTTTTACGCGTAATGGAAATGGATAAATTCGTCCTTTTCTGATTAATTCTGAAATGTTGAAAGTGCTTAATACATTTCGTGAAGCCAGATTGCTGTTAAAATTTCTGCGTCTGGTAACCAAATTATATTCCCCAGCTCCAAGTCTTTGCTTATTTAAAGTTTTCTTTTCTAAATTCACCGTATACTTATGAATAAGTTGGCATTTTTGTAATTCTTCATCGTATAAAAAATATTCGGCTTGTCCAGAATAATCAAAAATTTTTAGTAGATATGGATTATGTAGATAAATCCTTAAATATTTGCCACTATCTCTATCTTTTGCTGGCTGATTCGTAGTTTTAATCATGAATGTCTTAATCAGACTTCGGTTTCTATGCTGTTGTAATTCTTGGTCTTTAACAATTACTTCAGACTCAATTTCATATTTAAAGCACTGATTGAAATTATTTATTATCCATTTCTCGATGAGCACCTGCTTAATAAGCAATAAGTCGTTGTAATTATAGATTGGATATTTCTGGCTTGAATCATCAAGAATTTTAAAAGGATCCCGATCATTGGTTAGGAATGGATTTACACCTTGTTTTAAATAAGATATGACCTGCGTCAAATTAAGTTTTTCTAAGTCTTGGTAAAATGCCATATAAGTTTCGCTTGAGAATTTAGCATTAGGTTTATATTCCTCCTCGTTCCTCTCACTTATCACTAAGATATTACCACCTTCCTTTTTTTGGCATGAAGCATTAGGCCAGGAATTCCTGCATTTTGTAACTTGACCTCTATGAATCATTTTTACCTCTATATTGAATAAAATTTGGTTCGCAGGATAACATGGAGTAGGACTGCGACTGTAGATAAATTTTAACCAAAAAATGGAGAATAAAATCTTAGATTGAGATTAATATGAATAGTAAGTTTTAATAGCACAAAACTTGACTATAAATATCTCAATACCAGACACCTTATTAGATCTATTGTAAAGATGAATGTCTTTTATAATTGATTTTTTATGAGGGAGGCTTAATTTATACGAATGCGGAAGAATATTAGACTTTGTTTATGAATTGGCGTTATTTGTTGAACTCTTGGAGTCTCGCGAGGCATCAACAAATAGCCAATGAATAATTACAAAGTCTTATATTTGGAATATTGAGTTATAAATTAAGCTTCTCTCATAATAAATCTAATAAAATTAACTGTTGCACATAGTATCAAATACAAAAGTGTCCGGTATTAAGTATAAATGTGTTAGTGTGTTTCAACAAAAGGCTACCTTAAACGGCAGCCTTTCCCTTAATTATTATTCAAACAATTTAGTCAGTGCGCAAATGACTTATCGTAACCCAACATTAGTACTTTCAAATATTTTATCGGCTGATGCGGCAATAAACCCTTGATATAAATTACCGGATTGATCTGGATAACGGCGTGCAAATTCATAATAACTATTAAGCACATCAAAAGTACCCTGTTTGAATTTTACCGGAACCTTGTTAGCCATCGTACTTGATTGCTCTAACAATTCTACTGGGGTACCTTTTATTTCACCGCCAGCTACATTTAGGGTTAATTGATTGTCCTTTAAAAACTGGTTAACTTCTTCAACACTGTTAAACGTTTTTAGATAGTTTATAAAAACAGTAAAGTGATTAGCTCTGAAGCCAAAAACATACATCCAGGCCGCATATTCTGATTCAGCCAGGAGTTTTTGGTATACCTCATAGTCTAATTCCCAATGAATCCCTGAATAGAGTAAGTCAGGGCTCGCTAGTTTGGCTTCAGTAATCTTATCGACACAAGCTTGCGCATGCTCTTGCAAAAATGGGCTAAATTCTTTCGTTTTTAGTTGGCTGATAAACACCTTTGGCATTGTTGGATCAGATTTATGCTCATAGTGCTTGGCAAAAAGTTTTTTTACCTTAAATTCATATTCACCACATGCATGGTATCCAAGTGCTTCAAAAAACGCCCCTAATTTATCAACGTTTACCCGCGGGTCGTCAAAAGTACGGAATGCCACATGATCATTGACTATATCCTCTTCGCCACGAGCTTTAAATAAATTGTAAATTTTAAGAGCTTCTGGACTTTCATTAGTATATTGCTGCCATAATTTATTAAAAATTTGATCTAGTTCTTGCATCGTATTCTCTCCTTTATAAAGATTCTGCCATTAAATATTAAATTTAATACCCTGTGCCAAGGTTAGCGTTGTACCGTAGCTGATGGTATTAGTTTGACGCCGCATATAGGCTTTCCATGAATCAGAACCGGCCTCGCGCCCGCCGCCGGTGGCTTTTTCACCGCCAAAAGCCCCACCGATTTCCGCACCTGATGTACCTATATTCACATTAGCTATACCGCAGTCACTGCCTCTTGCTGAAAGAAACTCTTCAGCCTTACGGATATCACTGGTAAATATTGCCGAAGATAATCCATAGTCAGTCTGATTATTGATCTTAATTGCTTCTTCCAGGGTTTTATACGGCATTATATACAGGATAGGTGCAAAAGTCTCATGATTGACAATATCCCATTCTGGATTGGCTTCAATAATTGTCGGTTCGACATAATTACCTTTAATCACATTGCCACCACAAGCAATTTTGCCATTTAGCGATTTAACTCGAGCTATTGCTTTCTCAAAATTCATTACCGCACTCCGGTCGATTAATGGTCCCATATGGTTTTTTGGTTCGAGTGGATCGCCAATTTTTATTTGCTTATAGGCAGCAACTAAGCTATCTAATGTTTTATGATAGATAGATTCATGGACGATTAGTCTACGTAAAGTGGTACAGCGTTGGCCAGCAGTGCCGATTGCGGCAAAAGTAAGCGCTGGAATTGCTGTTGTTAAATCAGCACTCTCATCGATTATTACCGCATTGTTTCCGCCTAGTTCCAGTAGTGAGCGGGCGAAGCGGTTAGCTAAACGGACGCCAACTTCTCTGCCAACAGGAGTTGAACCGGTAAAAGAAACCAAAGGAATCCGCTTATCATCAATAAACTTCTGTGATAATTTAATGTCACTAGTATTTATTAATGAGAAAATGTTTCCATAACCATGCTCTTTGAATACTTCAGTACAAATTTTATGCACCGCAACCGAGCATAGCGGAGTTTTTGGCGAAGGCTTCCAGATTACGGTATTACCACAGATTGCCGCTAAAAATGCATTCCAAGCCCAAACTGCAACCGGAAAATTAAAAGCTGAGAGAACTCCAACAACGCCTAATGGATGCCATTGCTCATACATTCGATGTAGCGGGCGCTCCGAATGCATAGTATTACCATAAAGCATTCGCGCTTGACCAACAGCAAAATCGGCCATATCGATCATCTCTTGTACTTCGCCATCGCCCTCTTGCTTTGATTTACCCATCTCCAAAGAGACCAGCGTACCTAGATCATCTTTATATAAGCGTAATTTTTCACCGATAAGGCGAACCAGTTCACCACGCTTGGGCGCAGGTATACTCCGCCAAGTTAAAAACTCCTGATAGCTTGCACTAATAACTGCTTCTAATTGCGCCTCACTTGTCTCGCCTACTTTACCCAGTAAGCTATCATCATTGGGACAATAAGACGCCAGTAAATTATCACTCTCTAGCCACTGAGTGCCGATTGCCGTACCCGGATGAATATCATTAATCCCTAATCTTTGTAATAAATTCATTTTATTTCTCCCCACTTCTATAATAAGAACCAAAGCGATTGGCTAAAAAATCAGCTAAGCTAACTTGTTCCTGTTTAACTAGTCCAGTTAATTTTTTCTCATGAACGACCATGTCTACTATAGTACAAATTCCGGAAGCTGTTGTCATTTGGATAGCGGTAAAAGTAGTTTTATCAACTTTTAATGGATAACAGGTATTAGTATAAGTTATTTCACTTAGCATGCCATTTTTCTTGCCAACTACGGATACATATACTACTACTTTATCTTGTTCAACATGTGGAATCACTTTAGTCAAAATTTTCTTGGCAAGCTCTGGGTCTTCACGCAGATTCATGTCTTGCAAGATAAACTTCATCTTTTCGCAATGGCCTACATAGCGTATAGTTTTATAATCCATATTTTTAGCGCGGCCTTTATAACTTTCGACCAAAGACCCGACCCCACCGGAAGTATAAAATGCTTCATAATGCTCGTTATCAACGACTAATTGTTCCAGTCCTTCTAGCGCTGGCACAAGTTTACGCTCACCGTCTTGCATAACTATACAGGGGTGGATATATTCATTAATTACTCCATCAATCGACCAGGTAAACGCATAATGAAAATTATTATTAACATTTGGGGTAAGGGCCCCTACCCGCATTTTGATGTGGTCTATTTCGGCAAAACCCTCAGTTAACGAATTAGCCGCTATACTGATAAAGCCGGGAGCCAACCCGCACTGAGGCGCAAAAGCTCCTTTACTTGTTTTAGCTAGCTCATAAACCATTGACGTTGTTGCCACATCTTCGGTCGGGTCAAAATAATGGATTCCGGTTTTGGCCGCAATTTTGGCAACTTCAATAGTCAAATGAAACGGCAAACAGGAAATAATACCTTCAATTGCGTTATCCTCAATAAACTTGATAATTTCATCAGCATTGTTTATATCAAGAGCAATAAATTGAACCGGGTTTAAGGGTATTTCCGGGATACCATTAGGTCTGCGAATATCACTTAAATAAGCTTCATAATCATTGGTTCGCGCAAGTAAGCTGGCAACTGTTATACCAATTTTACCAGCTCCCATTATTAACATCTTATGTTTTGACATAGTAAAGCACTCCTATTGAGACACAGACATGGGAATATATAAATTCCCTACATTGCCAATATTTATAATAGTATTTTGCTAGTTTGTAGCTTTTATAAAAGCCGATCATGTGCTTTTAGCGAATCTAAAATGTTACTATATGAACAATTTTAATGTTTGGTAAATTATAGTTATATGACATATTTTAATGCTGCAGCTGCTAAAAAGCGCCTAGTTCAGAAGGCCCTATTTTTTCGCTAAGATAACTCGTCCTGATCAATTGTTGAATTTAATCGAGTCCTAAAAATTAACTGTTTGTTTTCTACTCATAAGCTATTTAGAGATTGCTGAATATAATCGTAATGATGTATCATTACGGGAGTAAAAAGGTAGTAGTCATTAATTATAATTAACCAATAACCTATTCAACATATTGAAGAAACAATGGAAAAACAATATATCCCCATCGATTTACACTGTCATAGCACTCACTCAGATGGATCACTAAGCATCCGTGAAGTATTGACACTAGCCAAAACCAATGGAGCAGTTTACCAAGCTATAACCGATCACGATACCGTAGAAGGGATTGCTGAAGCTCGCCAAACTGCCAAAGAACTAGGCCTAAACCTAATCCCTGGTGTTGAGATCTCGGTTACCTGGCACAATAATACCCTGGTACATATTGTTGGCCTTGGAGTTGATGAAACCAATCAAGTATTGGTATCCGAATTGGCAAAACTAAGAGCATCACGCATTGAACGCGGTAAGCGGATTGGAGATAATCTAGCAAAAATAGGCATACCTGGTGCTTTTGCTGGTGCCTTAAGTTTATGTGACCATCCAGAAGCTTTAAGTAGAACTCATTTTAGCCAGTGGCTTGTCCAAGAAGGACATGCTAAACCAGGTAAAGCCTTTGAAAAATATCTGGCTCCCGGACGGCCTGGCTATACTGCCCAAACTTGGGCTAGTTTGGAAAATGCGGTTAAATGGATCACTGAAAGTGGTGGAGTCGCCATAATCGCTCACCCAGGACGCTATAAATTCACTCGCACAAAATTAATTAAACTTATCGAAGAATTTAAATCATTTGGTGGCTCTGGAATTGAGGTAATTAGTAGTTCTCACTCAATCCAAGATGAAGCCAATATCGCAGCAATTTGCCGCTTAACCGGCTTAGTCGCTAGTGTTGGCAGCGATTTCCATCAGGAAGAAAGCTATCGTAAAATTAGGCCTGGCAGAAATAAAATGTTACCGCTTGGCACAAATCCAGTTTTCCCTTTAATTGGTATTGAGCCCAATTACTACACTTTCGAGTCACAAAGTTAATTTATAAGCGACTCTTTATATACTCGTAAGTCTGGGCAAAGATTGCCAAACAAGACACTAAACAAGCTCAAATCAAGGAAACTTATGTCTCAAAACAAATTAAAGCATGGCCTTACTGAACGGCATATATTAATGATTGCGCTAGGCAGCGCTATTGGCACTGGATTCTTTTTTGGTGCTGGGGAATCTATCAAACTGGCAGGCCCAGCAATTTTGTTAGCATATGCCCTAGGTGGGATTATGATGTATATCATAGTCCGTGCCTTGGGTGAAATGTCTGTAAATGAACCAAGTTCGGGCTCATTTAGCTATTATGCTTATAAATACATTGGAAATTATGCCGGCTTTATTTCCGGCTGGAATTATTGGTTTAACTATATTATCGTTTCTATGCTCGAATTAACCGCTACTGGAATATTCATGGATTATTGGTTCCCACAATCAGCGCATTGGATAATTACTTTGGTAGTCATGCTGATTTTTACCATGATTAATCTTTTAAATGTCCGCTTTTTTGGTGAGTTTGAATTCTGGTTTGCCGGAATCAAGGTAACTACCGTTATTTGTCTGGTAATTTTTGGCCTATATTTGATTAGTTTTGGCCATAATGCCAACCAAGGTGTAGCCAATTTGAGCAACTTATGGGCTCAAGGCGGCTTCTTTGCCAATGGGCTACATGGCTTCATCTTTTCGTTTGTAGTGGTAGTCTTCTCATTTGGTGGAACTGAATTAGTCGGTATCACTGCTGGTGAAGCGGCAAATCCCAAACGAACCATCCCCATGGCGATAAACGGTATAATAATTCGAATATTGTTATTTTATATCGCCACACTGGCAATTACCATGTGCTTATATCCATGGAATAAAATCAACCCAAACATCAGTCCGTTCGTCGATGTTTTTTCGCAAATCGGAATAAGTAAGGCGGCAAGTTTGATGAATTTTGTTGCAATAACTGCCGCCTTATCTTCCTTTAATAGCGGAATCTATGGTACTGCACGAATGGCCTATAACTTGGGGATTCAAGGTAACGCACCTCAATTCCTAACTAAAGTCTCTAAAAAAGGGATCCCAGTATATGCAATTATATTTTCTATAGTTTGTATCGGCGCTACCGTATTATTAAATTATTTTTACCCTAAACAAATCTTCAATATTCTGCTAGCAGTCGCAACTATTGCGGCAATTATTAACTGGCTAACCATTCTACTTACCCATAGCCGCTTTAAACGCCAATTTAAGGGTGAAAGCAGCTTTAAAGCTCTATTTTATCCATTAAGTACAGTAATTGCAGTAGTATTTTTAGTTTTTGTTGCTGCGGTTATGTATTTTATGCCAGATATGAAATTGGCAATTATTATCGCCCCGATCTGGATCTTATTATTAAGTATCAGTTATTTTATCAAAATTAAATTCCAGGGAAGTAAAACATGAGTCAGAAGTTAAAGCATCAGCTCAAAAATCGGCATATTCAAATGATAGCCCTTGGTGGCGTTATTGGTACTGGTTTATTTTTTGGTGCAGCAAAGTCGATCCAATCCACCGGTCCATCAATTATCTTGTCATATATCTTTGGCGGTTTGATCATTTATATTATTATGCGGGCATTAGGCGAAATGACGGTCTTTAGCCCGGCATCCGGCTCATTTAGCGATTATGCCAACCGTTATATTGGCAATTATGCCGGCTTTATTTCTGGTTGGACCGCCTGGTTTGAATATACGGTAGTGTGTATGGTTGAATTAACCGTTGTTACCATTTTCCTTGACTATTGGATTCCTGGCTTGCCTCATTGGTTAATTTGCCTGGGGTTATTAGCTTTATTTACCATGGTACAGTTAATTAGCGTTGGCTTGTTTGGTGAGTTTGAATTCTGGTTTGCCGGAATAAAAATTGCTGCGATAATTCTAATGCTATTACTTAGCGCCTATTTAGTAACATTTAACCCCAAAATCCATACCAGCACCCTTAGCAATTTACATAGCTATGCCAATTGGAATGTATTTTTTGCCGGTGGAACTAAAGGCTTTTTATTCTCTCTTGTCATCGTTATTTTCTCATTTGGCGGGACTGAATTCGTAAGTATTGCTGCCGGTGAAGCCGAAAATCCTAAAAAAAGCATTCCCCAAGCAATTAGCGGGGTAATAGTTAGGATTATTCTATTTTATATTCTTACTATTTTAGCAATTATTTGCTTGTATCCATTTAATAAGCTAAATGCCAATATCAGTCCGTTTGTTGATGTATTTAAAGAAATCGGCATTACTAAAGCAGCAACTGTTATGAATGCGGTTGCCATTACTGCTGCATTATCAGCATTTAATAGTTGTATGTATGCAGCTTCGCGAATGCTATTTAGTTTAGCTAAACAGGGTTCGGCGCCTAAATTTTTGGCAGGAACCAGCCAAACCGGCATTCCGAATAAGGCATTGCTCTTTACCAGCTTATGCATTTTGATTAGTGTAATTGTTAACTACATTTTCCCCGATAAAGCGATAATGTATTTATTAATTATTGCTACCTGTGCAATTCTTACTTGCTGGTTTATTATTTTACTTACCCAAATCTATTTCCGGAAACGGATAGCGGAAGAGGAAATCAGTTATAGATTGATACTTTATCCAGCAAGCAATGTTTTTGCTATGGCTGGCTTAATCATGGTTATGTTCATCATGCTTTGGATGGATGATATGCGCATGAGTGTACTGGTTACCCCTATCTGGCTTTTTATGCTATCAATATTTTATGCATTAAACCAAAAGTCGCGCCTAAAAAAAACCAGATAAAAGCTTGTTAACTAAAAAAGCGGAATATGCTATTTCGCTTTTTTATACATCACCAGCCAAATTTGGACCCTAAACTGTAACTGTATCTCCTAATTTAAAAACCGTCTCAAATCAAACTTATCCAGGTCTTCTAATATCATTTTTAAACTCGCTTTTAAGCTTAAATTTACTACAAGATCTACCTTTTGCGCATTATCGTAATCTTTTTTATTACTACGGTCGCCTTCGAGCTTAAACTTTGGTCAGCAATAAGTCAAATAAGAGATAATTGCATTGAAAAACCTTAATTTGGTCCTAATAGTCTGAAAGGATATCAAGTATGCATATAACTTTATTCCCTGTTCCACATTCCCCGTTAACATCCAATAGTTCTAATAATGCGTCGTTCGAAGCTGACCTAGACAAGTTACGAAAAGCTTTGACACCATATTTTGGTTACCAGAATAATGATAACCTGCAAAAGAATTTAGAGGAGTTGTACCAAAAATTTGCTAATAACGTATATGATTTAAACCAATTTTCCATATTAGTTAAAGCCCTGGAACAAGATATACATTTTGCTAATAATAGCTTAATTGTTAAATTTATTGCGGATATACGCACTCATTGCTTTCCCCTTATCGAAAAACGAAATTTCTTCCACCACCAAGATGATACTGGTAATAGTGTTGCTAACCAACCCCAATTAGCACAACCAGATATAGCTAATCCCATTAACGAAGTAGCCAAGCCGAATAGTAGCAGTTCCACACAGTCCGTACCAATTAAAATTATCCCGAGAAAACGCCGGGCATTAGAGCCGGCTAGCGAGAATAATAAAAGAAGACGAATAATCGAAAAAAAACCTGAGCTCGATTTAGAGATTAAAAATGCGTATACTCCAATAATGGAGAAACTTGAACAAATGTTATCTAAAGAATTAGGCGATAGCGTAGATTCATTAGGCGAACTAAGTATAACATTTTTCACTAGCATGGCGGGCTCCAGGAAGGAAAGTAGATCAAATATTTTTTTGGTAAAATTAAAACAGCTTATAGAACCAAATAATCAAGGAAGTGCTCATGGTGAATTAGTAGAATTAATTGTAAAATTACACAAATTCAAATTTGAGTATCACAATATTTCAGCTATTCTTAATCGCTCTGCAAGTAGAATTGATAAAAATGTTAAGGAGTTTCTAGAATCCGTTGCTATAATTGAAAGTCTGATAAAAAAATGGATTAGCGCTAAGACAATCGCCACAATAATGTTGAGTTCAGCAAGAAATATTAAAGATGCCCTCACAACACTTGAAAAGGATTTACCAATCATCGAAAAGTACAAGGAGGAATTAGGATTTACTGAAAGTTTAATGGCTAGAATTTTAAGTGGAGCCGGTAAAAATATCGAAAATGCTCTTAGGATGCTTGATAATAATTATAATATCATTAAGGCATTAATTAACAAAAATATCCGTCATGAGGATATTGCAAGTAGGCTTAATAGAAAAGCAAGAAATGATAGCCTAGAAAGTGAAATTAGCAAATTAAGCGAAGAGTTTTTGAGTACGAATAATCAATTATCAGTAAACACTTCTTTTTAGGTTAATAGTATGTTATTTCACTAAAAGAAAAGCCAATACTTTAAATCAATTATTAGGTGAAGAGATATAATTATTGAATAATCTTAGAAAAAAGTTACTCTCAGTAATTAGATCTCTTCAACTTTATATAGCTGAAAGAATAACGCTATTTACGCTGTGAACTGTAATAGTTACAAAACTAATCAAGAGTTGGAGCTAGAGATAGTAGTTTCACCGATCCAAGCTAAATAATCAGCTAGCCCATTCGTAACATCAAATGCGATAATCTCTGGCACCTCATAAGGATGCAAAGATTTTATTGCCGCTTCCAAGTGCTGGTATAAACTGGACTTGGTTTTAATTAACATGGTATACTCAGATGCTTCTTTAATTTTCCCATCCCAAATATACAGTGAATGTACTTTGGGAATAATATTGACACAGGCGCACAACCTTTTCTCAAGCAAACAATAAGCTATTTGCTTAGCATTTTCCTCATTTGCAACATTACAAAGCACTAAGAGATACTTATCCATAGCCTTCTTCCTTTAATTTTAGAATTTCAAGAATATAAATACCTAATCCACTCTTCACGAGCAGCCCATACTGTGCTAAATAATAATTCAGGGCTTTCTCTACTGATAAAATCTAAGATAAAGTTATGGTGGCTATTAACTTTAAACTCACCAATTTGCTCAGGCATAATTATAATTTCCTTCTCAATATTTGCAGCAAAACTATAGTCAACTTGATCTGGAAATGTAATATCCAAGGTATATGATTCATAACGTAAATAGGTATGAACTTCTGGAATTTTGCACAGTTGATATTTTTCCATGATTGGGCGAATTGCAGGCATTGATTCTATGCTAAGAAAAAAGTAACCAAGTATTAAATTCAATTTAATATTCATTTCAGAGGCTAAAGCAGCAATTAATGCATGCTTAGTACTACACGCTCCACTTTCTTGTTCAAAAATACTCAAAAAGTCGCCCCTATCTTTATTTCTTTTATACGGAAACTTTTGTACCCAGTTAATAGCCTCATGGAAAGTATGAACATTTTTCTCAATAAATTTCGTGGAAATCATAGTTCTGTTGTCGAGCCCTTGATCTGGGAGGTTAATTAACTCGAGATAATCATTGAGTAAATTACTTTTCATTTTTAAATCTTAATAAAAAAACAATTATAACAGCTACTTTAAGGTATCACAATAAATTTGTACGATAACTTTTAATTTCCACAAACTACTGGCAAATATCTCTAATTTTGACAACCAAAATGAAATTAGATTTGCACTTGAGATTTAAGGTTATAATATCTGCTCATTATTAATTATTCTTGGGTAAGATATATGGCTAAACTCAAAAACCGACATATTCAAATGATTGCATTAGGTGGCGCAATTGGTACCGGCTTATTTTTCGGCGCTGCTAAATCAATCCAGCTAACCGGTCCATCGATCCTCGCTGCCTATATAATTGGCGGCTTTATAATGTATACCATAATGCGTGCTTTGGGCGAAATGGTAGTCAATGAACCGAATTCTGGCGCATTTAGCTATTATGCCAATAAATATGTTGGCGGTTATTTGGGCTTTCTTTCAGGCTGGTATGCCTGGTTTGAATATACGATAGTATGTATGTTAGAAGTGACAGCGGTTACGGTTTTCCTTGATTATTGGTTCCCTGGTATACCACACTGGATAACTATAGCCATAATCCTGGCAATTTTTTTTATAATTAATATAATTAATGTCAACCTTTTTGGTGAGTTTGAATTTTGGTTTGCAGGAATCAAGGTAGTTACAATTATTGCAATGATTTTCTTTGCAATTTATTTAATGCTATTTAATCCAGTGATTCATCATAGCATCATTGGCAACTTCCAAACTACAATTGAACATAACTTTTTTGCCAATGGGCACACCGGATTCCTCTTTTCTCTTGTGATGGTTGTGTTTTCATTTGGCGGGACCCAATTTGTCGGCATTGCGGCAGCTGATGCAGAACATCCGCAGAAAAGCGTGCCGCGCGCAATCAATGGCGTAATTTTTAGGATAGTGATATTTTACATAGGCACGCTAGCGGTAATTGTCTGCTTATATCCATGGAATAAACTAGCGAGCAATATTAGCCCTTTTGTTGACGTGTTTCAGAAAATTGGCATTCCATCGGCTGCGGCATTAATGAATATAGTTGCTATTACCGCTGCCCTATCAGCATTTAATAGCTGCTTATATGCCGCCTCCCGTATGCTTGCCAACCTAGCCAAACAACACAGCGCACCCCATAAGCTTGGCAAAATAAACAGTAAGCATATCCCACATAACGCAGTTATCTTTACCTCGGTAATAATTGCCCTAACAGTGATTATCAATTATATTTTTCCGGATAAGGCAATTTTTTATCTAATAGCAATAGCTACTACTTCGATTATTGTTACCTGGAGTACAATATTAATTTGCCATTTATATTTCCGGAAAAAACACCCAGAGCTTGAATACCGCCTACCGTTTTCACCAATTGCCAATTACCTTGCTTTAGGGTTTTTATTTACGGTAATTTTAATTATGACTCAAATGGATGATATGAAAATGGCCGCTTATTTATTGCCACTATGGTTAATAATCCTATCCTTAGCTTATTTACTAAAAACAAAAATAAGCAAGAAGAAGTAACTAAAATTTGATTTTTAGTTGGCTATTTATAGGGGCATATGCTATAATCACGCGATAAAGTGTCTCGTAATTATTATACGCCTCCTCAGCGTAGCAAATTTTTACAAAAAGTTTAAAGGAAATATCAAAAGATGGCTAATACAGCTCAAGCTAGAAAACGCGCTCGTCAATCAGTTGCGCGCCGCAATCATAATTTCGCGTTAAGAACTGAATTCAGAACTGCAATTAAAAAAGTTTTAAAAGCAATTCAAGCAGGTAATAAAGATGCCGCTAAAGTAGAATTTGTTAGTGCGCAATCGACAATTGATAAAATTGCACGCAAAGGCATTTTCCATAAGAATAAAGCTGCGCGTCATAAGAGCAAGCTTTCTGCTAAAATCAAAGCTATGGCTTAATCGGGTAAGACCGCCCTCACAGGCGGGACTTCCCACACCACCGTACGTGCG
>CAYLRR010000027.1:0-37866 GCA_964386295.1 uncultured Neisseria sp.
CCTGAAGGTGCTTTAGAAATAGTACAGCTCTTTATTTTCTCGCTAGCCTTTAATTCGCGGTGTTGAATAAACTTTACAAAACCAATCTTCGGCAACTTGATGGTGTTCCCCTCAATGCGTACTGTACCACCCTGATTATTGGTTGTATAGCTTTGTCTAGTATCTTTCTTGCTCTTGAACTTTGGAAACTTGGCATTCTTCCTAAAAAATGCCTCATATGCTTTTTTAAGATTTAATTGCACATTTGCAAGTGCAAGGCTATCGACTTCTTTCAGCCAATCAAATTCTCCTTTGAATTTGGCTGGTGTTGTATAACCGGTTTTACCGTGTTCTTTGTAGTATTTATCTGTATAATCAAGCAGCTTGTTCCAAATAAAACGACTACAACCAAACGTTTTAGCAAACATGGTGATTTGTTCTTGATTTGGTAGCAGCCTAAACTTGTAAGCTTTGTTATAGGTGGTAGTATTCATCTTATACACCTTGACTTTGAATGTATCGCTTCAGCACTTCAAGTGGAGCACCACCAACTGTTAGCAAGCAAAATGACTGTGACCAGAAGTACTCTTTCCATAATTGATTACGAATAACTGGAAACTCTTTTTTTATCAACCTACTAGATGCACTTTTGTATGCATTGATAAACTTACTCATCTCAAACTTAATACCCGTTGAGGTGGGCGAATTCTCGCCCGCTAGGTTAAAATGTAAAAAACTTAAAATCAAATACCGTCGAACATTTTATCTAATAAATTTGCAAATGGAGTTACACTATATTGATTAAAAAGATTTATAAACTCCTCATTGGCACACGGTTTAATTAGCCGTTTACCATTTTCGCTAAAATCTTTAAATACCGCATTTAAAGATTTTCCTAAACAATATGCATGATAAATTAAATCATTTTTATTTAGATTATCACTTACTATTAATAAAATTTTATAACTGAGATCATCAATGTCCCAGCAAGAAAAGTTATAAAATACCACGATTAACTTCGCATCTACTTGAGCATCTTTTAGCCCAAGATTTTGAATTGGTAGTCCAATTTCAGTATGATACTCCTTCTCTTTTAAGCTATCTTGTATGCGCTTTGAATCTACATACTGTTTAAATAGTCGAATAAACTCATCAATCAAAAAAATATTACACTTCCCTGTGGATTTCTCACTTTTGGTTACTTTCCATTCATATAACGGTGGAATGTAAGTAGCACAATAAACTGTATCACTTATCCTAATTCTATATATTCTTATACTTTTTGGAGAATCATCAATTGTTCCTTTTTCAATACTTATGGTATTATCTTTAGATTTAAGTATTTTAAATTGAAAATTACTAAATAAATCACTTCCATTTAAGATAATTTCATTATTTTTACCCATAGTGCCATTATATTTACCAAGGGTTATCTGTAATTTACCCATTCCATTTACTAAGACCTTAACATTTTTAGTATAGTTTTTATGGTACCACTTTTCTGATTCTAGAACAATCTGTCTAAGATTCCCGAAATTAATTGCATATTCGGCAAATAGCTTAGACTTATTCTCTGGTAATAATGATTGGTCAAGTATTTGCATTAAAACTTCTGCATATTTTGCACCAGTGCGAGTAATATTTTGCTCGCTAAAATAACAACTTTTTCTATTTTCAAACAACTGAAAAATATCATAAAATTTTGTCAACTCATTTAACGTTGAATCATTACTATTTTCATCAATTTTAGCCGAATTGTTTAAATTATAATTTTGGATTACTTTTTGCCAGTCCCCTTTGGCATCTACCAGCATACTTATAATTCTTAAATGATCCAAACAAGTATCAATTAATTCATCGTTACTCTTATTTAAATAATTATTTATCACCTTACGCAAATGATCATTTTTAGCTTTCCGAGAATCAATTAAGGATACTAAACTAACCTCTACATTTTGTGCTGTTTTAGCAGGAATCTCAATACTTAGTTTGGGAATCTGTTGATTATAATTTATAACTTTTTGGAAATGCTGTACCAGATCAGGACTTTTAGAAAATGCTATTCTAGACAAATCAATTACTCCTAACGAATGCAGACACTTGGGATATGATTTTTCAATATCGGAAAAACTTAAGTTTCAATGGGCTAATTACGGCCGAACTTTTCTCAAATATCAGAAAAGTGTCCGCTATCAATGATTTAACTTATTTTCAACCTTATTATAAGGTTACTATACAAAACTGATTGTAACCCTACATCCGCTAGTACAAAATTTAATCGAATATATATTTTATTCAAGAATATAAATTTTAAATTATTATATTTTAATTTATTCCACTAATATCTCTCAATACCGGTCACTTTTGATTGGATTGATTTATACGAATGCGGGAGAATATTAGACTTTATTAATGAATTGGCGTTATTTGTTGAACTTTTGGAGTCTCGCGAGTTTTCAACAAATAGCCAATTAGAGAAAAAAATAATTAAGGAAAAACCTTAGTTTAATTTAAAATGGTAGCCATATTCAATCGACACCATTTTCTATATAAACTAGACTAATTTGGTTGCTAATATCTTACTTATGGCTATAAATAAATTGTCCATAACTCGATCATGATACGGCCCAAACAGTGAATGGCTTAGCTCCCCTGAACAAATGGCCGTAAGGATAGTATCTTTAAGTTTATTTAATATGAAATCTTTTTCTTTTTGGTTCAAATTGGAATCTTCAGACTTTAATGCTTTAGCCAGACAATAAGCTGCATAAAATCGAATTCTGGCAAAAGCAACATTCTTATTGCCATCAAGGTAGCCTAGAGCATACATACTTGATAAAGATAAAAAATTAATCCCCAATATGAGATACACTTGAAATAGTTTAATATTGTCTTTATCGACATCATTTATTCTCAAGTTATCATACAATGTTTGCATAAGATTATCGATTAACTCTACGACCTTGTCCTTATCAAAGTTATTGATGATAATTTCCGGTAAATTATTAATCCCTTGTTGCTCATATTCTGTACTGATTTTTATTGCACTTTGCTGAAAGTGGGTCCTATAGAATTCATCCTCCTTAAATTTCTCCATTAACTTTTTCCTAAAATCAAGGCTTAGTGAATGAGTACCACTTGGATTTAAGACTATCTGGAAAATTAACTGGGTTAAAATTTTGCTCTCTTGTTCGGAGAGATTTATGTTATTGTACTTTGCTATACTGTTAACTACCTCGACCATATTTTGGGCTAAGATATTTTTTACCGAGTTTTTATTTGATACTATCTTTTCAATATATGCTGGCAAATTCATACTTTTTATCTCAAATAATGATAACTCTTTTGAGCTAATACTACAGATATGCAACCTAAATAATTCATTATTTAATATATTAAGCAAATCCGCCTTACGAACATCTTTTAACACTGGTTTACAATTACCCTCATGTTCGAGTATAAGCGATAACTCACTATCAGGCAAGATACCTGAAAATAATATTTGCTTAAGTTTTTCTAATAAAAGATTATTTTTTTCCTGGTCTTGTTGAGAAAATATTATTGTATCATTAGCTAAATTCTGTAAATAGGTTAAAAGACTATCATCACAAATACAAATTTTTGCTTGGTTCAAATATAAATTAATCGCGTCTTCAGGATTTAAAAAACTTATTTCCTGAAAATAAATTAAGGCATGGTTAGCGGAGTGTTTGGCTAATACAAGCTTTAAAGGGTCTTTATCGTTGTTTTCAATACCATTTAAGTTACAATAAGTGTTGACTAAATTCAACTGTTTAGTTATTTCATCTGATATCATAACTTGCTTATCCTCTTGAAGCTTGGCAATCATTTCCAATAATTCATGGATATCACTTGCATTTAGAAAAGGTAAAATACTCAATTGATAACTAAAATAAAGTTCATAATCCTGAGCTTCATTTGAGTTGATTGCTAAAGTTCTTAACTTTAAACTTAGTACTTCTGTTTGAGTTTTAAGTTCATTTATATCTTCAGCTTGTTTTTTCTCAATCATATTAGGCCATTTGAGATATGGCATAATTGTTGTAGTGATTTCCTCTAGTTCTTGGTCTGTAGCAAAACCAAACTCCATAAGATAATTTGCAAGATACTCTTTACTTTTCTCCTCATAATGAATGTTGTTTAATGAGCTTGCCAAAATAGTAACTAGCATTTCTTGGTACTCTCTTAAATTTTGTCCATGAAAGGAGTTTTTTAGCAGCGTTTTGATGATAATTAAGCGTTGCTGCGGAGTGTAAACTTGTTTACTTTTTAAAATGTTTAAAATATCAGAGTATACATCTTCGTCGAGGTTTTCAAAAAACCTTACATTTTCTGTGAGTCTCTTCATGCTATTTATATGCTGATTATCAATTGTAGTTTGCAAGCTATTTGATGAAACTAGGGAAATAACATTTTCAACATCAAAATCGGTTTTAATTCTCTTTAACTCACAATTTATTTGATCGTTAATTTGTTGCTCAAGACCTTTTTTAGAAGTAGGTGTTGGAATTAAATGATTCTGAAAAATGTCTTTTAGTGCTTTTTTACCATCTTTCTTTATAAAAAATTCAATATTAGTAGTTAGAATACTTAATAAGGAAATTTTGGTTACCGAATTCAAGCGTATAAAAAAGTCAATCCCCTCATTGATTTTAGTTATATCAATGCTATTACTTTCAATTCGGTTGGATAATTTAGCGATAGCTTCAGGTTCTCTTAAATTATTAGCGGCTAAAAGAGCTAAGGCATACAATTCTAGAGAGTCATATTTTAAACTGCCAGTTTCACATTTAATATAATCTTGTATAAATTGATTTTTATCAAGTATTATCATTAATTTATCCCGTTGATTTGTATATTCAAGAATAATATTTTGATAATTAGCAAATGCTTCGTTTGGAATATTGTCCATTGGGTTATCTTTAAAATCAATTTTTTCAAGATTTGCTAATTCGCCTAAGGTTTCCTGTCCAAAGTCAGTAATCTGGTTTTTAGCTAGTTCGAGATATTTTAATTTATGCAGGTTAAAAAAATTCTCTTTGCTTATTTTTTTTAATTTATTATCATTAATTGCTAAACTTATTAAGCAAGTTAAGTTAGAAAATTGTTTTGGCGCTAACTCTTCTAAAAGATTATGGTTAAGATAAATATTAGTCAAATTATATAATCTACTAAAAGCATTTATTGTCATTTTACTGATTTGATTGATGCTTAGGTTAAGCTTAACTAGCATTATTAAAGGCGAAAATATTTCATCTTCGAGAGTAGTTAGTCGGTTGGCACCCAGGCAAAGATCCACTAGTCTATTAAGTCCACAAAAGGTATTTTTATTGAGCTTTGAAATGCAATTAAAACTTAAGTATAAATACTTTAAGCGAGTAAGACCTTCGAAAAGATTGTCCTTGAGATCATCTATTTTATTATTAGATAACTCAATACTTTTCAGCATGGATAAACCTTTTAGCGCATTTTGTTCCATTCTTTCAATTTGATTATTATTCACGTAAAGAGAAACTAAATTTCCACATTCTATAAATGTATGGTCTTTTAGCTCAGTTAATTTATTACTTATTAGAAAAAGATGTTTTAATTTACTAAAGCCAGCAAATGCCAATTTATCAATATTTTCAATTTGATTTCGAGATAAATCAAACCATATTAAGTTCCTATAACCATCTAAAGTATCTGAGTCTAACTTAGTAAGCTTATTATTAGAAAAATCAAGCTCTACTAAATTTGTCAGCATTGCAACGGCTTCTTTGGGCGGTAGTTCAGTTAATTTCATTCCTCTAAGATCTAATTTTATCCAATTTTTGCAATTTAAAATAAGATCTTTAGCTTTAATGCGGTTTTCTCTCTCATCATCTGGTGCTTTAGCTACCCAATCATTTAATAACTCTTCAAATAGTTTTTTCTGTTCTTCATTATTAATTCTTCTAACCTCATCCTTTCTGAGGTCTAAAACATGTTTATCACTATATCTATTAATATTGTCCAATAGGAGGTTACATTTTTGTTTATCTTCATCTGAAACATATTGATTAGTAATAAAGTTATAAATTATATTATCAGTTAAAATATTGCAATTATTTTGTTCATGGCTATTATTAAGATAGTTTTCAATTTGGTAATTTATTTTATCTGCACTTCCTGTGCGTAAATTGGTATTAAACCAACCACCTTTCTGGGCGATTCCGGTATGCAAGCATAAATTTAATAAATTGTTTGCTTGAACTTCTGTAAAACCGATCTCATGAATAAGATAATTTATGATATTACTAAGCGGTGGCCTAATCATCCCTCTAGGATTAAAAAACTTATCTGATTCATCTCTACCTATTACACATAGAAAGTTAATTATGCTAGTAATTTCAGTTAGCTTTTCAGGCTTTAAATCTTTGCTAATGCCAAAATTAGTTTTTAGTTGATCAATACAAGTGAGGTCTTTTAGCAGGACTTTTGCTTTAACTCGCTCAGTTAAGAACGTATTCTGTTTATAACTTTTAGCTGAAATCATTTTTAACCTTAACTCAAATACACTTAAATTACTAATTTAACGTTACTTAATTAATCTGTAAAGCTTTTATTTAAGTTTCGCCTGCCTGCTTATTAACTGAACATTTCCATTAAGTTTTTAGAATTAGTGATGGGCAACCTGCCTCATTAATATTTACTCAACAGCGTAACCGTGCGTTTGTAAGTATTTTCCATGCCCTACTCATAAATAACCCTTTATTATCTATTTAAGTCATCACAGTCGCCCTACATTAACATTATTTAAAATACGGCCATTCTCCATATATGGTATAATATTCAAATAAATAAGTACAAGATACTTATTTATACTACTGATATAATAAACCTTATTAGTCTAATAATAACCTATTATCTGGCTTGCACTTGTACTTAGACTTTAATGCAATCTGTAAATTGTACTAAAAGGAATAAAAGTAAAATTTTAATTAGAAGTAGTATAATTTTGCAAACTAAAAATGGCCTAAATTTCTATGCATGAATTTTCCTTATGTGAGGGAATAATATCCCAAGTAAAAAAAACACGCCCAAATGATAACCGTCTAATCGTAAGCGTAACAGTTGCTATCGGCGAACAATCAGGGGTGGATACAGATTCATTGAAATTCTGGTTTCCGGTAGTGGCCAATAAATATGCGATGCCGCAGCTAGAGCTAGTGGTAGAAATTATACCGGCAATGGTAAATTGCCTAAAATGTAATGAGAACTTTCATTTAATTAATTTATTTGACCCATGTCCGAATTGTGGCAGCTATGCTGAATATAAGTTTAATACAGGCAAGGAATTATTGATAAAATCGATCTTACTAAATGACGTTAAAACTTACGATAAACCTTGATACAGTTTGTCTAATTCCATATACAAAAATACACTTTGCTAATTTCAAAAATTAAACAATTTTATTTAAGTATTGATTTGTTTAAAAATTATAGAAAGAATATATTATGTGTGTAACTTGCGGCTGTGGCGGCGGAGAGCCAACTCATGAACATCATCATGCACATGATGGGCATAAACATCATGATCATGACCATGACCACCATCACAATCATCTAAATATTATAAACCTTGAAACAGAGATTTTAGCCGAAAATAACCAATTTGCACGGTCAAACCGGGATTATTTTAATGACAAAAAAACTCTAGCCTTAAACTTAGTTTCAAGTCCCGGATCCGGTAAAACCAGCCTGCTTGAAGAAACCATTAAGCAATTAAGTTCATCCTATCCGATATTTGTGATTGAAGGTGATCAGCATACTGAGCTTGATGCAAGCAGGATCAGGTCTGCCGGCGCTATGGCGTATCAAATTAATACAGGCAAAGCCTGCCATTTAGATGGGCACATGGTTAGCCATGCCCTCGAGCATTTAACAATTTCTGAAAATAGCCTTACTTTTATAGAAAATGTAGGAAACCTAATCTGTCCGGCATTATTTGATTTAGGCGAACATGCAAAAGTAGTCCTGATATCGGTAACTGAAGGTGATGATAAACCGCTTAAATACCCGGATATGTTTTTAGGCGCTGACTTGGTAATTATTACGAAGATAGACTTATTGCCGTATGTAAAGTTTGATATTGGCAATTGTACGAGAAACATTCAAAAGATAAATAATAGAGCCAAAATTATTGAATTATCAACTACTAGCCTTGAAGGCTTCACTAATTGGCTTACCTGGTTAAAACAGGCTAAAAATTACTTCAATTAAAGAATATTAATTCATGCAAATAAATGCTCTTAGACTACAAATAAACGGCACTGTACAAGGGGTAGGATTCCGCCCTGCTGTTTATAAAGTGGCAAACAGACTTGGGCTTAGCGGATGGGTTAAAAATACTTCAAATGGAGTTGAGGTTGTAATATCAGATACGAGCCCTCACCTGTTTCTAAATACTCTAAATAAAGAACTACCGGAACTAGCTCAATTAGACTCAATAGTCTGCGAAGATTATTTAATTGAAAATAACGATGGTAAATTCGAGATTTTACCAAGTATAGTTAGTCAAAATAATGACACGCAAATACCGCCTGATTCGGCCCTTTGCCGTGAATGCCTAAAAGAAATTTTTGACCCTAATAGTAAATATTATCTTTATCCCTTTACTAGCTGTACTAATTGCGGCCCACGTTATACATTGATTGATAATTTACCATATGACCGGAATAATACTAGGATGGCTAACTATCCTATGTGTAATTCTTGCAATATGGAATATGTTGATCCGCTAAGTCGTCGTTACCATGCAGAAACATGTTGCTGCCCTGGCTGTGGACCTAAGTATAATCTCGACTTAAAAAAAGTTGCTTTAGCGATTAGCGAAGGGAAAATAATTGCTTTAAAAGCAATTGGCGGCTACGTACTAATAGCCGACGCAAAAAATGAAGAAGCTATTACTAGGCTAAGATTAAGAAAAAAAAGGGCGGCAAAGCCATTTGCAATGATGGCTTTAAATCCTTCGTCAATTATGCGCCATTTTGCCAAGGTGAATGAAAAAGAATTAAGGTTACTAGAGTCTCACGCCGCGCCTATTGTACTATTACAAAAAAAGTCCAGCGCTAAAGTTGCTAAAAATGTGGCACCAGATTTAAATAGCTTTGGCTTCATGATAGCTAATAACCCAGTATATTATCTGTTATACTATTACTTACTTGGGGAACCACAAAACATCAGCTGGCTTGATGAAGAACAAGATTTTGCCTTAATTGTGACAAGTGCCAATAGTTCGGGAAACCCGATAATTACTGAAGATAATAAGGCTTTAGAACTGCTTTCAGGTATTGCAGATCTCATTGTTAGCTATGACCGCGAAATTACCATGCCTTGCGATGATAGCGTAGCAACCGTAATCGGTGAAGAAAATATATTAATCCGGAGAGCCAGGGGTTATGTACCTAAGCCATTTTATCTCGGTTATAATTTGCCTGAAGTGCTGGGTCTTGGAGCCCACTTAAAAAATACAATATGTTTTACTCGAGGTAATAAAGCTTATCTGTCGCAATATATTGGCGACATGAGCGAACTAAATACAATTGAATATTACCATAAGATTCTCGATCACTATACCCGCATTTATAATTTTAAACCTGAAATGGTGGTAAGTGATTTACACCCTGACTTTTATGTCAGCCAATTAGCGAATAATTTTGAGTGCGAATTTATCCAATTACAACACCATAACGCCCACCTATGTTCAGTACTGGCATCGGCCGAAAGCGCCGGATATGATTTTATGGAACCATTAGTCCTAGGCTGTATATTAGATGGATATGGCTACGGTGAGCATGGCGAAGCCCTTGGGGGCGAATTAATCATGTTTAATCGAGATAACTTGACATTTACCAATTTATCCCAGTTACCTGAAATCTATATACCAGGCGGTGATTTAGCAGAAAAAGAGCCGTGGCGAACTGCTGTTACAATGTGCTTACAAAATGATTTGCCGCTACCAAGGCATTTGTTAATTCATCCACTTGCAGACCAACTAATCGAATTATTTAATAAACGTCAGTTTGCCACAACCACAAGTATGGGACGCGTATTTTCAGGCCTAGCAGCGCTTTTAAATGTAGTTAATTATAGCGAATATGAAGCACATGCGCCCATGTGTCTCGAAAGCTTGGTAACGGTGCCGTGCATTGATTTTAGCGCAATTCGCCTAAATAATGAAGGCAAACCGGATATAGGCCATTTAATACGGCGGATTTATCAAATTGCCTTTAATAATAAAGATTTAACAGCTGCTATTAATACCTTTTATGGTAGCTTGGCAGCCTTAATAGAAAAATGGATCATATTTCAGGCATCCACTCACGGCAGCAAACAAGTAGTAATATCCGGCGGGTGCTGGCAAAGTCGATATTTATTCGGTTTAGTACAAGAGAAATTTCGAAATTCTGAAATAGAACTACTAATTCCGCATAATTTACCATTTGGTGATGAATGTATTAGTTTAGGCCAAGCCTGGTATGGCGCAATGAAATTAACCCAGTTCTAAATATTTAGATAAAAGATAACTATTAAAGAGAAAATAGAAAATGTGTTTAGCGGTCCCCACTCAAATAATTAAACTTTTAGATAACCAAATGGCAATTTCTGCTTTAGGCGGAGTAGAAAAAGAAATTTCCCTAGCGCTATTAAATGAACCGGTTAAGGTTGGTGATTATGTTATTGTTCATGTAGGCTATGCTCTTAGTAAACTCGATGAAGAGGATGCGAAGAAAACTCTGAGTTACTTTGCCGAATTACTGGATGAGGAGCGCTATCAATGAAGTATATTGATGAATTTAGGGACTCCCAGGTAGCAAAAAAACTAATTACGCAAATTCAAAATTCAGTAAACCCTAACCATGAGTATCGTTTAATGGAGTTTTGCGGCGGACATACCCACGCAATCCACCGAAGTGCATTAAATCAAGTAATCCCTGAAAACATAAAATTAATTCATGGTCCGGGATGCCCTGTTTGTGTTTTGCCTATCCCCCGCGTTGACCAGGCAATATGGCTGTCGTTGCAGCCAAATGTAATATTATGCTCATATGCCGATATGCTACGCGTACCTGGCAATAAGCAAAATAGCCTACTTAAAGCCAAGGCGCAAGGAGCAGATATTAGAATGATCTACTCGGTTAGTGATGCACTTGAAATAGCTAAAAAAAACCAGGATAAAACTATTATTTTTTTTGCAATTGGTTTTGAGACTACTACCCCACCAACCGCCCATGCAATCTTGGAAGCCGAACGCTTGGGTTTAAGCAATTTTAAGGTGTTTTCAAATCATGTGCTAACACCAGTAGCCATGGAGGCAATTTTAAATAGTGAGGAGGTTAAAATTGATGGATTTATCGGCCCTTCACACGTAAGCATTATTGTTGGCAGCCAAGCATACCAGGCAGTAGCAACAAAATACCAAAAGCCAATTGTAATTGCAGGCTTTGAGCCACTAGATATCCTACAATCTATCCTAATACTTATAAATTTAATAAATGAAAATAAAGTAGCGATAACTAACCAGTATTCGCGTGCAGTTACTACCGCTGGCAATTTAAAAGCCCAGGAAATAATTAGCAAGGTTTTGGTACTACGTGAAAGCTTTAGTTGGCGAGGCCTCGGTTCTATCCCGTTAAGCGGTCTCAAAATTCGCGATAAATATGCCCAATTTGATGCTGAAAAGCAATTTTCAATTCCAGAAATTACTACAAGTGATGTTAAATCTTGTGAATGCCCGCAAATTTTAAGAGGGCTTAAAAAGCCCGAAGACTGCAAACTTTTTGGTACTGCGTGTACTCCGGCAAATCCGATGGGAGCCTGCATGGTTTCTTCAGAGGGTGCTTGTGCAGCTAGCTACCAATATTCTACCAGGCAATAAAAATATGAAGCTAAATTACAAAGAAAATATTGATTTAACAATTGGTGCGGGGGGCAGAGCCTCACAAAATTTAATTAAAGAACTAATGTTTAAAGAATTTGCCAACCCATTTCTTTTGCAAGAATCAGATCAAGCCATCTTGCCTGCAACTAATAAGCGCTTGGCATTTTCAACTGATAGCTATGTTGTTTCCCCGATTTTTTTTAACGGCGGGGATATTGGTTCATTATCGATTAATGGCACCATCAATGATTTATCGGTAGGATTTGCTAAGCCATTATATATATCTACTGGTTTTATCATCGAAGAAGGATTCCCCTTAGAATCCCTGGCGCGGATAGTTAAATCAATGGCAAGTGCAGCTCAAAAAGCTGGCGTTATAGTTGTGACCGGCGATACCAAAGTCGTAGAAAAAGGTAAAGGTGATGGAATTTATATTAACACTAGCGGTATTGGCATAATTGAATCAGAAACATGGCAGCCGCTAAAGCCAAATATTGGCGATAAAGTAATAATAAGTGGTTCTATAGCCGATCACGGTATGGCCATCTTGGCAAAACGAAATGGGTTAAATTTTGCGACTGATATTGAGAGTGATTGCGCCCCAATGAATAAGCTAGTAGAAAATTTACTTCCTTATGCTAAATATATCAAGCTGATGCGAGACCCGACCCGTGGTGGGGTATCAGCGGTCTTAAATGAATGGGCTGACTTTTATAAACTAGGTATTAATATTAATGAAGAGAGTATCCTTGTGCGGGAGAACGTTAAAAGTCTATGCGAGCTACTCGGTTTAGACCCCCTTCATGTAGCAAATGAAGGCAAATTAATGCTTGTTTGTGATGCTGATGTATCAGAAGATATAGTAGCGGCCTTAAATGATAATGAATATGGTAAAGATGCACGGGTTATCGGTGAAATAGTAGAAGTAACTAAACCAATCGTAAGTATGACTACAGCATTTGGCGGCCAACGGCGTGTAGACTGGTTAAATGGTGAACAATTACCCCGTATATGCTAATTAGCGATTAATTTACATCTCAATAAATTGCATACGAGTAATTACTAAAACTTATTTGCGGAAGATGAGTTATAAAACTATTAACATGTTTTATAAACAGATACACTGAATTGATTTTAACTTAATGTGTAACATCAGTTTGGATAATAGTTTACTGTTCTAGTATGATAATATCATTACAATTTATAGGTTTATTTACTTAAAATTTGTTATAATATTGATATATAAAAACTAGTATAAAAGATTCCAAATTGAGATCTGGATGACAGGGTCTATACAAGGAAGGTTTGACCTCTTTTTAATCCGAAATTTTATAAAATGAATACCATAACATTATATTTATCGTATTTATGATTCAACAACATTATATGAAAGACTAAGTGATGAGTCATTACTACTATTTAGCTTATTCCAAAATTGACCAGATGTTAAGCTATTTTAATGATCAAGGCTATAAAACAGTTGCCCCAAAGCACCATGAAGGAAGCATCAATTATGAAGAAATCGCTTCTTCAAGCGATTTGCCATGGGGATATACTGATGAGCAAACACCGGGATATTACAAGGTGCAGAAAACTTACAACCATAGCGCATTCGGCTTTACCTTACCTAGTGCATCAGTAAAACCTATGCTGTTTAAAGCCAAAGAAAATGTCTGGAAAGTTATCCGCGATGAAAATGGCAAATTGGCTTTTAATCCTGTTGTTGAGTATGAAAAAATAGCAGTCTTTGGTGTGCGTCCATGTGATTTGCGCGGTATTGAAATTCAAGATCGTATCTTTATGGAAAATTCATACAATGATATCCGCTATACGCAAAGACGTAAAAATCAGTTTATAATTGCTATCAATTGTAATCGCTCACATTTTAACTGCTTTTGTACTGCTTTGGGTGATGCTCCTCGAGCTGATAAAGGGTTTGACCTGGCTATGACAGAAATTAGTGGTGGTTTTGTAGTAGAAGTCGGCAGTGATAATGGACGAGCCCTGCTAGATAATTTGGCGGTCGCTGCCGCCAGCGGTGCTCAAGTAGAGGCAGCATTACAAGGCATTGAAAATGCAGCTAGAATGCAGCATAAAAAATTACCCCCACTTAAGGAAGTAGAAGCTAAGTTATTCGCTAACCCTGAGCATCCGCGCTGGGATGATGTAAGCAGCCGTTGTTTATCATGCGGTAATTGCACAAATTCATGTCCTACCTGTTTTTGCCACACTGAACGTGATACGCCAAATGTTATTGGTAATGAAACTTATCATACACGCGAATGGGATTCCTGCTTTAGCCTGGACCATAGTTATACTCATGGCGAGACTTACCGCGAAAACCCAAAATACCGCTACCGCCAATGGCTCACTCACAAATTTTCGACCTGGCGCGATCAATTTAGAACCAAAGGTTGCGTTGGCTGCGGACGTTGTGTTACATGGTGTCCAGTCAAAATTGATGTAGTTGATGAAATTAATGCTTTGTGCGAATAACTAGTATTTAAAAATTGAGAAAATTATGTTATATACCAATGATCCATATACCCCATATGAAGCAGAGATAGTTGAATTTATCAAGGAGCATCATGATATATTCACGATTCGCTTAAAGTTTACTGACACAGAACTAGCTGAAAAATACTCTTTCCGCCCAGGCCAATTTAATATGGTTTACCTGTATGGGGTCGGCGAAGTAGCAATATCGATTGTTAATGACCGCTATTACCAAACAGGCAGGTTTGAACATACAATTCAGGTAGTAGGCAGGATTACCAAAGGGATGATGAAATTAAAAGCCGGCGATAAAGTTGGCATTAGAGGCCCGTTTGGTACTGCCTGGCCACTGGAAGCAGCCAAAGGCAAGGATGTAATAATTGTGACAGGCGGCTTGGGTAACGCCCCATTAGTCGCGGCTACCGAAGAAATTTTAAAAAACCGGGAAAGTTACGGGAAATTACGGGTCTTACATGGAATTCGCAGCTCTGACTTACTGATCTACGAAGAAATGTATCAAAGATGGCATAATTCACCAAACACCAAGGTAATGATGGCAACTAGTAACCAAGAGCCAATTGATAATGGCAAATGGCTATGGGCAAAAGGTTTTGTAACTTCATTTGTTCCAGAACTAGATGTTGATTTCTCGAATTGTGTCGTGATGACTGTTGGTCCTGAACCTATGATGTTGGCGGTAGCTAAATCTTTCATAGCGGAAGGGGTTAGTCCAGAGCATGTCTATGTAAGCCTGGAACGAAGCATGAAGTGTGCTATCGGACACTGCGGCCATTGCCAATTGGGTTCACAATTTATTTGTAAAGATGGTGCCGTGTATTCTTATCAAGCGTGTGAAAAACTATTGGCTATAAAGGGGCTTTAAATGTCAGCAGAAGATAAATTAATCAATTTTGCCACCAGGCCTAAAATTGCGGTTCATAAATTTAGTTCATGTGATGGATGCCAGCTTGCCCTGATTAATGATGCCGTATCGCTAATTGAGTTGGCGACACAAGTAGATATCGTTCATTTTGCTGAGGCAGGCCCGCTTGATGAGGCAGCCATGGTTGATCTGGCAATTATTGAAGGAAGTATTAACACTCATCACGACGTAGAGCGAATTGCCATGATTAGAAAAAATTCGAAATATATCATGTCGGTTGGCGCTTGTGCCTTAACCGGTGGTATTCAGGCTCTACGCAATTTTACTGATGAAAAAGAATTATTACACTGGCAGCATGATGTCTATCGCGAGGCAACCGAAGTTATTATTGAAGCTGATCTTGCGACTGCTAAACCGATAAGTGCATATGTTAATGTTGATTTTGAATTGCCTGGCTGCCCGATTAATACCGGCCAAATAATTCGTGCTATCCGTCAAATCTTGTTTGGCGTCGAACCGGAAAAAAACATAGATCCTGTTTGTACCAGCTGTAAACATGCTGGGGTTAGTTGTGTAATGGTCGCCAAAGGCGAACCATGCCTTGGCCCGGTAGTTGCTGATGGCTGCGATGCAATTTGTCCAAAGCTCGGCCGAGCATGTTATGGCTGTTATGGGCCAGCAAAATATGCAAATATGGCGGCCATGGTCAACCGCTTGAAAGATCTGGGCTTAACTGATGAGCAAATTAAGCATAAATTCCATCATATTAACAGCCAAGCTATAACCTTCCATAATCTGGGGAAAAAAGATGACAGCAAATAATCAGGATTTAGTAACAGCAAAAACAGCTACCATTGAAGTGCCAATCCTTGCCAGGGTTGAAGGTGAAGGTGCACTTGATTTAGATATCGTTGAAGGTAAAATTACCAAGTGCCATTTAAGAATATATGAACCGCCTCGCTACTTTGAGAAATTTTTGGAAAACCGTGAACCAAATGAAGTTATCGATGCAGTTGCACGTATTTGCGGAATATGCCCGCTAGCCTATCAAGCAGGTTTTGCCAATGCTTACGAAACGGCTTTTGGTATTGAGTTAACGCCTTGGATAAAAGATATGCGCTTACTGATGTTTTTGGGTGAATGGATAGAATCACATTATCTACACACTCATTTACTTGCAGCACCAGACTTTTTACGCTACCGTTCAGGTATCGAAATGGCAAAAGATTATCCTAACGAAGTCCTACGTGGAGTTAGGCTCCAGCATCTTGGCAATGAAATTCTTAAGTTATTAGGCGGGCGCTCAGTTCATCCAAATGGCATGAAAGTAGGTGGCTTTTATATGGCTCCGAAAAAAGAGCAAGTAACTGCCCTTATTCCCAAATTAGAAGCAGCCTTAAAAGATGCCAAAGAAGTAATTGAGTGGTTTAGCCAGCTTAATTTCCCGGATATGTCAATTCCATTTAAAATGGTAAGTTTACGCCATCCTACTGAATATCCGGTGTTTGCCGAGCAGGTAATTACTTCTGATGGCGAGACATTCCATATTAACCAATATGACATGCATTTCAGAGAGTTTCATGCCCCGCAATCGACAGCGCTTCATTCAACTACCCATAGCGGGGACCCGATTTTACTGGGGCCTCTTGCCAGAATTAACTTGAACTTTGACCGTTTGCCAAAGCATATTCAGGACTTAGCTAATAGTACTGGAATAAAATGGCCAAGCCGGAATATGTTCCATTCAATCATAGCCAGATCAATAGAAGGATATTGGGCTATTGAGCGTGCGTTAGAAATCTGTAAAAACTATAGCTATCCTGAAAAAGCAAGCATCAGCTATACGCCTAAGGCTGCCAATGCCTGGGGTGCAGTAGAAGCACCCCGTGGCATCCAGATTGATCATGTGGATTTGGATGAGCGTGGCTATGCCAAATCAATACGGATATCAGCGCCCACCTCACAAAATCTTCCATGTATAGAGGCTGATTTAAGGATGGCTTTGGAAAAGTTTGGCTTGGATAAGCCAGATGATGAATTAAGACTGCATGCAGAAATGGTAATTCGGAACTATGATCCGTGTATTTCTTGTTCTGCCCACTTCCTAACACTAAATGTAAGCCGTTCTTAGTTAATGAAAACCTTGATATTAGGCATTGGTTCACCATTTGCCGATGACCAGGCCGGCTGGTTTGTTGCAGATAAGCTTGTTGCAAATGCAGATTTGCAAAAGAAAATAGCAGATGGTCTGCTACATATTGAAGTAGCAGACCGGCCTGGGCTAAATTTACTGGTTTGGTTACAAGATAAATATCAGCAAGTTTATCTAATTGACATGGTAAAAACCAATCTGGAGTGCCCTGGTACTGTCTATAAACTATTAGCTAAAGAGATTATTGGTTTTAGCGGAATGCTATCATCACATAGTTTAGGGGTGTCGCCATCGCTTGCATTAGCACAAGCCCTGGGAATTAATATAGACAACATAACATTTTGGGGAATTGAAGGCCAATCGGTAAAACCCGAAGATCAAATTAGCCCAAATGTATTATCAGCAATTGACAAAGTATATAATGAAGTATTAAACCGATTAATTGGGAATAAAACATGATAAATAAAGGGATAATTGTTATTAATTCCGGCTCAACTAGCCTTAAATTTGCCTTGTATGAACTCAAGGATAATAGTTTGGCCGTTGCCGCCAGCGGCAGTTATACCGAGATGCCAAATAATACTCAGTTTAAACTCAAAAATGCAGATCAAGTGATTATATTAGAAAAAAGCTATTTAACTAACCAGACAATAAAACATGAAGACGCATTAAGGGAATTGATTCCATTACTAGAATCAAAATTCCCGGCACTTAAAATCGACTATGCCGGCCATCGTATAGTATCTGGTGGCGAAAGGTTTAATGATTCTGTTATTCTTAATGATGAAATTCTTGATTATTTAGACAGCTTAACCTCAATTGAACCTACCCACCAAAAATTTGAAGTAATGGGAGCAAGAGCGCTAGCGAAAGTTCATCCACATATTATTCAAACCGCAAGCTTCGATACCTCATTTCATCAAACTATGCCCCAGGTTGCCAAACAATATTCTGTCAGTGAGGAAATTAGCCAGCAAGGAATCCGACATTGGGGGTTTCATGGTATTTCCTATCACTATGTAAGTGAGCAGATTGCTAAGTTAATGCCTCAGGCGAAAAAGGTTATTACCGCACATTTGGGAGGTGGTGCCAGCGTTTGTGCGATGTATGAAGGAAAAAGTATTGATACCTCAATGCAATTTGGAGCAATTACTGGATTACCTATGGCCACCCGTAGTGGCGACTTCCCTGCTGATGCCATATTCTATTTACTAAAACAGGGAAAATTTAAATTAGATGAGCTTGAACTTCTTTTAAGTAAAAAAAGTGGCCTATTAGGCTTATCTGGTGGCCTATCTGAAAGTATGAAAGTTCTGGAAGCTAGTGATGATAGTCGGGCTAGATTCGCCATTGAAGTATTTGATTACGCTTTGCTTAAATATATTGGAGCCTATAGTGCAGTACTTAATGGACTGGATGCGCTAATATTTACAGCTGGGATTGGCGAAAATGACCCGGCACTTCGCCAAAGGATATGCACGAACCTTGAATGGCTAGGTCTAAAAATTGATAAAGATATTAATCAACAAGTTAGCGGGCCAACAAAAGAAGTGTTAATTAGTTCTTCTGACTCTAAAGTGGCCGTGTATGTAATCCCTACTAATGAAGAATTAATGATTGCTAAAAGCACCATAAAATTAGTCTCGTGAGATAAATTATTACCTAAGCCGAACTAGATCAGAACTATCTGGTTGCGCTACAAGACAGGTTATTTGATTTATAACCCAAATCTTTCGCTTATAAGATTTTGTATTTCTCGTTTGCTATTCAAGTCAACAATTGAAGCTGCCGTCGTAAATAAAATCTAATAAGCCTCATAGTTTGTATAAATCAAATAACCTGTTTAATAAATCCTATATTTTTACCGGAATTTGTGAGAGTGCATAACTTCAGTTATAAGTAATAATAACAATACTAAAAAAGTTATTAACGTGCTTCGATAACTGTCACCTGTTTAACATAGTTTAATTTTAAAATTTTCTCTGATAAATTAGTCAATGTTTGTTTTTCTTGCTTATTATTTGTCAAGAGGTAAACATGGTTATTGGCAACGGTATTTGTTAATCCTTTATATTTATTTTCTTGGATAAATTCTGTTATCTTTTTACTTATTTCTTTGTCAGCTTCCTGTTGAGACTTCTGTTCGGGCTCGGCTTCGACTAAATAAGAATATACCGTATAATCATCATAATCTTTATTTATAAGATCTTTGGCTTTGGCAATATCATTTTGATCCTTCACTTGCCCAGCAATTACTACATTTTTATCCAATGCCGCAACCGCAAAATAACTATCAGCGAAATGATTATTTAAATCTTTTTGAATATCTTCAGCTTTGCCACCGGAACTATACATCTCATAAGCACCCACGCCGGCAACGGTTGCAACGGTTACCCCACAGCCTGTTAGAGAGAAGGTTAGCATCATCGCTATAATAGTTTTTTTCATATCTTCAAAATTCCTCATGAATTATTTAGAGCCACTACTGTTAGTTTTAGTTATAGTTGAGACAATTGCTGATTGTCCATCTGGCGGGGTCGTAGTAGTACAACTTTTCAATTTACCGTCATGATTAACCGCACTCATCTTGAACTTGCAAGTAATATTACCCATATTGGTTGTTTTTAAGTCAATCTTTTGAGTACCTCTAAATAGCCTAACTCTGGCACTATGGGTATCTTGCACCTGGCAGTTTTTCATAACGCTTTCCCTGGTTGAACTCTCTGTGATTGTATAGCTTCCGCAAGTCGGGCTAAGTTTTGATAAATCAATATCATAATCATTGGCATAACAAGCGAAGGTTGTTATACTTAACATTAATAAACTCACGTATTTTTTCATATTTCACTCACATCAAAACATTTATATTCAGAAATTATGCCCTAAATAGCTGTCAATACTTTAGCAAAAAAGCATCCTATAAATAACCATCCAAAAAAGTTATTTTATAAAAATAAGCTTATTATTTTAGATTTTCTGATGAATAAGAAATGATATAGTATTTGATTATAAGTTAACTTAAGACGCCAGTCTCACCGTATGTATTTCATATCTTGGAGTAAATTAACTTTTGATTATTACGAGTAATAAAGATTTTAGCCCTGGATTTGTTTTTGACATAAAATTAAAGACTGAAGATTATTAGAGTTTAAAAGGATTGACATCATAAAAAATAGTATTAATCATATCAATATCAGTTGGCTATTCATTTCCCTACTTATTTCCCTGTTTATAGCGGCTTGTGGTAAACAAAATGACAGTAGCTGCGACTGTATAACTACTAGCAACATTACACCTAATAAACAAGTTATAGCAAATGGCAAAATGACAGCCAAAACGCTTGATGAAGAGCACCCTCAAGTAATGATAGAAGCCTTGATTGTTGAGATGCCCCAAACCGAATCTCATACTTTTGGGGTTCAATGGGTAGCAGCTCCAAGAACTAATACCGCAATAAGCGCATCACTAAAACTAAAACCTAAAGGCCGCTCTACGCATAGTGAATCATCTGTAGGGTCAATAAATGCAACTACAGCTACTAGCAGTCAAATGATACCGTCTTTAACGCAGTTAGCAGATATGTTAGCAAACAATGATGCAGGAAATATAGTGTCTAGACTAACTCTAATTACAATGAACAATGAAGAAGCCCAAATAACGATTGGATCAAATACTAAAGCACTTAATGGTTCCGCTATCTCAAGACAGCAAGGCCAACCATGCAAGTTACCGCAAGAGATAGGTATGACATTGCAAGTTAAGCCAGTTATTACGCAAAGCGGGGCGATCCAATTAGCTATCTATTTTGAAGATTCAGCTTTTAATTCAAAACTTCGTACCACCCTTTTGGTTGAAAATAGACAGATTTTTGCTAGTGGTGAAATAACTGGCGATAAAATCACCTCTGTAGAGAATTGTGTTCCTGGTTTAAGTAAAATTCCATATTTAGGGAACTTATTCTGTCGGCAACACCCAATTCACACCAAAGATAAATTAATCTTATTTTTACGACCAGAAATCATAAAAAACATTGGCAATAATAAAAATTAAGGATAATGTAATGCCAGAGCACTAATTTATTCCACATTTGATGAGCAGGCAAAGACAGCTAACTTAGCGGCCAACACAATTAATAAATATTTACTATTAAATTATTAGGTTTTATTAATTGGATTTATTAGGCAGTGTTCGAATATAATAACTTCTGTAGAAAGGAAATAAACATTTTTCTGAGGGGTTATATCATGGTTTTAGGTAGTGTTCTTCCATTCATTCCAAGCAGCGTAAATTATATCAAGTTGGCATTAGTAATAAAATTCAGTGTATTTATCGGTAACCATTTATTACCTCGTGAACAATTTTCAAGCTTTATGGCTAAAGTGTCTGGTTCTTATTGCTTGATGCCTACTGGCACTAATAGCAGATAAAATTATTCAGGATAAATTAATCTATCCTGAATAAATTGTAATTAACTTCCACGCGAATTCTATAAATAACTATTAATATATTTTACCCTTTATGGTTATTAAAAGCTCCAGCCATATTTAATACCGTAATTGCTAAATCATTGAAAGTAAGTAACCGATTAGTTTGCTGAGCTAATATTGCCTTAGGTTTTTCTTCCATATGATAAAATTCTTTGGAGTTTGCTATTATATCTTCAAGTTTAGGAAAATTTAAGACTCCCTTATAGCCATCTTGTAAACTATTAAATTGTTGTTGATCAAATTTTAGCTTTATTAAACCAGTAAGATAACACATGGTTTTTTCTTTATTTCCTTCGTACCATTTATCGGTATGTACACAAATATATGGTAGCCAGTTATTTTTATCAGTAACCCCTGCAAAAATCATGTCAAGCGCGAGGCTGTTCCCTGCGACTAACGATGGATGGGTAAACTGCATTTTCGCTGTAAATGCTTGTTGCATAAGAATTCTAAGCCCTGTATTAGGATCATTAGTCATGCCGCCAATAGCAGCTGAAAGTTGAAGGGGGTATTTACTGCCATCAGCTAACCTTAGATCCTTAAGACCCCAGTTTTCTTTTAATATCCCCATCGTATAGGTTTGCGTAGCCTCACTTCCAATTGCTACTTCTAATAGAACTATTATCCCGCTACCATTATGGACATATTGAGGGATTTGGTATTTAGCTGCCAATTCTATTACTTGTTGACCTGTAACCGTTTCAATATCAGTTACTTTGATTACTGCTAATCGGTCATTTTTTCTGGCCAAAATTGGAGCTGCTGAGTAGTCAACAGTAATTTGGTTGTTATTAACTGCTGACTTATTGGTAGTTTTAGCCAAGCCGGTATAAGCTGATGAACGAGGCGATGTTTTTGGTGACATACTTTGTGGTATACTCATTATAAGTTACTCCTTGTTAAATACGATTGAAGTCTAGAATGATATTTTTGACTTCAATAAATACTATGCTAGCTACCTAATTATTACAGATTTATATGAAAGTCATCATATCCTAGACTATCTTCGTCAACAACTTTGTCAAGAGCTTGATTAATTTCATTTGCTTTTTGGCGTATTTTTTTAACTAATTCTTCCTTCAGACTATCATCAAGTTGTAAATGGCCAGTTATTAACTCTTTAACTCTATCATAATGTGCCTGATTATTAAAATTTGATTCGCTTTTCTCGTAAATTGCCACAATTTGTTTAGCAATTTTGATATTTTGATCCATTTGCTCTGCTGACAGAATCCTTCTTGAAGGATAAAACCCTTTCAAGAATACACATATTTCTTTGAATTTATTTCGAACTAATTTGTATAGGTATTCAGGAAAGCCAAGGTTTTCCTTACTTAGATCAGCAAGCTCAACTGCCAATAGCTGGGCACATAAGTCAGCTTGAATTACTTGATTTAAATAGATCGTACCCCCCCATTGTCCCCTAATAGACTGGAATATATAAAAGTCATTATATCCTTGGCAATTATTGTTAATTTCATACGCTTTATGGCGAATTCTTGTTGTTAATTCTTCCTTTATACTATCATTAAGTTGTAAACGATCAGTTATTAACTCTTTAACTCTATCATAATTTGCCTGATTATTAAAATTTGATCCCTTCTTTTCGTAAATAGCCACAATTTGCTTAGCAATTTTAGCAGCTTTTTCCATTTGCTCTGGTAACAGAACCCGACTTAGAGGATAAATCTCCTTTAGGTAATCGCATATTACATCAAGCTCATTCAGAACTTTATTATAAAAGTCTGCAGGAAAGCCAAGATTTTCCTTACCTGGATCAGCAAGCTCAACTTCCAATAGCTGATTATATAATCCAGCCGGCGTTGAATCAACTGGAACTTCAATTATTCTTGATCGCGTTATTCCAATTCCTGGCACAATACCACGTGACATTTTGATACTCCTGTGTTTATATTAATTAAAGTAATTCTAAATATAGCACTAGTTTACTATTCTCAATAACGGACACTTTTTTCTAATACTACAAATCTGTAGCGATAAAAGTGTTCGGTAATAAGCTACTATTGCACATTTAAGAATACGATTTTAGTACTCATAGGATATTTTATAAATTAACTAAAATTCGTGTTACAGGACTAATTCCGTTTATAAATTTGAAAATAGTATGCTGTAGAAATATTAGATATAATAAAGAACAAGTTATATTTAATACACGAGTAACCTACACTTTATTATTCCTTAAAATAAATCGAATTAATTTTTTGATTGTGGGGTTTTAAATACTAGCTTTATCTGATTTATATCATTTATTGCCAAGAGTGAACATCATAATATTGGGTGATACCAAGTTCTTCTATAAACCTAGCATCATGGCTAATTACAATAAGTGCTCCTTGGTATGATCGCAATACCTGACAAATATGATTTCTCGTCGTGAGATCAATATTATTGGTAATTTCATCCAGAATTAGTAATTTTGGTTCCTGCAAAGCTATAGCCGCCAAACTTAACCGTGCTTGTTCGCCACCTGATAATACTTCAATTTGTTTATTTACATCCAAATTGGAGCGGAATAGAAATTGAATAAGAAATTCTCTAATTTCAACATGCTGCCATGTTGGCCTAATTGAATAAATATAGTCTAAAATGGATAAAGTTTTGGGCAAGTTGGCATAATGCTGGTCTAAATATGCGATCTGGCTTGGTTCTGGTAGTATCCATTCCCCTAAACGAAAAACCACTTCATTTGCTATGATGGCATTAATAAAAGTCGTTTTACCGCTACCATTCGGGCCGCAAATAGCAACTTTATCGTTACCTCGCAAATTAAAATTTATATTTTGCAAAATAAGCTTATGATGACTTGTATAATAACCACAAGCCCCATGGTTAATGGTGATAACTGACTTATCATTACTGCGTGCGGTTAATCCAAAATTATATTTAATAACCTCTGTCTGCCATAACCGGGACAGTTGGTCATTAATTGCCTCCTTATTATGCCTTATTTGCGCTAGCTTTTTACCCTTTGTAGTTTCGGCTCTTGTTGCTTTGGTGCCTGAGGTAATGGTTGGCCATTTGCGTTCTTGAATATGTTTTTCACCTTGCATGCGGCTATTTTTAGCGCGCTGCTGCTCTTGCATTAAAGCCTGGTGCTTCTTTTTTTGTGCTTTTTTTAAACCATTTATCGCGGAATAAAGTTGTTGGCGCAGAATATTCAATTCATTTTGATAAGCAGAATATTTCCCATGAAATACTTCTATCTTTTGGTTATGTACATGCCAAATCGAATCTGCACAATTTTCAATTAATTCAATATCATGTGATATAAATATTACAGTTGCATTGATATTTGCTAATAACTTAGTTAACGACTTTTTATTGTTGCAGTCCAAGTGATTGGTTGGCTCATCAAGTAAGAGTAACTGTGGTTCCTTACTCAAGGCTATTGATAATGCTTTATTGAAGCGTTCGCCACCGCTTAACTCTGGAAAGTCATTGATTAATTGTGGCACCATTGCACATGTCATATTTTTGTCAATGATTATTTCCTCTTTAATTGGTGTAAGTCTGGCTGCATAAATGGCTTTTAAAAGACTCGTCTTGCCTGAGCCATTATCTCCAATAATCGCAATCTTTGCTCCAGTTTTAACTTTGTAATTAAAATTACTGATAAGTAATTTATCTATACATAATAATTGATAGCCTTGAAATAATATTGAGTAATGCATATGGTTTAGTCCGCTTAAAAAAGCCCCTTGCATATAATTAATTATCAGTAGGATTAGATAACATTTTAGCTAAATCAGAAGTTTTATTTTAAAGCGTTAATTGATTTACATGCATTTTGAAGTATATTAAATTTTGCTTATAAAGTTTTCGCTATTGCTAATTTACTTGAAATTTATTAACAAATGGTAAACGAGTAAAACAAAATTATTTATGCCAAAGACTCAAGCTATAAATCAATTAACTTTTAATATAACTTATAAACTTTATTATCTTATTTATAATGGGTAAATTCAGCTACTAACTTTTTTTAATTAAAATATATGTAAGGAAAAATAGAAATAATTTAATTTTGGAATTGATTTTTAATCAATTATAAGGAGGAGATCACGGTGTTCATTGTAGCACCTAAAAAAAAGAATAGGCGGCAATTATAACAACACACTATTCAGGAAGTCAAGAATAACAGGAGATACCCTTCAGAAGTCTTAACAGCCTTACCTAAAACTCTATATAGTTAAAAATTAAATAATAATCTCATCAATCATTAATAAATAGCTATTCAAACTATCCAAAACTGCTTGTACTATAACTGTATAAAAATCATCTAATACGCCTAATCCTTGGGCTTTTTCAAGTGCCAAAAGATACTTTGCTCGATTAGCTATCCGGATAATTGCTGGTGGAAAACCGTTCTGTAATAGTATTAAATTCATTAATAATCTGGCTGTCCTGCCATTCCCATCAATAAACGGGTGTATGGTAACAAAATCGAAGTGAGCGGTAGCAGCTTTGAAAATTGGATGTTGAAAATCTGCATTAACAACATCAACAAAAACTTCCATTTTTTCATGGATAAATAAAGGATCAACGAAATGATAAATTCCGCCATCACTTTGACGAACATCTACCGGTTTATCTCTAAATCTTCCAGCGTATTGATCATCAATACCACGAAGTACCAAGTTGTGAATATTTTTGACATCTTGAATGGTAATAGTTTTATTGTGGCTCAATTCTTCAATATAGTCTATTGCATGCTTATGGTTTATTACCTCAAGATGTTCTTTTAATTTTTTACCCCCAATGGTAATTCCTTCGTTTAAAACAATTTTTGTTTCATTAAATGTCATAGTAGATCCTTCGATGGCATTTGAATTGTACGTAAGATCTACATCAAATATTTTCTTGATACGAAATAACGCGTCTTGAGACAGCGGTCTTTTAGCATCGAGTAAAGCTTTCTTACTATTGATTTCAGCTAATAACTGATTAAACATAATATTCATGACCTCTAACAATAACTAATTATTTGTTTAAGTGTTTGTTTATTGCAGTAATAATTATTTCTCGTACCGTTGTACTCTCTTTAGCCGCTTTAACTTTTAATTCAATTGCCATGCTGACTGGCAAATCAAGGGAAATGCGTTTAACCTTTTCTTTTACTATTTCAATCTTGGACTCTTCAGACAATCCTGATTCTCCGCTTAGACTTTTACTCATTTATAAACGCTCCTAATTCATTTATTATTTTGATTTTTTCTTCTAGAACCTAATCATCCTGGCTTTCAAATACAGTTTTACCAGTAGTCATTATACTTCGCTGAAATGCACCGGAATTAAAGACCTTAATATGTTATTTGTTGACCAAATATCTAGGAAACTTTTTCTATCTAGACTTAGTATCGGTAGTACCCTGCCACCATTGGCATCATTCCAGCCGCGAGCTGAACCTTGACGATCTGCATTTACAAGTATAATACCTGCAAGTATTTCTACAGGTTAACTAGAAAGCAATTATACCATATAAATACTCATATATACATATACACAAATACAGAATATCATATTTGTACTTATGTGTACAATAGCATATTCACATTTATGTATTGTGATTATTAGTGTGCTATAATTTAGTAGTTTTCCACATTTTCTTTTGATTAGTATCTTTTTAATAACTATTTCAGTGAGCAGAATAATATACACGAGCGGCTGCAATTGAGTTGCTAGTCAATAAACGATATAAAAATTGAATATTACAAGAAATTGTAAGAAAATTAAATAAGTGTTTCAATATTTAGACATATATGTATTTATATATAACCAGAAATGAGGCATTATGATTTCACCAGAAAAATTACTTAAAAAGTATTTTGGATATGATAATTTTCGCCCGATGCAAGCTAAAATCATACAGTCACTACTGGATAAAAATGATACATTAGTCCTTATGCCAACCGGTGGTGGTAAATCGTTATGTTATCAAATTCCGGCATTAATGAAACCTGGGCTTTGTATTGTAGTATCTCCATTAATTTCATTAATGAAGGATCAGGTTGACAGTTTAATTAATAATGGCATACCATCCGCGTATTTAAACAGCAGCTTGGATATTGATACACAAAATTCAGTTATTCAAAAGTGTATTAATAAACAAATTAAGCTACTATATATTTCTCCAGAGCGAGTTGCAAAAGAAATTGATTTCTTATTTAAACGAATTAATATTAATTTATTTGCAATAGATGAAGCTCATTGCGTTTCAAGTTGGGGACATGATTTTCGCCCGGAATACGTAAACCTATTTAAATTAAAATCTGCATTTCAAGATGTACCTATTGTTGCACTTACCGCGACTGCCAATTCGCAAACTCGATCTGATATAATAAAGCAGTTATCACTAAATAATCCATCAGTATTTGTTGTATCTTTTGATCGCCCTAATCTAAGCATTGTAGTCAGACAGAATATTAAGCCAAGAGAACGAACCAAAGAAATCATTTCGTTCATTAAAAGTAGAATTAATGATTCAGGAATTATTTACTGCTTAAGTAGAAATAATTGCGACACTCTTGTTGAGACACTCAAGGAATATGGTATAAAAGCTGCAAGCTACCATGCCGGTCTTCCGGATAGTATTAGACAACATGTACAGGATGCCTTCATTAAGGATGATATTCAGGTTGTTTGTGCAACTATTGCTTTCGGGATGGGAATTGATAAACCAAATGTTCGTTATGTAATTCATTATAGTGTACCAAAAAGTCTTGAAGGCTATTATCAGGAAATTGGAAGAGCCGGACGTGATGGTTTAAGCAGTGATACAATTTTATACTTTAATTATGCCGATCTCCGGTTATTGCGTTCATTTGCAGAGGAGGGAAAGCAGACTAAGTTAAATTTAGTACAATTGAATCATGTTAAGCAATATTCTGAATCAAAATCCTGCCGTAGACAATTATTACTTTCATACTTTGGAGAAAAATCGCAATCTAATTGTGGCAATTGCGATATTTGTAAACCTGATATTGTTTATCAAAATACAAGTCAACAATCTGAAAATAAAATTTTAACTCCTGGTAATGAAAAATATTCAAGTGATATTTTTAACTCGTTACGTGAAATACGCAAAGAAATTGCTGACGCGGCAAACGTACCTGCGTTCATCGTATTCAGTGACGCGACATTAAGAGATATGTCAATAAAACAGCCACGAACAGAAAAAGAGTTATTAGATGTTTCAGGTATCGGTCAATTTAAACTGGAAAAGTATGGTCAAAAGTTCCTTGATTTTTTTAATAGATTGGAATTAATAACTAATAACCTAGTTATAAATTGCGAAACCACCGTTCCTAACATAAAGTCTGAAATTGATTTTGATAAAGGGTCAATCATTTTTAATAAGCTTAAGCAGCTACGAAAACAAATAGCAGATACCGAAAAAGTCCCAGCTTATGTAGTCTTTAAAGATTCAACTTTAAAAGAAATAGCAACAAAACTGCCTAAAACTGACAAGGAATTATTAAATATTGCTGGTATAGGTCAATCAAAGCTTGATAAATATGGTCAAATAGTCATTAATTTTATTGAGTCACTTGAATATTCTGACATATCCCCAACTTTTGTAGATGATGTTGAAACTCGAACAATTAAAAATTCACAACAATCAAAGAATGGACGTAATAATGATGAGATTCTTAGGCTTTATAATCATGGATTAACTATAGAAGAGATAGCTGAGAAAGTAAACCTTAAGGATAATACGGTATTTGGGCATGTTTTAACATTATATAAACTTGATAAAATTGAATTCCCGTATCACCTGGCTACTAAAGAAGAAGTAACCGAGGTACAAAAAATCCTTCACACCTTTGAAAGCTTAGACCGGCTGAAGCCTATTTATGAAGCATTGGGAGGAATGATTAGCTATAATAAACTAAAATTTATCTTGGCTTACTTAGATAAGAATAATTTACTTGATAATCAAGATAAATAATTACAATATACTACCTTAGAAAACTAGTGGTCTTACTGCGTCTCCACGTCTGACTACAACATGCCGAGCTGCCGATAATAGATTAATTACTTCTTCTTTAATGTTGAGAGTTGCGTTATATAATAACTGTTAATTCTCATGTAGTTCAACAAATGTTATTTGCGCCAAAATTGGGATGGCACTTTACCCCCCGACATTTTTCTAAACATAGTTATAAAAGCGCTTTCACTATTGTAGCCTAATTGATAAGCCACCTGGGTTGTCTGTTTATATTGCTGTAACAGTTCTAGTGCACGAATAAAAATAAACTGTTGTTTCCATGTAACGAAATTTAGTCCAGTATCCTTGATAAATAGCCGGGTTAAGGTTCTACTATTAACGCAAGCACATTGTGCAGCTTCTTCTAAAGTTGGATAGTTATCTTGGCATCTCTCGAATAGAGCATAAACTTTCAGGAGTCTCGTTTCAGTTGGAATCCTAATAGCATAATCCATATGAATGCCTGAATTTATTTCATCCAATAAGATGGTGAAAAGGCTATTCGTTAATTGATTTTGTTTATTTCCAATACCCAATGAGCTAATTTTCAAAATTATCTGTTTTGCCAGATCCGAAATATAAATTAATTGGGCTTGGCTCGGTAATAGTTCAGAATACTCCCTTGAGAAGTAGATATTTTCTACTTTTACCTCCTTTTGCATTTCAGTTTTATGTTCAAGATTGGCAGGGATATAAATTGCCATATTGGGAGGAACAATAAATAGCCGGTTATCGATTTGTAAATGTATTACACCTTCAATCGTATAAGATAGCTGCGCTTTATCATGCTTATGCAAATCAGTGATAGAAACTAAATCACTAAAACCTACATTAACCAAATTTGAATCTTTTATATCCATAATATTTACCGAGCTTAATCAAACTAGAGTTTATAAAGTTGTCTGAAATTAGCAATATATTGCCTAATTAACTAAAATCCAAACAATTATTGTAACATACAATATCGCTATGTAACGATAGATAACTACTGTTACTAAGAACTTTTAAGAATTAAACCAAATAGAGATTTAATTAAGCAACTAGACTGAAATAAATCCTATTATAGGATACAACAACAGGTAACAAATAAAATTTAAAAAGGAAATATATATCATGAAAAATAATAATATCGTTGATCTAACTTTAGATTTAATGAGTGCATTTGAAAGATTTGGTAAATACAAGAAGACTCATCAAGGCTTAACACCAACACAACTAGGCCATATTGGGACGCATATCGATATAATGGATTGCAAGGAGATTGACCTTAACCGATTTATATCAAAAGCCCATCTTATTGATGTCAGCCACATCGGTAATTCAGAAATAAATTTAGATGATACCAAGCTTAAAGAATTGGCTATAGAGAAAGGGGACAGCGTCAATTTCAGGACTGACTGGCTTGAGAAAACTTTTGCTTTAGATCCAATTACTAACTATTTTGAGAACCATCCATTTCTATCTTATGAAACTATTGACTTTTTACTTGAAAAACAGGTTAATTTTATTGGAATGGATTCACCAGGAGCACGCCGGGGAGTTGAACATTTCGAAGTTGATAAATACTGTGCCGACCATGGTGTATTCATTTTAGAAAATGTGGCTAACCTTGATAGACTTAGTGATAAAGAACCTTTTACTTTCTATTGTTTTCCTGCAAAAATTTGTGGCAGCAGCGGCGTTACATGTAGAGCATTAGCAATACAATAATAACTATATATAAATAATTTCGGATAGTTAAAGCCCCCATTACCTATTTAAAGCCTAAAAGGAGAATCAGTATGAGTTATAAGATTACTATTACCAATTCCGATTTAACTACCAGTGAATTTAATGCGAATTATAATGAAACTATTCTAACTGCAGCGTTAAATGCGGGGCTGGCTATGCCTCATTCATGTAACTTGGGAGTCTGTGGAGCTTGTAAATGTAAATTAGTTAAGGGGGAAGTAGTCCATCAGGACTATAATCCCCTGGCCTTGACTGATGACCAATTAGCCAGTAATATGATTCTTGCCTGTAGGGCAATAGCCAAAAAAGATAGTGAAATTGAGCTTTTAAAGCCCGCAAGTGGAATATTTTTAACTAAAGTTTACACCATAAATAAATTAGAAAATAGTATGATTCTAAAATTAAAGTTAATTGCAAAAACTCCTTTTAACATACTGCCTGGTCAATATATTGAAGTTAGTTACAAAAATATCACACGCTGTTATTCAGTTGCCAATTTACCGAATCACGACGGGTTTATTGAACTTTATATCCGGCGCAACAAAGGCGGAGCTTTATCCGAAATATTATGGAATCAATTAGAGATTGGCGATTCATTACGCGTTAAAGGCCCTTTTGGCAACTTTACCTTAAGAAAGCAATATCCAAGCCCTATTTTTATGGCATGCACTGGAACAGGTTTTGCCCCTATTAAAGCACTGATCCAAGCTATTATCTATCGCGCGGATGATAAGGAAAATCTGAATACTAGTTACAGTCCTGATGCTAAACCAAAAGTTATCTTAATTTGGGGAAATAGTCAATTAGATTTCGAATATTGGCAGGAAACACTATTACAATTACAAGAAAGCAAGACAATTGATTTATCAATCCACTTATGTTCACGAAAAGGATTCAGTAAGTTTGCTAGCCATATAGCAAATTCAATCAACTATTATCAAGGTAGCATCGTTGAATTTATTTCTAGCAACCATGATGATTTGCGTGAGTATATGGTTTACACGTGTGGCAACCAAGATACAATTAGCAAAATTAAGCAGCTAGCTACTCAACTAGGAGTATGTCAAAATAATTTTTTTGCCGATACTTTTTTACCTCTGACTAGCTAGATAGAATTCCTACTTGCGTTAATACTTGCTGCCAACGATTTTTTTACCAAGTGTTCATAAATCATTCTATCAGGATTATCTTTACTCATTTGGCGAAGGGTATCCATGGCATATTGCTGGATAAGGATTAATGGTTGGATGATTTGTTCCCGAAAATGAATAGACTGTAACTTAATTGGATTATCGGCAATTAGCTCTTTATGTTCGCTGATAGCTAAAAGCTTTTCCTTCGCGCGCATGGCTTCATCATAAATCTTTTGCCAAAAATCCCCAAATTTAGAGTCTATTCCTAAATGGCGCGTAACAGCAAAGTTGGTATTTACCAAACTTTGCATAGCATTATCCATTAGCCCTTTAAATAAAAGTGAGCATTTATACAATTCTTGTAGATTTGCTAGGTTCTTGCTATCTTCTTCAACGAGCTTAGCAAACGCAGTACCTAATCCATAATAACCAAGAATATTTTGCTTCATTTGCATCCAGGCTGCGCCAAACGGTATCGCACGGAGATCTTCAAGCCGCAACTGTGAACCTTTATTACGCTTGGCTGGTCTAGAGCCAATATTAGCTTCCGCTAAATAATGAAGTGGCGTAATTTCTTCGAGATATGGAATAAATAACGGATCATTTCTAAGTTCAAGATAAGCTTCAAGCGATAGTCGGGCCAATTGGTCAATTAGTTGTTCCTGTGATTCATTTAAGGTATCCTTTTTATCAGCAAAAAGAAGACCAGAGATTCCTGCACTTAATAGATGCTCCAAATTAAACATCGCGGCATCGGGCGTGCCAAAATTAGCCGAGATGGTTTGTCCTTGAATAGTTAACTGAATTTCATGCGCAGCAATCTCATGGGCTAAGCTATGGTAAAAAGAATATGTATCGCCGCCACCGCGGGAAGGTGGTCCGCCACGGCCGTCAAAAAACACCAAATCAATATGATAGCGCTTGGCTAATTTGCTAAGCCTTTTTTTAGCCTGAAAAATTGCCCAGTTAGCCATTAGATAGCCACCATCTTTGGTCCCATCGGAGAATCCGAGCATTACAGTTTGTTTCTGGCCCATTCTACGGATATTATCAGCAAAATAAGGTAAGTTAAATAGTTCCTCCATTATTTTTTCAGAATGTAATAAATCCTCAATCGTTTCAAAAAGAGGTACAACTTCTACTTTAATCTGCTCCTCTTCGGTTAATGTCTGGTTTACTAGATTAATTAGCCATAATACTTCGAAAACGCTAGCTACCGAATCAGTATTACTGATGATATAGCGTTCAATTGAATCTCGCCCATTCTTTTGTTGAATATGATGAATCGCTCGAATAGTGCTAATCACCTCTTTAACTAATGTCTCATCATTTGATATTTGCAATAATCTACTATTATTCCAATTTGTTTCAATTAATTTAATTTTTTCATCATTGGCTAAATTTGCATAGTTCTCTGTAATGCCATGTTCTTGTAAGATGCTAGTAATTACCTGCTTATGAATCGCGCTGTTTTGGCGAATGTCCAGTTTGGCAAAATAGAAGCGAAATAGCTTAATTTTTAAAATAACCTCACTAACCATATCAGCGAATAAACCCTGGTAGTGATTATTAATTAAATTAATTATTTGGTTTAAATCTTCAATTAATTCATCAGCATCACAATATTCATCATTTTTTAATTTTAAAGCTATAGAGCCTAGTCCTTCATGGACTTTTTCAAAAGTTAGCCGATGTCTGAGGTTTAGGATATCATGGTAATATAAACGATGTACGGACACCCGTAATTTATTTGCAATATCTAAGGTAACTTCGGCAGTAACAAATGGGTTACCATCCCGGTCCCCTCCCGGCCAAAAGCCTAAATCAAGATTGGTAAAGGAATAATCAAGCTTTGCCTGTATCTCCGGGACTACACGGTAAAACACATTTTCGAGATACCAGAGGATGCTTCTTGCTTCATCTACTGGGGTTGGTTTAGTTTTATTGGTAAACTTGGTTAGCCCCATCTGTAAAAACAAATTACGAATTTCATTAAGGTCATTTTCACGAATTGCATTAGCCAATTTACTTATTATGCCAAGTATTACTGATGGGTAAAACTGAGTAGGATGGGCAGTCAAGACTATTCTTGTCCGATAATTAGCTAAAAACTGTTTTAATTGGGAGCAATATTTTATTTTGTCTGAATTAACCTGATTTAATAAGTAATCAACAGTGCCACAACCAGACATGTCATTAATTTTACTAAATGCTACATCTTCAAGCGAATCAAATAATACGACCTGCCGCTCAATAAATTGCAGAAATTTTACAAGTAGGCCTAATTTATTTTTTTCATCTATTGGTACTACGGACAAGTATTTTGCAACAGCTTCAGGTGCTGATAGGCCTTCATTTAACCAATCACCACACATTTTGCTAAAAATAGGCAACCTGGCACCAGCTTGGTCTGGATCAGCAAAAGGTAATCCTAAAAATAATCCATTAAAAAGTTGATACTTTAGAATGACGTCTCGCTCAAATGCCTGAAGTTTATTCAAATGCATATCGTTATTGAACTGATTCATCTGTTTATCCTTTTCAATAGCTATTAGTGGTATTAGCTTAAATTAATTACTTTCCTAGTATCAGTTACAAAAGAGTCCAGTACTAAGTCTTAAATAATTAGCTGTTGAAAAATTATACTGCATATTCTCATTACAAAAGCCACTTTATTAATAAGCCTAATAGAAGGTCAATTTATAGCCTAGTCACAATGTGAACAATAATCTGATTCAAAATAAGACTTTAACAAATCCTTTCAGCAAGCTTGCATGTCGGGAAACGCACTGGTATTCACTTTCATAAGTATTAACATCAATTAATAAAGGAAATTCGCTTAAGTTTCTTATTTGCAGTTTGGCTCAGCTCAAGATTGGGAGAACTCTGAGTATTGATATTCATTTATAATCCTTATAATTTAATGCGGCTTATTCTACTATACGTAATTAGGCATTTCTAAAAAAATAATCGAATATAGAAATTACCTCAATGATAAAAAACTATTTATTAAAAAATTTATGTAACTATTACCCAAAGTTTTACATTTTTAAGAATAAAGGACTTCAAATCATCGACTATAATAGCTTAGTATAATGATTACTACTATGAAATAATTTAGAAATTCATTTTTAGCTACTCCTAGACGAGTCCCAGCAATGAAATCAATTGCTAGACTAACACTGAATAAGCTAAAATAATGCCTGTAAATATTAAAATCCGCTATATAATTTTATAGGAAAAGATCATGCGCTCACTAATAGCTTGGTTACGATTTGTCCTGGTTATTTGTAGTATGGCAATTTTAGTATTAGCTGTGCTATTTATATTCCCCTTCTCAAATTATGCTACTAGACAAATTGTACGTAAAATTTGGTCACGCTGCCTAATTGCGTCAACAGGCGCGAAATTACAAATTCATGGAAAATGGTATACAAAAAAAGAATTGGCCAATACCATGATTGTCTCTAATCACATTTCATGGCTAGATACTGTAATAATGTTACGATTATGCTTCGTACAGTATATTGGTAAAAAAGAAATGTTAAATTGGCCTATCTTAAGAAGTGTAATTAAAGCCGGAGGAACAATCTTTATTGATAGAAGCAAAAAAAGAGATTTATTATATGTAAACCAGGAAGTTGCAAAGTTATTACAAAATGGCGCAACTATAGGACTATACCCAGAAGGTAAGACTACACAAGGGCAGCATATACTGCCATTTAAACCAGGCATTTTAGAAGCAGGTTTAATGGCTAAAAGTAAGATTATTCCTATAGTCTTAAGTTATCGCAAAGAACATAATAAACTGGCAACAGAAGTTTCCTTTGCAAATGTTGGCTGGTTGACAACTGTAATTAATACTTTAAAACTTAAAGACCTAGTCATAAACGTTACTATTTTGCCACCTGTAAATAGCAGTGACTTTGCAAATCGCGATGAGTTAGCTCAGTACCTTTATGATGAAATAGAAAAATCATACATGAACCAGCAAGTGGAGGAACTAATACCTAGAACAGCCCTAAAGCTGCTATAAATGACAGTTGCTCAGAAGGCGTTTCTAATTGGCTAAACTCACTAAATAAATCATTTTTAGTAAATAAATCTTGGTTAGCCTGTAAATACCACTTAAAATGTTTACGGGCAAACCTAATCCCCATAAAGTCACCATAATGCTTATGTATTAACTCTATATGTTCAATAATTATCGGTAAGATATCTGTAATAGATTCTGGTTTATGAAATACACCGGTCGTTAAATATTGCTTAATTTGGCTAAACAACCAAGGCTGTCCCAATGCACCCCTTCCTATATATAAGCCATCTGCAGCTGTATAATCTAAAACATATTTAGCTTTTTCTGGAGTATTAATATCTCCGTTGGCAAAAACAGGTATAGTTAGCAATGATTTAACTTGTTTAATTAACTTGTAGTCTGCTTCACCATTATAAAAGTCATTACGAACTCTGCCATGAATAGCCAAGGATGAAATACCGACCTCTTGAGCTATATACGCAATAGCTATGATATTTTTATTATCGTGACTCCAGCCTAGTCGAGTTTTAAGATAAATTGGTATATCTACAGCACTAACTGCCGCTGCTAAAATACTTTTGACTAAATTTTCATCACGTAAGAGCGCTGATCCGGCCAAAACATTACAGACCTTCTTGGCTGGACATCCCATATTAATTTCAAGGATGCCCGCACCAGCTTCCTTAGAAGCCAGAGCTGCTTCGATGACTTTCTCAGGTGACGCACCTGCAATCTGAATAATTTTAGGATTTTCAATAAAGTGGCTTTTTAAACGGTATTGAGTTTTATTAGAGTTCCATAAATTAGTTTGACTGGTAATCATTTCCGAAATACCATAATCAGCACCATGCTTGATAGCCATATAGCGAAAAGGAGCATCAGTAACTCCTGCCATCGGTGAAATAACCAATTTGGAATTAATAGTCATATTTAATAATCTTTATCATAGAATAAATTTTTATTTATTAAGCAAGTATTATATCAAGTTAATATGTAATAAAGACAGGAGATAAGCTAATTTAGGCGATAGAAATGCAT
>CAYLRR010000028.1:0-36751 GCA_964386295.1 uncultured Neisseria sp.
TTAAAGATCTATTAATTTTTATCCCTTAATTGGATAAAAGTGTCCGGTATTGAGATTCCACACATCTAAAACTAGCTTGGTTTTTGCGATTATCTGCGTCTATGTGTCCACAACCTGAACATTTCTGTGAGGTGTATTGTGGATTGACTTCAATTAATTCTGTTCCATAGTTATATTTGAGCTTGTACGCAAGGAATTGTTGAAACATTCCCCAGCCTTGATCTAAGATTGATTTGTTTAATCCTGATTTTTGTTTTACCATTTACTCAAAGCTAACCGCATCGCTTGCGCTAACCGCTTTAGCTATGCCAACATCAATACCTATTGCGCGATTCGCATTTACCCATTCTGGGTTTACTTGGCTTAATGGACATTCCGTTTGTAATGATACATACCAATACCCAGATTGTTTGCTGATGGTTACGTTTTTTACCACACCAGGAACATCACGGCTTTTGTTGTAATTGATATAGCCAATCTTTGGTACAAATATGCGGCTATTCTCAATATCATGTTTAACAGTGCCATTCCAACTAAAACTATCTTTTACTCCACGTTTTTTAAATACTGGGTAACGTTTGGGATTAGTTTTACTTTTAGCTTCTGCTACTGCTTGACCAAGTTCCTCAAGTACAATTTGCAATGATTTTGAGTACGATTCTTTCAGAAACGCAGTTTCGGAGTGCTGTTTCCATTCAGTAAGCAATGCAGATAGTTGATTGTATGGGTTAAACCTGAAGAATGTGCTTATGCCTTGGGCATCTCCACCATTCATTTTAGACATTTGCACCATTGTACGGTAATCTTCATCATCTTGTTTTACCAAAGCAAGAGCTTTATTCCAGACAAAGCGACAAGAGCCAACTAATTTAGTTAATTGGCGCTCTGTATCGCCATTGGCTACAATCAGTCTAAACTTGTAACCTTTGCGCTCTTTATCTTGTTTTACTTTGCTTGATTTAATCATGATACCTGTATTATACTGTTGGTCTATGAGAAATACAACTACAAAAACAAGTGATTTACACAAAAGAAGACAGGAAATTAGAACTGGCAGACACTGCGTGTTTAATCTCCATGTTCATTTGGTATTTGTTACCAAATACCGCCAAAAAATCTTTACAAAAGAGCATCTGGACTTTATGCGAAAGGTATTTGCGGATATATGCATCGATTATCAGGCTGAACTGATTGAGTTTGATGGTGAAGTCGAGCATGTGCATTTGTTAATCAACTATCCGCCACAAGCGCAAGTGTCTAAAATGATCAATAGCCTCAAAGGGGTCTCAAGTAGATTACTCAAAAAACAATTCCCAAGTATTACAAAATGGTACTTCAACAACAAATCACTTTGGTCTCCTAGTTATTTTGCCGCTTCTTGCGGTGGTGCCCCAATAGGTATTATCCGTCAATATATTGAGCAACAGAAAACACCAGAGTAGCTGCGCTAGCTTAACGCCTTATACCCTCCCCCTAAAGGGAGAGGTTTTACGGCGTGTTGGATAAATAGATAATTTATACTTGTTTTGAACATTATTTACATTTTTTTAAATTCGGTTATTATATTTTATATCAAACAATTAGCAAACTTGCTGCAGTCTAATCTATATTTGATTTGCAAAAAATACTTGCAAAAGATTAGCTCGTCTGGCATAATACCTATCTCGCAGCGCAAAACGCTAAGAGGGCGCATAGCTCAGTTGGTAGAGCATCTGCCTTACAAGCAGAGGGTCATAGGTTCGAATCCTGTTGCGCCCACCACGTGGAGTGGTAGTTCAGTTGGTTAGAATACCTGCCTGTCACGCAGGGGGTCGCGGGTTCGAGTCCCGTCCACTCCGCCATTTAAGTTTTCGTTGCCATCATACCTTATATAATCTTAAAATATAAGGGCGCATAGCTCAGTTGGTAGAGCATCTGCCTTACAAGCAGAGGGTCATAGGTTCGAATCCTGTTGCGCCCACCACGTGGAGTGGTAGTTCAGTTGGTTAGAATACCTGCCTGTCACGCAGGGGGTCGCGGGTTCGAGTCCCGTCCACTCCGCCATGCTTAACTGTCCCTAATCAACTATCTTCAAGTAAATATGTCAAAATTCTTTTTCATCACACTAATTGATATCTAAATTGCCAATTAGTTACTGAGGTTACGCGCTATAATATAATTTATTAAAATTAGTAAATATGCGTAACACCAGTATAGTTATTATAATTAAAATTTCACAATCATTAGCTTAATATCAGATATCTATTTACCATAAAATATGAATATTATAAAATGTTAATAAGGACTGACCGTTATCAATATGATGATTTTACAGTGTTATTAAAATTTTGCGTGATATATTGCTTAACCTCTTCGGACTGTAAAGCTTTAACTAGCGCCTTGATTTTAGGACTATTAACCTTTTCCTTAGTCGTAACAACCACATTTGCATATAGATCTGGTGAACTTTCTACTAAAATCGACTTATCAGGGGTTAAATCTTTAAGATAAGCACGTCCTGAATTAATGACAATCATATCTAAATCATTTTTACGCAATAATTCTGGAAGTAAATTATTATCAACCTGAATTATCTTTAAACGATATGGATTTTGTTTAATGTCTGCTATATTTGGTAACCTTTCATTACTATCCAGTTTAATTAAATGATTTGCGGCAAGAAGCCTTAATGCCCTAGCTTCATCAATATAGGTATTAGGAATTCCAACTACTAATTGCGGTTTTTTCGTTACCAAATTATTAATATTTGTAAAATCTTGCCGGTTTTTCTCTGATAAGTAAATTGCAAAAGGTATATAAAAAATGCTGCCGACATTAACTAAATTTTGTTGGTTAAGATTATTATACTGCTCAAGATAGATTAGGGGCTCATAGAAATTTGCATCGTATTTACCATCAACTACATCTTTATTCGGGTCATTGATTTCATGGACTGGATGCGCTCTTTCTGTTACAATCCCATGACCTGAATAACTGGCAATTTCTTTTATTTCTAAATTATAACCCTCTTTTTTTAATATTGGCTTTGCAACTTCAAGCACATCTCCATTTGGAAACTTTGTTGCAATAACACTAATATTTTCATCAGCATAACTTAAAGATGATAGTAGTGTAGTTGCACCAAGTAGAGTAATTAATAATCGTTTCATAGCTATCCTTAAAAACCATTCAAGAAATATTCGCAATAAAAATACAATAATTTTCTATTATACAACATTTTACATCACTCAAAGTCACATTAATTCCATTGTTTTTAGTTGAGGATTAAATAAGAGATTACACTGTCTTTATAGCCAGAGCAACCAGACAGAAGCTAAATTACTTACTTAGCTATTATTGCCGTTATTGCAGTAATGATACCAAGCAAGATCCCAGGTAGATTACACATTATGATTGGCCAGTCCTTCTTCACTTTTAACCAGCCATAAAGCGCCCATGCAGAACAATTGATTGTAGTTGTGACAGGTAGTATAACTGATCCGGGATGCCCTGCAATATTTCGCATAATTTGATCGATGTATGAAATATACATTGCTATTGCCATTATTGAAGCAAACCAACCAATTCGATTTACTATTTTTTCATTCATATTTTGATTTATATCCCATAAAACTATTTTATTTTGTTATTGTTTATAAAACTATCCTAATAGTTCAAAACAAGATTTTGTTTTCCTCATCAAAAATGTACTTGGAGTAGTTCTGACTACATATAAACCAATTTTTCCCAAAATGGAGATTCTTGTTTAATTACGTCACTAGAATACTAGAAGTTTTTCTAAAGAATACGAAATTATGTATTATAGCATGGAGTTGCCAAATGAGTTTAAATGTGCTTAGATCAAAAAAATTTGATTGAGCTTAGTTATTTTTATCCCATAAATATGCCAATTTAGTTGAAAATAATAGTATTGGCAATGAATTATCATTAGTTACACAAGATCTATAGCCATTGGTTTACATTCATGATTCATTATCTAATTTCTATAAATTTCATATAAATTCTATAAATCACCCTGGCATTGGTAGCTAGTAAAATTAACTGTTGAACGTAGTATCAAATCAAAAGTATCCGGTATTGATGAAATATTATGCCACCCCCCTACTTTTCGTGAAAAACATTTCTAATGAAAATACATATCTGATTTAAGTAGAAAATGGATAAATTGTAAATTTGTGATACTTAATTAAAAGTTAGATTATTTATTTGTAATCTTAGGAAAAGCGGTAACAGGGTTTTAAATTTGCTTAACTATATCTTTACATGGAAGAATCTTTAAAATGCCATATTCATTTAACCTTATATGGATACTCATATTTATCTTTCCGCTTAGTATGCCAGTGGCTAATGCGGATGAATTAACCATGCCAAGATATCTAACGAAAAGATTTGTCCCACGAATGAATAGATCAGTTAACTTCATTGGTTTCGGCGCCCTTGAAATTGGGCGAGATTGGGGAATTGGCAATCAAGATGAGCGATTACATCCTAATAGTTTAAAAGCCGAACGAATGCTTTTAACGGTAGATAATCTTGGAATAAATGTGATTGATACTGCCAACGCCTACCACTTAAGCCAGTCAAGAATTGGAGATTATTTTAAAAAGCATCCTCTATCTCGAAATAAATTCATGCTAAATACCAAAGTTGGGGAGAGCTCATTACCATTCTTTGGCAATAAGTGTCTAGAAGCAAGCTATGATAATGTTTACTGTAATAAACCAGCTACCACATTTGACTTTTCAAGTGCAGCTATCGCCAAAAACATTGAAACAAGTATTAAGAGTTTGGGCGTTACTAAGCTTGATACTGTATTTTTGCATTTAGGGTCAGATGCGAGAAAAGTAATCAATGACAAAATTGCGCTAAATGAACTAAAAAAATTGCAAAAGGAAGGCAAGCTTCGCTATATCGGAGTTTCAGCCGATGATCCAGAGCTTATCCAAAAATGTATAAACTCAGGTGACTTTGATGCAATTGAAGTAGAGTATAATCTTTTAAATAGGGCCAATGAAGAAGTGATAAAGCTAGCTCATAAAAAAGGTCTTGCCGTCTTTATACGTGGAGCACTTGGTACCGGTGCACTTACTCCTAAAATTAAACCTTATTTAAATGAGCCTAATTTACCATTTAGCAGAAAAATAAAAAAACTGCTTCAATTATGTAATAATAATTATGAGAAATTAATTGCCCTTGAATTAGCATTTTTATACCACAACCAAAATATTACAACTGTCCTGATCGGCACAAGTAATAAAGAACATTTGATCAAAGACGTAAAACTATTGGATAACTTCAATGATTATCAACTTCTAGCTAAAGCAGTTGAGCTTACCAAAAATAATGTTGACAATAATTTCACCGATAGTCTGGATAATTATTTTGCCAAGGAATCAAACTAATTAAGATTCAATGCAGAATGAAGATTTCTGAAAGTCTATATGTAACATTCTACAATTGGATACTTGATCAATGCATTAACTACTGACTATAACAAATATAAGACTTGCCAAATTATTTTTAACGATTTTTATAATTAATTTTTAAGATTATTTTCATAAAATTATAAATATTTATAATTTTAGTAGAGTTAACTCGGCAATAGATTGAATTCTTATTATCGTTCGTATATAATACCCAATATTTTGTGATTTTATATAGGACTCTCAATGCTATTACCAATTACCAGCCGCTTGGCCAATTTACTAAATATTAATGAAGATCAAGTTAGAAAAACTGTAGAATTATTAGATGAAGGTGCAACAGTACCCTTTATTGCCCGCTATCGTAAAGAAGTAACTGGAGGTCTAGACGATACCCAACTACGCATACTTGCTGAAAAATTAGTTTATTTACGTGAGCTGGATGAACGCCGAGATACTATTTTAAAGTCAATTGAAGAACAAGGTAAATTAACACCAGAGCTTGCAAAAGCAATTTTTGCAGCCGATAATAAGACAACCTTAGAAGACCTATATTTACCATATAAACCTAAACGGCGGACAAAAGCTCAAATCGCTAAAGAAGCAGGTCTCGAACCACTTGCATTGGAGATCATGCAAAATCAAGACCTTGATCCAACAATGCTTGCTGAAAAATACTTAAACCCAGAAAAAAACATTACGACTAAAGAAGAAGCACTTGACGGTGCTCGCTATATTATTCTGGACATCTTTGCCGAAAATGCCAATTTATTGGCTAAATTGCGGGAACGCCTAAATCTAGAAGGAAATATTTTTGCAAGAGTAATTGAAGGCAAGGAAGAAGAAGGTGTCAAATTTACCGACTATTTCAATCATCAAGAATTAATCCGGAATATCCCATCCCACCGTGCTCTTGCTATCTTACGTGGAAATAAAGAGGGCGTATTGTCTATAGGTGTAGAATATCCAGAACAACATATCCTGCCACGTGGCGAATTTTCAGTATTCGAGAATATAATCGTTGCTGAATTTGAGATCCTTGATGGTAAGCCCTCTAGCAATTACCTGCGTGACTCAGTGCGCTTAGCTTGGAAAGCCAAAATTTTTCCTTCCTTAGAAAACGAGTTAATCAGCAATATGCGCGAGCGTGCCGATGAAGAAGCAATTAAGGTTTTTGCCACAAATTTACATAATTTATTATTACAAGCCCCAGCTGGCAGTAAAACTACCATTGGGCTTGATCCAGGCATCCGCACCGGGGTGAAAGTAGCATTAATTGATAATACAGGTAAATTGTTAACCACCACTACCATATATCCATTTACCAAAAGCCGTGAAGATGCAATTTTGACATTGGTAAAATTAATTGACGCTTACCAAGCTGAACTAATAAGCGTAGGGAATGGGACAGCATCCCGCGAAACCGAACAATTAGTCAAGGATATGCTAAAACAATTTAGCGGTATCAAAGCCCAAGTCGTTGTCGTATCAGAAGCAGGGGCTTCTGTATATTCAGCTTCAGAATTTGCAGCTAAAGAATTCCCGGATTTGGATGTAAGCTTGCGTGGAGCTGTCTCTATCGCTAGAAGGCTTCAGGACCCTCTGGCCGAGCTGGTCAAAATCGATCCCAAATCAATAGGTGTTGGCCAATACCAGCATGATGTAAACCAAACAAGATTGGCATCTACTCTTGGCAATGTTGTTGAGGATTGTGTAAATAGAGTTGGAGTAGATGTTAATACTGCTTCTGTTCCACTATTAGCTCGAGTTTCAGGGCTAAATTCAATTATAGCCAATAATATTGTTAGTTACCGTGACCAAAATGGTAAATTTAAAAACCGTAAAGAATTAACTAAAGTTAGCCGTCTTGGCGATAAAACTTATGAACAATGTGCCGGCTTTCTGCGCATTAATGATGGAGAAAACCCGCTTGATAAATCGGCAGTTCACCCTGAGAGTTATCCTCTAGTTGAGCAAATTGCAACCAAACTTGGCGTAGCAATCCCAAATTTAATTGGTAATAGTAACCTCTTAAATTCAGTAAAAGCAACAGATTTTGTAAGTGATAAATATGGACTTCCTACAATTAGTGATGTTTTGAAAGAATTAGATAAGCCTGGCCGTGACCCGCGCGGCGAATTTAAAACGGCCCAATTCAAAGAAGGTATCAATGAGATTACTGATTTACAGATAGGAATGGAACTAGAAGGCGTAGTCAGTAACGTTGCAAATTTTGGTGCTTTTATTGACATCGGGGTTCATCAAGACGGACTGGTCCATATTTCCGCTATTGCCGATCAATATATTGCTAATCCCAATGATGTACTTAAAGTTGGTCAAATAGTTAAGGTCCGTGTAGAAGAAGTTGATGTTAAGAGAAAACGGATCGCACTTTCAATGAAAGGCCTTAATAAACTTAATATCCCAGCTTCTAATAGCACCAATAGGCCGAAGACATCACCTGCTAATAACCGAAATAATCAAGAGAGAAACCTTGATTCTGGGAATAGTATGGCTGCTGCATTTGCTAAATTAAATAGACTTTAAAGGGCCAGAATGCACGCCGATACCTTTATCCATGACATTGCCATTATCATGCTGGTTGCTGGGATTATAACCGTAATCTTCCATAAATTTAAGCAACCAGTTATCCTGGGCTATTTATTAGCGGGAATTATAATCGGCCCATATACTCCACCTGTCGAATTAGTACACGATAAACATACTATTACGACTTTGGCTGAACTTGGCGTAGTGTTCCTGATGTTCTCGCTTGGCCTTGAGTTTAGTTTGAAAAAACTTGCTAAAGTGGGTGCTACTGCGTTTGTTGCAGCCTTGTGTGAAACCAGTTTTATGATCTTTATCGGATATAATCTCGGGCTACATTTTGGCTGGAAAACCATGGATTCGCTTTTTCTTGGCGCGATGATGGCAATATCCTCAACAACCATCATTGTCAAAGCTTTAGGTGAAATGGGCATGAAGCACCATAGGTTTGCACAGCTTATATTTGGTATGTTAATTGTTGAAGATATTTTGGCAATTGGAATCATAGCTATCTTACCAGGTGTAGCTATGACCGGCTCACTGCATGGACAAGCCATTTTTGGGACTATCGGCAAATTATCGTTATTTATTATCGCGGCCTTAATTATTGGTCTATTGACAATCCCGCGGTTACTTGCCTATATTGCAAAGTTTCATAGCAACGAGATGTTGTTAATTGCGGTCTTAGGTTTATGTTTCGGTTTTTGTTTAATGGTATTAGCCCTAAAATACAGCATTGCTCTGGGTTCGTTCATGATCGGGGCAATTGTCGCCGAATCAAAGCCACTGCACCTAATAGAAAAGCTGGTAGCGCCTGTACGCGACATGTTTAGTGCAATTTTCTTTGTAACCATTGGCATGATGTTTAACCCGCATGTAGTTATGAATTATTTTATTCCCATTTTGGTAATAAGTGGCTTCTTAATTGCTGGTAAGGTTATTGGTTGTACATTTGGAACTTATATAAGCGGAGAAACGGGAAGAACATCCCTTCGCGTAGGAATGGGGATGGCACAAATAGGTGAATTTTCATTCATTATTGCAGCACTGGGAACCAGATTAAATGTTACCAGCGGCTTTTTATATCCGATAGCAATTGCCGTTTCAGCCATAACAACACTTTCAACACCATATCTAATTAAAGCTGCGCCAATTATATCAGAAAACATCCGCAAAACTTCTCCAAGTTCACTAGTAAAACTTAGCCATAAATACACGTCTTGGCTTAGCGACTTACAACCCAAAGGCGATAGTGCAATGATTGCCAAGATAATAGTTCGGATATCTTTGCAGGTATTAGTTAATTGCGCGCTAGTTGCCGTAGTTTTTATTGCCGGCACTTTTATCGCTACTCATATTGACCGCCAGCTAAACGGAATTTCAGGAATTACTTGGAACGAGCAGATCCACAAAAGCATAATTTGTTCAATTGCAATGCTTATCTCCCTCCCCTTTTTAATTGCGGCTTACCGCAAGCTAAAAGCATTAAGTATGATGTTTGCTGAAGTAATAATTAGCAATTCTTTTGCAGGTAAAAATACATATAAATTGCGAAGGATAGTTTTTGAGCTTCTACCGGTTATTGCTATTACAGGTATCCTTTCATTTATCCTCTCGTTAAGTAACCATATATTACCTAATGGCTGGATATTTTGGACTATAATAGCCGGGACTATTGCTATAGCATTGATCTTCTGGAATCAGTTTGTCAAGTTTCAATCCTGGTTACAAATTCAGCTTTTTGACGTTATGGAAGAAGAAAAGCTTGATGATGGAGTGTACTAAAGCTGGGATTATTACCCAGCTTTTTATATTCCCCTATTCTGCATCTTTTAAACAATGTTAATATATTTTTTACGCTTAAATATATTGGTAATGTTAATACGAACAATTAAATATTTTGGCTACAATACTTCAATTACTATTATTTAGATAATCCTGCTAATTCTTCCTGAGGCTGTATATCGTGAGGCCATCCCTAAAATTTTAAAACCTTTTATTAAGGACTCATAATCCTTAAACTTAGTCGAACTATACTTTTAGCTAATTGGGACCACTAACAAAAAGCTAACACTATTAGGGTTTTTAAAATTATTTTTAATTTAAAATTGCTTATTTACTCTACTTGCTTTATGTAACAAAAAGTTTAACCGTTATCAACAATTCACCACTATTTTAGCTATAATATTTTGTTATGATTGATTATTTTTTCATAAAAATTATTATCGGCAACTCTATTACAAGCATTAATCAATTTCACCCCACACAAATTGTGATTATTTTAGCTCTTTCTCATGAAAAAAATCTGCCCCAAATTTTGGGGCATACTTTTTAATTCAGGATGTTTTAGAATCGCTTCTTACTTAGTTAACGTGCACATTAGCAAAATTTAATTGCCAACATAGTGTAGTATAAGAGGTCAATAATGAAAAAAAATAAATTACCTACCCTATTTAGTTTGACAATTTTAATAAATTTAGCTGGTTGTGTTGGCGGCAATAGTACCAGTTCAGCTACAAGTGCATCTTCACTAAATACAGCCGTTAATTCGACTGGAACAGGACAAAACGTAACCAAAATCTTAAACGGCCAAGTCGTAACTGATCCAGCTATAAATGCACGGGTGCCCTTAATTTATACAGTGGAAAGTGAAAATAATGGTGGGGTATGTACCGGGACTTTACTCAGTAATGATACCGTGTTAACTGCAGCTCACTGTGTGTTGAATATGGTAAATAAACCTGCTGGTCAATCATATACTGTTAACAATCTAAACGATAAAAGCTCTATGATGATTGTATTACCAAAAGATTTGACATCAGCGATTGATCTTAACCCTGACTCACCTGAAACCAAGAGCGATTGGAATATATATTCAGTAAAAACAATATATGTCCATTCTGATGCATTAGAGGGAGTTGATATAGAAAATGGAAATATGAACGTAGTTGATCAATCAGAAGTAAATGATTTGGCAATAATAAAGTTAAGTTCACCAGTCGACGCCGAATATCAATTTGTTAAGGTAGCAACACGCAATCCTGAAACAGGAACTAAAGAAATTATTGCTGGTTTTGGTTATGATCAAGGAACTGAGCTGGTTGGGACAGCATCGGATGGGGGAAGCCTGGGAGTACTAAGAATGGCCGAGACTATTGTGGATAATATTACTGCTGGTGGCGCTTATATCTACATGGGCGGAACGCCCTCGCCGCAAGGTGGTTATACCAAAATATGCGTCGGCGATTCCGGCGGACCGGATTTAATCCAAAATTCGGATGGCAGTTATACTATCACCGGTGTTCATTCAATCGGTGATGGGCTTAAATGCGGTTTACCAGATTCACCCGCTTTATCAATAAGCACTGCTTTTTATGCTAGCTGGATTAATGGAGGCTATCAAACTGAACATATTTAAAATATTTTGTAGGGAAGATAGAATCGGCAAATTTGCGGCTATCTGGCTATTTAACTGTTAAGAAAGGAATCTATGTACAAGATAATCAATCATTATTTAGACATACAAAGAATTTATTAAATTATAACAATAATAAATACCGAAGCATTAACAGCCTTTAGACACTAGATCAAATAAAGAATTTAGAAAATGTTAATTGTTAACGGTAAAACTATAACTGTGGAATACAAAAATGAAAAAAATTACACTATTAACTCTAAGCACAAGCGTATTTACATTAGCAGCCTGCAATTCAGGTGGACCATCTAGTAATCCGGCATCTCCATCAACAAACAGTGCCAATAGCTATCAAAGCCAAGCTTTATCTGCACGTAGCGCAGTTAGTCCAAGTAGCGACGAGTCACCTGAAATCAATACTAACGATATTAAACTAATTTTTAATGCTTTGGCAACCAATGCCAGCAAAACTGAAATAGATACTTCTAAAGCTGTATCGATTATTACTGGTAAAGATCCACAAAGCCTTGAGACTTTGAAAAATCTTAATACTTCAGGTTATACTCAAGCTTTAGCTAATTTAAAAGCGCTGGGAACATATCCAGTTAATAGTGATGGAAGTCAGGCACAATATAATGAAGCTTTATTTGCAGCTATCTTTATTGCTGATGTAACTGACTCAACAAATGGCAGTGATGGAACAAATGAATTAGGAAGCATAACTCTTGCAACTACAAATGCGAATTTAGATATGGTAGCCCATCGTTTTTATGGTGGCCACCGCTTAGCTGAACAGCATTATACTTGGAGTGTTAACCCTGGTACATTTAACGCTATTTTAAATAATAATGGTAGTTTAGGTAATGCTAGTGATGTTAGCTATCTAAACATCCATCAAGGTGCAGTTGGCGATTGCTATTTCTTGTCAACACTTGGTGCATTGATTAATGCGCGGGGAAACCAAGCTGTCTTTGATAAAATAACCCAAAACGGACAATCATATAGTGTAAGTTATACTTCAATCCACAGTGTAGGAAGTAGCGTTAACATTGGCCCGGTAACCGATCTTGAAGTCGCAACCGGTGCATACTCAAATGGTAGCGGCAACTGGTTAACTGCTTTTGAACAAGCTTATGGTGAAGTCTTAATGAGCGGCGAATACAACTATGTATATTTTGGTAAAAATATTCCTACAAATGGAATTTATAGTTTGCCGACATTCTATGATGGCATGATTGCTGCCAATCTTCCTATAGGCCAATACTACCCGGCATTCAAGTTCTTGACAGGACATGAAGTTTATGAGTTTGATGCAGAGCAAGATAGTTCTGGCAATACTGTACTCAAAAATGAATACATGAGCACTGATCCAGGTTATGTTAGCATAAATAATCAGAATATTGCGCCAAGCGACATGATTAACATAATTGATCAATCACTTCAACAAAACCGTGTAGTTGTTCTTGGTACGCCAACTGATACTAAAGAATTAAATCCTGGCGATTCTACAGCTGGAGCTGTGACTCTACCAATCGATATAGTAGGTACTCACGCATACGCAGTACTTGGCCATAAAGACGGTAAATTTATTTTGCGTAACCCATGGGGAACGAATTTTACGCCTACTGGACCTGATGGTTTACAAAATGGATATACCATGGTAGATGGAGTATTTTCAGTGCCAGACGAGCAAATATTCCAAATATTTAACCAAGTGGATATCGAACAGCTTCCTGGTCTTGATGCTACTCCTGAAGTTAAAAATGGACAAGTTGTATTAAGCGCGGGTAATCCAGTTTATCAGCCAGGAACAAGCTCACTATTTGCCAACTATTATACAAGTAACCAAAATTTTATCGATCAAAACTTCACTAATGGTACCATTAGTGGCAATAAACTATAAAATTAAGTTACTGCTTTAGTTACAAAGCCATTAAATCCGTTATTTAATGGCTTTGATTTTAGGATATTTATTAGCAAAAACATGATAAAATGAAATATCCATTATTTTTATAATAACAATAATCTACGTAAATCCCTGCTCATAAAATTTTAGGGATAAGAATAATAATTTTATTAATAAATGATTTTAACCCTCGCTATTAATATTAAGATTCCTAGAACTATTATTCCTATCTCTAAAGTAATATCAATCCTGAAATGTGGTAATTTACGTAATCTAAATTAATAGTAAATAAGAGATGGTTGAATTAGTAAAATTATTAGAAAGTACTTCAGTACAACGGATGGCCCAGATTCTACTAAAAGGTAGTAATGCGTTTATCTTGGAGCCTAAGCGCTACAAGATTATTGCCGCCAGTGAATCATTATATGAATTATTTGATTACCCGGATATTATTGGTAGACCAATTAAATTTGTCAACCACCCGATATCTGAAGTAGGCCGTTCACTTTTAAAGACTTTAACGGAGTTTCATACTCAGAAAAAAAGCTCGCGCTGGTTCACCATTTTAAAAAAAAGAAACCGCGCTCAATTAGAACTTTATGAAATAACTGATTATCCGATTTTTCACCGCGATACATTTATCGGCTGTTATGTAAAATTTGAAGAAATTACCTTTTTTGCCAAAAAGAGAATTCACCAATTTCTTCAGTTAATGCTTGGAGAAAATATTGGAATTAGCCAATCCGGTAGCTCACAGCGCTTAAGCCAGCTAGAATCAGAAATTGTGTGCCTGATGGCACTTGGTAAATCGCCTAAAGAAATTGCTACAATTCTGGAATCTACGGTTGAACGTAAGATCAGCAGTAGTTCGATTGCATCTATTCTAAATAAACGAATTTATCAAAAACTCGAAGTATCATCGGTGGGTCAAGCAATTAAAAAAGCCATCTTAAATGAGCAGCTTAACTATATACCTCAGTCTATCCTTGAGGCGGCAAAAGAGCAAATCTACTTTATTGAATCAAAATATGATCCAATAGTTCTGGATTAACTTTAAGCAATAAGCTAAATTCGGAGAGCTTTAATGATATTGCATAAAGCTCTCAATTTTAATAATCACATGAAAAAAGCTATAATTCTTCTAATTCATTCCTCCACTTACTCTGGCTTAGCCTAGTAATTTTTTCCTTTAGTATTTGGATTGGTAACCTTTGTTCTTTATGTTGCCACCTCTCTTGCATAGGGTCAAGATAACACAAGGATTGTAAGATATTCAATAAACCCTGATATGCCAAAGCTGTTGATATCTCGTGATAAATAATAGCGAGTTCAGGATTAGCTTTTTTAAACTCATAATCAAATTTATTGGAGTTAAATACGTTACTCTCCTGCACAGATTGCAGTACCCTATCTAGCAAAGCTGAAAATATAACTTTAAATCCGGCCAGCCCACACCCATTGCGAGGAATATACTCAGTTGCAGTGTTAATAAAAAATGCTTTCAATACAGGATTTTTGATTCGTTCATTCTGTTCTATATCGATTTCTCTGGCTGTTAAAAAGTCCAACAAGGTTTGAATATTATGGTTAAGCTCCCTAATATCTTTGATTGAATCCAAACTTAATTTATCCAAGCCAAAGCATTGATATACAACACCAAATAGAATTCCCCCATTTCTTTTTAAATATTCGTATTCTTCCCACTTTAAATTTAACTCTTGTTGTTGTTTGGTATAATTATCAATAAAGGATCCTGCTTTATTGCCCAGAAATTTATTTTCATTTCTTATCAGCCTTGAACTTTCACTTAGTATCAAAAATCTAATTACCCGGATTATCTGACTTTTAGGCAGCTTAGCCATAGGGGAATCTATTAATTTATCAAGCTCTTTATACGTCCAACTTACTCTGGCATTTAGGAACTTCTCATTAATAAAATTTTCAACCCAATTTTTATTAATTGATTTATGCTGTAAAAGGAAATTTAGGTCACGGCCACAACTTGCCTCAAGTAGATCATAAAATGCAAGCCCAGCTTCATTACTAAAGTCACTTGCTAGATAATTCAATTTTGCTTTATCTGGTTTTTCTTTTACGCACTCTGCCTTAGATAAAACTATCTTCCGTAAAATAAGCAATTCCTCATATACTTTTTGTGGAAAGAGCTTTATATCATTATCACTTGCCAAGCTGTTTATGAAACTTTCAACATTATTTCGCGCAGCCGCATAAATTTCATTAGGCAAGTTACTGCGTAATCCATTGATCGCTTCACTAGCTTGATAATTAACTTTTCTCTGGCCCAGTAAAAATCGCAAATCATAGCCATAGTCTGCCTCAAGCCCTTCATAAAAACCTAAAAACGAATTCCCAACAATTTCTTCTATAAGCATATCAATACGATTAGCATTTTCATCAGTACTTTCCTCACTGCTAATAATTTCCTGGATCTTAATAAAATACTCAAAAACTCTCAATAACTGTGACTTTAAAATTAACGGCATATCGGCATCATGGATAATCGAATTAAGGCCATCCTCAATATTAATCCTAGCTAGATTAACTTGTTCTTGTTGCAATTGTTGCTTTAGCTTAGCCACAAAATAGCTCACTTTTACTTCTGACTCTGCTTGCTTTAAAAAACTGTTTAGCAGCGGTGAACTAAATAGGTTTAGCTTCTCATAATATGCCGGAGAGCTAATAGATATTATTTCTTTTTCAAGAGCTTTAATTTTTTCATCAATTTTGCATATTGCTTGGCTATTGCCGATTTGGCTAGCTTGTTGAGCTTCCAACTCTACATGCAGTTCTTTAAGGCAAATAAATTGATACAAAACGTTAAAATATTTTGAGCGCTGCTTGGTAGGAAATTTATGTATTTCTTCGATTAGTGAATCAAAGTGTAATTTCAGGTAACCTATTTTAGGGTTATTTTTGGTACCAACCTCATTACTTAAATCATTATTCGCATTTAAACCTGCTCCAAAAAAGCTGACTGTCTGTGAACTTGTTCCTGTCAAAGCTCCAGAGGTTAAGGTTGTTGTTGAGGGACTGCTGTTGGGGTGAAAAGCGGCAGATGAACTTGAGTACATTGGTTTCTCCTTTTTTATAAAATTAGAGAAAATTATCAGTTTTCTGCAAGTTTAATAAAAGGTACAAAATTCCCCAAAATTCATAGCTTATTGATATTCAAGAACTAATTTTTATTAAATCTCTTCCAATCTATTTAATTATTACATACGGATAAATACCCAATATTCGGCAAGGTTTTATCAGCAGTCTTGAAGCAACTTGTATAAAGGCATATTATGCTCACAAAAATGGGCCAGTGTTAATTGCTGGCCCATTCCATACATTATTCCTAATTTGGTTGCTGAACACAATATAGTGCATGTTGGGTGTTACATGCATTAAACTCTGGAGTTGAAGCAATCGCATTTACATTTTTTACAGTGCTATTTCCATATGAGCCTATACCACCAGTATTTCTACCCCATTCATTACATGTATATGAAGAGGAATATGATGTCCAGCCTTCTCCAACAAAACCGGTCCAGATATTTTGATAAGCGGCATTCGGCGCAAAGGCATTCGCTAATGGGAAACTAGCAATTGCATTGGCATTGGTTGTTGAATTAAAGATATTTTGTAACGAGGTATTGATATAATAGCTGTATGGCTGTAATACCCAGTCTTTCTGCGGCACCGCACTGCGATTTATATCATCAACGATAATTGCTTTGCAGACTGCCCCTGCTGGACATTGGCTATCCTGTTGGCACAGATAATCGGCGCCAGCTATACCATTAGTAACTACCGCAGAATTGGCTCCAGCAGTAATGGCTTCACCAAGTAAGTTGCCTGTCCATTTACCAGTAGTAGCATATATAAGATAACCTGATATAAGCTGCTTTGAATTTGCAATAGAATAACTTGGATTATATGCTTGTATTTTTGCTTCGCCATTATATCTCCCAGTCACGGTAAAACTACAACTTGGGTGCTCGCTAGACAAAGTACAGCTAGTTGGACTAACCATAAAAGCGTGATAATTAGTTGCTTGTACTGATACTGTCAAATCCGCCACACCTTTACTGCCATTAAGGCTAACTGTCCCACTTACACTTTGCCCAATAGGCATAGCATCTTGGTCCAATGACACGCTGAGTGTTCCTGGCAGTGGATATTGATTGACATTTATGTATACCTTCTCATTTGCACTGTTACCAGTTTGCCAGCTAGGTGAACCTGATGCCGCCACTCCGTCAGCCGTCCAGCTCGCTGTTAGGCTCATTAGATCAAGGTTTGCCGGTCCGGCAAGAGTTGTTGGGACATTTAATATAACTTGACAACTGCCACCATTAGCCGCTAGATTCACATTATTGCAATTATTCGCATTTACGCTATAGCCACCGCTTAAACCAGCACTATTTATTGTAAAACTTGCTGCACTAGCAGCCTTATCACTTGCAATATTCTGGTAAGTAAGCGTCAGTTGTTCACTAGACTTCTGATCAACCTGAAATGCACTATCGTTAGACAGGCCATCCCCAGACAATTGCGCAGGGCTTAAAGTAACATTAGCGATTACTATATTTGCTAAATGTGGCGCAACTGCAATTCCGGATAAGACGGTGGAACTAACCGCACTATTACTCCCATTTTGATAGTTAGCAGTCAATCTGCTTGTATACCTATTAGCTGATGCTGTAGGCCCAAATGTTAGATTAACTTTACATGAGCCACCGGCCTCAAGGCTAGCGCCACAGTCAGTTGAATTAATGTGAAAAGTACTTGAATCATTATTGTCAAAAGCTAATTTAAGATTAGTCGCCGCAACTTGGCCGTTATTAATTAAAGTAACCAACTGAGTACTATTAGCAACACTATTCGCACTTATATTTGTAAAGTCTACCTGGCTTTGGCTGAAACTTAGACTTGCAGTGGACTGTATTGTAGTATAAATCAAGTTAATTGGGATAATATTTGCACTGCCTCTTGAACCAGAACCATTATCAAATGTATAGCTAGCGGTTAATTGACTAACGCTTTGAGCAGTCGCTGTCGGGTTATTATAAATTAGTTTAAGGCGGCAGCTTTGACCAAAAGCCAATGAGTTAGTAACAGTTAAACCATCTCCAGCTAATGAACAACTATCGGAGGTTCCACTTTGCGCAAGGCTAAAGTGTTCAGGTACCTTAAATACTATTTTAGAATTAACATAGCCGTCGCGATCATTAGTAAGCACAAGCAGGCTATTTACAATTGGAGACGCTGTAGTACTGATAAAATTATTTTTATCAGTAACAACTCCCAAGCTCGGCATAGAATTTGCATCCGCATAATACCGAACAGTCGCATAGCTTTTAGAAATAGTCCCATTGCTAGTGTAGCTCGCAGTAAGCAATGCAGACCCGCTCTGCGTAACCATTGCTTTATCATAAGATACTAGATAAGTGCAATACTCTCCACTATCTAACTCATTACCACATGGGATGCTCCCGCCTTTGCTAACACTGATATCGGTAGAATTAGCGGTTAGGTTTAATTCCTTTGCCATAACAGATCCACTATTAGCAATCACTAATTCTTGGCTTACATAATCTTTGTCAAGAATAAAAGCAGTTGGCAATATGCCAATATTAGCCTGATTGGAAGTAATTGCAACTGCGTTGATTGGTGAATAACTACTATTGCCATTTTTGTCAGTAGCTTTAACCTTAAAAGCAAGCATTGATGTTTCTTTTGGAAGATCAAATTCAAAACTGACTATACTATTTTTGGCAAACCCACCTGCTTGTGGATTGTTGCCGCTTATAGTACGTGCATAAGAAATCGGTTGGTTATTTGAGTCCACTAAGGTTAAGGTAGTAATCTGATCTGCATCTGTAGACATAATCATGGTATTTACTATTAAAGGCGTAATACCTTTTGCAGACAATGCAATAGACGCAGGAGCCATGATATGGATACCATCGGCACCGCTAGCTTGTGTAGCTGATATTACATTCATCAACCCAATTCCTGCTAGCTTGCTTGAACTTGCAGTTTTAGTCGCCTGACTTTGCTTTGCCGAGGTAGTAGTTATTTTTACCCCAAGCTGCCCCGAGCTAGCTTGGGAATTTAGTGCAGTTATGCCTATTATACATTGTTGATGCGCAGGTATCGTAGCACAATTTTTTTGGCTTGCCGAATTAATGGCAAAGGAGTCTTTACCTTGGCCTATTAAGCTATAATTTAAATTCGTGACGGCCTCACCACTGTTATTAACTACCGCTATATATGCTGTTCCTACAGCATGTGCCGGAAATTCGGAGATACTTGATACCACAATATCTTTTAATCCGCTATTCGGTGTATTGCCATTAGTAGTATTACTGCTGCTACCACCTCCTCCATTACCGCCACAAGCAGTAATCAATATTCCCGATATTATTAGAGCAATTGTTCTTGCATGTTTTTTTAAATTATACATAAACGCGTCCTAGTTAATTATATATTATTAAATTATCCTTACCTCTAGTATGCAAAGTTACCAATACCGTGCGATTAATTTATTAAAATATAATTTTACTATTAAGAAATTGTTAATAACACCGTCCAAAAAAGTTATGGTAATGTTGTTTTGCTGGTGAACCCTGGACTTTTAGCATGACATATTGACTAGAAGAGATTAATTCAACTTTTGAATCTAAGATTAGCATCAGATAGCAGTAATTTGATTTTTTGATTTTTTTAGCTGGCTTGCCAGCTTTTAGAGATAACTTCAAGAGAGTAATAGAGAGAGCCTTAATGATTTTTTTATAAAAGCTCTCATTAGCTAATGAATAGATTTGAACCTATACATAATTAAGTCTTGGAGTTATAATCGGAACTGCACGTCTAGTTTGTATGTTAAAAAGCTAGGTTCAATGTTTTCCGATTATATTAATCCTAATATAACTTCATTATCAAGTCAAATAGTAGCAAGCAAGATAGAGCTATCCGAATTAGTAAACAAAATAAAAATCCGAAAGGCTTACCGGTTTTTAAAAAAATATATATTTTTATAAATTAAAATATAATTTTAAGAGCGGGTCTGCCACCATGTACTTTGCTTTGTCTATCTTTGTTATAAATCCGCTAGTCTCAAGGGATTTGAGGATAGTATAGACAGTTTGTTTAGCAATGGGTAATGAATAAGGATCCTGATTCAACGCTATCTGGGTAAATACATCAAGCGCATGGCTGCGTGATTTTATCTTCTCTAGCTGCAATTCAAGATAGGCATTTTCTTCAAGTATTAATATATCGCTTATATACGCCAAAAAGAGGTTGACGGAGCTGCCATAATCTGGCTTTAGCATTATATCTTTAATTATTTTTGAGGTGTAATAAGGGTGGCAACTAAATCTAGTTAAGATCAGATCAATGACTTCATAGTCGAGTTTTAACTTACTTAGCAGCTCTAAGACTTCTGATTTTTCAAACTCCTTTAGCCATATAAGATTGCCAAACCTATAAAATGCTCCGGATTGTTCGACAAAAATTTTGCTCATAAGTGTTTCTTGGCTACCAGCAAATAAGCAGTGTACATTCTTATGTAACTGCAGGACTGATCGAAACATTTTAACAACCCGTTCGTCTAAGGAGTGCAATTCTCCAAATTCATCAAAAAATACAATGAATTTTTTGCTGGCTTTAATTGCTGCAGTTTCTATAAATTCTAACGCATACTCTAATAAAGACCATTCATTACTTTTATTTCTAATTAGTTGTATAATTGGTTCAATTTCCAGATCAGCATATTTAAGTTTTATCTTTAATGAAAATTCTATTTGCTGCATCCACAATTTAAGCTTACCGATAAACCCTATGGCATTCAATGTATTTTCAATAATTGCCTCAGCAATACTTTGAACACTTCCCGAATAACGCATAAAGTCAATACTCATTACCAGATAATCGTTGTCTAATTGAATATTGCGTAGTATTTCATGAGCCAGCGTAGTTTTACCAAACCGCCTAGGTGCGATAAGAATATAATCTTTCCCTTGCTTTAAGCCGTCAGACAATTCTTCAAAATAATTCTTTCTATCAATAAAGAGATCTTTTATCATGTCTTTCCTAATCAAATTATATATTATTTTAGCCAATGCAATGACTAATTGTAACATAAAATTATTGACCAGTAAATATTTTAATATTACCAGAGTAATGTAATTTTATTTACCTGTAAATAATTTAACTATCGCCATAATAAATAAAATAGCCGGCAATAATTATTGCCAGCATAATGGTGCAGGCTAAACAAAGGAGATAGCACCAAATAGAAAACCCGGAAATTTCTTTCCGGGTTTTAACGCTTAATGACAACTTTTACTGGCAGCTTTCGCAATCAGGGTTATCAATCGAACAGAATTTCGCATCTGTGGCTGGCGTAGTATCTACATTCATACGCGAACTAAATTGTCCAGCGCCACCATCTGCAGATACTGCATTTAATTCACCACCACGACCTGTTGATTTTTCAGCAGATGTCGCAGCTAATGTACGTAAATAATAAGTAGTTTTTAAACCACGAATCCATGCCAAGCGATACAGCTCATCCAACTTACGACCTGAGGGCTGCGACATATATAAGTTTAATGACTGAGCCTGATCAATCCATTTTTGGCGACGGCTACCCGCTTCAACCAGCCATGAAGGATCCATTTCAAATGCGGTAGCATAAAGCTCACGTAAATCGGCAGGAATCCGATCAATCCGAGCTAAACTGCCATCAAAATATTTGATGTCGGCAAGCATAACTTCATCCCATAAATTCCGCTGTTTTAGATCTTTTACCAAATACTCATTTACAACTGTAAATTCACCTGATAAATTAGACTTCACGAAGATATTTTGGTAAGTTGGTTCAATTGATGCTGCAACACCGATAATATTCGAGATTGTTGCAGTTGGTGCAATTGCCAAACAGTTAGAATTACGCATACCATTTTGTTTTATCTGTTCACGTAATAGTTCCCAATCTAAGGTAGATGAGGTATCAACTTTCACATAATCACTGCCCCGCTCTTCGGCCAAAGTTGTAAGCGTATCTAATGGCAATATTCCTTTAGACCATAAGCTGCCTTCATAACTAGCATAGCGGCCTCTTTCATGAGCTAATTCACTTGAAGCCCAATATGCATAATATGCAATCGCTTCCATCGACTTATCTGCAAACTCAACAGCTTCTTTGGAAGCATAAGGAACGCGTAACATATGTAAGCAATCTTGGAAGCCCATGAAGCCTAGTCCAACCGGCCGATGTTTTAAGTTAGAGTTGCGTGCTTTCACTACCGGATAGAAATTGATATCAATAACGTTATCCAACATCCGCATTGCTGTTGTTACAGTCCGTTTTAACTTCTCTAAGTCCAGACCATTCTTAGTCAAGTGATTAACTAAGTTAATTGAACCTAAATTACAAACAGCAATTTCATTTTCATTGGTATTTAAGGTAATTTCAGTGCATAAATTTGAACTATGTACCACACCAGCATGCTGTTGCGGAGAACGGATATTACATGGGTCTTTGAAAGTAACCCACGGATGGCCAGTTTCAAACAACATTGTTAAAATCTTACGCCATAATTGAAGCGCAGGTATCTTCTTGAATACACGGATCTGGCCATCTTCAGCCATCTTCTCATATTTAATATAGGCTTCTTCAAAGGCTTTACCAAATTTTTCATGTAGATCTGGTACTTCATTTGGTGAAAACAATGTCCATTCAGCTTGCTCATGAACCCGTTTCATAAATAGGTCAGGGATCCAGTTCGCAGTATTAATATCATGGCAGCGGCGACGGTCATCCCCGGTATTTTTGCGTAAATCTAAGAATTCCTCTATATCGGCATGCCAGGTTTCAAGATATACACAAGCCGCACCTTTGCGTTTACCCCCCTGATTCACCGCAACACAAGTATCATTCACGACTTTTAAAAATGGTATTACACCCTGGCTTTTACCATTAGTACCTTTGATATGTGCACCCATTGCGCGGATTGGGGTCCAGTCATTTCCTAAACCACCGGCAAATTTAGATAATAAGGCATTTTCCTTTATACCGTCGTAAATACCAATCAGATCGTCAGAAATCGTACTTAAGTAACAACTTGATAGCTGTGAGTGCAAGGTTCCTGAATTGAATAATGTTGGCGTAGAGGACATAAAATCAAAACTAGATAAAAGTTTATAGAATTCAATTGCCCTTTTTTCACGTTCGACTTCATTTATAGCAAGCCCCATAGCCACACGCATAAAAAATGCCTGAGGCAATTCAATTCTGGTACCGCGAATATGCAGAAAATAGCGATCATATAATGTTTGTAAGCCAAGATATTTAAACTGATTATCACGGCGACCATCTAATGCCAGAGCTAGTTTAGTCAAGTCAAACTCGGCAAGTTTTGGATCCAGAAGTTCAGCCTTAATCCCTTTTTTAATGTATTCAGGAAAGTATGATTTATATAAATCATTCATCTCAAGCTGGCTAACTTCACGGCCAAGGACTTCATGACGAATTGTATGGAGTAATAAGCGCGCAGTTACTAAATTATATGCAGGCTCACCCTCTATTAATTGGCGGGCAGCTAAAATAATCGACTTATAAACTTCTTCTTCACTTACGCCATCATATAGGTTTTTAAGTGCTTCATCTAAGATCAGCTTGGCATCAACCTCCAATAGCCCATCACATGCAGCCTGGATTACACCATAAAGATATTTAATATTTAATTCTTTACGGCTACCATCTTCGTGGACTACATTAATCTTACTACTTGGTTGGGTTACCCCTTCCAAATCACGCTCATGGCGGCGTTCTTCACGATAAAGAACGTATGAACGGGCAACTTCATGCTCGCCGCTACGCATAAGGGATAGCTCTACTTGGTCTTGAATCTCTTCAATATGAATAGAACCGCCGCCAGGTTTACGGTTTTGTAAGGCGATAATAACCATATTGGTTAATTGTGCGATCTGGTCTCGAACACCAACTGAAGACATACTATTATGGCCATGAACACCAATATATGCTTTTGTAAGCGCAACCGCAATTTTAGTCGGATTAAATTCTACTACTTCACCATTACGACGTACCACATGGTACATTGAAAAATCACCCATTGGAGCTAAATTCTGCCCAAGTTGGGTTGCTAACATACTAGCTTCATTTGTTAATTGCATTGTTTTTTCCTATCTTGCCATTTGTTTAGATTAACACTATATTTAGTACCAATCAACCAATTGAAACACTATAAGTAGTGGTTAATAATTAGTGATTATACCGACATAAATTAAAAAAAACCAGCCTAAAGTGGATTAAAAAAATAAAAAGTTTAGTTGACAAGTCGGAATTTAATATCAAAAGCTTGGTATATAAAGGTTAAATAAATTTAACTCAAACACAACATATTTTTTTAATAAAGCTTTGTTTTAAAGGGGGAACTTTACTAGCATAAATTGAATGAACGGTTATTAACTTAAGTATAGTTAAATATGAATAATTCAGTGGAAACTTAATATAAATATGAGGGTACGCACTTGCACTTTTTTGGCAAAAGAATAATACAAAATCTTAGATGCGGAAGATTTGAGCTATAAATCAATTAACTTTTTAACAAATCGGATAGACTGCTTTAAATTTTATTAGCGTGCGTAACAAACTTTTAATTTTAAAAATTAGCGTTATTAGCAAACTCAAAATATTAAGCATTCACCCTAGCTATGGTAAAATTTTGGGTTAAATGCTATAAGGATTTTAAAATGACTATCCAGTGGTTTCCTGGACATATGAATCGGGCAAAGAAAGATCTACAAGATCTTATCGAGGAAATTGATATTGTAATTGAACTTTTAGATGCAAGAGCACCCTTTTCTAGCTGTAACCCGTTAATTCAAAATATAATACGCCATAAACGAAAAATCAGGTTATTAAATAAAAGCGATTTAGCTGATCCTGCTACTTGTCAAGTATGGCTCAAATACTTTAACGAGCAGCAAAATACCCTTGCAATTTTAGGAGATAAAGAAGACAGAAAGCAGAAAGACCGAATAATTAAGTTATGCCGAACGTTGGCTCCAGCTAGAGGAACAAGCTTTGAAAAACCACTTAGGGTAATGATTACAGGTATCCCAAATGTGGGAAAATCAACATTAATTAATATGTTAGTGGGTAAAAAATCGGCTAAAACTGGCGACGTTCCTGCGGTTACTAAAGCAAATCAACGCTTATATATTGATGACAGCTTTGTCATTTTTGATACTCCTGGAATGATGTGGCAAAAAATTCGCTATCCACAAATTGGCTATAATTTAGCAATTTGTAATAGTATCGGCCGAAATGCGTTAGACGAAGAACTAGTTGCGTTATATCTGATCGAATTCTTGCTGCAAAGCAATTATCAGGCATTATTTGCCCTTCGCTATAAATTAAAACCTGAGCATTTACAATTAGAGCCTGACAAACTACTCGATGTACTTGCTAATAAGCGCGGCTGCATCATGAGCGGAGGGGTTATTGACCGCCAAAAAATAAGCGAAATTGTTATCCAAGATTTTAGAGATGGCCGAATAGGTAAAATCAGCCTGGAAACGCCAGAACTTTGGGAAAAATGGATAAGTGAGTTTGTTGAAGATGAAGAACAGCAAACAGAATTAGATGAGGAAACACCGAATGAGTAAAACTATTATATTGACAGGCGACCGCCCAACCGGTCAATTACATCTTGGCCATTTTGTCGGATCATTAGAAAATAGGGTTAAATTACAAAATAGCCATCAACAATTTATTATGATTGCAGATATGCAAGCATTAACAGATAATGCCGATAATCCAGAAAAAGTACGTTCAAATGTAGTAGAAGTAGCCCTAGACTATCTTGCGGTTGGTCTTGACCCTAGCTTATCCACCATTTTTATACAGTCTGCCATTCCAGAATTATCCGAGTTAACAATGTATTATTTAAACTTGGTAACAGTTGCCCGATTACAAAGAAACCCAACAGTCAAAAATGAAATGCAGCAAAAGGGCTATGGGGCCGACGTACCTGCAGGATTTTTAATGTATCCGGTAAGCCAGGCTGCCGATATTACTGCATTTAAAGCTTCTATTGTTCCTGTCGGCGAAGATCAGCTTCCGGTTATCGAACAAACAAATGAAATCGTTCGCCGCTTCAATAGTATTTATGGTGAGGTGTTGGTTGAAGCAAAAGGCCTTCTATCTTCAACTACCCGGTTATCAGGCTTAGATGGCAAAGCCAAAATGAGTAAATCACTAGGTAATGCTATATATTTGGCTGATGATGCTAATACTTTGAAGAAAAAAGTAATGGCAATGTTTACTGACCCTAATCATATTAGGGTTGAGGACCCAGGTAAAATAGAAGGGAATATGGTTTTTAGCTATCTTGATGTATTTGATACTAATAAGGAATATGTAGCTGAATTAAAAGCACACTATCAACGTGGTGGACTGGGCGATGTTAAAGTCAAACGCTATTTGCTCGATGTATTAGAAGCTAAATTTGCACCAATACGTGAACGGCGAAAAGAATTAGCTAAAGATAAAACCGAGGTAATGAATCTCTTATACCAAGGATCACAAAAAGCTAAAGAAGTCGCAGCACAGACTTTAGCTGAAGTAAGGCGCGCCATTGGGGTTCAATATTTCTAAATTTAAAGTTTGCCCTTGAATAAACTCATCTCAAATCAGAATGAATGAATATCTTCAGGGGCTGAAATAAGGAAATTAAAACTATGGCATCAAAAAATAGAAATTATCGCTTAAATTGGTTTAACAGAAAATTTGCTGGATTTAATTTCTATAATCTCATAGTCATAGTGTCATTCATCTCAGTCCTGATTTATGGTTCTGTTGGCTGTTATCTGCTAAAAAGAGAATTTGTCGGAATCCATAATTTCAACGATGCAATTTATTATACAATTGTTACGTATACTACTTTAGGTGATAGCAATATCTATCCAATTACGGTTCTTGGCAAATATCTGGTAATTACCATGGTAATTCTGGGTTTTGGAAATTTTGCCATGTTTATCTCAGTAGTATTTTACCAAATTGTAAATCATATCCAGAAAGCCATACACAGGCTTCAGGGAGAAAAAATACATATGAAAAATCATGTTATATTATGTGGTTACAGTATTCTAACCGAACTATTAATCAATAAATTTCAGAAAAGCCATACACCATTTATATTATTAGATAACAAACCACATCCAGAATTAAATAGTGGCGAAAATGGAAACTTTCTCTATGTGAGTGTTCCAAATCGGCTTGAAAGTCTCTACAAAGCAAATATAGAAATGTGTAAAATGGTTATTGCAACTTCTTCGCTAGATAGTGAAAATATACTCGCAGCTATTAATGCTAATCGTTTAAGAGTAGAACACAATTCCAGTTTTAAAATTATGGCAAGGGTATTATATGAAGAAAATATAGAAATAGCCAAAGAAAGCGGTGCAGACCATGTAATTTCACCCACCATGATGGAAGCTAATGCAATTATTGGCTTAATGTAATATGCGGGCATAATCTATTACTCTGTATTAATTACAACTTTTACTTAATAAAATGCATTAAATGCTAACCTTATTTCTCCATCCAATCCGGAAGGCAAAAATCACCTCCTAAATTTCTAGTATAAAATTCCTCATTGGCTAACTAGCTAATAATGAATTAAAATCTGACCATTGAATGAGGATTCGGCTCAAATACTTGATAGTTTACACGAAATATACTAATTCCTTAACAAGGATAGAGTCAAGTATTGAGGCTATCTCGATTCCTTATTATGATTTCTAAAGCATATTCCTATGATAATAGAGTATTTTAATTTATAAACTTAAAGGAGTAAAATACCATGCATCAAGAATTCCAGCCAACTAAACCAAGATTTGAAAATACAGATTTTTATTCTAAAATCACTCCAAGCCGTGATTATATTCATATTATTAATTATATTGATAATCCTCCGGGAACTTTACCTCGTTCTCGTGAAAAACTTCCCGGAAGAAATACAGAATACTTGAAAAAACAAGTCGTATAAACCTAGCATTTTAAGATGAGACAGGTACGCCACCATTTACATGAATTACTTGCCCGGTTACATAACTTGAATCAATATTACTTGCAAGATAAACATAAGCAGGGGCAAGTTCGTAAGGGTGGCCTGGTCTTCCCAATGGCACGTCTTTACCAAACTTAGCTAACTTATCAGGTAAAAAACTTGCAGGTATTAGTGGGGTCCAGATAGGCCCAGGTGCTACTCCATTTACTCTAATCCCACGATCAGCCAGCGAAGCCGCCATAGCCCGAGTAAATGCCAGATTCGCGCCTTTAGTGGCACTATAATCAAGAAGTACTGGGTTTCCTTTATAAGCTACCACAGAGATTGTGTTAATAATCGATCCGCCGCTTTTCATATATTGTAAAGCTGCTTTAGTTAAATAAAACATAGAAAAAACGTTTACCCGGAAAATATGTTCAAGGCTATCTTCTGTAATATCATTTATATCATTAGTCTGATATTGTTCCCCTGCGTGATTGACCAATATGTCGATTTGCCCTAACTCTGAGACAGTATAGTTTACTATCGAGTTGCAATGTGCACACTTACTTATATCTCCTTTTACCATTAAGCAGCTGCCACCTAACTTTTCTATTTCAATCTTGGTATCTTGTGCGTCTAATTCTTCATTTAGGTAAGAAATAACAACTTTAGCGCCCTCTTTAGCAAAAGCAATGGCAACAGCCTTGCCAATCCCGCTATCGCCGCCTGTAATAATTGCCACTTTATCTTTTAGTTTATTACTCCCAACATAATCGATGTTATTATGCTTCGGAATCGGATCCATTAGATGCTCTTCTCCAGGTAAGTGCTGCTGCTGTTGCGGATTAATTTTTAAATTTTCACTCATTGTTTTTTCTCCCTTTTTAATAGTTATGATTTGGTTTGAACTTTAATTCCGTAAAAATTCACAGATGCTACGAATTTCACCTTTAATTTGATTATAATCTGCTTTGAAATGATTTTTTAATACTGCTAATGTAACCCAAAATAAAAAAGCCAAGACTAATATACTAAGTAAGCTGTATGTAAACATTGTTATTCTCCAAACAAAAGATAGGAAAAGTTATAAAAGAATAAATCAAAATAAACAAAATAAATTCATTATAAGTATAACTAATCCAATAATTTACCAAAATAATTAATTTTAAACAATACAAATACTTAGCGGTAATCTTAAGGCAAAATACTCCTTATTTTTCAAGTTAACTTATAACTTCAATCGGTGTTTCATTTGCATTCATTGTCTAATTATTTACTTGTCTTGAGTCGGCATATAGCTAGAATGTTTTAGTTCAGGCAGGCTATATAGGTTGGTTAGTAAATAAGTGGAAATAAAGATGAAAAATAATTGCCAGACAGCAGGAGAATAAATTAGGTAAATGGAATTAGATCGAAGGCTGAGATCTTTGTGAAATCATAATGCTGCTATACTTTATCAATATGCTACAAATGAATATTTTTGAAACTTTGGTGGAATGAAATTTAGTGATTATGCATATTAAATTAGTTAGTTTAAAGATTAATATTTAAAATAAAATTCCAATAAAGGTAATTATTAAATCTCAGTCTAAAAAGCATTTGGCACTTAGATGAAGGATTACTACGTATAAGTCTAATCACTCTTATAGCTGCCAGAATCCTTTTAAACTTTATCAGCCCTCTCCAATGTTAAGCCCCAATATAATAAACAGATAATAGCATAAATTGATAAATCTGCCATTAGGTTTTGAAATGCTGTGTAGAAACCTTTATGAAAATAGAGAATTCCCGCTGAAATGCAATCTGCAATTATTAAAGCAATGTATTGCCGTGGTTTCCCACCTAATAAATATATTATTAAGGCACATAAAAAAGCGCTAAAGCCCCAAAGCCTGAATACTATAGTAGTAATAAAGCCAATTAAGGTAATAATATTACGTATGATATGTATATTTTTAGATGAATTAACTTCTCTTTTTAGTTGTTCACTCATATATTGCCTCACTATCAATTAACATTTCTAATAGATTTGGTAAAATCAAATTATTCACGCAGGAATTACCTTACGAATTAAATTTAACTTATTAATCGAACATCCAAGGATCTTCCCACTCTTCTAGCTCCTGGACTAAAACCTCAGCCAGCTCTTCATTACCCTCAATTGGATCATCTTGATAATAATAATCCCATTCTTCATAACTAACATTATGATTCACTTTTGCTCTCCTGATAATATTTTTTATAGTCTAATAGTCATAAAGAAACAAATAGCCGGGTTAAAAGTTGCCGGCTATTACTTTCTAATAAATCACCTTGTCAATTTACCCAAAACCCATGCCCCAAGTGCAACTACTGCCACGCTTTTCAATGGATTATTGCTAATTGTACTACTCAAGTATTCGCTTAACTCCTTGGCTTTAGTATTAGCAACTTTGGTTGCATCTAGAGCAGAATTCTTAGCCGACTCATAGGTATCACGAGCAGTCTCTTTGGCTGTCTCATATGTATCACGTGCGCCGTCAACAGTATTTTGCCATTTATCTTTTGCAAACCCGTTTCCCCTTGCGGCTGATTTAATACTTTCTTTACCCGACTCAAACGTATCTTGAGCTTTATCTGCGATACTACTCATAATTTTCTCCTTTAAATTAAAAAAATGTATATAAAACAAAATGGAACTAAATTTAACTATAAGACCGCGAAAGTTTATTTCTACCCATAGTGGCTCCTATCACCCCTGCAATTACGCTTAACAAAAAAGAAACGAACGTTGAAGCTGTCACTGTACCAAGCTTATTCGTTGTTTCATCAATTATATCCTGATTACCGGCTTCCTTTTCATCAAACCTTGCCATAGGCGAATATGGATTACTATTATTGGCACCATCAATTTTTTGTAATGCTTGCTGACTTATCTTATGCAAATTGCTTTTGAGAATATTAGTTGAACCACCAATCAAGACTCCACCTGCTGTTGCCGTTGCAGTAACAGTGATAAGCGTTGCAAAGCTCCAAATAATAATCCCATGCAATGCCAAAGTGTACTTGCTAGAAGTATCTAATAATTTACCAATAATCCAACATGAGCTAAACATTGAAATTATTCCACTCGCAGCCATCCAGACTAAAGTAACAGTACCCACCTTATTCAAGTCAACCGAAAAGTTAAAAGAAATTAAGCCAATACTCATTCCAAAAAAATTCAATAAAACCTCTAAGCTTAAAGCAATTGCAACTCCAGCAATCACACTACTCCATTTAATAAAATATGAAGAGCTTTCAGTAAATCTAACACCAGGCGGAATATCCTTGGCAACTACAGTCATTTAAGTACCTCCTTAAACAATAAAAAATGTTTTCAAATTAAGAATTATTAAAAGCACATAGCTTTTGTTTTTCCCCGGTTTCAAAACTGAAGTTTAAATAATTAACGGTTTACAAACAAGCTAAAAGGTTAATAAGAGACTTTTGGGTTAAAATATATGCCTAAAGAAATTATATTATTAAAAAAATATCTTTAATACATAAATTGCACTTAAACTTAATGCTTGACTACTCTTATTTGCTACCTCTGTTTATCACATGGTTGGTTAGCAATTGACTCATTAGCGATATCATTTAACTTTCCTAACCTGGCATCTTTCATAAGTTTTTCCATTTTCACTTTCTCAAAGCGAGGTGATTTTCTGTTTACATGTGCAGGGTTTTCGTTTACCCCATCAAAGTAGGCACGACTCATGGCACTGTTTGATTCTGTTATTGTTTCATTTCCCACAATATTCACACTGTATTTTTCAGTATAGAGCCGATTGTCTACTAATTGTTTCCGTTTACTTAAATACTTACTTGGCAAATGTTCAGGCGTGGTTTTTTTAGCCATATGTAATCCTTCTTTTAATGTATTAATATCAATTTTGAAATAACTTTTAAAAATCCAAACAACCATGATTAACCCGGTAACAATTCCAATTATTAGCATAATGTCTTGCATAATTAATAACCTTTTTGAATTTTCAACTGAAATTAAATATATATCAAAATAGAATGAAATAAAATTGTTCTCCATTTATTAAGATCTTTATGTTTAACCAAATCCAAAATCTAGATTTTGAATCTTGTAAGTATAGATCTTTACAATATTTACATAACAATTGATTAGATGATCTAAAATTTTTTACTTAGGAAATTATAGCCCAGTTAAAATAAGCTTTTTTTGTAGAACTCAGGCTTAGGATTTAGCTTAAATATACCAGCTAAAGGAAAAAGGAAGATAGCTAGGGCTGTCACAGGAAGTTAAGTAATGGTAGGAAAATGTAGGAAAAATTAAAAATAGTTAATAATCACTTAATTGAAGAGCCTGGACTAATTTGCTGAATTTTGCCACTTTGATCATAATACCAATTACTATTCTTACTAGACGTTTGCCCCTGATATTTGCCATTTTGATAGTATACGGTCCCCCCATTTACTGATTGGCTGGTACCTATATTTCCATTTAGCGATTGATATGTACTTGTGACAGGAGCATTGGATGAATTAGGATTTGCCACCTGATTTAGTGCAAAACTTAGCTTACAAATACTAATTAAAATTGTCAAAATTAATAGAGATTTCTTCATGATAAATGTGGCCTTAAAGATGGTTACACCTGATTGGCTGAATGCCAAAAGCACCTAAAACAAGTTTTTTGGCAAAATATTAGTATTCATGCTATATTATAAATGATGTTACGCACGCTAAAAAAATTTAAAACAGTCTATTTGATTTAATAAAAAGTTAATTGGTTTTTAACTCAAATCTTCTGCATATAAGATTTTGTAATTACTCGTTTGCTATTTGTTGATAAACTCGCTTCACTCAAACAAATCAACAAATGAAGCTGCCGTCGCAAACAAAATCTAATATGCTGCATAGTTCGTATAAATCAATTAACCATTTTAATAAATTTTTTAGATTGCGAGAAAAGTTGAAAGTGCGTAACATCAGATTATAAATAAAAGCACCTGGTATTAAGTATCAAAATTATGATTTATTAATCTAGGGTCTTTAGAGACGATTAATGAACTAGCCCCGCTCTCGGAAGACGAAACCCTTTCCCTAAACCCCTGGAATAACTCACGCCCTAACCCATATTGGTTTTGAATTAATTCAGGAACTTTTATTTTTCGTTTTGCAAGCTCTTCTTCTGTGACAAATAAATTCAAAACACCATTTAGTAAATCCAGCTCAATAATATCCCCATCGAATATTTTCGCGATGTTGCCGCCCTGTAACGCTTCTGGTGTTAAATGAATTGCGTTTGGTACCTTCCCTGAAGCTCCTGACATTCTGCCATCTGTTATCAGGCCAACCTTATATCCCTGATCCTGCAATGAAGCAAGTATTGGGGATAACCCATGCAATTCAGGCATGCCGTTAGCTTGGGGCCCCTGGTATTTTACTACTACTATTACATCCTTATTTAATTCACCTTTTCGATAAGCCGACATCACCTCTTCTTGCGAAGAAAATACTCTAGCTGGTGCTTTGACGTACTGATAAGCTTCATCTATGGCTGATACTTTAGTTACTGCTCGCCCAAGAATAGATGTAAAAACTCTAAGGCCTCCCTCGTTGGCAAATGGCTTTACAAGTGGACGGATCGTATTTTCATCGGTAAGAGATGCGCTCTTCCAGATTAAATTTTCCTCTTCAGTTAAATATGCTTTCTTGGTATAATCATTAAGGCCGTTCCCTACTACAGTCTTGACATCATCATGAAGTAATCCACCATTTAGAAGTTCTCTAATGATTACGCCAGACCCCCCAGACTCATAAAATTGATTAATATCAGCACTGCCATTAGGATAAATTTTAGTTAGTAACGGGGTTATTTTAGAGAGCATGGCAAAATCATCCCAGGTTATGGTTATCCCACAAGCTTTTGCTATTGCAGGAATATGTAAAGTATGGTTGGTAGACCCTCCGGTTGCTAATAAGCCAATTATCGCATTTACTAAACTTTTTTCAGTCACTACGTCACATAAGGGGCGATAACTCTGCCCTTTGGCTGTAATCTTTACAGCCTGAAGTGCTGCATAATCAGTAAGTTTAGTTCGTAATGGTGTATTAGTAAGTACAAATGGGCTACCCGGAATTTGTAGTCCCATAAATTCAAGGATCATTTGATTAGTATTAGAAGTGCCGTAAAAAGTACAAACTCCGGGCGAATGATAAGATTTAAGTTCAGAATCAAGTAAACTATCTTTGCCAATTTTGCCTTCAGCAAATAATTTCCGCATTTCAGCTTTTTCTTTATTTGAGATGCCAGTTGCCATCGGGCCAGCTGAAACAAAAATACAAGGTAAATAACCAAAAGGAAGACAGCCAATTAACATGCCAGGGACAATCTTGTCACACATCCCAAGTAAAATTACTCCATCAAATACATTATGCGATAGGCTAACGGCTGTCGCCATCGCTATCACATCCCGCGAAAATAGGGACATTTCCATCCCAACCTGCCCTTGGGTAACGCCATCACACATCGCAGGGACGCCTCCGGCAACTTGAGCAGTCGCCCCACTTAAAATTACCTGCCTTTTTATTTGATCCGGATAAGAAACGTATGGTTGATGAGAAGAAATTACGTCGTTATATGCGGTAATAATCCCTATATTTGGTTTTTTTAGCTCCTTTAAGATTATTTTTGCCGAATTGGGCTCTGCCGCTATGGCATGCGCAAAATTAGTACTACTTACTTCCTCACGCCTTACATTTTGACGGAATTGCGACTCCATCCGTTTTAGATAGAGAGTCCGCTCTAAATTACTCCGTTTAACTATATTCTCTGTCACTTGGCTAATAATTTTATGTACCATCATTGCTTCCTCTCTTCAATTGTTGCCCATTAGCCTAACTTAAGACTTTATTTCCATAGAAATAGTCTTTATATACCCCTGATAAAAAATATTCCATGAATTAAATATAATAGCAATCGGTATTCTTAATTTAATCCATACAAAATTATTCCAGCAATTAATAGTAATGATGTTATTAGTCTTTTTACGAAACTCTTAGGTAATTACCATCAAGCCAATTGCCTATAATGACTAACTAATGTTTAATTAACAGTGAAGTAAGACATATTCGAAAAGGAGAAACAAATGACTACTTTAGTAGGAACGCAAAGTAATTTTGATGATGCTATTTATAGTTTAGTTGAACTAGAATATGATGCGATAGGTGCGTACGAATTAGCACTTGAAAGGTTAAATACAATTGAGTATAAAACTAAATTATCAAATTTTATACAAGATCATAAACAACATGTGAATTCACTTAAAAGCTATTATGGAAATTCTTCTGTATCGCTCCCTGAGTCTGCAGATATGCTAAAAGGAATGATGGCCAAAATGAAAGTATTATTTGGTGACTTTACTGGTTCAGATGAAAATATTCTAAGAGCAATGTTAAGTAATGAACAAGATACCAATACAGCTTATAATCGGCTGGTAAACCATCCGGCTAAGCCAAGAGAACTAGACCCGATATTGGAAAAGGCATTTCTAGATGAGCAAAATCATAAGATTTGGCTAGAACAGACAATCGGCAACTAAATAGCAAGCCTATACTTTTTTGTTTTTTCAAAATACAAAAAGTATAGGCTTGCATAACACCTTAAAAATTATATTGTACTCCACCAAGTATTGTATTTACTTGGCCAGTATTAGGATTTCCTCCGCCCATCGGTACAAACATAGTATCTTCAAGTCGTAAATCAAAATGGCGTGAAAGGTTGAATGATCCACCGATAGAAGCTAAACCTACAAAATTAACACCGCTTCGCTCATTTGCATACCAGCTAGGAGCATTAACTGCAGTGCCTCCCCAACTCATGTATTGTAAACCACCACCAAGACGGCCGTACAGGGAAAATACTGAAGATAGTGGTATGGTTCCTTTTGCGGCAATATCGAAGATATTATTGGTTAGTGTAGAACCAAATTGTGAACTAGCTATATTTGTATAGCCACCTTCTAATGCAAAGCCTCTATTAAAGTTATATCCTGCATTGGCATTAAATGTAAAACCACCAGTAGGTAAGTTTTGTTGAGTTGCCAAACCAGCATTCGCATTAATGTACGCACCTGCCCCATTATAAGGCTCTACTTGATCCGCAAAAGCTAGACAATTAACGCAACATAAAGCAACACATATTAACTTTTTCATTAGATTTACTCCTACCGTTTTTATTTTTTGTTGATCTAAATTTCCTGAAATACTTTGAAAAATGCATACTATTTCTTTTAAGTTTCACACTATAAACTCAATACCGGACACTTTTATCCAAATAAGTGATAAAAGTTAATAGATCTTTAAA
>CAYLRR010000029.1:0-33362 GCA_964386295.1 uncultured Neisseria sp.
GACAAAGCTATACCACGAATAACCAAAACGGTACTGTGCGCATTGACGGGAACACAATTAAGCTACCTAAGATTGGTTTTGTCAAGTTTATCCAGCATCGTCAATTAAAAGCGGCCGAAAAGATAAAGAGTTGTACTATTTCTAAAGCACCTTCAGGTAAATATTACGTTAGTATTTTGGTTGAGGGTTCTTCACAAATAGAACAAGTAAAACCTTGTTTAGATTATGTACTAGGGCTTGATTATGCAATGAATGGCTTTTACATAGATAGCAACGGTGAGATAGCAAATTACCCACGTTATTATCGTAAAGCCGAACAAAAGTTGCATAAACTAAGCCGTGCAGTATCACGCAAGAAAAAAGGTAGTAATAACCGTTATAAGGCTAGACTTAAGTTAGCCAAATGGCATGAAAGAATCAGCAATATGCGCAATGATTTCTTGCACAAACTAAGTCATAATCTAGCAAATATATACGATGTAGTTGTGGTTGAAGACATAAACCTGCGAGACATGAGCCAAGCATTGAAGTTTGGTAAGTCAATTGCAGATAATGGCTTTGGTATATTCAGGCAGTACTTGAATTATAAATTACTAGAAAGAGGTAAACAGCTTATCACGTTGGATAAGTGGTTTGCCAGTAGTAAAACTTGTTCTAAATGTGGCACAAAAAACGATGAGTTGCAATTATCCGATCGTGTATATCATTGCCTCAATAAAGAGTGTAATCATGAGCAAGACCGGGACTGGCAAGCAGCGATAAATATAAGAACCGCTGGAATGGCGGAGATAGCTTGGTAAATATTCTGACATTAGTCGAAAGTTCCCAAGAAGCCCCAACTTCAAGCTTTAGCTAAGTTGTGGGTAGTTCACAGAAGAGTAATTGTAAGTAACAAACTGGATAAATAAATAAAACGAAGTAATAATAAAAGTAAATTGAATTTACCGAGATGAAGTCAATTTATACAGTAATTGATTACTGCACAAATCTGATTCAGTTTATACGCTCGAGTGATTTTGATGTACTTTTTTCTTGACATCTTTAGTAATTACATATATCGTGATAGTGTCAAGGCCTATCTAATACCTGAGGAATTAATGGCTTATTTTATGGATAAATTAGAGGATATTGAGCTTTCCAGAATAGCTACCCAACGGCTAAAAGTTCTTGAAGATGGCAAAACTAAAACAATAAGTGTAGATATTAATGACCTATAAACTTGAGTTTGAAACTAAAGCTAAAAAAGAATGGGACAAGCTAGATCAACCTATTAAGCTTGCTTTTAAAGAAATGCTATTGCGTAGGCTAAATAACCCCATTATACCAGCAGAGGATAGGCTAAGTGAAACAGGTAAATATGAATGTTGTAAAGTTAAACTACGTAGTTATGGGTTTCGTCTTGTTTATAAGGTAGAGCATGACCGGCTAATACTCTTAGTTATTAGTGTTGCTAAACGTGAGAATGATAAAGTTTATAATATAATGCACAAACGCCTAAAGTAATTAAGGAAAATGAAAACGATGAAACAATCAAGACCACGCAATTATGTTGCCCTGGCGTTAATGAAACGGGGAGGAGCTGGAGCGCATGTTAAAACTAACAAGGCAAAGCGAACCGCCGCAAGGCAACAACTAGTTAATGAATTAAGAAAGCCATCTGATAAATCTTCAGATGGTTTTTAAATGTACCTTATAAATAAATACATTAATGCACCTGAGACTATAGGTTTCGCCCTGTTAGGTTAGCCATGTAAGTTACAATATTGACATCAGGCACTAATTCTACTATAATGACATTTCCAGAATATTCTAATTAATGAAAAGTATTAAATGAACAACAATGACTCATAAAAACTTACCATGCTGCTAGACCAAGAAGATAAAAAGGTTATTTTAGATAAGCGTAGGCCACTAAGTCAGGAGTAATTAGCCGGGATTAAAAGTATTTATAACGTTGATCTTACTTATAATTCAAATGCTATTGTAGGCGCGATAAAGTGGTAGGGGTCCGTCAAATTTTAGAAAATGATTATTATTTTTCTTGAGAACTAAAATAAAGTATTTCATTTTGAGGTTTTAGTATTTATTAGTTAGCGTTTTTCATGACTGAATGCATAGAGCATAATTGTAGATAACTTTGCCAATTTTCTAACACCAATAGATGAGCTATTTAAGATTATTATATTGTAGCAATTATGCTAAACTTAAAAAGGCTGATAATTTTTATCAGCCTTTTTAATATCCGTTCTTGGTTAACCAAGATTAGAAAGCGAACTTAACGCCACCTAATACTACGTTCGAGTTACCTAACGCATTGTTAGAACCGTAGTAGTATAAGTCAGTAATGTTAAATGCAACTTGTTTAGTTAAGTTGATGTCGAAACCGCCACCACTCACAAACTGCCAGCCAGCCAATGATGCTTGATATGCACCAGCATAAGCAGGAGTATTATTAGGATTCATATTCACTGATCCTACCATACCAGTTGTTTGGTAAGCTCCACCGACCTGAGCGAAGATATCAAAAGTATCGCCTAGAGGTAAAATACCTTTTACAGTTAAGTCATACATTTGTTGGCTTGCATTGTAAGCACCGCCTGACTGAGTCACGCCAGTAGTACCCACCTCAACTGCGAAGCCAGGAGTAATTTGGTAACCAGCATCCAAACGGAATGCGGCTGCAGGAGAAGCGATATCATTCCAACCAGCACCAGCACCAGCACCAACATATAAACCTGTAGTAGTAGCGTCAGCAAAACTTGCTACTGCTGTAACGCTTAATAATAAACCTAAAATTTTTTTCATTTAAGATTTCCTTGAAAAAAAATCAATGGGATGGTATTATAACATAAATTGAATATACTGTAAACCTACATGTCAAAGCGTACTTCGATAACTTCGTACTCTTTAATACCGTTAGGTACGCGTACTTCCACCACATCGCCTGCCTGTTTACCAATCAGGCTGCGGGCAACTGGTGTATTTACTGATATTTTGCTTTTCTTAACATCTGCTTCATCATCACCTACAATCTGGTAACAAATCTGCTCTTCGCTTTCAAGGTCCAAAAGTTCAATTGTTGCACCAAAAACTATCTTACCATCACTATCAATATTACTTAAGTCAATTATTTGAGCATTTGATAGTTTTGCTTCGATTTCAGCGATTCGTCCCTCAATAAAAGCTTGCTTTTCTTTAGCGGCATCATATTCGGCATTTTCTGAAATGTCCCCATGGCTGCGCGCTTCAGCGATCGCTTGGATAACATTTGGCCTTTCTATGCTTTTTAATCTTGCCAGCTCATCTTTTAGCTGCTGTGCACCTTTTTGCGTCATTGGGTATTTTTGCATTTTAAGTTCTCGTGATTCATTCTGAGTTTATTTATCGGCATACTCATTATAATATAACTATAATCAAACTCATTATCATTAAAAAAATAAAGCCACAATTGGTGGCTTAGCTTTGCGCATGATATTCTAATCGAAATTCACAAAAATTGCAAATAAAAAAACCGAGATAAAGAATCTCGGCTTTTAATGATTAACTGCCTAATTTAGCAGAGCTCATTGAAGCATTCTTTTTGTGGTGATGCTTTTTCTTAGCAACACTGTCAGAAGCTTTGTGTTTTACTACAACTAGATCACTATTAGATGCAGAAGCAGCAGGAGCTTTGTCTGAAGAGCAAGCTGAAACTGCAACAGCACCAGCGATAAGAGTCAATAATAGTTTTTTCATCCTAACGTACCTTAGAAGAAATTATTAATTATTTAGAAGCAGCTTCTTTTGATGCAGCTTTTTTGTGTGATTTTTTAGCTTTGTGAGCTTTTTTGTGAGCTTTAGAAGCAGCAGGTTTAGCAGCTGCAGGAGCAGAAGCTTCAGTAGCAGCAAAAGCAGAAGTAGCGAAAGCACCAGCGATTAATACAGCTAATAATTTTTTCATTAAAATTTCCTTAGAAACAATAGTTTATATATAAAGCATCGTCATTTATAAATTTAAAGTAAACGATAATACACGTGGCGGTATTATACATTAAGTAAAGAGAAATTTGCAAAAATTTTTTGCGAATCTGTTCTTTTTTGTAACTAAATTAATGTGTTAATATAAAGTCATTTTGTGGAATCTATTGATATTACTAGGGTTATGGTGCAACGCAGCAATTAATTAGTTCCTTTTTGGCTAAGTAAAAATGCTAAAATATTGTCCGAGTATTTTACTAAATTATTTAAGGAGTGACTTATGAGTTGTTGCGATACTAATTATTTTTATCCACAAGTATTAGTTGGTCAAGAAGCACCTGACTTTACTGCAGCGGCAGTTTTAGGTTCTGGCGAGATTGTTGATAATTTCAACTTTAAAGAAGCTACTAAAGGCAAATACGCTGTTGTATTCTTTTATCCTTTAGATTTTACTTTTGTATGTCCTTCTGAACTAATAGCTTTTGACCATCGCTTAGCTGAATTTAAAGCTAAAAATGTTGAAGTAATCGGTGTTTCGATTGATTCTCATTTTACTCACAGTGCATGGCGGAATACCCCTGTAGAAAAAGGCGGTATTGGCCAAGTAGGTTATACTTTAGTTGCTGATATTAAACATGAAATTTGCCAAAGCTTTGGCGTTGAAGCTGCTGGTGGTGTTGCTTACCGTGGCTCGTTCCTAATTGATAAATCTGGCGTTGTTCGCCATATGGTAGTTAATGATTTACCTCTAGGCCGTAATGTTGATGAAATGTTACGTATGGTTGATGCATTACAATTTACCGAAGAGCATGGTGAAGTTTGCCCAGCTGGCTGGAATAAAGGTAAAGCTGGCATGAAAGCTTCTAGTGAAGGCGTTGCTGAATATTTAGCAAGCCATGCTAAAGAGCTGTAAACTATATGACGTTTATAATAAAGTCCCATTCAGATGGGGCTTTTTTTATTAAGTTAGATATAGTAAAATAAAATTAAGTCCAAGATTATACAAACCATTTACCTAACCAGATTCAATAGATAATTTATTTGTATTTTGGATCTCTTATAGTCGATATACCTTTAGGAGCTAGAGATATGCTGCGCTCAGAATTAGTTAACCATTTAAATCTTTATTTAGATAGTAACAAATATCAGGATTATTGCCCCAATGGCCTACAAGTCGAAGGCAGCGATACGATAAATAATATTGTGACAGGAGTGTCTTTGTCCTCTGCATTAATTGATTATGCAGTTTCTAAAAATGCACAAGCCATTATTGTTCACCACGGGATTTTCTGGCATAAAAGCGATTATGCTTTAACCGGACTAAAGTACCAGCGAATTGCTAAATTGATCAAAAATGACATAAATTTAATTGCTTTTCATTTGCCATTGGATAATCATCCTGAAACAGGGAACAATATCCAATTAGCTAAACTATTAAATATAAACGCAACTAGTCAGACAGGCTACCAAAATTTACTTTGGAGCGGAGAATTGAAAACCCCGATGAACCTTATGAGTTTGGTAGAGTTTTACCAAAAGCAAACAGGTCATTTACCGATCTATTTTGGCGATAATAAAAAAATTATCCGTAACGTTGCCTGGTGTACTGGGGGAGCCGATAGCATGTTCGAAGAGGCGATAAACCTGGGGGTAGATTGCTTTATTACTGGAGAAATTAAAGAACCAGTTATGAATTTGGCTTTAGAATCAGGAGTGGCCTTTATTGCTGGTGGTCATTATGTTACCGAGCGCTATGGGATTATTGCTTTGACTGATTATCTAAAGACTTTGGGGTTAAATGTAGAATATAAAGAGCTATATAATCCCATATAATCCAATTACTATCTCTTTAGCCCCTATAATTATTAATCCTTAGGCGTAGTCATCAATTTTGCTGATTTCATAATTTGAAAAATAAATATAAAATCTAGCTATGTTTAGTTGTTTTGATAAATGCTAGAAACAATCGACTATATAAACTAGATAGTGTAATCCGGTCTGAAACCTTAGCTATTGATATTCCTAAGATATAAGAACAAGAAAGATTAATAACATAGCAAAAAGTATTTGAAGGAGCTTAAATGAGAAAAATTAAACAAAGATTAATTCTACTATATTATTTACCTACTCTAATAATTGGCTGTAATGCCGGAAGTTCGGAAAAAACAGCGCAATGTAACCCATGTATGGTTTTTAGTATAACAAACCACGGAGATGGGTTCAATGGTGATATTAAATCTCAAGCTGAATCTATTCTTGGTGTCCCGTTTACAAATGGAATAGCAGCTGCTGATGCACTATGTAATTTTGCTGAGAGTAAACCATCTTCTCTTGCCGGTGCCAGCTATAAAGCACTTCTGGTTGATGGTGTTAATCGGAGTTGGAATCCAAATATTAATTGGGTAATCTATCCGAATACATCTTATATCAATACCCGCAATGAAGTGGTTGGGCTAAGTACGGAGTCAGCAATAATACCTGTACCAACACAAAATAGTTTTGTTGTAACAATTGAGTTTGCCTGGACCGGTTTAGGGGGAATACATCAGCCTCTTTGGCAAGCTAGTCAGGATAATTGCCTTGCCTGGACCAGTTCAGATGCAGCAATTTATGGCAATATCGGTTATGAAAATTATTTGCATTCAGAGTGGGCTCTTAGTGACTATCAATTATTTTCAGGAAATATGTCTTGTAATAATACAAAATCTTCTAATCTGCCGATCGGGCTGATTTGCGTACAACAATAAGGTTGGCAAATTTAGCGTTAATTAACCTATGGCTACCATATATTCTATATTGTTGACATGATGTAGGCAGAATTTTCCAACAACTAGGCCTTAACTCCTTCTTCATCCCGATGTGGTGTTATTAGCCTAAAATCAAAAGTCTGGTTAACAAAGTTTATATTATCAATAGCAAGAGTAATTTCACTTCCAGGCGGCTGAGCTTTGGTGATGCTGCTTACATCCAAGCTAATTGGCACTCCATCCAATTGGACGTTATTTCGATAGGTATAGGTTGCCTTTATTTGCCTAATATTTTCTTGTTCTAAGTACCTAAGAGACCAATAGCGCTCCAAACTATCCTGGAATTTCAAATAAGCTGAATAGGTCTCATCGAAGTTTTCAACAATATTTGCTAGGGCAAAATCGGTGCTGCTTAACGGTTTTTGCCGAGTTATTAAGCTTATAATTTGGGATTGATTAATTAAATCCACAGCCCGGCGTAGGGGCGAACTTGCCCAAGTATAATAATCTACATTCAGTCCCGTATGTGAATTTGGAGTTAAGGTCATGGTTACCGGTTGCATAGGCTGTTTTACCCGGTAGATAGCTGGTATAAATGCATTAGTTAGCATCCGTCCCCAGCTACAATTGGCAAGAATCATCAATTCACTAACCAATTTATCAATAGGGTTACCTCTTAAACGCGGCTTTATCTTAACCTTGCCATCTTCAAACACAAAGTTATAATCGACCATTAATTGATTGACACTAGGACGCCCACGCTGCTCTTCTAACTTTAAGGCAAATTTGTGTAGAGTCTTTAATTCACTTTCATACGGATAACCATGGTCAATTGCAAGATTCTCGCTATTAAATAGTTGCTCTAAGCTTTCAGTGCGGAGATTTTCTTTTATCATGACTCTTTCGAGTTTAGTCTCCTGGGATATTATTGTAAAGTCATGGTCAATATTAAAATAGATGCTTACAACTGGTAATATTTTTCCTTGATCCAGACTATAATGACTAATCACATTGTCTGGTAGCATTGTGATTTTATTACCGGGGTAGTATACTGTAGATAAGCGTTCGCTTGCGATATTCAGTAATTCCCGATTCAATGCGGGAGCAGAAATATGAATTCCTACAATAAAACCACTTTCTATCCTTTGTAACGAAAATGCATCATCAATTTCGGTAGTTTGGCTATCATCAATGGAAAATATTGCAATATCATCATTTAAGGGGATTTCATTGCTATGGTCATTAATGGTAATTGGAGCCAAAGTAGTTCCATTAGGGAAATAGTGCTTGGTAAATGAACTAATTAATAATTCATCAACAGAATTGATATAGCCAAGCTTAAATAAGAGTTCAAGCATTGATATTTTTAATTCTTTGCTCGCCTTTTGGGCTACTTTAAATTCTAAAGAATTTTTATCAGGCTTATTTACTAATGTCAATGGATCAATAGTCCAATTTGGCCTTTCTAGATTTATAAGTTTATTATAAATTTCGTCAAATTGCCGTTGGTACTCTGCCTGGCGCTCTAATTGATATTTCTTTGTTGTTATTTCTTGCGCATTATTGCGTTTAAATATTCCTTGGCCTTGATAACTGAAGCATACTTCTGGGCTAACCAGTTTCAAAAATAGGGCAAGCTTTGGCGCTATTTCCTCATTTTGGTTATAGTATAGCTCAACTAGCGCTTCCCATTGCCAGTTAGTTTCATTTTCGCTTAGCTCCCATAGTAAATCTATATCTATTTCGGCTGCCAGTTTTTCAATTTTTTGGCTGATACTATTAGGGTCTTCTTCAAAGTTTATGATATGATTTTCCAGTTTGATCTTTTTTTCGATGTGCTTGTCTAAAGTACGTATTACACAATATTTAGTTTCTTTACGAATTAGCTCACAGAAACAATAGCTATTATTTTCGAATATTAAGGCGTAGCTCATTATAGTTTAATTACCAGGATGATTAATAAAATTAAAATTAACAGAATTAGTAAATAGTTGGTTCGTCGGTATTCATTAACTAATTGCTGATAGTTGTTTGCTAACTGCGAATTTTCTTGTAACTTAATTAATGTATTAGCAAAATTCCTTGGCAGTTGCGGAAGGGTATATGACCAGTGAGGCAATTCTTCTTTAAAGTTCTTAATAAAGCCTTTTACCCCCATCTGTTCTTTTAGCCAGCGATTAAGGATAGGCTTGGCAGTTTTCCATAAATCTAATTCTGGATTAAGTAGCCTGCCAAGACCCTCGACGTTTACTATCGTTTTTTGCAATAGAATTAATTGTGGTTGAACTACAATCCCAAAACGGCGTGAAACTTGGAATAACTTGATTAAAACTTGAGCAAATGAAATCTGCGCCAGCGGTTTATTGAAAATTGGCTCGCAAACTGCGCGAATGGCATTTTCAAATTGCTCGATTGGTGTATCTTTTGGCGCCCATCCAGATTCGACATGGGTCGTAGCAACCTTCTTGTAGTCTCGGTTAAAAAAGGCTAAAATATTTATTGCTAAATAACGCTTATCTTCTTCTGAAAGGCAACCAACAATTCCAAAATCTAGAGCAATATAACGCCCATCAGGAGAGCAAAGTATATTTCCAGGATGCATATCAGCATGGAAAAACCCAAAATGGAATACCTGGGTATAAAAAATTTCGACTCCATAGTGAGAGAGTTTTACCAAATCAATATTTTTAGCCCTTAATTCTGCTATATTTGAAATTGGGGTACCCTTCATCCATTCCATAACAATTATATCTTTGGTGCAGTAATCATAATAAATTTCGGGAATTATAATTCGATTATCGTCGCGATGCAGCCGGGCCAGTTCAGTGCTATTGGCTGCTTCCTGTAAGAAATCCAACTCTTCATGAATAGTGTTTTCGAATTCTTTAACTACTTCTTGGGGGCGCAGTCGTTTCCCATCACTAAATAATTTTTCAACCAGGTTTGCTACTAGCTTTAATAATTGAATATCCTTATTGATAATCTTAGCAACTTTAGGGCGCATTACCTTTACGGCAACAAACTTGCCATTTTCAAGTAATCGAGCTTTATGAACTTGGGCAATCGAAGCTGATGCTACCGGATCATCACTAAATTCGCTAAAAACTTTTTGGATTGGCTGGCCAAGCGACTTTTCGATTATGTCACGCGATAACTGGGAATCAAATGGTTTAACCTGGTTTTGCAGCTTGGCGAGCTGTTCTAGGAATGATGGTGGAATTAAGTCTGGTCGGGTTGAAAGTAATTGTCCAAACTTTACAAAAACAGGTCCTAGTTGCTCAAAAGCAAGTTTTAAGCGCAGCGGTAATGATTTTTCACGGTGTTTGGCAGGTATAAACCATAAAGACCACTCAATTAAATTGGCACTCTTGCTGGTTTTATCCGCAATGGTTAATATTTGAAATAATCCATAGCGTTTGAAAGTTACTAGGATTTTTAGTAAACGAAATATACGCATTATGTTCCTGCCTTCCTCAGCTAATTGGCAGAGGATTGTTGTTTGGTTATGTCTTTGACCCGCATCTAAGTTAGTTTTTCTAAACGTTTAGCTAATAATTGGCACCGCTCATTTAATTCATCAACCTGATTTAAAAATTCTTCCATCGTATGTTTATCGGTAATAAAATCAATTTCATATTGTGCATATTGACTTAAAGATTGCATAGCATTGTCTTGGACAAGTTTTAGGTATTCAATTAATTGTTTGATAAAATTTTCAATTGTAACTGCAAAAATACCTAAAATTGGTAAATTATGCTGATAAAGGATGTCTGATGGATTTATCTTAGCAATAGCAGTTAAGAAGCTAGTAGCTAATTTTTGGTCACCTTCGATATTAATTAGTTTAAAAGTTCGAATTTGTTCTTGATGTATTAGGTGGCTAAGTGTGGCAAGGGGAATTCTGATAAAAGTATTTGCCTGATTGCTACTTAATTCTAATAGCCCATCACCTGTGATTAGAACATTGATTGCAAACAGGGGAGTGGCAAGGGAAATAACCTGGTTCTGAAGCTTTTGTAGCTCAGCTTGTGAGCTTGGTGAAGCTTTAATAAAGCGGTTAAATACCTTAATTACTACCTGATTTAGCATTATGCCTTATATCCTTTATGTAGGGCAGTAACACCTAGAGTGAGGTTATGATATTTGACAGTTGCAAAGCCAGCGCTGTACATCATATTTTGTAAAGTTTCTTGGTCAGGATGCATTCGGATAGATTCGGCTAAGTAACGGTAACTTTCTTCATCCTTGGCGATTAATTTACCCATTAAAGGCAATAGCTTGAATGAATATAAGTCATACAATTTATCAAAAGGTTTATGGACTTTTGAAAATTCTAGAACCATTAACACCCCGCCTGGTTTAAGAACCCGGTACATTTCTTTTAAGGCTAAATCTTTATGGGTCATGTTGCGTAGCCCAAAAGATACACATACTGCATTAAAATAATTATCAGGAAACGGTAATTTTTCTGCATCACATAAGCATTGCGGCGTCAAGATTCCTTCATCTAAAAGCCTGTCTCGACCAACTTTTAACATCGAGGAATTAATGTCGGTATGCCATACCTCTCCTGATTCTCCAACTATTTTTTTGAACCCTTTGGCCATATCGCCTGTCCCGCCTGCAATATCCAGAACTTTATCACCCTTTTTAATTTCTGCGGTAAAAAAGGTAAACTGCTTCCATAACCGATGTAACCCAAATGACATAACGTCATTCATAATGTCATAATTTTTAGCGACAGAATGAAATACATCGGCCACTAAATTAGCTTTTTGAGTCTCATCAACAGTTTTAAAACCAAAGTGAGTTTTATGATCCTGATCTTTATTTATCGTCATTTCTTATATCCTTGCGGCTTAGTAGCATGGCATCCCCATAACTAAAGAAGCGGTATTTGTTTTTAATTGCATGCTCGTAGGCGTTTTTGATCGGCTCTTTACCGGCAAATGCAGAGACTAGCATTAATAGCGTTGACTTGGGTAAATGGAAATTGGTTATCAATTTATCGACTAATTTAAATTCAAACCCTGGGGTAATAAATATATCTGTCTCGCCACTTTGTGGAAATAGCCCTCGAATAGCAATCGTTTCGAGAGTTCTTAAACTTGTAGTTCCAACACTTATAATCTTGCCGCCAGCTAATTTGGTACTTTGGATTAAGTCGATGGCTTGTTGATCAACATGGAATATTTCACTATGCATTTTATGCTCAGAGATATTTTCTACGTTAACCGGTTTAAAGGTGCCAGAGCCAACATGTAAAGTTACATTGGCAATTTTAACCCCTTTATGCATGAGTTTATCGAGAATTTCTTTAGTAAAGTGTAACCCGGCGGTCGGGGCTGCGACCGAGCCTTTATGTTTGGCATAGACTGTCTGATAGCGATCTTCATCAAGCCTTGCAGCTTGCCGGTGCATATAAGGAGGAAGCGGAAGATTGCCGTGATTTTCTAAATAATCAAATAGGTCAATAGATTCAGTAGTTGTTAATTTAAATAAACCACCCTCAATACGTTCTTTAACATGTACCTTCAAATTAGCTGGTAAAATAATTTCCATGCCTAATTTAATGGATTTACTAGTTCTTAAATGAGCAATTAAATTATTATTATCAATCACTCTTTCTAGCATTACCTCTACTTTGCCGCCACTTGGTTTTGAACCAAAAATCCGTGCTTTTACTACTTTGGTATTATTTATAACCAGTAAGTCACCTGAATTAATATAGTTAATAATTTCATTAAAGCTATGGTCTTCAAGCTGACCGTTTACAACTAGTAAGCGACTTTGGCTTCGATCTGCAAGCGGAGTTGTAGCGATTAGCTCTTCTGGTAAATAATAATCAAAATCTGATAATTTCATTTATTTCTTTATTAAACATTAATTGCTATGCGTATTTCTAAATACCCAACGAACGGCTAAAAATACAGTAAATATGGTAAATATAATCAAGATTATCCATAAAATTATAAATTCGAGTAATGGTATGGCACTTAAATTAAACCCGCTGCCAAAGAGGTTAGTAAATTTGGCAAATAAGCCATTAAAAAATTTGTTTATATAGCAGTATGCCAAAGCAGAAATAATAGTTGCAAGCGTTACTTGCCATACAGCATAATGGATAAGTGGTCGCATAATAAAGCTATCACTAGCACCAATTAACCTTGAGACCAAGATTGCATCACTTTTAAGTAACATTTGTAGGCGAACCATATTATAGACAACCAAACTTAATACAATAATGAATAGGCATTGGCAAAATAGGCCAATCTGGTTGCTAAAGCCTATAAGGTCTCTAATTTTTGCAGCATAAGCCAAGTCCATCTGTACATCAACAACTTTAGGCAGCTGACCTAATTTTAAATTCAAATGCTGTAACTCGGTGCTCTCAGCTGTATTAGTGTCAATTACAAAAATATCCGGTAATGGGTTAACGTTGCTTTCGATTGTGTCTGACGCAATTTCTTTGAGCTTTTGATCCTGCTGTAATTCAGCTAATCCTTGTTCTTTACTGATAAAATGAAAATCACGGATTAACACTTTGCTATATTTTTTTAAGCTCTTGTCGATTGAGTTGATATCATCTTTACTGGCATCTTTATCCATATATAGCATAATCTGTGGATACACTATGTTTTTTTGCTGCCAAATATTTAAGCTGTTGTTAATAGCTAGGGTAAAAATACATAATGTAATGATTAATGATAGTACTAGAATATTAATCAAATGCTCAAGCGGGCTTTTAGATATAGTTGCCCAAGCTTGTTTAAAGCTATGCCAGTGGTAAATAATCTTCTTCATCATTATCCTCGAAATTGCCCTTGATTTAAGCGAATAATACGCTTGCCATAATCACCTAGAATTGATTCATCGTGAGCTGAAATGATAATAGTCACCCCAGATCGGTGGAATGATTTAAATAATTCTAATATTTTTAGAGCATTTGCCCGATCAAGATTTGCTGTTGGTTCATCTGCAAGTAATATTTTAGGTTGGTGGACTACCGCTCGAGCGATACATAGCCGTTGCTGCTCCCCGCCTGAGAGCTGTTCAGGCCGTGCATGGATTTTATGTTCCAGCCCAACATTCTCTAAAGCCTTTTGAACCCTTACTTTGGTTTCTTCCTCGGTATAAAGGCCAGTAATGTCTAAACTTAATCTGACATTATCAAATACGTTCCTATCAAACAAAATTTTATGATCTTGGAAAACAAATCCTATATGCTGACGGACAAAGGTGCGATGATTCTGGCTAATTTTACCTAAGTTGATATTATTGACGATGACATTGCCAGAGCTTGCAACCTCGATTCCAGCAATCAACTTTAAAATAGTTGATTTGCCAGCACCTGATGGGCCAGCCAAAAAGACCAATTCACCTTTTTCTATCTCAAAACTTAGATTGTTTAAGGCAGTAATATTACCGCTATAATTTTTGCTAACTTGCTCGAATTGGATAATCTTGATCTCAGCCATAAATATTTTCACCGTCATTAAAATTAGTATTTATTAATGCTAAATAGCGAATATTATACCATTTCTAAACTTTAAATTTTTGAATTAAAGGAGCCAATTGATTTACATTGTTACGAATCTTATTTACTCGGATGATATATTCTAAAGTATGCTGGAGCAATTAATAGAAATGAAGCCTAAAAATAGCGTTTTTAGTTTAGTCCAAAAGTAGTGGGGAATAAAGGTTGTATGGTAGCTAGATAGCTAATTTCAACGTAATGGTGACATTTAGTAAAATTTTGCGTAATGTGTAACCGAAATAAATTTAGAAGTGGTGGATAATTATTAAGTGCGTAAATGCAACAAAAAAATAGTTGAAATTGAGCTTATTTGGCTGAAAAATATGATTTTCGGATAGGCAGTAGGATTTTAGTCCAAATAACTATGCTAAAGTTACGGGGTGAGGCTTCGTATTGCTCATCGCAATGCTATTTATATTAGGAAAATTAAAAAAATACAACTTATTAAATCAACATTTGTGCTTTGTGGAAGGGGCATCTAAATGACTAAAAAGATTTTGGCGGTTGTGCTTGGCTCGCTTGTAGCAAGTTCATTCGCAGATGTTACATTATACGGTAAAGTTTCTGCTGCATTGGAAAACGACTCATTCCCTAGTGCCAACCAAGTACAACCAGGTACAACTTCAATTCAGGATTATGGTTCTTATTTTGGTATCCGCGGTACCGATAACGTTTATGGTCAAACAGCAGCAATATGGCAGGTAGAGCAATTCCTGAATATTACCTCTGGCCAAGCTTATCAAAATACTACTGGCTCTGGCTGGGTGCCGAACCATCCTGGTAGTGGTTCAAATGGCCAGCCAACGAATACTGCAAATGCCTTAGCAACATCAGATTCCTATATCGGTTTACAAGGCGGGTGGGGTCGTGTTCGTGTGGGTAACTTATCCAACTCATTCCGTACGAATACTGGTGCAGTCGACGTTTATAGCGGTAATAATGCCAACGTATTTGGAACATATGACCGTATGCTTGCGGTATTATCACAAACCGTTCGTTATGACTCACCTGCTTGGGGTGACTTCTCGTTTGCCGCTTATTATAGCTTTAACCAAGATGGTAACTATAATACCGGAGGTGCCAATGGTAATGGCCTTGATGGCTCAAGTGGCTTAAATGGTTATAATAATGCTGGGGTTTACGGTTTCGGTTTATTCTACACCCCAGGGAACTATGCCTTTACTTGGAATAACCAAATTTATCAGAATACTGGTATTTACCAAGGCATGGGTGGTTCCCAGCCAGGTAACATTGGTTCAAATTATGTGCAACAAGGTATCAATGCATATGTAAGCCGTTTGGAGTTAAGCTATAATGACCCAGATAGCTGGTTCTTAGGTTTTGGTGGCCAGATTTCTCAAGGACTAGGCTGGTTTGCAGTACCTGGTAATGGTAACTTAAATAATTTCTGGATTCAAAACCCAGGCCAAAATGGTGTAAATAGCCAGTATATTAATTCAGCTAGTTGTCTTGGCGGCTATTGTGCCTTAAACCAAGCAGTGCTATCAACTGCTGAGGCCGGCCTTAGTTTAGGGTGGCATTTAGGTAATTTCACACCAAAAATTGGTTATGTCTATGGTGCTAATATGATGGCAGGCGGTTCGCCATGGGATATCATTAGCGGAAATAACCAAATTGGTAATACCGGCTACCAACAGGCAATTGCCGAGCTTGACTGGAATATTACTCCACGTACAATTGCATTTATCAACTATGGCCAAATCTGGTATGGATCAGCTGCCCAGAATTCTATCATGAGTAGCAGCGGCCAAAACCCGACAAGCTCTACTGGTAATGGCACCATTACTACCAATGGTTCAAAATGGATCAATAACGGAACTGCCGCTGTTGGTTTCTCTCATACTTTCTAAAGCTAACATGAGTTAAATGGCCGCCATCGCGGCCATTTTTTATGTGGCAAATTACTATAATAATAATGAGCAAAGCCCACAGATACTTATTCTTATTTTAATTAAGATTTCGTTCATAGAAGGGGTACGCTAAATACGCTGGAAAATATTGATTTTTCAGTGATCAATAATAAACTTGGAGGCGGAAACGTGAAGAAAAAGTTATTTATTGCAAGTTTGGCATCAGCTACAGTTAGTGTTTATGCTGATGTTACTTTATATGGCCGTGTTGCTGCAGCGCTAGAGAATGATACCTTTCCCAGTGCTAACCAAGTCCAGCCAGGGACTACTTCAATCCAAGACTATGGTTCTTATTTTGGGATTCGTGGAGTTGACCTTGTTTATGGCCAGACAGCTGCAATTTGGCAGGTAGAACAATTTCTGAACATTACTTCAGGTGAGGCTTATCAAAAATCCACTGGATCAGGCTGGGCACCGCAAAGTCCTAATGGTGCAGCAAATGCACCTGCAGGAAATGTTACTCGTGGTTTAAACACCTTAGCTTCTTCTGATTCCTATGTTGGACTTCAAGGAGACTGGGGACGCATTCGGCTTGGTAACCTTTCAAATACTTTTCGTACTAATACAGGCGCAATTGATATCTATAATGGTAATAACGCCAATGCTATGGGTAATTATGACCGGATGCTTGCGGTATTGCCAGAAACCGTAAGGTACGATTCACCATCTTGGAGTAATACATTCTTTTCTCTATACTATAGCTTTAACCAAGACGGTAATTTTAATACGGGCGGGGCAAATGGTAATGGGATGTTTGCAGGCGGCTTGAACGGGTTTAACAATGCACCGGTCCTTGGTTTTGGACTATTTTACCAGCCAGGCTATTTTTCTGTTACCTGGAATAACCAGTTATGGCAAAATGTCGGGGTTTATCAATCAATGGGAGGAACTCAGCCAGGATATATCGGAAACCCTAATCAAACTGTTTCCCAAGGGCTAAATGCTTATATAAGTAGGCTTGAGGCTAAGTACAATGACCCTGATAGTTGGTTTGTAGGTGTTGGCGGCCAAATTTCCCAGGGGCTAGGTTGGTTTTCCGTTCCGGGGATGGGGAACTTAAATAACTTCTGGATCCAAAATCCAAGCCAAAATGGTGTAAATAGCCAATACATTAACCAAGCTAGTTGTACCAATAACTATTGTGCATTAAATCAAGCAGTCTTATCTACTGCGGAAGCTGGTATAAGCTTTGGTTGGCATATTGATAATTGGACGCCCAAACTAGGTTATGTATTTGGGTCGAACATGATGGATGGGGGGACCCCGTGGGATATCATTGCTGGAAATAACCAAATTGGTGGCACTGGTTACCAGCAAATAATTGCTGAACTTGACTGGAATATTACGCCACGAACAATTGCTTTTATCAACTATGGTCAATTATGGTATGGTGCAGCTGCCCAAAATACCATTATGTCCACGACCGGTCAACCGGGTAACATTACGACCAGTGGTTCTAAATGGGTCAATAATGGCACCGGTGCGGTAGGTTTTACGCATACTTTTTAAATATTTGAAGGAGGGACTTAATCTCTCCTTTTTTAATTTGCCAATTATTTTAGATTATATTTAGAGTGAAAAAAGGAGAATTTTCGATAAAGTCAGGGAAAGTCCTGCATAAGCCTGTAAACTTTGATAATATCCTTCTTCTTAACTAAAAAAATTGAACTAACTGAATATGTATCTACTTAGCTGTCTTGGTTTGTTTATTCTCCTCTTGGTCGCAAGTTTATTCTCGTTTCTCGAAACTGCAAGCGTTGCGGTTTCTGAGCATCGCCTTATTAGCCTAGCTGAAAAACATAAATGGGCAGGCTATGCACTTTTACTAAAAAAGCAGCTTGAAAAAGTACTGATTTTTAGTCTTTTTGGCAATAGCTTCTTTAATGCTTTAGTAACAACCTTATCAACAATGCTGGTATTACAATTATTTGGTTCTGGGCATCAATTAATATTGTCATTAGCAACTTTATTTGTCACTTTGATGATTATTATCTTTTCTGAAGCTGCTCCCAAAATAATTGCGTCCAAAGCCCCAGTGCATGTATTACGTCTAGTATCCATTCCGCTATATTATCTTTTTATTATAACTAAACCCTTAATTTGGTTCATTGATGTGATCGTTTATGGAATAACTAGGCTCATAGGGGTAGGTAACCAAGATGGCACCTCGCTTGATGAATTAAAAGCAATTATAGCCGATAAGCGCTCGCCATTTCATGAACGGCATCGCTCTATATTGCTAAATTCTCTTGAATTAGAACAGTTAACTGTACGTGAAGTGATTATACCTATACGTAATGTAGAAATGATAAATATCGAGGATGATATTAATTTAATTCGCAAACAATTACAGCAGGGTCATCATACACGTATTATTGTCTATGCAGGAAAAATAGATAATATTTTAGGCTACGTACATGTTAAAGACGTATTGATCTTAATTAATACTGATTATAGTAAAGAAAATTTACAGTCGATTATAAGAAAAATCAACTATATACCGGATTTTTTATTAGTTATCAAGCATCTGGCAATAGCGCAAAAAACAAGAGAACGAATTTTTATGGTTGTTAATGAGTATGGAGATACTTTAGGAATTGCCTGCCTTGAAGATATGCTGGAAGTTGTTTTTGGTGACTTTACAACCGATGCTCCACATCGGAATTACTTGATTGTAGAAGAAGCGCCAAATAGGTATATCGTTGATGGAGCTACCTTGGTCCGTGATTTTAACGAAGCATATAATTTAGGTATTCCAATTAGTTATGATTCAATTACGATTAACGGCTTGATTATGAAATACTTAGGTGGAATACCGACTAATGGTGTGTGTTTTAGAATCAATAATGTTTGTTTTGAAGTAATGAATGTAGGTAAATTCTGGGCTGAAAGGGTTAGAATTAGTGTATTATCCTAGTTACTTGCAATATGTCATGTTAAAATATTGAATGCAAATCTAGTGCATATACCAAAAAGAATGAGAATGTTTAATCTTCATTCCCTAAAAATACTTATACTTAACCCGATTCTAGGTATAAATAATGGCAGTTAACAGTGGAATCTTTACTATTCTTAGCCAAGCCAAGTTAATTAGTGAAGAAGAGATAAAAAAAGTAAATGAAATTAGCGTATCAGAGAAAATTTCTTTGATCGCGGCAATTGGTAAACTTAAACCCGAGTTAACTAGTATGAGGGTTATGGAAGTATTATCTACTTTTTATGGTATTCCGGCGCTTAATGTTGATGCCTTCAACCTTGAATTTATGCCAAAAAATTTGCTGCCTACTGACTATATTATTGTTAATAAAATTTTGCCATTGACTATCCGCGGCAAACGTCTTAAATTGGCAGTGGTTGATCCCACAAATCGGGAGTTATTTGCCGAGATAACATTTAAAACTGGCTTGTCAGTTGACTTAATTATTGTTGATGAACATTCTCTTGAGCGGGTTATAAACCAAAATAGCACTAATTATTTCAAAACAATAGATCTTGATGAAGATGCCCTGGACGGTATTGATTTTGCAGAAGATATCGATGTTAACAATGATATGGTGAATTCCGGCGACGATGACCAGCCAATAGTTAAATTTGTCCATAAAATGATTTTTGATGCAGTACAGATGGGGGCATCCGATATCCATTTTGAACCTTATGAAAAGAATTACCGGGTGCGTTACCGGATTGATGGAGCATTAAGCGAAGTCGCCTCACCGCCAATTGCGTTAAAAGATAAAATCGCTGCCCGGATTAAGGTAGTTTCAAAAATGGATATCTCCGAAAAGCGTATACCCCAAGATGGTCGGTTGCGCCTTTCATTGTCACAAAATCAAATAATTGATTTTAGGGTTAGTACTTTACCAACGCCTTTTGGCGAAAAAATTGTTTTAAGGGTTTTAGATCGCAAAGCAGCAAGTTTAGGGATTGAAGCATTAGGGTTCGAGCCGGAGCAGAAGAAAATTATAATGGATACTATTAACCGGCCTTATGGCATGTTTTTAGTTACAGGGCCAACTGGTTCGGGTAAAACGGTAACTTTATATACTTGCCTGAATATATTAAATGATAGTAGCCGTAATATTTCAACGGCGGAAGATCCGGTTGAAATTCCACTAAATGGCATAAATCAGGTGGCGATCAATGAAAAAACTGGGCTCAATTTTGGTTTGGCGTTACGTGCTTTTTTGCGCCAAGATCCGGATGTGATAATGATTGGTGAGATCCGTGACAAAGATACCGCAGAAATGGCAATTAAAGCCGCGCAAACCGGACATTTGCTTTTATCTACGTTACATACTAATGATGCTTCTTCTGCGCTAACCCGACTAGTTAGTATGGGAATTCCAACATATAATGTTGGTGATGCAATTTTGACGATTGTCGCTCAGCGCTTGGTACGTAAGCTATGTCCTCAGTGCAAGAAAATGGCAAAGCTTGACAAAAGTGTGTTATTGACTGCTGGTTTTTCTCCGGAAGAGGTAGAAAAAGGATGGCAGCCATATGTACCAGTTGGTTGTTATGCTTGCCATAATACAGGGTATAAAGGCCGAATTGGCATATTTGAAGTAATGCCAATTTCCGATGAATTGAAGCGGATGATTTTATTAAATGCGACTTCTGTTGAACTCTCCGAACAAGCCCGTAAAGAAGGGGTGTTGAGCTTAAGGCAAAGTGGATTAGAAAAAGTAAGGCAAGGAATAACTTCACTCTTTGAAGTAGAAGCAAATACAAATAGGTAACTAGTAGTATGGCAAGAAACATAAATGAACGCCGGCTAACCTGGTTTTATGAAGGGCGAACCAAAAATGGCGACTTGGTGACCGGAACAATCGAGGCGCCAACCGCAATCATTGCCCGCGTTAAGCTTAGGAAGCGTGAAATCATCCCGATAAGCGTTAAACCGCGTAGTAGCTTCTCTTTTCTTGGTGATGTTCTACAGGCTTTTCGGCGACGGATGGGCACTCAGGAGAAAAAACTAAACTTATTTGCTAAACTTGCCAGGAATAAGGAAATCCATGATTTAACAACTAAAGAACGTAGTGACAAAACTGATCAGGCAAAAAAGAAAATTAAAAAGCCTGTTAGTGACAAAGAGATTACCGTATTTGTTAAACAATTTGTGGTTGTGATTAAGTCAGGGGTGCCGTTGTTAAAAGCATTTGATATTGTAATCCATGGTCAGGAAAATAAGAAATTCTACGAAATTCTTGAGGATATCAAATTTGGTGTCGAAAACGGTTTGAGTTTGTCCGAGTCGTTTGGTACTTATCCAAAAGTTTTTGACCCTTTATTTGTTAATTTTTTAGCAATTGGCGAACAAGGTGGTATTCTTGAAGTATTGCTATTACGTTATGTAGAATATCGAGAGAAAATTGATGCCATTCGCCGCAAAGTAAAATCAGCCATGGCATACCCGATTATTGTAGCGCTGGTTTCGGTGATTGTGCTTGGTGTTGTAATGGGGTTTGTGGTTCCCCAGTTTCAGAAGATTTTTGAAGGGGTTGGGGCTAAATTGCCCGCTCCTACTTTAATTGTAATTGCCCTGTCAAATTTTGTAATACATTATTGGTGGCTTGCAATTATTGCAATTGTAGGTCTGGTGTTACTGCTTCGGTTTTTATACCGAGTTTATCCACGATTTAGATTTTTTGTGGATAGCTCTATTTTTAAAATACCACTATTTGGTGAATTAGCACAAAAAAGCTTGATTTCACGCTGGACTAGAACGCTGTCCTTACTTTTTGCAGCGGGAGTACCACTAAATGAAGCTTTGCGTTCAATTGCACTTTTGGTGAACAATTACTTGTATGGCGCAGCTACGTTAAATATCCAAAAAGATGTAGAGGCTGGGAGTAGTTTATATGGCGCTATGTTAAATACCGATATTTTTCCTAATATGGTAAACCAGATGGTTGCTGTAGGTGAAGAAGCCGGAAGTCTAGATTTTCTGCTACAATCAATAGCTGATTACTATGATCAAGAAGTCGAGCTTACTATTGAAACATTATTATCTTTGATTGAGCCAGCTACAATCATATTCTTAGGAAGTATATTAGGGTCTATAATTGTAGCCATTTATTTGCCATTATTCAATTTAGGCAATGTTGTTGGGTGAGTTTACTCATAGTGAGTAGCGATTTATTTAAATTCAAATCCAGATTTTAAGTTGACTGAGTATAAAAATATGATAGAACTATTTGCCTTTTTATTTTTTAATAGCCTATTATTTCGGGCTAGCTGTTTATTTTTACTGGGTATTTGTGTTGGCAGCTTTTTAAATGTTGTAGTGTATCGTTTGCCTATAGTCTTACAGCGAAACTGGCGTAATCAGTGCATCGAGCTTTTGGGATCAGAGTGCCAGTTACAGCCTGATACTGCCACCTTTAACTTAATCCATCCAAGCTCACATTGCCCTAAATGCCATAATAAAGTCCCGGTCTGGGCAAATATTCCGTTATTAGGCTATTTTTTAGTTGGTGCGCGCTGCTATAACTGTAAATTACATATTTCTATTCGTTATCCGTTGGTTGAATTATTAACCGGTGCAGTGTTTATTGCGGTTGGTTTTACGGTATCTGAACCAATTGATATTATTGGTGGCTTAATTTTCTCGGCCTTTATCATATGTTTGGTTTTAATTGACTACGATACTTTCTTATTACCTGATGAACTGACTTTGCCATTAGTATGGCTTGGCTTATTATTTAACTTAAATGGTAATATTTGTGGTGGGCTATCAAACGCGGTTATAGGCGCTGTTGCAGGCTATCTTATTTTATGGTTAGTTTATTGGGTATTTAAGCTTATTACCAAAAAAGAGGGTATGGGCTATGGCGACTTTAAGCTCTTAGCTGCCTTAGGCGCTTGGCTTGGCTGGCATAATTTACTAAGTATTTTGATACTTGCTTCGTTAAGTGGGCTAGTTTATGCATTAATTATGAGAATTAGCGGGCGGCTAGTAAAAGGTAAGCCGATTCCTTTTGGTCCGTTTTTGGGTATTGCCGGTATACTTACATTCTTATTTGCTAACAGCTTATTTCAAATTGTAGTATTTTAGTAAGAAGACTATATATGCTAGTAATTGGTCTGACTGGTTTAATCGGCAGCGGCAAAACTACAATTGCCAATATATTTGCCAAAAAAGGTGTGCATATTGTTGATACCGATTTAATAGCACATCAATTGACCTCTACTGGAGGTAAGGCGCTACCCTTTATCCGCCAAGTCTTTGGCGCGGGAGTTTTTGACTCTGACGGATCATTGAATAGGGGTAAGCTGAGAAAAATTGTTTTTAGCGATACCGACAGACGATTAGAGTTAGAATCAATTTTGCACCCGATGATTAAGGCGGAAGCTTTTAGTGAACTTAATCAAAATAAGCATGCACTTTATTGCATAATAGTTGTACCACTTTTATTTAAAACCCAAACTTATTTAGAGTTGACGAAGCGCAATATTTTTGTTGATTGCGAATATAAAGAACTGGTTAAAAGACTAAAAGAACGCAGTGGGTTAACCCAGTGTGAGGTTGACCAGATATTGGCTAGCCAAGTAGTGCGTGAAAGACAAATTGAGCTAGCAGATGATATTATAGAAAATAATGGTAATATTGAGGAACTTTTGCTTAAAGTTGCTCAATTACATGAGAAATATATGTTACTAAGGTAACTCTAACGATGCAAAAAATTTTTCCGTTAAGGATAACGCGCAAACACATTCGTATGATTGCTTGGCCGCTTTTTATCCTTTTATTTACAACAGTTGGGATTCCACTTTTATTCTTTTTCTATTGGTTTAATGCTGAAAAAGTTAAACAGATTGTAATTAGCCAATTTAATAACCAAAATTATGCCGTAGTCATTAATGGTAGTGTTGAACCTAGATCATGGCACGGATTGAGCCTATTTATTGCAGATTTAACTGTTGAAGACAAAAATCATCGTAAAATTTTGCATATTAATACTGCCAATTGCCAGCTTTCCTGGCCTGACTTGATAATTGGCCATTATAAAGTTAAGCGTATTGCCTTTAATGGTGTCACATTTTATCAAGCTAATATTAATAAAGTAAATTATGCAAATTTGCTCGATTATGGAACAATTGCAAAATCTGAATTCAGTAATTTAACTAATTTTTCGATTACCAATCTTAACTTAGTTGAGAGTGAAGACAAGTATATTATCAGGGATGCAAACCTTAGAGTTTCAGGCTTAACTTCTGAACCCAAAATGCACATGAATTTTAGGATTGCCCGCTCGAATGCTGATGTAGATATCCGGGGCCTTTTTGGGGGGATTGAAAATAATAAGGTTTTAATATCTAGCTTGGTTACTCGTATTACCAGCCCAAAAGTTAATATGGAATTTCAGTCTCAAGGGCACTATGCTTATACTAATCAGGAGCTCTGGGTCGAAAATACCAAAGGGTTGATTAATAATTCATTATACAATGGTACAGTCGACATCAATACTATTTTGCTATCAGGCTATGGTTTGACTATAGACAATCTTAATGCTACTATTCTTAATTCATTAAATAACTTTAACCAGGTTTATCATATAGACGCCCATCGTATCGAAACTGATAATTTTAATGATTTTACAGCAAATTCAATAAATGTTAAATATGATGCTACTAATGCCAAAACCAAATTGAACATTATGTTAGAGTTAGAAGGCAGCACTTTAGATAAGCTATTGAACCTTACTAATAATAGCTGTAATATTGGCGCCAAAATTACTACTAGTAATAGCGATAATACTACAAATACTATAAATGCAGGATTACACGGGAGTTGTAGTTATTTTGGGGCTAAAGAAACCACTCAATTAAACCTTTCGGGGAAAATAGATAATAATCCAGCGCAAATTAAAATTAGCTATGAACATGCCCAAGCTAAGCCCACAATACATTTAGTTGGCGTATTAGGTGGTTTAGACCTTTCGAAACTAGTTACCGATGCCAATAATGGCGATATTTTACCGTTATACTCAGATAAAAGCATTCTGCCGCTTTCTTGGTTAAACTGGTTTAATTTAGACGCTGATTTAAGTTTTACGCAAGTAGATTTAAGTAGGATAAATCTTTCCAATGTAAAAACCTCTTTTCAGGTTAAAGATGATAAATTGAAATTATCAAACTTTCAAGCCAATGCCTATGGTGGAGGGATTGCCGGTACTGCACAGATTTCAAAAGTTGGTGAATCATATAATTTTTTAATTCAGCAGCAAATTAGCGATGTAAGCTTACAGAAGCTTTTTACCAATTTATTTAATGTTTCAGCGATTCAAGGTAAGGCTAACTTGTTGATTAATACCACTGCAAATGGCGTTATGACTTACGAAGACCTTCATCGGAAACTAAATGGACAGATTAGCTTAAGAGTTATCGATGGCGGCTTTAATGGTGTAGACTTTAGCTTATTTCTTAGTCCTGAAAATTTGGCTGCGTTTCAAAACCGTAAGGGGATGACCACTAATTTTACCCAGTTAAAAGCTGATTTTGACTTTATTAATGGCGTTTCTGATAAGAGTGATATAAATTTCAGTTCACCAACCATTGCCGCAAGTGGCGATGGGCAAATTAATTTTGCTGAAACTAAAATTGATTATAAAATAAATGTAAGTAGTATACTGCCTTTAAATAGTCAAAGAATTAAATCAGTCTCGATTCCTGTAGAGATCAATGGGGATTTATTTAATCCCAAAATCTATATTCAGAATATGACCTTAAATACTGAAGTGCATAGTCAGGAAAGGTTGCGCCATGAAGGAAAAGGCGGCAGGCCAAGTAAGAAAGCAAAAAAGTAGGTACAGATAATGAATAATATATTAAAATTAAATATAAGTACCAAACAGGAATTGCTAAAGATGTATATTCAGCAGTTCAAATATGGTGGGCTATTTATAAGTGGGGAATCAAGCCACAAACTGGGCGATGAGTTATTTTTGATTTTAAATTTACCGGATAATATGGAACCACTAGCGGTAAAAGGTATCGTAAACTGGGTATCTCCTGCAGCGGCGGTTGGTTATCCCACTGGTATCGGGGTGCAATTTCATCATGATAAGGCAGGTGTAGACGTGAAATCAAAAATTGAATTAATGCTTGGTGGACTATTACAAAATCAAGTGAATGGTTATACTTTTTAGATTTTAGATATAGGTGTTAAGAAATATGTTACAGGGTTGTATTACGGCTTTAATTACGCCAATGAATAACTGCGGCGATATAGACTTTGATGCTCTTCAAAATTTGATTGAGTGGCAAATTGAAAGTGGGGTTAGCGGATTAGTGGTTAATGGCTCGACAGGCGAGGCTGCTACTTTATCAGAAATTGAAAAAATTAAGCTTATAAAATTTGTTATAGCTAAAGTGGATAAGCGGGTGACAATAATAGTTGGTTCGGGTACAGCCAGTACTGAGGCTACACTGGACTTTATCAAGAAGGTTAATGATATTGCTGGAGTGGACTATTTGATGTGTCTTACTCCATATTATGTAAAACCAACCCAGGAAGGGCTTTATCTCCATTTTCAGGCAGTTGCTAGAGCCTCAAAATATCCAATCATTTTATATAATGTACCGGGTAGGACAGGCTGTAATTTAGCCGATAAAACAACTTTACGCTTGGCTCGAGAACATGCCAACATTGTTGCTATCAAAGATGCAACTGGCGATATACGGCGTGCATTATATTTGATTGCGAATAAACCAAGTCATTTTACGCTATTGTCAGGAGACGATGCTACTGCTTTGGCAGTAATGCTTTGTGGCGGTGATGGAGTTATTTCCGTAGTAAGTAATATTCGGCCAAAACACTATGTTCGTATGTGTAATCTGGCAATAGCTGGCGATAAGGTGAAATCTAGTGAAATTAACCGCCAGTTGTTAGGTTTATATGACCTATTATTTGTTGAGGCAAATCCGATTCCGGTAAAATGGGGATTATATTTTGAAGGTAGAATTAAGTCAGCATTTTTACGGCTACCATTAACCGAGCTAAGTAGCAATTATCGCACGCGCTTAGAAGAATGCCTTGCTGAAATTTCAGGATAATTATATGCAAAAAAAACTTAAAGTTAGATTATTAAGCTTAGTATGTGGTTTAAGCCTAGTTGGATGTGGAACCGTAGATTCGCAAGCCGCATATACCTCTGCAGCGCCACGATCAAGTAATACATTAGCGACCCCGCCAGGGTTAAGTTCGCCAGATTTAAACTCAAATTATAAAATGGCAACTCAGCCCCAACTTCAGCAAAGCTATAAAGCTGCCAATATTCCTGGGATGGTAATCCAAGAAGGAGGTTCGCAGCGTTGGTTGACTTTAGAAAACCAGTCAGTAGATAAAATTTGGCCAATAATGGTTGCCTATATTAATCAACTTGGCTTGGCAGTTAAATATCAAAACCAGGCAATTGGAGTGATCCAAACCGATTGGGCTTCACGTAATACTAAAGTACCTCAAGGAGTTGGTGTCCGCGGTTTCTTCGATTGGGTTGGCTGGGGTGGTATGTATTCCCTTAACTCAATGTATATGTATCGCGTGACTATCTGGCAAAACGGTAAAGATGTAGTTATAATGGATACCAACTACCAGATGGATGAGGACTATGAAGGATGCGGCAATCAGGGTATATCAACTACTTCAAGTAAGGCTTCATCGGATACTCAGCGAACGAAATGGGTGCCTCGTCCGTCAAACCCCCAATTAGAGCTTGAATTTTTAACCCAATTTATGGTTTTTAGCGGCGTTCCAGATGAACAGGCTAAAAAAATAGTAGCACAAGTCGTTGCTCAACCAAAAGAAGCAAGTGTAGTAAACGGACAGGTGGTGTTACAAGATCAGTTTGACCGGGCTTGGTGGCGGACTGCCATCGCGCTTGATCGTGTGGGCCTTGGCGTTGTTGATAAAAATCGCAGCAATGGTGAATACTATGTTTATCCATTGCAATCGCAAGTTGATAATCCTGACCCAGGCTTCTTTAGCAAATGGTTTGGTGGTGGTGAATCAGCCGCACAATCAGCTATGCGGCCATTATATACAATTAAATTAACCCCGCAAGGAAATACAACGATAATTACAATGCGGTTATTTGATAGCCAAAGCCAAGATAAGAATTTTGCTCAAAACCAGAAAAAATACTTAGCTGGGCTAGCTACCCAACTTCAATAGAAAGTGTGTAAAAATGAAGTTGCTGAATAAGTATCTCGAGCAGCTTTATCAGTCGAGGAATAAATCACCGCAAGCTCAACTTGAACTGGTAGTTGATTTATCTCGACGTGGGTTTTTAAAGCAGGTTTTAAGCGCGACATCAATGGGGGTTGCACTTGGAACTTGTACGCATAATAGCTTTGCAACAGGTATTGATGGCCTTCCTGACTTGGGGGATAGTGATCGTACCAATCTTACGCCATACCAAGCTGATCTACTTGGGCGCCAAGTGATACTTGATATCTACGCTCAAGGCAGCATGCTTGAAGACTTTGATTGTCTTGACTATCTAAATAATATTGGTTCAACATTAGTTAGCTATTCCCCACTTGCTGGACAGCAGTTTAATTTCTACTTGATAAAAGATAAGGAGATCAATGCATTTGCTCTCCCAGGCGGTTATATTTGTCTATATAATGGATTAATTTATACTACCATGTCTGAAGCTGAACTAACCTCGGTAATGGCTCATGAGATAGGGCATGTAGTTCAGCATCATATCTTCCGGAATATAAGTATTGCTAATCGGGGGCAGTGGATGACTATCGCCGGGATACTTGCCGGGGCACTAATGGCACCCGTTTCTCCAGGTGCAGCAATGATTGCAATGCAAAGCGGCCAGGGGATGGCAATTCAAAACATGCTTTCTTTTTCGCGCGACTATGAGCGCGAAGCCGACCGTGTCGGCCAACAATTGATGTATCAGGCCGGTTTCGATGCTCATGCAATGCCAGAATTTTTTCAGCGCATGGAAGATGCATATAAATTTAATGCCAACGATGCTCTAGCATTTTTGCAAACTCATCCGGTAACGGTAGAAAGATTAAGTGAAGCAGAAACGCGGGCAAACCAGCTACCCGTAAAAATGCGTCAAGATAGTGTTGATTTTCTCCTAGTGCGTGAAAAATGCCGGGTACGTCAGTTAACCAGTGAAGAAGCCGTAAAATTTTACAATAATGCGATTACAAAAAAACGCTACGTTAGCTTAGATGCTCAATACTATGGACTTGCGCTTAGTTCATTCTTGAATAAAGATGTAAATGCCAGTATCACTACTCTTAATAAAATAACCAATCCAGGGATGTTGAGGCACCCGATAATAATTGGCTTAAAAGCCCGCCAACTAATCGCCATGCGGAATTATAAACTTGCCGATAGCTTATATGATCAAGCTTTAGAGAGTTTTCCTAACCATAAAGGCCTATGGATGGCCCAGCTTGAGTTTTTAATCGAAACTAAAAATTATCCCAAAGCGGCGCTCAGACTGGATGATTTATCCCAAGACATTGCTACTGATCCAGATGTTTGGGATCAATATGCTATTTTATATTCAGATGGAAAATACAATAAACCCCTACGCTACCACTTTGGGCTTGGTAGCGAATTTTATTATCTTGGCAGTTACCGTTCAGCCATGGATCAATACCAAGCCGCTTTAAAAATCAAGCCTAAAGACCCTGGAGATAATGATATACTTGATTTGATCAGTGGCAGGCTCCCTGAAATAGCCCAAAAAATGAGCTTATTAACCCCTTCATAAAAATTTTAGCTATACTACCTAGAGTATATATGTAAAATCTAAATTATTTTCGAATAGATCATGTATAATATTCCAAATTTAAACTAATATCGTAATTGCAATAAAATTGAATACGGCTAAACTTTAGGAAACGTTACATATTCTTTGTCGTAAAGGTTGATAAATGACAAAAGACCAACAGCCCCAAAATTTTTACAGCGTTGTTGTTAATAATGCATCAACTGCACCGAATAAAACGATTATTTTTGAGGAAGATCTCAAAATTAGCAATCGGGCATTTTTAGCATATATTGATAGTGTTGCCAGTTTTCTACAGGATTGCGGCATAAAAAAAGGCGATAAGGTTGCATTACTAATGGCTAATTCTTGGCAATTTATCGCTAATTTGTTTGCGATAAGTAAGGTCGGTGGGGTCGTGGTAACCATCAATAACTTTCTTAAAGAAGACGAAATAGCCTATATATTAAATGATAGCCAGTCTAAACTTCTCTTTGTCACTGCCAAATTTGAGAAAGAGGCGCGTGGATTAATATTCAAAACCAATATTCATAAAATCATATGGGTAGATGGTGTTCCGTTAGAAAATGATAAAAATATCGATTACGCAAAAATAATTGCTACACCTAAGAATACCGCATCCCATATCGACAGCGGGATTGATGAACTAGCGCTTATCGTCTATACCTCCGGGACTACAGGTAAGCCAAAAGGGGCAATGCTTTCATGTAAGAATATATTTTCAAATGTTAGATCATGTATGGCGCATTTGAAAATGAAAGACGGAAAAATTCCGATGGTTTGCTATTTGCCGATGTTTCATGCCTTTACCTTAACTGTGACTGTTATTTTGCCGGTAGTAACCAATAGTGGGGTTATAGTTATCCGTTCTATTGCGACTAAGGGTGATTTTGCCAAACTACTTAAGCAAGTTCTCTTAAAACGGGTGCCATATTTTTGTGGTGTACCTGATGTTTATAGTGCCCTATCAAAGGCCCAATTGCCTTGGTATTTTCATTGGTTTCATAATGTCAAAGGGTTTATTTCTGGAGCAGCACCGTTAGCCGAGGAAACCATGCGCAAATTCGGTGCCAGTTTCAAACGTGGTAAGTTAATTCAAGGTTATGGTATTACCGAATGTTCTCCTGTAGTATCGGTAAATCAGCCATGGGCTAACCGGGTTGGTTCAGTTGGTACGGCATTGCCTGGCTATGAAGTAGAAGTATTCGATGATAATATGCAAAAGCTAGAACGAGGCTCAATTGGTGAAATTTGTGTTAAAGGCGACTGCGTCATGATGGGATATTATAATCGCCCGGAAGATACAAAAGATGCCATTATTGATGGTTGGTTTAGAACGGGAGATGTAGGTAAAGTTGACCCTGATGGTTTTATCTATATTGTTGACCGTAAAAAAGATTTAATTATTAGTAAAGGAATGAATATTTATCCTCGTGAAATTGAGGAAATTATTTATACCAATGAAAAAGTCAATGCCTGTGCGGTAGTAGGAGTTAAAGATATTGAAGCAAATGAGACGCCGGTTGCTTATATCGAGTTAAAAGAAGAAGTAACGGCGACTGAGGAAGAAATTAAAGCTTATATTAAGCCGCATCTGGCGCCTTTCAAGCAACCGCGCAAGATATATTTTTTGGAAAAGCTACCTCGGAATGCAACAGGCAAGATACTTAAACGCGAACTACGCGAGCTTGCGAATCAGTAACTGGTTTACAATAATTGCTGATAATTAAAAGTAGTTATTCACGTAAATTATATCTTATAATATCGCTAGCTATACTGGCATCGGTTATTATATAACTCTTTTAGCTTTGATAAATCATTGAATTTAGTCTGGTAGGTTATTCAAGCAACGAATAGCCTATTTTAGTTTTAGAGATAAGGAAATTTTTGACATGGTACGTACACGTTTTGCTCCAAGTCCTACCGGCTTTTTACATATTGGCGGGGCAAGGACAGCCCTTTTTGCATGGGCATACGCTAAGAAGCATAATGGGACATTTATATTACGGGTTGAAGATACAGATCTTGAGCGCTCAACAAAGGAGTCGGTAGATAGCATTATTCATGCAATGGATTGGTTAGGGCTAAATTATGATGAAGGTCCTTACTTCCAAACAGATAGAATGGACCGCTATAAAGAAGTGATTCAAGAAATGCTAAAAAATGGTAGTGCATACCATTGCTATTGTTCTACGGAAGAATTGGACCAAATGCGAGAAGAACTGCGTGAGCGTGGTCAAAAACCGCGCTATGACGGCCGATGCTTTGATAATCCGCCAAAAGATGATGATCCGCGGATCCTAGCTGGTGTTAAGCCTGTGGTACGGTTTCGAAACCCACAAGATGGCGTTGTTGTCTGGGATGATCTGGTTAAAGGCCGTATCGAGATAGCTAACAATGAATTAGATGATTTTATAATTGCCAGAAGTGATGGCACGCCAACTTATAATTTTTGCGTGGTGGTTGATGATCTAGATATGAAAATTACCCATGTAATTCGTGGGGATGACCATGTAAATAATACACCGAAGCAAATAAATCTCTTAAGAGCGATTGGTGCTGAGATTCCTTTTTATGCCCATGTGCCGATGATATTACGTGATGATGGCCAAAAAATGTCTAAGCGTAAAGATCCTGTTAGCGTCATCCAATATCGGGATATGGGGATATTGCCTGAGGCGCTACTTAACTATTTGGCTAGGTTATGTTGGGGGCATGGGGATGATGAAGTCTTTAGTATTAAGGAATTTGTCGAGTGGTTTGATTTAAATAATATTTCACCTTCACCCGCACGTTTTGATATGAAAAAGCTATTATGGGTAAATGCACAGCATATAAAGAATCTGCCAAATGCAGAATTGGCTAAATTTGTCGTGGCTGCTTTAAATGCCAGAGCTATCGATACTGATAGCCTAAACCTTGATGCGATTTTAGATTTGATTAAAATGCGTAGCGATAACCTCAATTCACTTAATAATGAATGCGGGTATTTTTACGAACCATTAACGCCTAGTACGGAAGATCTGGCCAAACATATGACGCCAGAAGCGGCAGGGATTTTAAATAGCTTTGCCACGGCAGTCGAAAGTTTAGAAGAATGGAACTTAGACTCAATAAAGATGATGATAAAAGACTTCTGTAGCAAAGAGAATATAAAAATGCCGCAGTTAGGTATGCCTTTACGTCTGAAATTATGTGGAACTACCCAAACTCCTTCATTTGATGCGGTGCTTTATATCTTGGGTAAAAACAATGCGTTAGCAAGAATTAAATCTTAAGAGATTATTTTTTTACAACTAATTTAATAAAAAACGTTGACACTGTTGGGGTAGTTAGTATAGAATACCTATCTCAACGTTGATGAGGCGAATTAGCTCAGCCGGTTAGAGCGACGGAATCATAATCCGCAGGTCCGGGG
>CAYLRR010000030.1:0-29928 GCA_964386295.1 uncultured Neisseria sp.
AGGATAAAGCTGTAAGCCAAAATGGCAAATGCGGTTTATCGAGCCAGTCTTGACCTTGGAAAACTAAATCGACCCAATTACCAGTTACAACCATATGTTTTGCGATAGTGGCATATAGAACCGGATCGTCATTACGCATTAGAGGTTCAAATAAACCAATTGAATTGATTGTAAGAGCTAATATTATTAGGAGGTAAATGTTTTTTTTGGAAGAAAGCATAAGATAAGTTCCAGGCTATCAATAGAAATTTATAGTATAATACAAAATTGTTAACTGCTTGAGATGATATATAGAAAATTTATAATTGATGTTATGCAGAACAATAACATTTAGAACTGTTTAACATGGTTTATTAAATTTCATTATGGTGCGTAATAACAATTAATGATTTATCACTATCAACTTAGAAATGTTCTCTTGACTTGAAATTTCTAGCGCACCCTTAATAGCAGTTTATAGCAGCTATTATAACCGATTATTACCTAGAGGAAATACGATGAAACAAACTATCTATGATTTTATTGTAAAAAATATAAATAATGAAGAAATAAAACTTGACTATCTTCAAGGTAAAGTGGTTTTGATTGTAAATACTGCTAGTAAATGTGGGTTTACCAACCAATATAGTGAACTGGAAACTTTATATCGCCGCTATAAAGACGAAGGGCTCGAAATCTTAGGGTTCCCGTGTAATCAATTCCATAATCAGGAACCTGGGAATGAACAAGAAATCGCTAGTTTTTGCCAATTAAATTATGATGTTTCATTTCCAATGATGGCAAAAATAGAAGTTAATGGAGAAAATACCCATCCTCTTTTTAAATTTTTAAAGGCAAATGCGCCAGGAATTTTTGGCAGCCAGAAGATTAAATGGAATTTTACTAAATTTCTTATTGATCGTAGCGGCGAAAGGATTGTAAGATTTGCTCCTTATGTCAAACCATTAAAACTTGAATGTGGCATCCAAAGCTTATTAAGTTAGTTTATTTATCGTTAATCAAGAGTGGAGAAGAATATGGCAAATACAAGCAATCAGCGTATTTTAAAAAGCTTGACCTTAAGCATGGCATTAACTACCTTATCATTTCAATCATTTGCGGTAAACTCTCAGCCTGTTGCACCGGAAGTTGCAACCGGTAAGTTAGTTAAACAATTGGCCTTTGGCAAAAAGTCTATGGTAGTAACTAATAACCCATGGGCTACCCAAGCAGCCACGACGATCCTTGAACAAGGTGGAAATGCAACAGATGCAGCTATTGCTGCCGGATTTGTTTTAGGGCTTACAGAGCCACAATCCTCAGGGATTGGTGGCGGGGGTTATGTGCTAAGCTATAACAATAAGAAATTATTAGCTTTTGACGGCCGTGAAGTAGCACCATCAAGCGCAAACCCTTCGTGGTTTCTCGCTAAAGATGGCAAACCAATGAGTTTTGACGATGCAATGTTAAGCGCACATTCAGTAGGCGTACCTTCGGAAGTGATGCTCTTTTACACCATGAGTAAAAAACAGGGTAACTTAGCCTGGAAAAAAATATTAGCTCCAGCTATCAAGCTTGCCGAAAACGGTTTTCCACTTAGCCCACGGTTATACTCTTTATTGATATCTGATCAAGATGTACTAAAAAATAATCCCGCAATTAAGGCAGTCTATTTTAACCAAGATGGTACGGTTAAGGCTGTTGGCAGCATAATCACCAATCCTGAATATGCCAAAACTTTAAAGCAAATTGCAAAAGACCCAATGTCATTTTACCATGGCAAAATAGCTAAAGATATCGTTACTACTATCAACAACAAAGCCGGCCAAGAATTATTTAAAGAAAAAGACCTAAGCAAATATCAAGTCCTAACTTACGACCCGGTTTGTGGAACTTATCGCGCCAATTACAAAATATGTTCGGTTCCCCCATCTTCGAGTGGCGGAACTACAGTTTTAGAGCTTTTGAAGATATATGCTAATAACTACTCAGGCAGTGATTATGATGACCCTAAATGGATTTATAATTTTTTTGAAGCCAGCAAACTTGCATATGCTGACAGGAACCAATATCTAGCTGACCCGGATTTTGTTAAACAGCCAGTTAAAGGGCTACTTCAGGATGATTACATTAAATCACGAGCTAAATTAGTCAGTAGCCAGGCATTAGCAACGCCAGTTATTGCAGGCATTCCTAATGGAGCCGATAAAAAATATGCTCCGGATGCCAGTCCAAAATCACATGGAACCACCTCTGTGGCGATTGTTGATAAAAAAGGCAATGCAATTGCTATGACTGTTACAGTCGAGCATCAGTTTGGCAGCCACCTTTTTGTTGATGGGTTTTTCCTAAATAATGAATTAACCGACTTTTCATTTGTACCAACGGATAATAACCAAAAACCAATAGCTAATCGAGTTGAAGCAGGTAAGCGCCCTCGCTCATCAATTGCCCCGACCATGGTGTTTGACAATAAATCTGGACAATTACAAGCAATTGTTGGTTCACCCGGCGGCAGTCAAATTATTTGCTATGTCGCTAAAAATATTATCCAAATGGTTGATATGCATATGACACCATTAGATGCAGTATCTACACCAAATTTATGTGCTGTCAATACCAACCCGGTAATCGAAGCGGATAGCTCAACTATGGATAAATATATTCCGACACTTCAATCCCAAGGTGAGTCAATCGTCCGTTCAGACTTAGTTAGCGGCGAAACAAATATCTATCGCGGCAAAGACGGCTGGTTTGGCGCAGCTGACCCTCGTCGCGAAGGGATAGCAACCGGTAACTAACATTTTTCTCAAAAACAGTCGAGAAGGACCGGCCTTACAGCCGGGACTTCTTCTAGGTAAACCGTATTTTTTACTTCTCTGGAAGCTGTGTTAAGGTGTATAATAGATTTAATGGAGCTCCATATTTATCGCATTCAACCCCATACAAGACAATCGCATTGAAATCAAAAGTTTTTTGAATGTCGATGTTTGATATAACTCAAGCATCATTTCAGCTCATCTACTAGTTTGTTAATTTCTTCAAGGCTTATTTTTTCGACTTGCCCAGCTTTAACATCTTCTAAACCTAAATCAAGGGCATTAAGCTGGTTTTTAGTTAATGAACTTTTTAGCAAATACCTAACATATGAACTAACACTAAACCCTAAATCATGTGCTTTTTGTTGGATTTCTTTACCAAGTACTTCATCTACTGTAACTTGAAAACGCATCATATTTTCCTTATAACTCAACATGAATCATTTTAACTCTATATTGGGTAACTTTAGCTTTGCATCAGGCCTAATAGATCTTCTACGCTTAACTTTCCGCCTATATCTTGCCCTTCAAGTAAATCACCAGCAAGATCACGTTTGTCTTTATGTAAGTTAATTATTTTCTCTTCAATAGAGTTTTTCATAATCAAGCGATATACAGTTACTGGGCGCTGTTGCCCCATCCTGTGGGCACGATCTGCCGCCTGATCTTCAACGGCAGGGTTCCACCAAGGATCGAGAATTATTACATAATCAGCCACAGTTAAATTAAGCCCGGTACCACCTGCTTTAAGACTAATTAGAAACACATCTCCACCCTTACCACTTTGAAACGTATCAACTGCTGCCTTACGCTGATTTAATGCTACTGCTCCGTCAAGATATTGAAAACTAATATTATTTTCAACTAGTAACTGCTTAACAACGCCTAAATAGCCTACATATTGGCTAAACACCAGAACTTTGTGCTTATTTGCAATTATTTCCTGTACCAACTCTAGAAAGGTGCCTAGTTTGCTATTTTCCAGTTTAATATTCTCATCAACCAAGGTGGAATGGCAACATGCCTGGCGTAATCGAGTTATCTCAGCAAGGATGTTAAAACGTTTATTCTCATCATGATTTAAGTTAGCTAATTTCGCTAAAGCCCGCTTGCGAATTGCATCATAAAAGGCCAGCTCCTCAGTACTTGGCTCAATATAGATTAACTGTTCAATTTTAGGAGGCAATTCAGCTAGTACCTGTGACTTGGTCCGGCGTAGAATATATGGACGCACTAAATTTTTTAATGCTATGCGCGCAGTTTGATCCTTGTTGGCAATTGGCGTAATAAATTTTTTCTGAAATTTATCCAAACTCCCCAATAACCCAGGATTTAGAAACCTAAATATGCTCCATAATTCGCCAAGATGATTCTCAATTGGCGTGCCGGATAATGCGACTTTGCGATTGGCATTTAATTCACAAACAGCTTTAAAGCGTTTGGTAGTACTATTTTTGATATTCTGCGCTTCATCTAAAATTAATAAGTTCCATTCGCGAGATGCTAGCAACCCGCTTTCGTATTGTAGTAAATTATAGCTACATATCACAACATCATTATTGCTGGCATTTTGGATAGATTGTTCACGCTGATTAGCGCCATGAAGGAGAGTAGCTTGCAAAGTTGGTGCAAACCTTTTTATTTCCTCTACCCAGTTAAAGCACACTGAAGTTGGCGCCACCACCAGGCTGGCGCCACTTTGCCCTTGTTCCAACAACAAAGCAATCGCCTGGACTGTCTTACCAAGCCCCATATCATCTGCCAGGCAAGCACCAATCTGCCAATTGCTAAGCCTAGATAAATAATAGAATCCTTCAACTTGATAGTCTCTTAATTCGACTTGCAGTGTTGCTGGAATCTCTGGCATAAAGTTATTTCGCCGTTTAATATTCTGTATATGCGAATGCCATTTGTTATCTACTTCTACTTCTCCTGCCTCATCTACCACTTGTGCCAATACATTACTGTTTAAATTAAAAACTTTACTATTTTCACTAATCAATTTTAATTCATTTAACTGACGCTTAAAGCTTTGGGTTAATGCAATAAATTTACCTTCATCAAGTTGAACAAAGCGGCTATCAGCGTTATCTAGAAGCGCCAACAATCCTCGCAGTTGCAATACATCATCTCCGTCAATCACTACTTCGCCATCATATTCAAACCATTGCTGCTTTGTTTCAACGCGAATTTTCATATTGCCTGATCCGACATTAGCGATAAATTTGATACTCTCGCCCTTTGGCCATTCTATTATTATATTCGTTTTTTGCCTATACTCATCCAACTCTGAAAGAAGTTCTAAGCTTTCCTCTAAACTTTCAAATAACCATTCAAATTTACTTTGTTGCGCTATTTCCATTATAGGGCAATTAGCAATTAATTCTTTTACCGACGTTAACTCAGCCTTAAAATCACGTACTAATTTGACATGCTGGTTATTATTATCTTTACTAACCAAATTAGCTAATCCTTGAGCAGGAAAATAATAGCTGCCATTACCGAATGGTGCAACCAAAACATTTAACGCTAGCCCTTCACCATGTGGAGTCAGCTGGATTAAACACTGGCTATTTGCCACTATTTCTGGCAGATTATCATCAATAATATCTGCGCTTATCTTTACAGTTGGCGTTGTCCTACATACAACATCCAATAAACGCTGTTTAGCAGCTCTAGGAACCTCGCTTCCATTAGCACCAAGCAAAGCTGATAACTCGACTAATTCTTTAGTAAATTCAATAATTTGATATTTACTAGGGCTAAGCTTATTAACATATATTGTTTGGTTAAGCGAGTATGGAGTTAATTTAACCAAATACCCATTAGTGACTGATTTAACGTCTAATACTGGAGATTCAGTAACTAACTCCAACTTTAAATCTGGATTGTCATAATCAAATACCAATGGATGCCCAACCAACATAATTAATAATTTATTATAGTCCCACTTAAAGCGACCAGGAGAATAAATATCTGGGACCAGAGCTGAAATTGGCTGCGCGTCATAAGGCTTAAGATACTCGAAATCTATTTTTTTGAATAGGCGCCCTAAGGCTACCTCTTTACCGGCTGTCCACTGGCCATTATTACGAAGAGTCTGTTCCAGTACACTGACTTTAGGAGCCTTAGGATCTAATAACCACACTAGCCTCTTACCATTGACTACAAGCGCTGAATCGTCACTAGACTCGGTTTTACCTAACAAGAAATCTAACTTATCAACCAGGTATTCCCATTGCGGTTTAATAGTAACCAAAGAGGATACCTGTAAATTATGGTAAAATGAATCAGCTATTAATTGCAGATACTTGGCATAGTTCTTATTATGCGCCGCCATTAACTCTGCCATTATCACTTCAGCTAAGTAACACGATAACTCATGGCTCTTATTTAGATAATGTTGAACTGTTTCCCATTTGATTTCGTTAGGTGCCACCAAGGTCGCTAACCATAAGTAAAGTGCAAATATATTACAATTGAGACGAGAAACCCCATTAGCAGAAAAATACTTAATTGCCAGAGTAAAGCAGCTCTTAGCTTGATTAAAATCATTGTTTATTACACTATAAATCCCATGTAGTAAGTTTGCAAAAATAGCTAAATTTGGCTGCTTCTCTAACCGTTTAACAATTACTGAAACTATTTTATCGTGCTTTTTCTCTCGGATCAAAGCAATAGCATAAAGAATACTAAATTCAGGCACGTAAAACCAATAATCCCTATTAGTGATTTGGCTAAATTCCCGAAGAGATAAATCATAGAATTTTAGAGCATTTTTATTTTCGCCACTCAATAAATATTCTGTTGCGGCTAACATATTCTTGGCCCAGTTATTAGAGGATTCTTGCTTAATAATCGTTTGATGTGACAGAGTAACAAAATTTAGCTGGTTAAGACAGGCAGTTAATAACGGGAAATTGGCATGCTCTTGGGCTTGTGGTAATAGCTTAAGTTTATTGAACCATTTAGCATCAGGTTCATTATCGCTAATGTATGAATACCCCAGTGCTGGTGACAATTTAACAACACATAAAATTTCCTGAAAATACATTAGTCTAGATTGAAACCATTCTTCTTCAATTATTTGCTGGGAAAATAAAGTACGGTAACCCAACAATACTTTTTGCTGTTCTAGATTATCCCATTTTTGCTCAGAAAGTTTTACATTATTAATATGGATTAACATGTTAAGCGCGCGATAGTCTTCATAGTCTAGACAAAGCGGGTTCCCAAATTCAAATTTACGATAATTATTAAAATTAGGAAAAATATTAAATTGATCAATTTTCGTGATTATTAATAAATTGGTTTTGACATTATCATAATTTGTGGCAATAATACATATTGGATATAATAAATGATCATGCAATCTGAAATCTTGGTTATAATCACGAGCAAAATAACCTTCCTTAAACAATCGATTTAAGTGAAGAATATACTCATTGTAATTAACTTGTTTACCATTATTATCAATTTTCAACTGAGGCAATAAATTCGTCACCAATTTAGAATAGTGCCCTGTCAACCCACTATATATATGATGATTCTTCATACCGGTTACGAGATAAGCTAATGCTGCTACTTGTAAAATCCGCTGCTTAATTTTGTCCAAATTTCCATAATGCTCATCAAATAAATCCAAAGTTATAATCTTCTTTTCTACTGCCATTTTATTTATCTTTAATACATCAGTTAATAAAGTAAGCTTAACCCAATTTCGCAAAATATGCAAAAGGGAGCAATAGTAATTATGTCTATTGCTTTATGCTAACAGGCAGCATAAAATAGAGTTTGCATAAAATTACTAATTAAAAAAAGATTTATATTATATTTAGCTATTAATTAATAGAACAAGCAACAATAATCGAGGATATGCGTGATTTAATGATTAAGCGAAATTTTTATTTAATAGGATTACTAATTGCTAATCTAGCAATTATCGTGGCGCCATTATTTGTTACCCTTTTAAGTATGATTATTATTTTAGGTTTAACCATAAGATTTAGGGATTATTGGTTAGCAGCGCTACTAGCCGGCACTTCGCTAATAAGCTACACTATAGGTAAAATTATGCCATCAATAACCATAACAGACTTTCATAGCTCGGTAAATATAGATAACTTATATTTTGGGCTGATAATAATACCTGTGCCATTAATTATTAATAGTTTATTTATTTGGTTTCGACACGCACCTGAATAAGCAGGGAATTATAACAACACCCTACTGTGAACTAATTTAGAAAATTAATTGTAGTTCTTTCGAGAAACTGCTCTTTATCAAAAGCAATATCTCCATCACTAAATGGCTCCCCTGTGGCCTTAAGGCCAGTAAAATCGAATTTGCTCGTATCCATGAGGTGAGACGGAACTATATTTTGAACCGCACTAAACATCGTTTCGATTCTCCCTGGATAACGCTTATTCCACTCTTGCAGCATTTCCTTAATTACTTGGCGCTGCAAATTGGGCTGAGATCCACATAAATTACATGGAATTATCGGGAAGTCCTTGATAGCAGCATACTTGGCAATATCTTTTTCGGCACAATAGGCAAGCGGTCGTATAACAATATTATTACCGTCATCACTCACAAGTTTTGCTGGCATCCCTTTTAATTTACCACCATAAAACATGTTTAAAAAAAGTGTTTCAAGTATATCATCGCGATGGTGGCCTAAAGCAATTTTCGTTGCTCCAAGCTCTTTAGCAACGCGATATAAAATCCCGCGCCTTAGACGAGAACATAATCCACAGGTAGTTTTCCCCTCAGGAATCACCCTTTTCACAGTACTATAGGTATCTTCCTCTATAATCTTGAATTCAATACCAAGTTTATCTAGATATTCGGGTAATATATGCTTAGGAAATCCAGGCTGGCCTTGATCTAAATTTACTGCAATTAGCTTAAATGCTACAGGCGCAGAACGCTGCAGACTTAATAAAATATCCAGCATTGTGTAACTATCTTTACCTCCTGAGAGACAAACCATAATCACATCATCAGCCTCTATCATGCCATAATCATTGATAGCCTTACCGACATTTGCACGTAATCGCTTGTTCAATTTATTAATTTCGTATTGTTTGTCCATAAACTCCCCTGAATAACCCGCCTAAAAATGAGCTAGTAATTATACAGTAAAATCAATTAAGGCACTAATAAATAAACTCATAAAATCGCATAATTTTTATTGCTGCAAAGCAACAAGTTAGGCTAAAATATATACTTTGAAAACTTCACAAGCAACTACTTTCTAAGGTTATAAAATATGAGTGGATACAGCAAAATTGAAAAATTAATTAAAGAACACGAGATCAAATTTATTGATTTAAGATTCAGTGACACTTTGGGTAAAGAACATCATGTAACAATCCCTGCTAACCGGGTGAATGAAGACCTTTTTAAAATCGGTCAGCCTTTCGACGGTTCTTCTATTGAAGGCTGGAAAGGAATTGAATGCTCTGACATGATTTTGCGACCTGATGCTTCCACTGTAAAATTTGATCCATTTTTTGATGATGCAACGTTATTTATAACCTGTGATGTGATCGAACCTAGCACAATGGAATCTTATGACCGTTGCCCGCGCGGTATAGCCAAAAAAGCTGAAGCATTTATCAAAGAAAGTGGACTTGCAGATACTGCATACTTTGGCCCAGAACCAGAATTTTTTATTTTTGACTCAGTTACCTGGGGTAACGATATGAGCGGATGCCATTATAAAATTAACGCCGAAGAAGCAGCTTGGAGTTCAGACAAAGATTATGAAGGTGGTAATACCGGCCACCGCCCTCAAGTTAAAGGTGGTTATTTCCCACTACCGCCGGTAGATTCACATCAAGACTTACGTTCAGCAGCGTGCCTTGCACTAGAAGCTATGGGCATTCCTGTTGAAGTACACCATCATGAAGTAGCAACTGCCGGTCAATGTGAAATCGGCACCCAATTTAGCAGTTTAGTTCAACGCGCAGATTGGTCACAAACATTTAAATATGTTGTCAGAAATACAGCACACCGCTTCGGTAAAACGGTAACATTTATGCCAAAACCAATTGTCGGTGACAACGGTTCTGGCATGCATGTTCATCAATCTATCTGGAAAGATGGTAAAAATCTATTTGCCGGTAAAGAATACGCAAATCTTTCGCAAACTGCTTTATATTACATAGGTGGTATCATTAAACATGCCAAAGCATTAAATGCCATCACAAATCCATCGACTAATTCATATAAGCGCCTGGTACCGGGTTTCGAAGCCCCTGTTATTTTAACTTACTCAGCTAGAAATCGTTCTGCATCGATTCGTGTACCATTTACAACTTCAGATAAAGCTAAGCGAATCGAAGTAAGGTTCCCAGATCCTATGGCAAATCCATATCTTGCATTTAGTGCCATGTTAATGGCTGGTATTGATGGAATCATTAATAAAATTGATCCAGGTAAAGCTATGGATATCAATTTATATGATTTACCTGAGAGTAAACTAGCGAAAATCCCTCAAGTTTGTTCAAGCTTAGAGATGGCATTAGAGCATTTAAATAAAGATCGCGCATTCTTAACCCGTGGCGGCGTATTCACGGATGATTGGATCGATAGCTATATTCAATTAAAAATGCATGAGGTAACAAAATACCGCATGACGACCCATCCAGTTGAAATGCAAATGTATTATAGTTTATAATCAACAAGTTTTATTATAATCTCTTTGAAGCCACTATCAACTAGTGGCTTTTATAATTGAAAAATCCTGTAATTTGTGAGAAAATCGAGGGTTAGCTCTAAACTTAAACATGCTATCCAAGCAATTATATAAAAGCATCATAAGTACTTATAACTTAGAGTAAGCAATAATTATATATAACACCAAATGAATAAGTGTGAATAGTGGGTTTTTTTGCCCAAAATAAAGATAGTCTTCTATGACTCCATAGACAAAACAATTAGAATTAAATAAAACCTGATTATACAAGAATAAATTAACAATATGAAACGATCTTATCCTAAAAAAATAATTACAGTTTTAGTATTAAGCACCCTTACCTTATTTAGCAGTACCATAACCTTTGCAGACGAGATAAATGACGCTGCGGGCACATCATCTAGCAGCGACAACACGGATTCAACCGTAAAAGTCCCAGCGCAATCTAGTGATGCAATAGGAAATATGCTGTTGCAGTCTGTAAGTCTAATGGGGATAGCCTATAAATGGGGAGGTAATACTCCTGATACAGGTATGGACTGTAGTGGCTTTGTGCGCTATGTATTTAAGAAATCACTTGGAATTACCCTTCCCCGTACGGCCGCGGAAATGGCTAAAGTCGGTAAGCGTGTAAGTATCGATGAACTGGAACCTGGTGACCTGATATTTTTTAATACTCGGCGCGGTTCCAATACGCATATTGGTATTTATTTGGGTAATAATAAATTCATTCAGTCACCGAGGACGGGAGAAAATATCCAAATTACCGAATTAAGTGGTTATTGGGTAAAACACTTTAATGGCGCTAAGCGTGTAGTTCAGGAAGATCAAGATAATGATGGCAATACAACTGTCGAGAATTATTCTGAAATTCATGATGAAGCATTACCCACCGCATACCGTGCTAGCCGAGGTAAACATAGCCGCCACGGAAGAATTAGCCGGACTAAATTGTACGCTAAAGGTAGTAAGTCAAGCAAAAAAACTGCGCGTAGTTCAAAAAATTCTCACACTGCTAAAGGTAGTAGCGCAAAAAAATCCTCTAAGAAGAAACATCATTAATGAAACCGCAAATACCAGTCTGGCATAGATCGAATGGCGAAATTATTGCGTGCACTGAAAAGATAAAAGTAATGCGCCAAAATATTGAAGAGCTTCAACAATCTCTTCAGGATGCTTATGAAGACGCACTACTTATGGATGTTGATTCAAAACAAATCAAAGATTATTTAATAGCAATGGTAAATGGATTGGTAAATCCGTATAAGGACTAAAATGTTTAATAAATTCGAACTAATGGTTGGACTACGCTACCTGCGTGCCAAACAAAAAAACAGCTTCGTCTCTTTTATTTCCCTGGTATCAATTATTGGTATTACACTTGGAGTTGCAGCTTTAATAACCGTATTGTCAGTGATGAATGGCTTCCAGCGCGAAATCCGCAACAAAATTATTGGCGTTACTTCACATATGCAGTTAATGTCGGCAGATAATGCGCTTACTAACTGGCAGAACGTTGGCAATTTAACATTGAAAGACAAACACATTTTAGCATTTGCCCCGTATATTGATGGGCAAGGTTTAATATCTTTTGATGGTAGTGTCAGTGGAGTATTAATCCGTGGAGTCGATGCAAACTATGAACCTAAAGTAGATGATATTACTTCCAAAATGGTACAAGGAAGCTTTAACAGTCTTGAATCTACTGCTTTTAATATTGTAATTGGTAAAGACCTTGCTAGACAATTAGGTGCAACTATTGGTGATAAGATTACAATTATTACGCCAGATGGGCAAATTACTCCGGCTGGCATGATACCGCGCTTAAAGCAATTCACTATTAGTGGTATTTTTGACACCCATATGTACGAATACGACTCATCACTAGTTTACATAGACCTTACTAAAGCACAAATACTATTTAAAACACCAAATAGTGTCACTGGATTACGCTTAAAAGTTGATGATGTTATGAAAACCCAATCAATTAAACAAGATTTATACCCTCTCCTTCCTGATACCATAATTATTCAAGACTGGATAGACCAGCATCAGAATTACTTTAGCGCTGTCGCGTTAGAGAAGAAAATGATGTTTGTAATATTGACATTAATAGTCGCAGTTGCTGCTTTTAACCTGGTATCAACTTTAGTTATGACTGTTAATGACAAACGATCTGATATTGCAATTCTACGCACAATGGGTGCTTCACAAAGCAATATCATGAAAATATTTATGCTTCAAGGCGGCATTTCAGGCATTATTGGTACTGTTACAGGCACTATTTTAGGAGTCTTACTTGCAGTATTTATCGGTGATATAGTTCATGGCATTGAGTTGCTAACCCATACTAAATTGATTTCTGGTGATGTCTACATGATTGATTATTTACCATCCCAAGTTGAGTTTACTGATGTAGCGAGCATTTTCTGTGTATCAATAGCACTTAGTATTATTGCGACGATTTACCCGAGCAAAGCAGCAGCTAAAACTAATCCAGCAGAGGCACTTCGTTATGAATAAACAAATCTTAACTTGTTCTAATCTATCAAAATCTTTTAAACAAGCCTCTTTGCCTGACTTAGAGATTTTCAAAAATATCAATCTTAGCCTTAATACTAGTGAAACTATTAGTATTGTTGGAAGTTCCGGAAGCGGCAAGACATCGTTACTACAAATACTTGCGGGGCTAGATAAAGCCACTTCAGGTCGAGTTAGCATAGACGGAGATGATTTAGACCAATTAAACCAGAACCAATTATGCGCCTTACGTAACCGAAAACTAGGCTTTATTTATCAGTTCCACCATTTATTGCCGGAGTTTTCCGCTATTGAAAATACCCTAATGCCACTAATAATTTCAGGAAGCATCGGGAAAGAACAGCGAGAATATGCGCTATACATATTGGATCGATTAGGACTTAGCAAAAGAGCACATCATTATCCCAACCAATTATCCGGGGGCGAACGGCAACGCGTCGCGATTGCACGTGCTGTTGTCAATAAACCTAAAATAGTATTTGCAGATGAACCAACTGGTAATTTGGATAATGCAACCGCACATCAAGTACTGGATATTTTCTTCGAGCTGCAAGAAGAACTAAAAACTAGTTTAATAATTGTAACCCATGACCGAGAAATCGCTGGTAAAACACAAAAAACTTATACGTTACATAATGGGCAACTACATACAACTTATTAACAGATGTTTTGAGCTTTCACGATTTTTGGCAAAATAATGAGATTTATTAAAATGGTTAATTGATTTATAACGAATTGTGTAGCATATTAGATTTTGTTTACGAGCTTTGCTAATTTGTTAATTTGTTTGAGAGTAGCGAGTTTATCAACAAATAGCAAACGAGTAATACAAAATCTTATATGCGGAAGATTTGAGTTATAAATCAATTAACTTTTTAATAAATCAGATAGATTGCTTTAAAATTTATTATAGTGCGTAACAACATCAGTTATTAACAAAGGTTTCGTGCTTTTGGTGATATTGAAATAATTTAAGGAATAAGCATCAAGCAAATTGATAATAGTTAAAAGATTGGTTCATTATTAAACTTTTCTTCATTAACTACTATAACCCATGGCCTGCATAAACTAACTGGAATTAGGTTATGAAAGTTCAGCTCTCGGGCTTTTTCAATCATTATGGTTGTATTTCCATCATAAATGTCAAACTTTGGACAGATTACTTCAGCAGCAACTTTAGCTAAAGTGCCGCGGGTAATTTGCAGAATTTCGGACGCTTCACGCTGAGTTAACCCGATGGAGAGCAGGAAAACAATTTCATGCTGCCTTTTACTTAGCGCAATCGGCAAATCACTATTACTTTTAATTATATGTTCATTACTATAATTTTGACTAGTATAATTGGATAAATAATCTCGTAATCCAAATAGTCTAAAGCTTTCACCAAACAGTTGAATGGCGATAACCTTGCCGTTAGGATGAAAAATCGGTATATAATGATTGAGACGTGCGGAGCGATATAATCGATGAAAAGGATGAATAAGTATTGCAGAAATAGGCAAGCCGGTTTCAATTACCTTATCTTTTAATTCGTGTAGCTTACCTATAATCTGATTAGCGGCATCCAATGCTAAGTCAGGTGCATTTTTTAAAATTGGATATGAATCACGGGTGAGTGACCCTGAAAATTTCCCCTCAAGATCCTTCCAGCTTGCAAACCCTAAGCCACGTGCAAAGCTATTACTTGCAAATACAAAATAGCCATCAAGATCCCAGATAATCGTATTTATATTACGATCCACCAATGGCATTGCACCAGGAACCACGACCTCTTTAATATATTCTTCAATAGATAAATTATTAAACATTCTAGATTCCTTTAATCGGGATGATAAATAGTAATAGTAGTTACACAGCTTTAATTAGTGAGTTACAACCCTAAAAGTATTTCCGCAAAGCTGTGTAACTTGGGCAATTTAGATTAATTGCCTTCTAAAATAAATGGTTTAGTCTTAATTAATGCCCAAAAAGCGAACAACACCGTTACAAACAGGCAAACTACTGGAATAAAATATATTAAATGGCTTTTTTCAATTAAGCTTGTAACTACTATAGGTGTTAATCCGCCAAATAAGACAAAGCTTATATTATAAGATAGCGCCACACCAGTTAACCTAACTTCAGTTGGAAAAAGGTAACTTAGAAATATAGGCGGTAATGTAACTAAAAACCCCTGAAATATTGCAAAAATCGTTAATGCAATCGTAATAGATGCATTAATTGAGATTAAATAATAGCATAATGAAGCTGCTACTACAATCAAAGCTAAAGAGTATTTCATTAGTTTATATGGATCATACTTATTAGCTAAATAGCCCATTACGTAAATAGAAATTACGCTTACAATGGATGCTATCAATATAGCATCACTCGTAACTGACGGGCTTAATTTAACGATTTTAATTAAGTAAGTTGGCATAAAAATGATTAGTAATATAATTGGGGTGGCCATAATTGATACTAAGCCAGCTCCAATTAAAACCTTACCTAAATGCTTTTGCAATAATTCAATAAAAGGAAACGAATTATGTGACTTTAATTGTTTAAACATTATCGTTTCACTTAGTTCCCGACGAACTTGGTATGCGATAAAACATAAAACGCCACCAATAATAAAAGGAATACGCCAGCCAAAGGAATTTAACTGACTTGGAGTTAGATAGTGCACTATCGCCAAATTAATAAGCATGCCTGGGATCAACCCGGCAACAGTCCCACTAAATATCCCCCCCATACCAAAGCCGCGTTTATCAGGCATACATTCAGATACATAGACTATCATGCTTGGCAATTCACCACCTATGGCCAAACCTTGAATTAATCTAAATAAGAGCATTAGCGCAGGTGCATAAACTCCAATTTGCTCATAGGTAGGCAAAAGGCCCATGCCTATCGACGCTACACCCATTAAAATCATTGTTAAGATTAAAACGGTTTTACGGCCGATTTCATCACCAATATGGCTAAAAATAATCCCGCCTAACGGTCTTACAACATAACCAACAACGAATACCGAATAACTAGCAATAATCGAAATAAATGCGTTATGGCTTGGAAAAAACTGGCTGGCAAAATAAACAGCAAATAAACCGTAAATTGTAAAATCATAAAATTCTAGTAAGCCACCCATCGATGACAGCAACACAATTTTTCTTTGTTCTTTACTCAAGTCATAACCCAAAAAGCTTGTCATAAATCCACCTTTGTTATAAATATTTTATATTAATACTATATTTTAGCTATAAATTGCTGCAGTGGATTTACTTTTTTGCATATTTAAGCAATGAAACAGTTTTTTGCCAGTTTCAAATGACTAAAGAGAATAATCGCGCGTAACAAAGACATATTTGCTAAAATCATTACTTTGAGGAAATTAAATTTTGGCATTTTTTGGAAACTAAATGAATAAACTATTAAAGAATATACTGATTTTAGGAAGTTTAATTACTTTTGGGCAAAGTTATGCCCAGGATTTCACCGATTTAGAGACAACTTATATAAAATCGAAAATTTCTGCAAAGAATATGTGTGGCGAGAAGCTACGTTGTGGATCATTATTGGTTTCGCAATTCTATAAAAGCCACAATTATGCCCCAGTATGGGTTAAAAATGACGATTTAACTGATAATGGAAATAAAATGGTTGGCATAATAAATAACTCCTATTTAGATGGCCTAGACCCACGTGCCTACCATAGCGTCCAAATCAATAAATTAGTTGATGAAATCAATAAATTAGTTGATGAAATCAATAATACAGACGACAAAGCGAAATTAGCCAAATTATTGGCAAGTCTAGACATGGCTTTAACTGACGGATATTTTCTATATGCAACCAACCTGCATTATGGTTTAATGCCAAGTAAAAAAGTATTCCAGTACTGGACTACCGGACCTCGACCAGTTAATTTGATTAATAGTCTAAACGATGCATTAAACGACGATAGCCTGACTGAAACCATCAGTAATTTGGCACCGCGCTACCCTGGATATAACCAGCTTAAAACTAAAATGAACCAATACCAGAATGTTGCTATACATGGTGGTTGGGAGTCTATTCCTGATGGTGAAGAGTTGAAACTTGGTGATAGTGGTGACAGGGTAGCCGCATTGCAGCAACGTCTATTAATAAGTGGTGAACTACCAGAAATAAACGACAAAGGTGAATTTGATAAAGACCTAGAAAAGGCTGTAATCCTGTTTCAGGAAAATAATGGGCTATATGATGATGGGATTGTTGAAAGTGATACTCTCGCAGCCCTTAATGTACCGATTAGGGATCGGATTCAGCAAATGGAGCTTAATTTAGACAAGATGCGCTGGCTACCAACTGACCTTGGCAATGAATATGTTATGGTAAATATTCCTGATTATTCTTTAAATATTCAAAAAGATGGTAAATCAGCACTATCAATGGATGTTGCCGTTGGCGGCAGTGATCACCCTAGCTGTGTACTTACTAGCCAGATCAGCCATGTAGTCATACACCCATATTGGAATATGCCAACTGATATTGCAGCAACCGAATTATGGCCACAATTAAGAAAAGACAAAAACTTTCTGGCTAAAAAGCATATCCAAGTATTACAAAAAGATAAAAGTGGTAATTACGTAGAAATTAATCCGGATAGGATTAATTGGTCTAAACTAACACCAAAAGAGTTTAATTCTTATCGTTATCGTCAGGATCCGGGGACGGATAACTCTTTAGGCAAAGTTAAATTTATGTTTGCGAACCCTTGCCAGATTTACTTGCATGACACAAATGAATCGCAAGTATTTGACATTTACCGCCGCGACTTTAGCCATGGTTGTATCCGAGTGGGAGAGCCACAAACATTGGCAAATTACATTTTGACAAAAGAAGATGGCTGGAACAAGAAAAAAGTCGCACGCACCTTTAAAACAGGCGAAAATAAAACCGTCACTTTGACTAACCCTTTAAATCTTTACCTGGTATACTTTACTGCTTGGGATAGTAATGATGATTGGGTCCAATTTAGAAATGACATTTACAAGCTGGACAAGCCTAAAAAATACCCGGTTTATCTTCCAAAGCCTCAAGTAAAGCAAGATGATGATAATTAATGACTAAGCGAAATAATTTTTTAATAATTCTCTTTAAAGCCTTTTGTCGGCTAAGTGCTAATTATTATCGGACAAACGGCGGCATGCGTGCTGCTAGTTTGTCCTACACATTTTTATTATCCTTCATTCCATTTACTATATCAATGTTTAGTATTCTTTTTTCCACACCTTTTAACAGAAATTTGGGAGTACAATACTTCACCAAATAAAGGCTATCGTAAGTAACTTATTCCCAGTTGGACATTGTTTTAAAAATGCATTTAAAATAATTATCTTTTGAAAAGTATAACTCTCATTAGATAATTAAATCAAAATTGTAGCAAACTATGCTAGAATCATTACTTGGAAAACTAATTGGACAATCGCGGTTTTTATCGAGGAAAGTCCGGACACCACAGAATAAAAGTGCTGGGTAACACCCAGGGGCTGTTTTACAGCTACGGAAAGTGGCACAGAAAATATACCGCCTTATTGGTAAGGGTGAAAAGGTGCGGTAAGAGCGCACCGCGCAGTTAGTGATAACTGTGGCAGGCAAAACCCCACTTGGTGCAAGACCAAATAGGCGCAGAGTTTTTATTCTGGACGCTTGAATGCGCGGGTAGGTTGCTTGAGCCTTTTGGTAACAATAGGCCTAGATGAATGATTGTCTGGAGTCTTAGACTTAACACAGAATCCGGCTTACAGATTAGTTTTCCTTCTCAATACTTCTACAAATATTTCCAATATTATACCTAACTCTTCTATCACGGCAATTTTTAGGATACTTCTATGGCAAATGACCAACATCTTATTGAAAAAACCATAACATCAAACCTGACATTTCAAGGTAGCTTCATGCAGGTTATGCATGACATTGTTGAATTACCCGATGGTAGTAAGTCTATTCGTGAATATATAAAACATCCGGGCGCTGTTGCAATTTTGGCTTTAGATAATGACAATAACTTAATTATGGAACGCCAGTACCGTTATAGTGTTTCTAAGGTAATGTATGAGATTCCGGCAGGTAAACTAGACCCCAATGAAGACATTCTAACATGCGGCCGCCGTGAGCTTGCTGAAGAAACCGGTTATGTTGCTAAGGAATGGATTTATCTGGGCGATTGTTTACCTTGTATTGGCTATTCTACTGAAAAAATTGCATACTACTTAGCCAAAGATTTATCATTTACTGAACAGCACTTAGACGAAGGTGAATTTCTGGAAGTAGTCAAGCAACCATTGGATGAAGTATTCGAATTAGCCTTTAGCGGTAAAATCCCCGATAGCAAAACCCTATCTGGGCTCGTTCTTTTATATGGATACTTAAAGCGCCATGTTTAAATTGTTCTGCCTAAGCTTGGGAATAATAATTGCCCAGCTTGGGCAGGACTCTCTATCATTTACACTTTATTTTATAATTTTATGGCTATTTTTTTCTCTGCTAACACTTGACTATATATATAGCCAGGCCCCAATTAAATTAAAACTACATCATTATATTATCTGTCTATTATTATTTGCTGGTGGTTATGGTTATTCTAAATATCGGCTCCAAAGTCATAATGATTTCCTTATAAAAGTACCGCTTAATCATTTTAAACTAAGAGGCTACCTTGATAGCCCTCCAGAAACGCTAACTACTTTTATCCAGGCCAAGTTCCATATTACTTCGGGAAGATACAAAGGTAAAGAGATTCTCTTAAACTATCCGCAAAATATCATTTTACCGCTTGGTTATGAACTAGTTGTTGAAGCCAAAATACGTCCGCTTAAGTTTGCTAAGAACCCGGATGGCTTTGCCTATCAAAATTACATAGTTAGCCAAAACATTATCGCTAGGGCTATGATAACCCAACAACCAACAGACCTATGGAAGACCTATGCTCCAAAAGCAATAATTAACCAAGTACGAACACTCGTAATTAATTACCTGGAAAATAATCTAAATGGCAAAGAATATAAGGGTTTACTAATTGCCCTGGTCACCGGATACCAACATTTTATCCCGGATTACCAATGGCAAATTTTTAAAAATAGCGGTATTATTCATATAATTAGCATCTCCGCATTAAATTGTTATTTGCTAGGAATAATGCTATTTCTAATTGGCAGGTTATGTAACCTTTTGCCAATAGAGGTTATTCCAAAAAGAGTACTGCTTGCATGGTTTGGCGTAATCTTAAGTTTACTATACTCAGTTTTAACAGGCTTTGAAGTAGCTACACAACGAGCATTCTATTTCACCTTAATTGTGTCTTATTTTTTAACAATACGCTATTACTATCCGCTCCAGAATAAACTAATGTTGACGTTATGCTTAATTTTATTGCTAAACCCTTTTGCCGTAGCCAGTAGCGGATTTTGGTTCACTTTTATTTTGGTTGCCACAATTTTTATTATTGATCATTGTTATTATAAACAATCAACCGCAATCAAAAGTTGGCTAATTCTGCAATATGCCCTTTTTCTTGTTGGCTTACCCTTGAGTTTGCTTTTTTATAAATCCGTTTCCTGGGTGTCTATTTTCAGCAACTTATGGGCGATTCCTATTTTGGCAAACATTATTACCCCAATCGCAATAATTGCTACCCTACTTCATTTAGACTACCTAATACAAATTCTAGCCGATAGTTTAAATTATCTAATGATTCCCCTTAATTATCTTGCTATGATAAAACCGCATCAGGAACCCGCGCCTAATTTTGCTGTGGTTTTAATGAGTTTTATCGGTATTCTTATGCTAATTTTACCTATACCAATAAAATTTAGACTTATAACGGGTACATTTCTCTTTTCAACTCTATTTATGATTAGACCACCAAGTCTGCCAGAATTTCACGAAGCCAGGCTAAAGGTTTTTTTTCACCAGAATTTAGGTATTAGTTTACTCCAAACTAAACGGCATAATCTGTTAATAATCAATAACGAAAATGAATCTAATCTAGAATTTAGTTTATCTAAGGTTATATCCGCTTATCTAATTCAAAACCAAATAGCCTCAATTGATTATTTGATAACTAATGAATATCTTGCCCCCAGAATAATCTCAGACCTTACAAATTCCAATATTCTTATATTAAACAAGATTACCACTAATAAGAATATTGAAGTTGACGGATTAGAGTTAAAAAGTGACATTAAAGGGAAGAAGCTAGGTGTGGCGATAAATAGCGTAAAAACAACCACTTACATTGGCAATGGTCATTTCCCATTTCAAAAGCAGCACTGGGATAATCTGATAATTATGTACCCGATTAATAACCTGGATTGGGTCTGGGAAAACCCTGCCACAAATTTAATACTAAATTACCCATTAAAAAAACGCCCCTTTTATGAGGCGTTACTAGAAAATTTAGAACTTCCCGTCAAATATAGCTATGACCTTAGTTCTTCAGGTTCTATTACTATTGAAAATAACCAAGTCTTAGCCGATGCTTGGGCCGCTGGTGAAAATCATTTGGTAGAATAATAAAATCAAATTAATCGAAACAATAGTCATAAAAAATGGTCTTACCAATTTTGAGCCTTTTAAAATAACCATTTTTGCACCGGTATAACCTCCAACAAATTGCCCTAAAGCCATCACTAGACCTAGAATAAAATTAACTTTCCCAAACCACAAAAATACCGCTAATGAAAATAAGTTGCTTTTTAAATTTAGGACTTTTGCGTAGCCAGAAGCGTTTAAAAATGTATATCCCAAGAAATACACAATTGCAATAATCCAAAAGTTACCGACTCCCGGACCAAAGAATGCATCATAAAAACCCAGAATAAAACCAAAGATTGAAAAAAATAGCAGCTCTTCCATTTTTTTCTTACCTTCTTTAATGCCTAAGGATTTATTAAACAAATTAAATAAGAAAACACCTAACATCAAAAAAGGTACAATGTAGCGCATAAATTGATTCGAGACAACATTAGCCAATACCGCACCCAGGCACGCACCGATAAAGCCCATAATAAGCCCGCGGTAAACCGTCTTAAAATTAATAAGTCCGTCTTTATAGTATTTATAAACAGCAGTTCCAGTGCCAATACTGCTTTGCAATTTATTGGTTCCTAAAACCAGGGAAATCGGCATACCGGTTAATGTTAATGCTGGAACGCTTATTAGGCCTCCGCCGCCAGCTACAGCATCAATAAAACCGGCAAGAAATCCCATAAATATTAAATAACTGAACAATATAGCCTGATGATGTTCAAAAAATGCATGCATAAAATACCCCTTAATGATCTGAAGCGCAATTTTACTATAAATTTTCGGAAAGATATTACAAAAAAAATAACTTAGTTAACAATAATATAGCTAACATGATAAAATAAATTCCTCCCACAAAACCCACTAATTAGCAACGAAATCATGAATAAGCAAATACCTTTTAGTTTTAAATTAATCATAGTATTAATCTGGGCCTTGCCACAAATGTCAACTGACATTTACTTACCATCAATGCCATCCATGGCCAAATCATTTGCAACCAGCCTAGATATGATTCAATATACCATATTTTTCTATACATTAGGCTTTAGTACCGGTGCATTATTCTTTGGCCCCATTTCCGATAGAGTTGGTAGACGTCCGGTAATCCTGTGGAGCCTTGGATTAGCAACTGTGGCCAGTTTAATAACCCTATTATCAACTAACCTTGACATCATGTTCATCGCAAGGTTTATCCAAGGTTTTGCTCTAGTAGGAGTTGGTTCTACCATGCGGGCAGTTACCAAAGATATTTGCTCAGATAAAGAAGAGATGGCGCGCTTTGGAGCAATTATGGGAATAGCCATTCCTATTGCTGCTGCTATTGCCCCTGTAATTGGTGGTTATATGGAAGAATATGCTAATTGGCGGTTTAGTTTTGCCTTCTTACTTTTATATATTGCAGCTTTTTTCGTTTATGCTATCAAAACTTGGCCTGAAACCAATACCGAACGCTTAGAAAGATCACTTAAATATTTGTTTTTTGATTATAAAGAAGTATTAACAAATGGTCGATTTTTTCGTTATAACTCAATTACTGCATTTGCGCTTTGTTCAATGTATGCCTATTTGACGCTATCTTCATATCTATTACAGGTAAAAGTGGGATTAACACCTAAAGATTTTGGTTATACTAACTTATTAATATCTCTGGCGCTAATTATCTCAAGCTATCTTAACAGCAAAATGATCTATCACCGTGGAATTGATAAGATGCTATTAATTGGCATATTGCTTCTTGGCGGCTCTGGGGTATTATTTTTGCTTGGTGGGATATTTAATCTTACAAATGTATATACAATCATCATTCCGTTAATGATATTGGTTTTTGGCTGTGGCTTCATTTATCCGAATGCCAGCGCCGGTGGGCTTAGCTTATTTAGTAAAAGTGCTGGTACGGCAGGTGCCATCTATGCCTTCATCCAGATGCTCGGAGGATCAGTCGGCAGTGGTCTAATTTCACTAATGAGCCATTATGGTGAACCGCAATCCTGCCTAGGGTTACTGATAATCTTGCAAGGGATAGTTGGTGGCTACTTTGCTCGCGAGCTAATTAAACAAAATCAGCATGAGGCAAGTGAACATAATAGCCATGAAAAACCACTAAATTTTGATAGCCATTAAGGTTAATTGAGTTATAACTCAAATCTTCTGCATAGTAGACTTTGTATTACTCGTTTGCTATTTATGGATAAGTTCGCTACACGCAGATAAATCAACAAATGAAGCAACCTTCGTAAACAAAATCTAATATGCCAAATAACTAGTTATAAATCTGTTAATTAAAAAATTATTTGATCTTACTAATGAATAAAATCATGTTATCATGAAGCAATTTACTAAGTCTTAAAATATCAGGTGCTGGATATTTATTTTCTTGAGTAAATAGCTTAGTTAAAGTCATAACTAAGCTATTTTGACTAGTTGAATTTTGATTATTGTTATTTGTATCAGCTGAAGAACCGTCTGTATTCTTTGGCTTAGTTTGGTCCATTTTCCTAGCAAATGAGTTATATAATTCGTAAATTGCTTTATCGGTATCTTCTTGGGAGCCAGTCTCGGCTGGTAATTTGCTATCATTATCCGAATCTATAAATAAAATAGCATCTTTAGACTTAACCCTTTCAAAATACTCTTCAAAGATGATTTTAAGATTATTTCCCTCCAGTACTACTGGATTATAAATATTTTCATTATAGATTTGCTGCATAACTGTTTGCATCTTTGAGAGCAAATTTAAAAAATGCAATACATTGTGAACTAACGGAGTTACTCGTATACTACCGTAATAAACTAATTCTTGCTCAGAAACAGGACTCAAGAGCTGTGTCACATCATTTCGCGCAAGTTTACTTATTAATCCTTCAGTTATCAATTTGTCTTGCTCTTCTAACACAATATCATTAAATTCCACACAACTTTTTTCACCATTTGGCTTATGTAGTTCTGGCTTTATATTAATTACGGCTAGTTCTTTGCTACTAGCTAGCAACAATGCTTGTTGCGCTCGGATAATATCTTTTTCTGAAGTTAGAAAATTGACCTCTTCACAATGCATTATAAAATCAATTACATATAATTGCAGCAAATAATCTAAATACGATGGGCTTCTTGCTATATTATTACGATCTTGATTTGATTTTAACCTTAACTTTTCTTGGCGAATCAGAAAATCAGTTGCTGCACCAATATCCCTTTCTACTTCACTAATTTCTTCAAGAGAATTATCTGTTGAACGTTGTAGCATATTTTTTGTAATTTCACTAGGTAGAGTGGATAAAATTACCAGCCTTTGTATTTTAATTAGTAACATTAATGGTTTTAGTCGGTTGGTTAGATCGTTTGCTGAAAAAGCATTATCGAACTTGCATAGTTCAGTTATTAGGTAGTTACAGATATAGTTATATGTTTCTTTTTTTAGAGTAGTTGATCCAGTATAGTTAAATACTTTTATAAATTTGTAAAAAATATTATGGATATCATTTATCTTAAAATCTTTACAATACATCATATCTGCCATTTTCGCCATCCAAAATTTTATTATCTTGATTAGCTGCGCTTTATTTTTAGCAGTATCATTTATTAAAATTGGACCAAACATATCATTTAGTTGATTAAACGTTTGTAAGCCAATACCATCTTCCTTGTTTAGTTTAGACGGGCCATTTGGAAAATGGTTTATAAAAATTACAAAATAATTTAACAGATCGGTAATTTCTTTACTATCACTATCAGATATAAACTTGCGGAGTTCCTCTTTCCCGTTATTTACTACCTGTTTAAGTATTTTATCATCCTTTAGTTGTGATTCTGCAGCGCCAAATAGGCCGCCTTCGTGATTACTTAACAAATCTTTTTTTTGCGGTTCTGTGTTTCCTACAACATTAGAATATTTTCGATTTGGTTGTTGATTATTGACTCCAACTGTCTGCGTCATAATTATCTTCCTTTTTAATTAAATTAGAAACTTTTTTTAATACCTTCCAATCTCCGGTATTAAGCGCTGTTTTACTATAAACAACGATAGATTCTACAGTCATAATGCTTTATTACTTAACATAGCAATTTCCGACTATGTTTAGATTAACTTAAATAAAAATTAAAAAATTAAAAAACCTGTATCTTCGAAAGTAACCCTTGCTAATAAATTTCCATGATGGATATGATTTATCCGTGGATAAAAACATGCTGGGAATTGTTTTGCTATCCTCGTTTAAGTGGATTAGATATAAATTATTTCTTTGTGCTATAATCGTTGACAGAGCTGTATAAAGCCACATAATAACCGTTTTAAGTCTAATAGCTATGAAAAATAAAACCGATCTAAATCAAAAGCATTTTACAGCTAACCACCAAAGCGGCTTATTTTATGATTGTAATCAGCTGCAACACTGGTTACTCTATACCCCGATTGGTAAAGATATTTTACGCAAAGAACGTATTTTTCTACGCCAAAATGTTGAACATATTTTTGGCAACTACTCCTTACAAATTGGCTTAAGCCAAATTAACCTGTTACATGGTAATAAAATTCCTAACCATTATACAATCAATGTAGATTTAAAAACCGATTTGCGTTTTATGCCATTTGCAGACAATAGCATCGATTTGATAGTCTGCCCGCATGTCCTTGAATTTACCGATAATTACCACCATGCTCTACAAGAGTTTTCGCGGATACTCTCACCACATGGAAGACTAATTATTACTTGTTTTAACCGTAATAGTTGGTTTGGTTTATTTAAGCAAAAAATTCCGTTATTACGTAAAGCTAATTTGATAAGCCTAGATAAAATAAAAGCCCAGCTGCAAATGTTGAATTTTCAATTAGAAGGTGGTAAATTCTTTAGTTACTGCCCTCCATTTAGTAAAGCAACTACCCTGGCTAAATACCGCTGGTTAAATAAAGTCGGAGATCGCTGGTTTCCTACCTTTGCAAATAGTTTTGCGATTATAGTGTCAAAGGAGATTATTACTCCGACTATAATCAAGGCAAAACATAACTTATCTTATCAGCCAATTGAACCAAGTTTAGAAACAGCAAACATATGCAACAAGAATTAGTGATATATACCGATGGCGCATGTAAAGGTAATCCTGGGGTTGGCGGCTGGGGCGCAATATTGATTTTTGGTACAGTCAAAAAAGAAATTAAAGGGTACGCAAAGGAAACAACCAATAATCGCATGGAACTCACTGCAGCTATAGAAGCATTAAAAATCCTCAAGCGTAGCTGCTCGATAATAATATATACAGATTCCCAATACCTGGTCAAAGGTATGAATGAATGGCTTCCAGGCTGGCAGAAAAAGAATTGGAAAAATGTTAAGAACCCAGATTTATGGCAGGAGCTGGTAGCGCTTTGCCAAAATCACCAAATAGAGTGGCGCTGGGTTAGAGGCCATAATGGAGATTATTATAACGAACGGGCCGATACCTTGGCAAATCTGGCAATAACTGAAGAACAAGTTACAAACTAGCACTATGCGTAAACAATACTATGCACAAATCGAATGGCAAGATGATGTGCCGGTTTCAAAAATTTTTAGTGATGTTTATTTTTCAAAAGCTTCTGGTTTAGAAGAAAGCAAATATGTTTTTCTTCAGCATAACCAACTTAAAGAGAGGTTTTCTAATCTCAAAAACCACCAAAACTTTGTTATTGCTGAAACTGGCTTTGGTAGTGGGCTAAATTTTTTAGCGACTATAAAGCTTTGGCGCGAGACAGTTAAAGCCCCAAGCGCTAGACTTCATTTTATCAGCATTGAAAAATATCCATTAATAATTGAAGACCTACAAAAAATCTTGGCCTTTTTTCCTGAATTAGCCACTGAAGCTAACGAACTTATCACCCAATATAATTTAATACTTCCTTGTTACCATCGGTTAAGCTTTGCGAATAATGTTGAATTAACCCTGATTATCGGAGATATTAATGATAAGCTAGCCGAGCTTGGAATATCAGTTGATGCTTGGTTCTTAGATGGGTTTAGCCCAAGCAAAAATGCTGAAATGTGGAATCAAACCATATTTGGTCACATTGCCCGACTAAGCCGCCAAGGCACCACATTTGCAACTTTTACGGCAAGCTCGGAGGTTCAGCGGAAATTGCGCGAAACAGGTTTCAACGTGCTTAAAGATAAGGGTTTTGCCTATAAACGTGAAATGATTTACGGCAACTATAATGGTAATGATAATCAGGCAGCAACTGCGAGAAGCATCGCAGACAAACCATGGTATAAAAGGGATTTCTTGTCGCATAATCTTAATCGCCAGGTTGCGATAATTGGAGCAGGAATAAGCGGGGCGGCTACAGCCTATAGCCTTGCCAAGCGCGGATATCAGGTAACGATATTTGAAGCCAATGAAAGACCCGCATTAGAAGCCAGTGGCAATTACCAAGGTATGCTCTACGGCACATGGTCGGCCTTTGGCGGTGAAATGATGGAATTAAGCTTGTCCGGCTACCGTTATAGCTATAATCTTATTAAGAAGCTACTTAAGCCTCAAGATGAATATGAGCAGTGCGGCTTAGTTCAGTTGGCTTATAATCAACAACAGCAAATTCGCCAGCAGCAATTATTAGACGCCATGTTTCCTGAAGATTTTTTTCGTTATGTTGGCAATAGAGATATCGAGGCTTTAGCTGGTGAAAAACTTGGTATGGAATTAACTGGACTTTATTTTCCCCATGGTCTATGGATCAACCCACCAAGCCTGGTAAATGCCCTATTGTCCCACCCGAATATTAGTCTAATAACCAATTGCCATATTACCAATTTCGAGCAGATAGAAAATCAAATGTGGCAACTAAGTTCACGTAATGGCAGCATTTTTCATAGCAAATATCTGGTGTTATGTAATGCCCATCAAGTAAATAATTTTGAGCAGTTTTCCAGTTTGCCATTAAGAAAAATTAAAGGACAAATAAGTATAGCTGAAGAATCAAGTAAATTAGCCACCATACTATGCGGCAAAGGATATATAACGCCAAATCGTTATAACAAGTTCACATTAGGCGCCACATTCAAATTTAATAACGACGATCTTACAATTAATAACGAAGAGCACGCAGAAAATCTGGCAAATTTCAAAGAGCTCTTACCAAATGTAATTGATAAGTTACAAATTGGAAGCCTAAGAGGACAAGCAAACTTCCGAACCAGTCCCCACGATTATTTTCCTGTTGTTGGCCCGGTTGCCGACTTAGCTGAATTTTGTATGGCGTACAGCAAGCTTCGTCATGACGCAAATTTTAAAATTACTACTAAATGCCCTAATTACGAAAATCTTTATCTAAACCTGGGACATGGGGCAAAAGGAATACTTACAGCTCCAGCCTGTGGTGAAATAATAGCCGACTATATTGATAACACCCCAATAGCCATTAGTGAAAGTTTACGCATTGCCCTTCATCCAAACCGCCTGTATTTACGTGATCTTATAAAAAATAAGATTAAATAGCTATCATTACGCACTTTCACCTTTAGATTTTATTACCCTGCATAACACCGTGCATAACATTACATAGTAACAGTGAACAAATTGATTAAATTTAATTATGATACGTAACTTCGGCTAATTGGTAAATGGTTTCTCAAATTCTACTTTAATCCCTTCAATCAAGGTTGGATTATTACTATTCTTGATATATAAGAAATACTTATACCCAGCTAAGTCATAACAAGCTAGCGAATGAGGCTCTTCTTGGTTATTACTAAACACCCAAAAATTATTGATTCCAAAATAATGACCTTGACCTATAATTACATTTTCGCAGCGATAAAATAAGCCCATTCGCTCATAATACAAAGTCCCAATGAATGCGAAGTTTAATTTATCCGGCAATGGATCACTTGCCCTAGATGATGCTGTAGCAGAATCAGGGATCCATGACAATCCCCTTTCCAATTGCATTTTCTTGACCCAGGCAGCATTGTTGTAACTCGCTTTTCTACCGGCTCGTATAATCAAACAGTTTTGTTTATTCCCTTCCCCGGTTTTGATTTCCTCATCAAAAGGCTGGCCCTGAGTAATACTATACCACTCTGGGATAGCAGCAGGTTTGAAACTCAAGCGCCCGCGGTTATCATCACAAAGAAAATTACTGTGGCTAATTTCCTGTGCAGGTATGTTCGAGGAAATAACTATTAAATATATAGTTATAAGTATATTGCCAATTCTTTTTATCAAAATCACGCCTCACAAAACTGCTTAAAAATATCCATCTTATCCAAAATCACTAGCGAGGATCAACGAAAGTAAAGATAATATGATCCGCTTTGCCAGATTGGTATAATGAGAGAAAGACCTGCTTGCCTTCCTCATCATGAC
>CAYLRR010000031.1:0-24027 GCA_964386295.1 uncultured Neisseria sp.
TTGTCTGATTTAATGTTAAATTTTTAAAGATCTATTAAAAGTGTCCGGTATTGAGGATCTCAATACCGGACACTTTGTTAGATCTATTGTAAAAATGGATGTCTTTTATAATTGATTTATTATGAAGGAGGCTTAATTTATATGAATGCGGAAGAATATTAGACTTTGTTTATGAATTGGCGTTATTTGTTAAACTCTTGGAGTTTTGCGAGGCATCAACAAATAGCCAATAAAGAATTACAAAGTCTTATAATTGTGATATTGAGTTATAAATTAAGCTTACTCCATAATAAATCTTACAAAATTGACTGTTGCACATAGTATCAAATACAAAAGTGTCTGGTATTAAGAGCATTGATACTTAATCCCGGTTTTTTTTATTTAAAAGTATAAGAGTCCGATATTAAGTAGCTATTTGATATTGAACTTAAACAGCAATTTTAGGATAGCAGCATGTTAAATCAAGTAAGAAACTTATTTAATTCATTGTGGAATACTACAAATAACGCCACGAATTCGAATATAGAAAAAACAAGCAACAATCGATATTTTTCTCATAGTTCAGCCAAGCAGTCTCAGCCTGTAACCCAAAATCAACAAAATTCAGTATTCTTCAACCAAGTTTCAGATGTACCCAAAAATAGGGTTATCAAACAATTAAATAGTATATTCTCATCCCGTAAAAACCACTTATCTAACAACCACAACGAACTAAGAAGTAATCTACTAAAGTTAAATTCAGCCAGGAATGAAATTGGCGGAAGATTTTTAAATATTCAAAACCAGAAAAAATTGCGTGAAGAAATTCGTAAGATACTTAATCAAATGCACATGATTGAAAATGGCAATCAAAATGTCACTTACATATCTGATAATCAAATAAACAATTTAGCAGATAACTTTATTGAATATTTAAAATTCGCTAAAGCAAACAAGGATACTGTATACAATGAAACTATTAACGGATTTTCTCAACAGGAAAAGAAGATATTAACTAATCGCGGATTTAATTTTTGAGATAAGAGCGAAATAAGCAAACGTTTCTATTTACGGATTAGTGAAATAAATAATCTTGCGCGCCTTCATTAATCAACTTGGCAAATAGAGGTGTTTGCTTATTAGCGGTTTTTAGATTAATAACTGAGTCCCAGCGACATATAACCACCGATTTGGTGTTGTGGATAAAACTGGAATGGCTGATTAGCCCTAGTTGACGAGCTATTAGCTAATTGGGTGTATGTATAAAAACTTGTTACCCCCAATTGTAATTGCTTCCATAGATTAAACTTTGCACCTATTGTGGAAGTCATTTGATAATTTGAAACCGGATTATAGCTGCTATTAGGATTTGAACGATCTGAGTTATAAAGGGCATTTTGATCATAGTATAATTCAATAGTATTATTTATTAGATATTCCAAGCGGCCACCTAGGCCGCTGGTTAAAAAATAATCCTGTGTAACATTTGCATCTGAATATGCGATTCCATTATTGATACTTTGATTATTATTAAGCGTGTTAGCGGTCAAATTGGTATTTCGCCCAACTAAAGCATATGGAGTAATTAATAAAGTAGCGGGAATAAGCGAAAACCCATAGCCAAGCTTTAAATTGAAGTTTGCAATGCTAGGATCAAGCCCCAGTGGCGTAGCAAAAGCATTAGGGTCGCTTGAATTGAAATTACTATAGCCAGTCATTAAACTAGCATCTACCCTACCCCATAAGCCAATAGCAAAAAGTCGTTCAACGCCAAGTGCAATATAGGTAGTCCCAAAATTGGAATTTTGCCCATACATATTTTTAAGGTTACCATAGCTTAATCCATAGCCTAAATAATATTCATTATCAAATTTTTGAAAAGCCGCTAAGGATGAAGTTTGAAAGATTGAAAGATCTTGTGCATTAGAAATTTGACATATAATTAGTGAGATTAGGTATAAACTGATTTTCCGCATATAATTCCCCAAGTAATTTTACTTTAGGCAGATTAAGCTAACTTTAAATTTAGTAGCCTAATCTGCTTCAAATAATTTTATACGTGGGAATTATACGCGAATAATTGTCCTTATTATTTTTACTGTTTATTTCGGAAGGCTAGATAATCTTTTATTAGTGAAGTTGTCGAATCATCATGCTCCGAAATTACTCCGCTTTCGATATCTTGCAAAACTTTTTTAGCTAACTGCTTGCCTAGTTCCACACCCATCTGGTCAAAGGAATTTATATCCCAGATTATGCCTTGGACAAAAGTTTTATGCTCATATAAGGCAATCAACATCCCAAGGTAATATGGGCTTATCTCTGGCAGCACCAGCATATTGCTTGGTCGGTTACCCTCAAATACCTTATGCTTGGCAATTTCTGCCGCCATTTCTTCAGTGATACCCTGATTAAGCAACTCCTCCTTGGCAACAGCATATGATTTTCCAGTCATAAAGGCTTCAGCCTGGGCAATTGCATTTGACCAAAGGATATCATTGTGCTGTGGGTCACTAAACTTATCAGATGCAGCAACAATAATATCCATAGGAATGATTTGGCTGCCTTGATGCAGTAATTGATAATAAGCATGCTGGCCATTGATTCCACTATCCCCCCAGACAACTGGGCAGGTAGCATATGTAACCCGCTCACCGGCTTTATTTACCGATTTACCATTACTTTCCATCTCAAGCTGCTGAATATATGCCGGCAGACGGGTTAGCCGCGTATTATAAGGAGAAACTATTATACTTCGGTAATCAAAGAAATTAACATACCATACGCCAAGCAAACCAAGAATTACCGGCAGATTGTGCCTGAAATCGGTATTGGCAAAATGTTTGTCCATTTGGTTGGCACCACGAAGTAGCTCACTAAAATTGTCATAGCCAATATATAATGCGATACTAAGACCAATTGCCGACCAAAGACTATAACGCCCTCCGACAAAATCCCAAAATGCAAACATATTTTCTTTGGCAATACCAAATTCACTAACAGCTTTGCTATTGGTAGATAAAGCTATAAAGTGTTTGGCGATTGCAGATTCATTGCTGAGGGTTTTCGTTAAAAACCATTTACGCGCACTTTGGGCATTGGTCATGGTTTCTTGGGTAGTAAATGTTTTGGATGCTACCACGAATAAAGTAGTCTCAGGGTCAACATCAGCAAGGACATCATTTAGCATATAGCCATCGACGCTCGATATAAAATCTATTTTCATGCCACTGACACGGTAAGGCTTTAACGCCTGGCAGACTAAAACCGGGCCTAAATCTGATCCACCAATGCCAATATTTACTATATGAGTAATCTTTTTGCCAGTATAGCCTAAATGCTCTCCAGAGTGGATCTTATGACAGAATTCCTGCATCTGTTTCTTAACTTTACCAATAGCTTCCATAACATTGACGCCATCGACCAGAATCGACTCTTGCTCACTTCTTAGAGCAGTGTGTAATACCGCCCTATTTTCAGTATTATTGATCTTTTCTCCGGTAAACATTGCTTGGATTTTAGCTTTTAAATCAGCTTGCTTGGCTAAATCAATTAGCAGTTCAAGGGTTTCTTCAGTGATGCAGTTTTTTGAATAATCATAAACTATACCTGAAGCGTTTGAAGTAAACTGGCTAGATCTGTCAGGGTTCTCAGCAAATAGCCTAGATAGCGGGATTGCAGAAATAGCGTAATGATGAGCAATTAATTTTGCAGTATCAAGAGAATTCATGTATGAGCCTTTAAGAAAGTAAATAATTATTTTGCTAATAATGAAGACAAAGGCGGAACGTCTTGTTTAGATTTTGCATTCAATTGGTAATAACGAATTTTCATATAATAGTCAAAAAAACCACTATCCATTTTGCGCAATTTTGCTAATTGCTCTTGTTGATTAATATCAGCTTCATCTTTAATTTGTTTGGCTAGGGTAAAAGCACTTTCTATATCGTTAGTTTGGCTTTGTGTAGATTTATCTTTACTAATTGGTTTTGTATTAACTAAAGCTACATTAACTATATCAATTCCTAGTTCAGGATGTTCCCGATTTTGCGCCTGAGAATTAAGCATATTTTCAAATGCTGGCAGTGAATTAGAGTTTTTCGCAATTGCGTTTAATTCATTCATGACAATATTAAATAAGCGGATATCTAGGTCTTTTCTAGTATGAGATGCTAAAAAGTTAACATATAGCGAAGGCTTAATCACTTGCCAGTTAACAATTACGCTAATATTTTCGACATTGCTCTCATTATTATTTAAGGTAATTGGCATGGATAAATATGAAGTTCTTAAATTAGTATATACCTGGTCGACTTTTGCGGTAAATGGCATCCGCCAATGCACGCCTGGAGCATAGATTAGTACCTTATCCGCAGATAGTTTCACAACGGCAACTTCCCGCTCGTCAACAACAAAGATGCCACTAAGGAGATACCCTATAACCAAAACCAGTATAATTAAGCCATTGCGCATGGTTAGCGGTCCTTAAATATTCTTTCACGATCAACATTACGGTTAACCGCCCTAACATCATTTAAATCAATTTTACTAATACTGCCACTCTCAATTAGTGTATCATTTACCAATGATTTTAACGATGCAAGGCTCTTAGATAATAATGGGTATGATTCAATACCTGATTCTCTTGGAATACTACTTAGCATTTTGTAATACATTAGTTCACTAACTGCATCTTTGCTACTATGAGATTGTGTTAAGTATTGTTTAAATTCCTGAGTAATTTGTTGAGTTTCCGCAGATTTTGCCTGGCTATATTGGTTTGCTTCTTCTAATAGCTTATTTGCAAGATTAGAATCTGAAGAAGATAATTTCTGTGATAATTGGATTTGCTGATTATTAACTGACAAAATATTTATGGCATATTTAGTTAACTCTATCCCATACTTTTCTAGAATGGTATTACTTAGCCTTCGAATATCATTTGACGTAACTATGGTACTACTTTTAAGCAAATTAGTGCTTTGTTGGTGCAGCATATAATCTTGGGTAATCGCCATTGCTAAATAATTGACTCTTTGGTCAAGATTCATGTCATCTTGGTAAAAGGTAAGAAAAAATTTACGCGGATCATTTATCCGATAACTAATTTCTGCCGCCATAACTAACCGTCGGTTATCACTAGTTACTACGGGATTATATTCATTATTACCTTGTTTGCCGATTGTAATATTACTATTTGAGGCGTCAATTAAGACAACTTCTGCAAATGGATATGGCAAGGTAAAACCAATTTGTAGGCCATTTTCAACTTTGTCAATTTTCCCACGTTTTAGAATTAAGCCATAATTATTATCAGGAATATAATAAAAGCCAGTTAGTAACCATAGAAAAACCACCATTATAATTAAAATTATAAGAAATTGCTTATTACTAGGTACACTAGGTTTGTTAAATTTGTGCTGATCTTTCTTCCCCATTAAACGCGCAAGTCGGGCATTTAAGCGATCAACTAGAGTTGGTCCTGAAGAGTTATTATCGATATTTCCACGGCTCATAGACTAAATCCTGTTGCTGGTGTCGGTGTTTGGCCAAATATTCAATTTTTTCAACAATTGCTTGTCTTAAATAATCTAACCCGACATTATGTTGTGCCGATAAATAAACTGCCACAGGTTGGTTATCGCTATCGTAATTTATATGCGGCAAGATATTATCCATAAGGTCAATTTTATTATAAACCACTAATTGTGGGATTTTTTCTGCATTTATCTCTTTTAGAACACTTTCAACACTTTCTATTTGGCGATCTTTAACCACATTGGAAACATCAACAACATGCAATAATAAATCGGCATGGACTGTTTCTTCCAGAGTCGCGCGAAAAGCTGCGACCAATTTATGTGGAAGATCACGAATAAAGCCAACTGTATCTGAAATTATAATTTCATTTTCATTATCAATAAACAGATGGCGTGAGGTAGTCTGAAGTGTTGCAAATAGGCGGTTTTCTGCATAGGCATTTGCTTTTGTCAAGACATTAAAAAGAGTCGATTTACCAGCATTAGTATAACCAACAATTGAAACAGAGAAAATACCATTTTTTAATCTAGACTTTCGTTGTGTTTCACGCTGTTTTACTACAACCGCAAGTCTTTTCTTTAAAAGCTCAACTTTAGTCGCAATCATCCGTTTATCTAGTTCCATCTGTTTTTCACCGGGGCCGCCGCGCAATCCGATACCTCCGCGTTGGCGCTCCAAGTGACTCCAGCGGCGTACTAACCTGGTCATCAAATGCGATTGTTGAGCTAACTCAACTTGTAAGATTCCTTCATTAGTAGTGGCTCTTTGTGCAAAGATATCCAAAATTAACTGTGTTCGGTCTATAATTCGAACATTTAATATACGGTCTAAATTTCGCTCTTGCACCGGTGAAATATTATGATTTATTATCAAAGCATCTGGTTTAATATTATCGCATAATGTTTTGATTTCTTCAGCTTTCCCACTACCTACAAATAATGCCACATCGGGCTTACTTCGATTAGCGGTTAAAACATGAGCAATTTTATAGCCAGCAGATTCGGCAAGCGAAATTGCTTCGCCGACATCTTCTTCAAAATCTTGATTTCGATCAAAATTAATCGCAACAACAATCGCGACAGGAGTTTCCCATTGCTTTTCTAGTTCAATCAACTATTTAGCCGCCTCTTCAAAACTATTGGTATTAAATGAGCGCGATGGAACAATGGTCGAAATTGCATGTTTATATATCAATTGATTAACAGTGCTTTCACCATCACGCAGGATAACCACATATTGATCAAATGATGCAACAATTCCAGATAATTTTATACCATTAATTAAATAAATTGACACTCTTATTTGCTCTTTACGAAGGCTATTTAAATATGGGTCTTGCAAATTTACTGTCTGTTTTGACATATTAGTTCCTTAAAAACTTTTCCTTAGAGGAAACAATTTAGTTTAACCTTAATTACCTGGCTAAGTAATCGGTTTATTAGTCAAAAGCATATCTACTACAAGATAAATTTTATCAAGGATAAATTATACCATAGACAAGAAAAATCCCCTGTTATTAAAAACAAAGGGGATATAATCCTAAACCTTCATAAATGCAACTTAAATTTAGAAATCTAGTATCACATAATTAATGGATTATAAATTTCTACTCTTAAATTATGATTTAGCTCATTACTTAACCCTTAGGAATTATATCATTGATTGAATTCAGTCATGAAAAATGCTATGTAAACATTATTCTATTTGATAATTTAAATACATTTTTCAATATTACTGGCAAAATTCCGAATTGAAGATCTATTTTTTATCTTCATAAGGATTTTCGTTATTTTTATACTCTATTCGAAGAGGTGTACCAACCAAATTAAACACTTTTCTAAACGATCTTTCAAGATATTTTGTATACGAATTCTGTACACCTTGCAAACTATTACCATGTACAACAATAATAGGTGGGTTTGAGCCACCCTGGTGAGCATAGCGCATTTTGGGCCTGAAGTTGCCTTTATGTGCTGGCGGTTGGCGATTTACCGCTTCTTTCAATACTCTAGTTAACTTAGGCGTAGGTAATTTTACAAAGGCTGAATGATAAGAGTCTTTGATTGATTCAATTAAATCATTAATCCCTTTTTTATATAATGCAGAAATAAAATTATATTTGGCAAAATCTAGAAAATGCAATTTTTCTTTTATATCGCCTTTAATTCTTGTTCGCTGATCTTCATCCAGATGATCCCACTTATTAACTGCAACAACAATTGATTTACCAGCATCAAGTGCATAGCCTACAATCGTCGCATCCTGCTCGGCAATATCCAAGTGAGCATCAAGCACCAAAACCACTACATTCGCTTCACTAATTGCCTGAATGGCTTTCAAAACAGAAAATTTCTCTAACTTATCAGTTACTTTTCCCTTGCGCCGAATACCTGCAGTATCAATAATTGTGTATTTTTGATCATTTCGCTCAAAATCAACATAAATGCTATCACGGGTAGTTCCAGCTTCATCAAAAGCTATAACCCGCTCTTCACCCAATATGGTATTTACTAGCGTTGATTTACCAACATTTGGCCTTCCTACTACAGCAAAGGTTATAATGTTAGACCTATCTTCTTCCTCAGAGACATTTTTAAATCCCCTAAGCACATCGTCAATTAGTTTATGTACCCCATCACCATGCGTTGCAGATAATGGGTACATACTTGATAGCCCAAGCTCATAAAAGTCACTAATTGCGATTGTCTTATCGACACCTTCTACTTTATTGATTGCCACATAAACCGGCTTATCAAGCGTACGTAACCGATTAGCGATTAATTTATCTTGGGGCGTAATCCCATTTCTTCCATCAACCATAAAAATTACGGCATCCGATTCATAGATTGCTTGTTCTGACTGTTTGGCCATTTGGTACATTACACCACTATCAATTAATGGTTCAAAACCGCCAGTATCTACTAAAATATATGGTTTATGACCAATTCTCCCAGTTCCATAATGCCGGTCTCGCGTAAGTCCAGCGTAATCTGCGACTAATGCATCACGTGAACGGGTTAGTCGATTAAATAGAGTTGACTTGCCAACATTTGGTCTTCCAACCAAAGCAATTGTAGGCTTCATAATTTTCCTTAATAATTTTTAATCAATGATACGGCACCATTTGCTGATTGTAATACAATCCCATTGTCCCTAACTAATGGATAAGATACCCCATCATATAGCTTAGTAGCAATTCGTGCCATTTCCAATCCATTATTCCGATTGAATAAATGTGCATACCCCTCGCTATCGACAATCAAAATATCATTTCCCAATATTACCGGCATACTCAAAACCCGGTATTGCATTGTGTCATTTTGCCAAACTTGCGCACCTGTAGCTTTATCAAAAGCGTAGATTACCCCATCTTGCGATACTGCATAAACATTCTGTTCATCAATTGCTAAGCCATATGAAGTACTAAACTTTTTTTCCCAAATAATATTACTTGATATTGCATCCAAACAAGCAATTCGTCCATTATAGCTTGCAACACACATCATTTTGCCATCGATAATGGGTCTTATTCCTATGTCGGTTAATTTATCCAAATCGGTAGAACCTTCCGGTACCGCAATATAGTTTTCCCAAATTGGTACCCCGGTTTGCAAGTTTAATAATGTAAGTTTCCCGCCTGGTAACCCAATAGCAACTACATCACGGCCAATTGCCTGAAAAGTATTTGTAACTCTGAGGGTTAATGGTGGCGTCGGTTTTTGGTATACCCAAACTGGGGTACCATCATTTACATTATAAGCTAGCAGTTGCGCATCATTTGTTCTTACGAGTACAAAATCACCTGCAACTTGCGGAGCCTCAAGCGAAATTGTCGGTAAAACAGCTTGCCATTTTATTTTACCGTTTCCTTTATCAACAGCCAATAAATGAGCATCCGTAGTAGTTACAAAGACATAGCTACCAGATACACCTACACCGCTAGACAAATCGCGACGAACATAAAAGTGGCTAATGAGACTACCATCAGTTGGATCGATTTTATAAATATAACCGCCACTATCTGCTGCAAAGATTGCATTATCAAAATTAACCGGAATAAAACTTCCGGCAGGGCTTGCCAAAAGACGCCCCTGAGTCCAACCAACTTTTAAGGTATCATAGTTTTTGATATTTGGCATTGGCTGTGGTTTTGGCGAATTGTCTGACGCACACGAAATTAAACCAGTAGCAAGGATGCTACTGGTAATTAATATGATTGTTTTCTTTAGCAAGTTAGCCCCCGATTACATCCAATTTCATCTGAATACCTTGTTGAGTAGAAGGATCATTTGCAGCTTTTTGCAATCCTTCTTTATATGCATCGCGGGCCTTGGTTAAATCACCCATCGCAATGTACATATCACCACGCGCTTCATAAAATAATCCATCAAAAGCTAAATCATGTTTTGTTTTCAATACTTCACGAGCTTTGTCAAACTGCTTTTGGTCAATATATACGCTAGCTAAGCGTAAAGAAGCAATTGACTGCAACGATTTATCGCTGGCATTATCTTTAGCCCAGTTCAAGTATTTAGTTGCCTTTGGATAATCTTTCTGATCAAATGCCAACTTGGCAGTCTGCATGCTTGCCATTGCTGTGTATTCAGTTCTTGGTAAGTCGCTGATCATCTGATCAGTAATAGTAGTAACTTTGGCATAATCCTTGGAGCCTAAGGCAGCGGTATAATCAACGTACATTTGAGCTGCTTCTTTAGCCTGGCTAGATTGATGCCACTGATAAATCGAGCTAAAAATATAACCGATTATCAAAGCAGCTACTATAGCAATAATATATTTGCCCCAATCCTTCCAGAAATATTTAATACCATCTATTCGTTCTTGTTCATTCAAATCAAAATTTGCCATTGAAAATACCCTAAAATATTTCTTTACTTAAAATTATCTGCATTTTACGCAGTTATTAACTAATGTCAAGCATCAAATAAAATTCAATTAAGTATTATCAGATTTATAAATCCTATTTATACCAAAATTTGTGAAAGTGCGTAACATCAGTGATTAAGCGAAAAAGTATAACATTAATTATTAATTAATTTTTCTACAGAATCTAATATCAATTCTCTTTTTACCACTTCTTGGTTTTGAGTAGCCATACATTTTATCACAACTTGATTGTGTAAAACTTCGTTTTCGCCAATAACCAATGCCAAACGAGCTTGGCTATTATCCGCTTTTTTGAACTGAGATTTAAAACTTCCGCCACCAAAATTTTGGATAACTTGGTAGCCTTTTTTACGAAGCTCATTTGCTAGATTAAATGCATAAACTTGCGCCCCACTACCATCATTGACTATATAAATGTCTGCTGCGGGCTTTTGCGGCAATTTTCCCTGTGCCTCCAATATTAGTAATAAACGTTCGATACCAAGGCCAAAACCAATTGCATAATTCTCTTTCCCGCCAAGTTCCGCTATTAGTGGGTCATAACGGCCTCCGCCACAAACAGTTGCTTGGCTACCTAAATCATAACTCACCCATTCGAATACTGATAAATTATAATAGTCTAACCCACGCACAAGACGAGGGTTTTCAATATAAGTAACCCCGAGTTTGGACAAAATATCTTTCCAGCCATTATAATGCTCTAGTGAATCAGCTCCCAAAAACTCAGTCAACTTTGGTGCGCCGGTAACAAGCTCTTGCAATTTAGGATTTTTAGTGTCCAAAATTCGTAAAGGGTTAGAATATAACCGCCTACGGGCCTCTTCATCCAAGATATCAATATTAGATTCAAAATAGCTAATCAAAGCCTGGCGATGAGCTAATCGTTCTTCTTTATTACCCAAACAATTTATATGTAACTCTACTTGTAAAAGCCCTAATCGTTGCCATAAGTCTCTGAGCATTAATATTATTTCAGAATCGATATCAGGACCTTTGAACCCTAAGGCTTCTACACCTAATTGATGGAACTGGCGATAGCGGCCTTTTTGCGGGCGTTCATGCCTAAACATCGGGCCAAAATACCATAACTTTTGTGGCTTATTGTAAAGAAGGTTATGTTCAACAACAGAACGAATTACACCGGCAGTCCCTTCTGGACGTAGAGTCAGGTTGTCGCCATTTAAACTGTCGGTAAAACTATACATTTCTTTTTCAACAATATCCGTCACTTCGCCTATTGAGCGAGTAAATAATTGGGTATTCTCCAAAATTGGGGTACGAATATTTTCATAACCATAGGTTGTTAACCATGAGGATAGTTGTGATTCTAACCATAACCATTGATGAGAAACCTCAGGAAGAATATCATTCATCCCTTTTACGCCAGAAAACCGTTTTTCCATAAAATTTATTTGCCTTCCAATCACCATTCACGAAATTTTCAATTTAAAGCATAGCGTATTACACGTACCAATATACCAATACGAAAAATGCTATAACATAGACCATCAAGCACGAGAACATTGCCACATCAAAGGTTTTGGCGGTCTCATAGCCACCATCATCAGCAAAGCTAAGCGAGCGTATTGTAATTAAAAAAGATGACAAGATAATGGTACTTGCAAAAACCGTAATCAAATCTATAATGGTATATGAACCAATTGGTTTAATAGTTGCATTGATCTGAAATATATTTGCTGCTAATGCAAAGACTGATCCACCAATTACCGCAACTCGCCCATTTAGAGGGCTATTGCTACGCGAATTAATTAATAATGCAAAAATTGACAATAATAATGAAAGTACGACATATTGTATATTTTTGATATATGTAAAAATATTTTGATGATTAAATAATAAATAAATACGGCTAAAGACATTATAATAAGTGCCTTTATTCGCTGTCAAGTAGATATGATAGCTTTCAATTTGGTTCAAATAACCTTCGCGATCAATTGTGTAGTCATTTGCCGGTTGAGAATAATCATAAAAACCTGTCACTTGTAAGTAATAATTCGCATCCATGTTTTCAGGAGTCAACCGCATAGCAACTAGTTGCCTATCTAGCGGATATAACTGTAGCATATATGAAGGTTCAATATCTGCCTGCACGATATAAAGCTTTTCGATTTCGCTATCTTTTAATTGTTGTGTCTTGATAAGCTTATTCGATCTAATAGTACCATTCACAATTGAAATATTCGGCTCTTCTCCAACTAATGTCTTTTGATCGTATTTAAGGCTTATGCCAAGATAAACTGTTAATAGTTTCTCTTTTAAATTTATATCACCTATATATAAAAGATAAACTTTGGTATACACCGGGATTTTCTGCCATAAGTTCTTCGTCTTATCCATCGCGATCGTATGCAAGGTAGTTTTCTCCTTGATCACACGATCTTGAGCCATCTTTGCCTGGTGGAGCAAGGTCAATAGTCCGGAGATAACCAAAATAAAAAATATATTAACAATTACAATATAACGGATAATATGTTTTTTATGAAGCTGCTCTAATCTGGAAAAAAGTGAACGATATTTACTGTGAAATATTAGCATAAGCGTTATCTACCATAATGGGTTTTAACATAATTTTCAACAATTACTTGAAATTCTTCAGCAATTTTGTCACCTTTTAAGGTAACATCTTTCTGTCCATCAATAAAGACCGGAGCAACCGGTGATTCGTCCTTACCAGGCAAACTAATTCCAATATTTGCCAATTTAGATTCGCCAGGACCATTAACTACACAACCCATTACCGCTACTTTCATATTTTCAACACCTGGATATTGCGTTTTCCAAAGCGGCATCTGTTCACGTAAGAAACCTTGAATTTTTTCTGCTAATTTTTGAAAGTAGTCACTCGACGTACGGCCACAACCAGGGCAAGCCGTCACTGCTGGCACAAAAGAGCGAATTTCCATTGCCTGTAAAATTTCTTGGGCTACCTCAACCTCTTTTGTTCTCTTTTCACCTGGTTTTGGAGTTAAGGATACACGAATGGTATCACCAATACCCATTTGCAATAGATTTGCTAAAGCTGCAGTTGATGCTACTATCCCTTTTACACCCATTCCGGCTTCCGTTAAGCCAAGATGTAATGGAAACTCACATCTAGATGCTAAATCTTGATACACCAAAATTAGGTCCTGGACCTTGCTAACTTTGCACGACAATAAAATTTTATCTTCGCCAAGCCCAAGTTCAATCGCTTTTTCAGCACTTTGCAAAGCTGACTCAACTATGGCCTTACGCATTACTTCTTCCAATTGTAAGGGGGATGGCAATTTAGCATTCCTATCAAGCATTGCTGCTAATAATTCCTGATCTAAAGACCCCCAGTTTACCCCAATCCTAACCGGCTTATCATATTCACGAGCCATATTGATCATGTATGCAAATTGCTCATCTTTTTTACTGCCTTTACCGACATTGCCTGGATTAATCCTATATTTATCAAGGTACTTAGCACAATCTGGTACTTCAGATAATATCTTGTGCCCATTAAAATGAAAGTCTCCAACAATTGGAACATTTATTCCCATGTCCGTCAAACGCTGTTTGATTTCCTTGACTTTTGATCCGGCAGTAATAGTATTTACAGTAATCCGCACTACCTCAGATCCGGCACGGGCTAATTCAGCAATCTGAATAGCTGTAGCCAAAGCATCTTCAGTATCAGTATTAGTCATTGATTGCACAACTACAGGATAATTTGCACCTACAAATATATTGCCAATTTTAGTATTAAATGTTTTTCTCCGAGCTAACATTACTTATCCCCTGGTAAAAATTGTATATTTTGATACTTATCTGATAAAAAATTTAATCTAAATAGAGTCTATTCCCGGTCTTAACTATACCATTAGTCACTTTATTTAGTTCTAAAATTTTTGCAGTAGCAACTCCGGTTTCGCGTGAAATACTAAAGAGCGTATCCCTAGGCTTAACAATAACATAAGGCCTCCCTGCCCGGTCAACAAGAATATTTTTAACCTGAATTTGATTTGGTTTAACCTGGCTTGAACTTGTCTTGTGAATAGCTTGCATGCTAGTATTTGCTGACTCTGCCGCTACTATCATCGATTTGCTAGTCAAAGGAGCTGATTTACCACTACTTAGTAAATATTGTTGTGCTTCAGGACTATCTCCATAATTATTAACTAACAAATTAGTCAAAGTATTACGATAGCTAATATACTCATGAGCTTTATTCGAACTTGAGCTTTCATTTATCATGGCTTGAAGTATTTGAATATGTAGCCATAAAGTAGCAGAAGTTTGCGACCCAGAATATTTATTTATATAATAATTTGCCAATGCATAATTTTTTTGGTTAAATTGTAGTTGTGCCATCGCAATGTATACTTCCTGAGGAGGAGTACGATAGGTTAGAGACTTCAAGTAGTCTCGATTAGCAGACTCGTACTTACTTTGCTGAAATTCACATTTACCCCGATTATAATAACCAATTTCAGGAGTATAATATAGTGGATTGGCTAATGCTTTTGCAAAGTTTTCTTCCGCTTCACTATAGCGTTTGATATCACACAAGAATACTGCATAATTTACATATGCTTCTGAGTAGTTGTCATTTAACCAAAGGGCTTTTTTAAAGTCTTTTTCTGCCGCTTCATTTTGATTTAGTGATTGATATATCATTGCCCTAATCATATATGCTTTAGGGTTATCAGAATCCGTTTTAACTGCAAGATTAGCACGATCTAAGGCAACTTGCGGAGCACCCCGCTTTTGATACTCTACAGCCAAATCAATATAAGTATCCGATAGTTTTTTAGTATCTACAGTATTATTCTGTACAGTCCCATCACTATTTAATGTGTGGGTAACGCATGCCGAAAATAAAATTGGCAAAAACATAAAGCCCAATATACTTTTCCACCCCTTAAGCATATTCCCTCCCTATCAACCGGCTAAACCTCATTTATCGGTATCAACTTTTTCCATTTCTCCTGGCGTTTAGTCTTATCATTGACTTTACCTACTAACTGTCCGCACGCTGCATCGATATCATCCCCACGCGTTTTCCTGACAGTAGTTATATAACCAGCATTTTGTAGTACTTTCTGGAATTTAAGAATCTGTCCCCAGCTAGAAGACTGAAATCCAGAATTAGGAAATGGATTAAAAGGGATTAAATTAAATTTACATTCCACCCCTCGCATTATTTGCGCCAATTCCTTGGCATATTCTAAATTATCATTTACGCCATCTAACATTACATATTCAAAAGTAACATAATCTTTTGGCGACTTTTCTAAATAACGCTTGCATGCATCAATTAATGCGGCTATCGGATATTTTTTATTTAAAGGTATTATTTTGTCACGGACTTCATCATTGGAGGCATGTAGGCTTACCGCTAAAGAAACTGGACAGTCATCGCCTAGGCGGTCCAAGCCAGGGATGACACCGCTTGTTGATAACGTTAGTTTCTTTTTCGACAAATTGTAAGCATTATCATCAAGCATAATGCGCATTGCATCAACTACATTCTCGTAATTAGCCAATGGCTCACCCATCCCCATCATGACTACATTTGTAATTAGCTTCTCGCCTTTAGGATCTTTTCCTAAGCGTTTATTAGCCCACCACAATTGGCCTACGATTTCACCACTAGTTAAATTGCGATTAAACCCTTGCCGTGCAGTAGAACAGAATTGGCACTCAAGCGCACAACCGACTTGTGACGATACACATAAAGTGCCCCTATCCCCATCCGGAATAAAGACAGTTTCAATTTTATTGCCATTGCCAACTTCTAAAGCCCACTTGCGCGTCCCATCATTTGAATTATGCTCGGAAACTAATTTTGGCACTTCAATTATCGCTATTTCTTCTAGTTTAGCCCGTAACGACTTGGCAAGGTCGGTCATATCAGAAAATGTTTCGGCACCATATAGATGAATCCAGCGAAACACTTGCCGAGCACGGAACTTTTTTTCACCAATATCAAGAAAGTATTCTTCAAGTTTTGGCAAGGTATAATTTAATAAGTTGATTTTCATGTCAAAAAAATTTCTTCTATTAATTGGTAATACTGTTAAGATTCTTTCACGCTTATGCACAATTTAAATAGCTGGCATAATAAATGATAAATATATCAAATTCTAGCATACAATACAATAGTAATTAATTAAGTGATATTACGCACTTTTTAAAATACTGATAAAAATATAGGATTTATTAAACAGGTTAATTGATTTATACGAACTATGCAGCATATTAGATTTTGTTTACGAAATTTGCTTCATTTGTTGATTTGTTTGAACGTAGCGAGTTTATCAACAAATAGCAAACGAGTAATACAAAATCTTAGATGCGGAAGATTTGAGCTATAAATCAATTAACTTTTTAATAAATCAGATATGACTGCTTTAAATTTTTAGTGTGTGTTGTAACATCAGTTAATTAATATACTTTTAAACCATTATTATAGCTTATCGCAAAATTTGTCAACTTGCAATTAGCGATTTAATTATATATGTTAGTTTACATAATTAAAAATCCCAGCTAAGCTGGGATTTTTAAAGAAAACTTTTCTTAGCGTGTGCGTGGGCAAAGCTCAGTTTTTGAGAAGAAATATGCAATTTCAATTTCAGCATTTTCTAAGCTATCAGAACCATGAACAGCATTTTCATCAATTGAAGAAGCGAAATCGGCACGGATTGTTCCACTAGCCGCGTCTTTAGGATTAGTTGCCCCCATAATTTCACGATTTTTGCTAACAGCATTTTCACCTTCTAGCACTTGAATCATTACTGGGCCAGAAATCATAAATTTAACAAGATCATTAAAGAAAGGGCGCTCTTTATGAACTGCATAAAAACCTTCAGCTTCTGACTGAGATAAATGTTTCATTTTTGCTGCAACAACTTTTAGGCCAGCTTCCTCAAAACGTGCATAAATCTTGCCAATTACATTTTTTGCAACTGCGTCTGGTTTAATAATTGATATTGTTCTTTCTAATGCCATCAAAATTCATCCTTTAATAATTTAATTCTTTATAATTAAAATCTGTTTAGGGCTGTATTATACTATAACCGGTATAAATAACCTAACTATCTTTAATTGAAAAACCATGGTCTAATTGATATAACAAGTTGTTACTGAAATTATGTGAACCATAAAATTAGTTATACTTCTATTTACCATGGTACAGCCCTTGCATATATCTTTAGCAAGCCAATTTAATAAAAGAGAAAGTATTCTTGGTAGACTTTTTCATTACCCTAAATCTTTATCCTGAATTGGCGTCTTTAGAGTGTTATCTACCTGAAGCTAATCATTTAATATTATTTGAACAGAGATTTTATACCGCTTGTCCCCCATGGAAGGATTCCTGCTTGTGCACTTGGTATTTTGCTATTTGATTTCCTGAGCTTGTCATTAGTAGTAAAATTATCAGCGCTTTTAGCTGGTACTTGACCTAACTTAGATCCAGACACACTAGTAGCAGGGACTTCGCAATATAAAGTTCCGGCTCCGCCTCCACGGCTATCCCCCCAGCTTCTAATTAATATTTTACTATTTGGTGCGCAAAGATTAGCATAATCTAACTCTTGGTATCTGAAACCTGAGGCATAATTATTCGGATCCCACAAGCATTCTGCTTTTATTACCCCATCCCTAAAGCTTCTGATTTTGCATGCTTTTTTATAATTACCATTTGGGACATTGCGATAATCTGCTAAGTAAAAAGTAGACTTATTGTTTGAATCATCATATTCTGCACCGATGATAGTCTTTATATTTTGATAATCATTTGCCGTACCCTTCCAATCACCCATCAAATATGTGTATATTTGATTCTCCCCATCATTACTTCCAACATCTAAAACATAACCACTAAACCGATGAAAAGCATTGGCTGCACTATACACTCTGGCGTAAGTTGTCACATCATTGTCAAAGAAGAAATTAACCCCATCATCAATTCCTTTAGATAATCTTTGATAAGCCACAATTTGAGTTTTACAAACTGTGTCTCCAGGGTTTATGGTTACTCCGGTCCATTGTTCTTGCGGATTAGCAGGATCCCAGTCTGTAGCCTCCAACTCTACTTTAGTAACAGTATGCGGGAGCGTATCAGTGTTTTTAAAGCAAAGCTCAGTTGTTGTACTGGCAAAAGTGTGAATGCTGCCAATACAAATTACAATAGGTAATAACTGTTTCATGTTTTTCCTTTTAAAGGGGGACTCATTGATGTAGTTATTCTAGTTCTTTTATTGTATATAAACAATCAGCAATTTTGCTGATGACTCGCCCAAATTAAGCATGTAGTGCAATAAGGAAAATGATAATTAAAAGATATAAGTGCAACTTGACTGTTTCCTCCTTGTTTCAATCCTGGCTAGGTACTGATTATTAAGTGTGCTTATTCAATATCTATAATTGGTGTTATTAAAGCCCACTTAATTAAAGTTAACATTATAAGCCTTGATTCGGAAAAATCACCAATTGTATTTAAAACCAACTTGCGAATAATAAAATATATATTATCAAATTTATATTATATTTTATTAAATTATTAATATTATTATATGTATTTTCGATTATTGATAAAGATGGGAAATTGCTCGAGTGTTTTAAACTTCAAGCTTATGGTTCTATAATCTAGTTTACAGCATTTGCAAACAGATGAAATAATTAAATTTGACTGATTGAATTGTTGAGGCTAAATTAAATTATAGAATTTTCTTGGTAGCATTTTAATCTTTTAAAGGAACTTGAAGGGAAATGAAAAAAGCATCTATACTCCTTAAAGCAATATTATTTACATTAACTACGTTTGCCTTAAATAATCTAGAAGCAGCAACAATTCGCGATAATTATTTTTGCATGTCAGATAAAAATGGTGAATTGAGTTTTCAGCCTGCTGAAGTAGAAAAATGGTACAACGTCACCAAGGACCAACCATTTGAGACAGAAATCAAGCAAGTTGAAGGTAGGAAGAACTGTATAAGCGTTCGCAGTGGAAGGAAAGCCAGTCCTTTAAATAGTGAATGGGTAAGAGACCAGTTAAAAGCACTTGGAATTGGCTGGTCAAGCGACTATGCTACACCATCAACTTACCATCGTTTATTTAGAACAGTTGCATACAACAAACTGCCTAAAGAGCTTAATTTTGCCGTCATTGGAACATTAACCGTAGGAATAGATGGTAGAACCCTAGTTTGCCCAAATGTTATCCTTGCTGAAGGAAGCTATTGGACTATAACTGCTCCACATAAAATTGTGAATAATCGCTGGATATTCAATAATAATACCAGTAATAACCATAGCTTAATTTGCCAAAATTTCTACAACGGAATGAACGAAGTTGTTTATATAGGAAGTTTTAGAAGAGAGCTTCATGAAGAAAAGTTAAAATTCACCTTAGATCAAAAAGCTCTTGATGAGGATAATGAAGAGCAAGACATCTAAAAGTAATAAGTTTGGCCAGTTCATATTAATAAACATGAACTGGCCCTTTCATATATATAGTTTAGTTATTTATTTGCATAGTTACGAACTAGCTCTACCAGTAACTTAAATGGTCGGCCTGTTGCTCCTTTGACTTCAGGAGATGTAGAAGTACCGGCAATGTCGAAATGAGCCCACTTATAATCAGTAAATGCCTGTAAGAAACAAGCAGCAGTGACGCTACCTCCCTTGCCCCCCCAGCCACCAATATTTAATAGATCAGCATGGTTTCCTTGAATAAGTTCATGATATTCTTCAAATAACGGCATCCGCCATACTTTATCACTTGCCGACTCAGAAGCCTCTAATATATCTGAATATAAGCCTTCATCATTAACATATAAGCCACTAGCAACGCCGCCTAAAGCTATAATGCATGCGCCAGTTAATGTGGCAACATCAATTACGAACTCCGGTTCAAACTGTTTGGCATAATGTAGAGCATCACACAGGATAAGCCGACCCTCAGCATCAGTATTTAAAATTTCAACCGTTTTCCCGGCCATAGTAGTTACGATATCGCCAGGCTTTTGTGCTGTACCTGATGGCATATTTTCACAACTAGGTACTAAAACGATCAAGTGTACAGGCAATCCCAGCTTAGCAATTGAGGCAAAAACGCCAAGCACCGTTGCTGCACCACACATATCATATTTCATTTCATCCATATTAGCACCGGGTTTAATCGAAATACCGCCAGAATCAAATGTAATACCTTTACCAACTAAAACTATCGGTTTAGCAGACTTTTTGCCGCCTTTATATTCTAGCTTGATAAATTTTGGTTCCTCTTTTGATCCCTTCGCTACTGCCAAGAAAGTATTCATACCTAGCTCGCGAATTTCTTTCTCGCCCAATACTTCAACTGTAACATTTTTATTTAGCTTTTCAAAGCTTTTAGCTGTTTTGCCAAGATAAGTAGGAGTCGCTACGTTTGATGGATTGTTGGCCAAATCACGGACAAGAAATAGTCCTTCAGCAATGGCAATTGCCGCGGAAATAGTAGGGTCTAATTTCTGGCTACTAATTAAAGTTACCTTTTCTAATGCCAATTTAGCTTTTTCAGATTTAAAATCATCAAAATAATATAAACCATTGATGAAATTTACCAGGAATTTCTCAATAAAATCTGAAAAGTTCATCGCTAACTTGTCAGCAAAGGAGTTATTCAAATCCAGATTTATCTCAGCGATTTCACGAGCAGCAATAGCTTTTGCAAGATTAGTTGCAGCCAAAGTTAATGTATTTAGGCTATATTTTTCACTCCCTCCCAAACTAACTAGCATAGTTTGGCCATAAATTACAAAGCTACCAGCTTTATTTAAGTTCTCAAATAAACTGGCAGATTCGCTTTTAGATATTTCTTTAAAAATTTCGCCAGCGTTTTCGGCAAAGCTAAATACTACTTTTAATCCCTTTTCCAGGTTATTTTTTACTTGAAATGTAATTTTTGAATGTTTAATTTTTAACTGCATAATCGATAAAACCTTTCCTAGCCAAACATTGCTGCTCGGCAATTATAGTGTTAAATATAACCAGCTTTAAATAGCTATTATGTTAAAATACGCACGACATTACATTATTCTAGCACTTTTACTATGTTAATTAAAAACGTTTTTTATCGCGAATTAGTAGCTAATGCCGCACGAATTTTAACCGTATTAGTCATTATTCTACCTATTACCGAATTATTTAAACTTCTTGACCAGGCTTCTAGCGGGCATTTACCAACCGTAACCTTATTTACAATGATGTTATATGGTACTTTGGCAAGTTTCCCGATGATCTTGAATATTGCAAGCTTCTTATCAATAGTAATAACTGTTAACCGCTATTCCAAGGATCATGAGTTGGCAATTTGGCTAGCAAGTGGCATCTCACCATTTAGATGGCTAATTCAAACCTCAATTTTTGTTTTACCTTTAGCAATTACGTGTGGTCTATGTTCGATGCTGATTACGCCATGGGCAGTTCATCAATCCCAGCAATATGCAAATTTTCTGGCTAAACAGTCGGCTCCAATGGCTCTATCGCCTGGTTTATTTAAAGAGTCCCCGGATAATAAAGATACCTACTATATCGAAAAATACTCATTAGAAAATGGCTATGCCGAGAACATTTTCTTACGTTATCAAGACGAGAGCAACATTAGCTATAATATAACAGCGCGAACAGGCAAAATCAGTAATAATGAAGGAATGATAAAATTAACTTTATTTAATGGCAATCGTTACCAACTGGATAGCTTTGAAAGTAACAATATACTAACTTTCTCTTTTAATACTTTTTCGGCAACGCTAAAGCAGGCATATGATCCGATAAAAGATAAAGTCCAACTAAATACTCAGTCATACCCTACATTCGTATTGATAAAAATGTATGATGATCCGCATAACCGGGCAGAATTGTCCTGGCGCGTTTCGATTATGATTATGACTTTTGTAATGGGGTTGATTGCTGTCCCCTTAAGCATGCAGACTTCACGTGTTCAAAGCAGTCTGGTATTTATTTTCCCGCCGATAATCTATGGCGTATATCAAAATATTATTATGACGATTAATGCACAAATTAATGACAGTAAAATTTATTCAGCATTTTGGAGTATGCCGGTACATCTACTGATTATTGGCGTTGCTATCTTTCTTACTTACATTAAATCCAAACCAAATGGCTACTTTAGGTCAAAAAATAAATGAAAAAGCTCTCCCGTTATATTTTAGTAAAGTGCTTTGTAAATACGATTACGTTGTTATTCGCATTCTCAATGATCTACTCAATAGTAAATGCAATTAACGAATTAAGTAGTGTCGGCAAAGGAAACTATACTACTTTATCAATGTTTATCTACCTAGGGGCTTTATTACCTAGCTACATCTATCTTTTGATCCCACTTGCCGTTTTAATTGGCGTTATGACTGCGATGCTAGGCTTAGTCAAAAATTCAGAATATGCCATTATGCGGACCTCAGGTGTCTCATTAACTGACATTACAAAAGTGCTCGCCGTGTTCGGGGTAATATTTGCCGCAATTACTTTTACAGTTGGGGAAATTATTGCTCCTGAAGCTAGCCATTTTGCCAAAGTTTATAAATTAAATAAGCTAGATGAGCGAGTTTCAACTGAATTATCCTCTGGTATTTGGAGTAAAGATGGGGAACATAATATTATCAATATTAAACGAATCGATCCGAATAATAGTGACTCAATAAAAAGTATTGAAATCTTTGCTTATGACAATTCACAGGTATTGCAAAAATATATAATCGCCGGCGACGGCGAATATGATCTTAGCCACCACTCCTGGCAATTGTCTGATGTAACAGTCTATACTTATGGGGGGCAGAATATCCAAATTAGCCATCCGAATAAATATGTTTGGCATTCTACCATCGACCCTAGCTATTTTAATGTATTGGTAATTTCGCCTGAAGATATGCCGGCATTTGGCCTAATTAAGTATATTCATCACTTACAGAATAATAACCAGTCTACTAATCGCCATGAAATTGCGTTATGGAATAAGTTATTATACCCAATTGCATGCATTTCTATGGCTTTCATCGCAGTTGGGTTTATTCCCAATAATGGCCGTAATATCAACTTAAGCACAAAACTATTTATGGGTATATTAATCGGCGTGGCATTTTTCTTCACCAATAAACTGGTAGGGTTTATGGCAGTATTATTTAACTGGAATGCTATTTTATCAGCTACGATCCCTACCCTGCTCCTCTTTGCTATTGGCACAGTAGTGATACTCAAAAAGGAAGCATAGCACCCTTAGCTAAATCTGAAAACCGTTTTTATAAAGGCTGGAATTTTGTCCAGCCTTAAATTTTTCCATATAATTACTTTCTCCGTAACTAAAGAATATTCCCACAGAAATAGTTAAAAATCAATCAAACAATTTAATAACAGCATTTTCTAAGAATAGGTCTTTAATAGGGTTTTCTATTTCAATTTGAAAATTACATTTAAGTCTTAACCTTATAAGGAAAAATTTCTCTATTTAATAATTGGCATCACACATTATAATTAAATTTAAACCAAGTAAGCAGCACCTCAATACCGGACACTTTTATCCAAATAAGTGATAAAAGTTAATAGATCTTTAAA
>CAYLRR010000032.1:0-23809 GCA_964386295.1 uncultured Neisseria sp.
TAACTCCTAGTCACATGACTAGGAATTCGTTATGGGGTCTTCTAGTTCCTTAATTTGCTCGTATTGGAACAATACGAAAACTTAATAGTTATTGCGATCGGAAATGACAGTGATCAATTCGACACTGCACTTCAAGATCCATCAGCTCCAAATTATCTAATGGAATTACTTTACTTGGTACCCAATTGTACAAAATATTTAGTGACTTCTATCACAAATGAATCTATACCTCATCCTATTTCGCGCTCAGGCATATTGCCTTGGTAAAATATTTAAGTTTTTTGCTGATTAGAATACTTTTATTCAACCAATAATATAATGTTCAGATTGCGCAGATAATTTTCTGGAATTGATAGTTGGTCAAGATTATAATTTAAACGAGCCTCCTTAAGTGAGGCTACGTTTAGTATTTTAAATATTCTTCGTACACTCACTTTGACTACATTAAGGTTTAATGAATCCGAATAATAGCTATTAAGTATATTTAATATATCAGAATAAGAAAAGTTTAAATTTAAAAGTAACAAAATAAAGCTATCTTGTACGGATAATGTTAGTAGCGGTTTTAATTTAATTAATTGAACTGGTAAATTCTTTTGGAGTAAATTTAAACGATCTTGAACAAATAGTGGATAGTATTCTAGGCTTTCACCGACTACTTGCTGAGACTTAGGATTAACAATCGGACGATGATGAATCATCTCTAAACTATATTGTTGACCGTATCGAAATATACTTAAGCTCACAACCCTATGTTTATTGATTATGTATTGATGAGTAATTGCAAGTTGGCGACTGAATACTTCAGGATAAAACAATTCATCATTAGCCCATAACCAGTGATTCCGTGATGAATTTAACCGTATTGCATGAGGTGAGGAGATAAAGAAATAGGTATTGTCGAGAGTTTTGCACGCCAAAAATTTGTCTTGGTATATCAGTTCAATGCTATGGACATATTCTTTCAAATAATTTATATCTTCTAATTGCTGTTCTTCAGAAGAATTACTAAATGGCTGGTAGTTAGTTAAACTAAAATAATTACTTTTGTCCATTTAATTTCTGCTTAATAAAATTACTAGGCCATAAAGTATTATAACCATAGGAATATCCGATTTGCAGCATTTTACTTAGATTTAGGCAATTGAATTTTTGTGCAATATTACGAAGAATATTACCTATTGTATTTGGTGAAACAGGCTTATTATCTATTTTAGTTAACTGTTCTGCAATCTCGCTGGCATTTAAATTGCTATATGCCAGAAATAACACTTCTATCTCTCGCTGTGTAAGTTCAAATACTTCTCGCTTATCAACAGTTAAATTTGTAGGTTGATAATATAAATAATTAACCAGATCCTGGCAACTTATAATTGGTAAAGCTTGGAATCGCCATAAACTAAAATAAAAGTACTGTTTATTATGGCATATATTAACTTGGTCATGAGTTAGCGTGTAAGGCAGCAGGCTTTTATTGTCTTTAAATTTAAATATAGCTTTAATTTTATTAATTTCGCTTTGCTTACAATAATCAATAATCTCAGTACCCTCAATATATAAACCGCTATCATTAAGCAAATAACAATTTTCAAGTTCGTTCGTTTGATTACTCCAGACAGTTTGTCCATCAGAGTCAATTAATATACAGATTTGATCTGAGTGTGATACTTGCAAGGCCCTTATAACTTTGGTTAACTCTTTCATATACTTTACTGCGATTATTTGAAATTTTTAATTAATTTGGCTAATGATAAAGGTAAAAGAACTGTACTTGTTATACTTGTAATCAAAATTGTTTTAATATAATAAGGACTATTATAAACTGAAGGATATAAGGTAAATAGCATAAGAATAACACAAAATAATATGGCACATGCAATATAGCTCATTAATAAAGTTATGCGCTTATTAAGCAGGTATTCTTGATATAAAGTACTATAGAAAATACCAATATAATAAACCATTAACCCATTACTGGCTACATTAAACATATTATAAATAATTCGTTCATAATCAAATAAGCTAACTATTATAGCTAAAGTTGAACTAGCAATCATCATTTCACCGAAAAGAGCCCAGTAAGGTGCACCAAAGCGATTATTGCTAACTAAAAAATGATATGGGTTTACATCATTAATTGCTATCTGGATACCTACTGCGGCTCCAGAAATGATGGTCATTATCGTAATACTTATGCTAATCACTATAAAAATTAATAATGGAATATATAACAAGGCTAATTTCATTTGTTGCAGTGCATAGTATAAACCAGCAAGTAACATCAAGGCCGGGTCATTTATTAATTGAAGCATAGAGAAGTGAAGATTAAGTACTGAACTATGCAAAAATAAAGAAGCTAAAATGAAGCAAGAGATGGTAAATATAAATGCTAATATAAAAAAACAGCGCATCCGTCGTGTTTTCAAAAGTAGACTTTTATAATAATAAGATACAATTTCAAGACCAAAATAGAAAATTGGAATCTGTATTAAGTAATTGGGTGAGCGCGTTGCTAACAGCCCATTGTAAAAATTAAAAGTATCAAGCTTATGAACCAAGCTTAGAATACCTCCAAACGCTAAAATGGCTAATGGGATAAAGAAACCGCCAAGTAGAGAAAATATAATTAAACGGCGTGATACTTTAAGGTTAAACCCACGTAACAATGAAATTATACCAAAAATCAGTATTGCTAAACCAGAGTTATATTTTATTCCGCTAAAGCCAAAAAGATCAGTCACTAAGCGGCCAACATTAACTAAACAACAAATTAATGCGATTATTATATTTATCCAAAAAATAAGTGAAAGGCAAAGTGCAATATTTTTGCCTAATACGGATTTTAACCATAAATAAAGCCCTCCACTATGGTTATTTTTTTGCATTAGCTTTTCAATAGCTTTTATTAATGGTAAAGCAAAAAGCATTAAGCTTAAAAGTAACATTTCTACTAAGCCATGCCAATTAAGACCTGCAGCTAGTAATTGAGTAAAGTTACCGGTAGTTGCAAGTATAATTAAGAATTGTTTCATGTTATAAGAAAATTTTTTCACAGCACCGTTTACCTTTCTCATAAAAATTTCTCCAGCCTGTGAGAAATTTCTTTCCATTATTATAGCTTAGTAAATTTATTTAAACATAAGATTAATATCGGAATATTCTCATAAACAAAAAATGGTAATACTATCAGAGATAAGATATTTTTTGATTGAATAAATATGGGAAATTAACCTTATTACGCTAACAGAAAACTCAGTATAAAAATAGGCTAGAACTACTATATTAACGACCACAAGAGCCTGATTGATACCAGGGATTTGGGCTTACCACTTCAAGATGGACTCCATCATAATTAAGCGTAGCTCTTATAGTATCAGTCTGGTCACAATCTGCATTATGACTTGCAATGCTCCCAGACGAGCTCAGATAATTTATATAGCCACCAGTTGAAAAGTTTACTCCGATGCTGATATATTTACCATCAATTAAAAAATTTTGGTAGTGAATGGAGGAATTAAAATCCTGACTACAGGAGCCAGAATTTTCCATTTCTGTATATATGGTGCTGCTTTGTCCAGGAAGGATATAATTATTGCTATCTAAATCATAAGAATACCAACAATAATTCCCCTGTCCGCCAATCCCGGTAACATCTATTGTATAGTTACTTAGATTATTAAAAGTCAGATACCACCCTTGGCCAGCAAAGCAAGCGCTTGAACCAGCGAATAATATAATTAAAAACTTTTTCATTATATATATTCCTCTAATTACATTATCTTTAATAAATTAAATAAATTAAATGAATTTTAGATAAATTAACGGCTTAATACAATAGTGAAATTGTCACAATTAACTGGATTAGCTATTAAACCCTATGTTGAATAAGAGCTTAATTAACTGAGTTGGAAAAATGCTAATATTTTTTTAGATGCTTATTAAAAGTCAATTTTTTAACCTTAGTTGTTATTATCGGTAATAGAATTGAAGAACATTAATAGGGAATTAGTTTATATCTCAAGTAAAATTAATATTAAAATAGTAATATTTGTCAGATGGATAGCTGATAATTCAGATGGCTATATTAACAACTGAGGTCTTTAAGTGATCTAGTAGTAGCTTATTTATTCCATTATTATTAGTTGGTAAATAATATAAATAAGTTTCTACTGTTAATGCTTCCGTATCAAGTTTTACTTCTACTAAACGGCCGCTATTAATTTCATTTTTAACCATTGAATGGGGTATCCAAATTAAGCCGATACCAGCGACTCCTGCCGCCGTGGTACCAATACCTGCTGAGGCGGAATAATTGCCACTTACCTTAATTTTTTTATTATTGGCAAAGATCCATTCATCAGTTGGCGATGATAATTTATAGATTATACAATTATGTTTTTGTAAATCCTCTATTTGTCTTGGTATGCCATTCTTTTGCAAATATTCTGGTGAAGCAAAGATGCCGCGGGTATAGCTTAATAATGATTCTTTGATAAATTGCTTATCATGTAAATTAAATTCACTAATAATTACGTCAGTCGATTTATCTAGTAATTGTGAAGGTGATGTATGATTTGTTGTATTTATATGGATTTTTGGGTATTTTTTAAGAAAATTAGCAATAATATTAATAAAATCGCCACCTTGGAGTGCACCTGGCAAGGCTAGGTTTATAATACCTGTTGGCTCCTGGTCGATATTATTTATAGTCGCTGAAGCGATACCTAATTCATTAATTATTTTATTTGCACTATTTAGAAAAAGCCTACCAGCATCAGTTAGGGTTAAACTGCGCGTGGTTCGACTAAATAGCTCTTTGCCTAAATATAATTCCAGATGTTTGATCTGTTTGGTTAATACGGAATTTGCTATATATAATTCTCGGGCTGCAGCCGTAAAGCTTCCATATTTATGAACTGTAATAAAGCTTTTTATACAGGTTATGATATCTTGTGCCATTTTTCATTTTATTTAAAAAATATTAACTCATTATCAATTTTGGATACTTTAATTGGCTAATTTTAAGTAAATTAAACTCATCATTACGATTATACTGTGCTGTAATTTATAGTCTAATAATATTTTTAAACTCCTTTTTTAGCCAAATAGTAAGTTTGAGGTTTAATTTCTCAATACCGGACAGTTTTATATCTGATACTACGAGCAATAGTTAATTTTATTAGATTTATTATGAGGGAGGCTTAATTTATACGAATGCGGAAGAATATTAGACTTTGTTTATTTATTGGCGTTATTTGTTGAACTGTTTGAAACTCGCGAGGCATCAACAAATAGCCAATGAATAATTACAAAGTTTTATATTTGGAATATTGAGTTATAAATTAAGCCACCCTCATAATAAATCAATTACAAGAAACATGCATATTATAATTTATTTGGTAAAAGTGTCCGGTATTGATGATTAATTTTTATGAGGTATTATATTATATTTAAATAGCGGGCATTATTTATTATTAATATTACACCAGACTCCATTATTTAATTTTTGACAAAATTAATTCCTGAGTTAAAAGTCAATAATTTAATACTATCAATGAGTATTAAAAAAAATGGAGCTGGCGATTTTATATTTTATTTATTAATAAAAATTTCTGTACTCTTTCTCAATTCATTATTCTCTTGAGAGTGCCATTTATTATTAAAATATCCTTCAAAGCCCATTACCTTCAATAATTTAAACAATTTAACAAGTTGGTTGCTATCATACGCTATAAATACCTGTGATATCTCTTGATTGTTAATTTTTTTATCATTTAACTTTAAGGCAATCTTTTTAGGAATAAAAATAGTCATTGGATAGTTATCTTTTGGTTCTGTATTAGGATTAAATACATCTGGCCCATGCATAATTGCTTCATATCCTAAAATAGTATTAATTTTAAGGCGAAAATGCTCACTACGTTCATTAGTAATTCCTTTACTGAGGCGGAATGCCTGAATTGCATCTTTTCCATTAGGGTCGAAAGAATTTCTATTTGCCATATAAAAACAGCTATCTATGTCTGCTACAATAATTTTTTGGTCCTTAGAACCCATAACTTGAAGCGGTGTTTTATTTATCATATTTGTTTCTTTATCTAGCAGGTATGTAATATAATTTGATTGTTTATTTTTGCGTAATACAGCAAAGTATAACTTATTGTTATTTTCCCATTTTACTAACAGATCGTCTTTTTCGAAGATATTAAAATCTAATTGATTACCCACGCAAAAATCCTTTATATTTAATAAGACTAGCTTTTTATTGCTGATAAGTTGATTTAGCCATTCAAAAGATATTTTACAAGGTACAGCAGTAGCTTTTCCGTCATTTATCGCTTGCATGTTTAAGCTATTGTATTTGCTTATATCTTTCTCAGCTACTTTGCTTAGGCTCTGATCAAAAGGAATCATTCCCGCGCAAGGACCATTTAGAGTTGATTTTCCTTTGATACACATGGGCTTCGCTGCATAATTATTATCACCTAGCTGCTTAGCTGCTATTGGATTTAAGGGGCGAATACCATATATAAACTTATGCTCCTCTACAACTTGTGATATCTTGACTAACATTTCTAGTGTGTAGCCAGTTTTCTCGAATGATTGTCTAAGCCACCAATTATTTTCTATTGTTACGCTTGTGTCATCAACAGTATTTTTTTTACCCACCTCTTTGTGCGGTTTTGCCTTAGCATTTAACACTGATTCTGATACCAGCTTTTTTAAAGGAGAAGTAGTTATCTTCTTTTTAATAGTTGGGTTTTCAATTTGCAATTTTTCCTTATGTGATTGACTGATATTTAGGGGTTTGGCAAGCAAGTTTGCATCATCAAGAGGTTTTTCTAAATTTACCTGCTCATTTTGAGATTCAGCATCAATCTTAATTAATGGGGGTAGTAAAGCTTGATTTTTTGAAGAAATAGCATTTCTCTTATTATCAATGAGAGGAGTTAAATCTAAATTAGTTTCATTTTCAACTGACGGTATAGCTTCTGGCTCTGGATTTAAACCTTCAACGTCTATCTGTCCATTTGCTGTTTGTGTAGGTAAATCAGTTATAGATCCATTAACTGAGTATATCTGTTTAAGAGAAAAATTTAATAAGTTTGCTAATTGACCATTTACTTTAAATGATGAGCCGAATTTTAAAGTCTCGGAAAGTAAGCTAGTAACTTGTTTAGGAAGTAAACTAGTTGCTTGTTGAAAATAATAATTTGCATTCGAATTCGAGCTATTTGTAACCTGCAATTGCTGTTGATTATCATTATTTGTTGATTCTTTATTGCTTTGTTCTTCGCTAGGTGTTGTACTATAAAAAAAATCTAAAGCTGACTTTGCTTTATTAATACTTCCAGATGGTAAGTATTGTGAAATTGCGCTGGCATAACTTTTTATTGTTTCAAACATTAATGAATCCTTAAAAAATCGAATATAAAAGTTTAAACATGACGTTACGCCTTATTTTTAAACATAATATAGCTTTTTGAATTAGCAAAAGATTAATTGACTTATAATTCAGATTCCCACAGCATATAAGTTTTTGTTCCTTATATATTGATTAACATACTTTTCAGCATACAATCAATAATTAACGGAAACGTCGTAAACAAAATCATCATTTGCTTAAATTTTTGTATCTTTAATCTTTGTATAAATCAATTAACCTTTTAATAAATCATTTGAGCCTACACTTTTTATTATTAGCTTAAGTTATATATTTAGGTACCATAAATAGTCCAAACATACAGTAATGCTTATATTTTGTCAAAATTATAAGTGCGTAATATCTGTTACAGATGATAAATTGCAAATATTTTTAATATCGCATTTGACATGAGATCTATTTTAAGTATAACCATAAATACCTGCCTCTTTATAGATAGATAAAGCTCTATTAGGTTGAGTATAAATAAATATAGTATCTACTGGAAAACAGAGTTCTTTAGGCCTTTGGTTAAAGGCGTTAAGGCGATTTATAAATAAGCTGTTTACGTAGTAAAAATATATTTATTTTAGATTCAAATTATAAATTGAGTTCGTCCTTTTTATAAAATTGCCTGTATTAGGATATTGAAAATAAATCAGGATGAATTTTAACTTTTATTAATCTAAGCAAATAGTTGATTAACGTAGTATTTATTACGAATTTGCAGTTACTGTTAGATTGTTTTTTGTAAATGCTAGTTAGTTATTATTCTTTAATTGATAATTTAACACTATATATTGCTAAAAGCAATATATAAGATTATTAATGGAGAGTTGTGAAATTTAGCCTATCTATATATTTTTTATAACATAGTTTCAAATTTCTCAAATTTTAAATGAATTAAGAGACATTTTATTTACAATTATTTTTCAAGCAAAAATAAGAAATATTCCATGATTTAAATTATTTTTGCCTTGTTTAAATTATTGCAAACTCTCAAGAAGCACATTTATTGAAAATTGATATCTCAGCTAGAGATTAAATAGCTAAGTATGCTAGTTAGCGTATTGTTATGATTAATCGATTGTAGTGATGTTGTTATAGCAAAAATAGTATTCAGAGTAACAAAAAATGCTTGCGTTTATATTTTCCATTTTGAGAATAAATTATTTATAATTAGTTATATTATTACATAATTTGAGAATAGTATAATAGTCATCTTTAATAACCGCGTATTAAAATATTACAAAAGCTTTGTCGAGAATAATATAAGACTACTTACATGCTTAATTAGTTGAAGTATTTATACAACTAAGACTGCGGTTAGGAAAAGAAGGCCGAATAATGTTTTTTACAAGGATAAAATTTCTTGGTAAACAACAGGCAAGGGGCACTGGGGTATTATAATAAAATTTTGTATTAAGTGATGAAAATGGATAAAACTATTAATAAGAATATAATTGTACTTGCTGCGCTTTATATTATTCCGTTAACGGGGTTAAGTATTGACATTTACGTTCCTTCATTACCTGCTGTTGCTGAATATTTTAAGACTTCGCATATACTGGTACAAAATACCATCTCAATCTATATCCTAGGATTAGGGATCAGTCAACTAATTTGCGGGAACATTATTGACCACTTTGGCCGGCGGATTCCCTTATTGATTAGTTTATTTGGTTATTTTTTGCTTTCAATCTTGATTATTACTTCAAAATCGATAGGCCTCGTCTCCTACCTCCGCTTGATTCAGGGGATCTGCATGGGGTTTAGTGCGGTTTCTGCAAGAAGCGTATTTCTGGATTTATTTAGCGGCGAAGAATATTATAAGAAGGCAAGCTATATGACCATTGCTTATGCAATTGGCCCGATTATTGCACCGGCAATCGGAGGTTTTTTGCAGAAGTTTTTCGGCTGGCAGTCATGTTTCTACTTTTTGGTATTTTATTCTTTGCTTGGTATTTTCATTGTTTATAAATTTATACCGGAGACGATAAGGGTTAAAAGTCCGCTCCAATTTAATCTGATTATCACCCGCTATGGCCAAATGTTATCCTGCCGCAATTTTTTGCTAGGGTTAATTTGTCTTGGTATGTTAAATAGTATTTTGATGCTTTTTAACCTGGTTGGCCCATTTATCATTCAAGATAGATTGCACTATTCACCGGTTATTTTTGGGCAAATGGCATTACTTTCAGGTTTATCTTGGTTTTCTGGAAATGTAATAAATAGGATGTTACTTGGTATTTCCCGTCAGCGGAAAATCAATATTGCATTAGCCTTTAGTGTTTTAGACATTTTAATTATGCTTGTTGTGGCTAAATTTTACTTTAACTTATATGTAATTATTATCCCGGTATGCTTGTTATTAATTGCAAGTTCGGTAATGTTCTCCAATTATTTTGTACATACCCCAACCTTATTTCCCGATTATGCTGCTACCGCAGCTGCGTTTTTGGCGGGTAGCTTTGCTTTATTGTCCTCGGGTATATGTGCGATATTAACTAAAGTAATCGCTACTCAGAATCAATTGCCCTTAGCCATGGGATATTTTAGCTTGATATTAATTTGTATTATTGCTAATTTAATCGTTGTAAATAAAAGTAAAAGCAAATAATATTTGTTATTAACTGGTGTTGTTACGTACTTTCACTTTATTATCATGTGTAACAAAATTATTAAAAGTTCATTTTAGTGGTTAAGCTTATTTTTCGGCATGTTTTTCTGCCAAGCTATCAAGATGGCAGTCAAATATTACTTGACCTTTCTGCTGATAAAGTTTGAGCCAGTATATGTCATTATGAATTGTTTCGGATATTATACTAACTTGTAATTGCTGACGAGTATAAATTGCCAGATACTCATTATTTGGTATACCAGAGCTCATTAAACATTCAGTATAGTCGGTAACTAAAATCATACGGAAAATATCAGTCGCAGTCGTTTTATAAACATCGAAGTATTCTTCTAATTCAAACTGGTAATCGAATTTTGTTCCAAATGAATGAACAATTATACGTACCTTATTTTTGTTTAAATCATGTAGTAATGGGGCAAATAAGTTTAAATTGGCATTTGTTTGGATATAGATTTCTCTTTTAGCCGATTTAAGCATTTGAGAAACTTTATTTATAAAATTACTAAACCCTTTTATATGAATAAATTCATCGGTGATTTCACGGGGCTTTAATTCATTCAATGCATCGATAGTTTTGCTGATATTTTGGTTAAAGTTCTCTCGCATTTGGTTTAATGCTTCTTCCGGTCTCACGGCAATATATTGTTTACTTTCGCCGGGTATTAAATTAATCAGTCCCCGTTGATATAGCTTTTCGAGCGCTAAATATACCGATGGTTTTGGGATATTGATTCGCTTGGTTATTTGCGAGCCATTAGCGTTTGGGTTCTCTATTATATCAATATAGACTAAAGCCTCTGCCTTTGCAAGGCCGAGGCTAACTAGGTTATCTATTAAAGATAGTTCCATTTATGCATCCTGCTTGGTAGCAGCCAAAACAATTTCTCGGATACAAATATGTTGTGGTTGGCTATATGCATATTCAATTGCCCGCGCAATATCATCCGGGTTTAATCCTTGCTCGATGGTATTTGCTTTCCAGACATTATAATTTGCAACAATATTGTTATCAGTGGTATGAGACAGTAATTCAGTTTCTACCACACCTGGCGCAATCACTGTCAAGCGCACATTACTTCCCGAGACTTCACCGCGAATATTTTCAGTTAGGGCATGAACAGCAAATTTACTTGCACAATATGCAGCATGATCTGGAAATGTTTTACGGCCTGCAATTGAAGATATATTGACTATCGTACCATTATTGCGTTCAATCATTTTAGTTAATACTGTTTTTACGCCATTAAGTACGCCAATCACGTTGATATTTAACATTTGCTGCCATTCTTGTGGATCCTGGTTCCAAACGCTGCCAAGTAACATAACGCCGGCATTACTGACTAATAGATCGGTAGGGCCGTATATTGTCTCAGCTTCATTTATTGCTGACTGGAAACTGCCAAAATCAGTTACATCTACTTTACGGCAGATTGTATTTGGTAAATTTAGTTCTTCCAGCTTTTCAATCCGACGTGCTAATAACAATAATGGATGTCCTGCTTGTGATAATCTGATTGCCGTAGCTTTACCAATACCAGAACTAGCGCCAGTAATTACAACTAATTTTTTCATGTCTTATCCTTAAAATAGGTAGTATAAAATATACTACCTATATTGTAACAACAATTTAATATTTTGTCAAACATAAAGATCAAAAATGCAAAATCTATGGTAAGAGATGTTACTCACTTTCAATATTATATGGCAAAATAATAAATCGGATAGACTGCGTTAGATGATTTAATAGGAGGGAAGCTTAAACTTTTACTCAATACTGCGAATATAAGACTTTGTATTTATTGGTTAGTTGTTAAACACACGCGAGTCTCCAAGAGTAAAAAATACACCATTAGATAAACAAAGCCTAATATAAACAAAAAAGCTCTTCATTTGAGAGCTTAACATAAATTATTAAATGATTAGAGCAGATATATTTAGCTAATAACTTTACCAATTGGCAACTGAAGGTGGGCATTGATAAGCATTACCTAAATTAGTTACATTAGTCTGACTCATTCCACCACTTCCATTTGACCAGCTACCAGTATTTCCAGCTTGGTTTGAAATTAATTGTACATAGTTTGCGCCAATTTTACCGGCTTGATTTTTCAAATCGTTCATTGCTCCTTCTGCTAGGTTTTTATTAGATGTCCAGTCACCTGTAAAGAAATTGCCCTGGTTTCCTGTTATTTGTCCCAAATATTTACAACCTGTTGGGGCTGGATTAGGCGAGACCATTACTTTGCTTCCTTCTGGGGTAACTTCGATAGAAGAACACGCTGTTAATAATAGGCCATAAGCAGTTAGTAGAGCAATTCGTTTCATATTGGCATACCTGTGAATTACCCACAACTTTGCTAAGGCTTGAAGTTGGGGCTTCTTGGGAACTTCCGACTAATGTCAGAATATTTACCAAGCTATCTCCGCCATTCCAGCGGTTATATTCTTGTTATCTGTTATTGCTGCGATTTATTTATACGTGCCTCAAGTACCTCGCAATGCGTACAGTACTACTAACGTATAGAAAGTGACCCACTAGCAATGCCACTGGTGTATGCTCATTAGCTTTATTTCTGGCATACCCAAAGCTATTTATTCATACTACAAGTATATCACAACTAGGTTTATTTTGGGCGATTCATTCCCCTATCTACTCAAACTTAATACCCGTTGAGGAGGGGAAATTCTCGCCCGTTAGGTTAAAAAAAGATAAAATAGATACTAAATTTCAGATATATAACAGTAATCCTAAATTACAACGGGATGTTATGAACATTCACTTTTGTGGCAAGATAATAAATCGAATCGACTGCATTAAATTTTATTAGCGTGCGTAACATCACTTGCAATATGACATTTTTTATATAAGTGTTTTATTTTGCCGTAGATTTCTTTTTCTCGATATTATTTCACATCTAGATAATTTATTTACAATTGTAGGATTAGTCAGGTATTTCATTCTTATAAAAGTATTAGCTATTGAGTTGGTTGATTATTTTTTAGCTGTTTTGATCTAAATTAGCTTTAATAGTTGAGGAAATTAAGTGTTTTTATGCTACAAATAATCTAGGCATGTAAATATCAATACAACTTTAAAACGATTATAAAAAATTAGTAAAAATAGGAGAATTTATCTTTTCTCTGGTGGAGAAAATCAAGCCAAATGAACGTGGTAAATCATACGGCAAGAAGCTCGTTTAATTTGGCTAATTCACGAATAAAATTATTAGCCATCTTACGAATGGTAGGGTCTGTTAACTGGTTGATTAATTCGTCAAGCTTAATATGAGTTTCGTTATCGAAAAATATGACTTCATTTGTGATTAGTTGATTTAGAATTTTACTTATATGAAAGAAAATTTCGTTAACGTATGGCAGGTCGATTTTATCATGGTCAAATTCATAATAAAAAATAACAATTATCAGACGGTAGAGACGTCTGATTTGCAGAAACGCTTTATTATACTTATCTAAAATATGTGGATTTCGTTTAACTTTCCATTCGAATTTAGCTTCATCAATTGTTTTATTAAAATTGACAACGTCACCCAAAAATTTATTTTCTACAGTCAAAATCTTTTTGCGAATAACTTCAGGGTCAGCCTCGCTCTTTATTGAATTGATTAAGTTATCTATATCTTTTATAGCGATAAATATAAGATTTTTGGCTTTATCAATCGCGTATTCAGGATAAAAAACGAGCATGGATAAAAGGGCAATAGTGATACCTATGATAATATCCAAAAGCCGATAAAGCGCTACATGTAAATTTGGTTGCTCAGCTCCTAATAGAAGGATAGCCATTGTAGCTATACCCAGGATACCGATATAACTTTTTTTGGTATCCATATAGTAATAGGCATAGCCAAAGGTAGTTACCGCTAAAAATATCCAGATAAGAGGCCAGTTATCTCCTATAAATAAAATGCAAAAAAGACTTACAAAAGCACCAAGAAAAGTAGCCATAAAGCGTAGTGAACTCCGGCTAATTGTTCCACCAACTGTAGATTGGTCAAAAAGTACCACGATGGTGGTAACAGTTATCCAACCAGACATCGGTATTTGTAGTAGTGAACCTGCTAAAATGCCTAAGGCCAATGCCAGTATCAACCTGGCTGCCCTAATCAGCTTTTGCTTATTAATCATATTATTATTGGTTCAATATTAAGGTTTATCTGATATTTCTCATTTACTTTTTGTTGTATGAAATTAGCAAAACCTAATAATTCATGCTGGGTTGCACCGCCATGGTTAACTAAAACTAGAGCCTGCTTTGCATATACCCCAACATTACCTTGGCGAAATCCTTTTAGGCCCAAGTTATCAATTAACCAGCCAGCCGAAACTTTACATAAGGTAGAGTCTGCAACTGGAAATACCGGCAAATTGGGGTATGCTAAAAGCAACTTGTCAGCTTGTGCTTTGGATATTATCGGATTATGAAAAAAACTGCCTGCATTACCTATAATATCTGGGTTAGGCAATTTATTGCTGCGGATTTTTATGATTATATTCCGTAAATCAAGTGGAGTAGGGCTAGCTATTTCAGCCAAATGCTTGGCAACGTCTCCATAGCTGGTATTTAATTTAGGACTATTTAATAATTTGAAAGTAACGCTAACTACTAAATAACGAGCTTTATTTTTAAAGAAGCTGTTACGATAGCTAAACTGACAATCTGAATTCGAGAATTTTTTAAATTCACCTACTTCCCAGTCGTAGATAAGGACGCTCTCAATAAAATCTTTTACTTCAACCCCATAAGCGCCAATATTTTGTACTGGGGATGCACCAACTGTTCCAGGTATCAAACTTAAATTTTCAATTCCATAATAGCCATTTTTAACGCAATATGCAACAAATTTGTCCCAGTTTTCGCCTGCCATTGCAGTGATAAGAGCGTAATCAGGAGCTAAATTAGCTACAGATATACCCATTAATTGGTTGTGTATTACTAGGCCGTCATAGTTTTCAGGTAGAATAAGATTACTACCTCCACCAAGAACAAAGAACTTCTGGTAATCAGATAATAGCGCCCGTATATGTTCAAGTTTTGCGAGATCTTTTAAAGAGATGAAATTATCAGCGTGTGAGTTTAGATGTAAGGTATTAAGGCTTGTGAGGTCTACCGCGTGTTGGACTTCAGACATAGCTTACCCCTGGATAAATGGTGCCCCCGACAGGAATCGAACCTGTAACTGCCCCTTAGGAGGGGGCCGTTATATCCATTTAACTACGAGGACAAATAAGTTAATTTTTACTCAATAACTTTAAAGCTTCTTTAATCCCTTGGCTAATGTCAATTAATTCCGGCAGTTGTTTTATCACCTGGTTAATTTCCTTGCTATTATAGCCTAAGCTTTCAAGTGCATGTGCAATATCTTTCCGAATATTAGTCTCTTGTTGCTTTCCTTCCGCAAATAAACCATTTGTTGGACTAAATTCTATATTCGAAATTAGTTTGCCTTTTAATTCTAAAAGCATCCGTTCTGCCATTTTTTTGCCAATTCCTGGAGTAAGGCATAAAGTATTAGTATCACTATTATCAATTGCCAATTGCAGCTGTTGGCTATTCATTGTAGATAATAATGCTAGTGCAATCCTTGGGCCAATGCCAGATACTTTTATTAATTGACGAAAACTATCACGGTCAGTCTTATTCAGAAAGCCAAATAACAGATGAGCATCTTCTCGAACAACCAAGTGCGTATATAGAGTTATACTATTACCTACTGGTGGCAGTATGGCAAGATGCGATATTGGCAAATCAAGTTCATAGCCAACTCCGCCTACACTTAAAGTAATTTGTGGCGGAGATAATTCTATTAGTTTTCCGGTTAATATACTAATCATAATTAAAATGCTGGAATTATAGCACCTTTATAGGCTGTTTCAATGAATTTTTTCATCTCTGGTGAATTCATTGCTTTGGCAAGGGCTTTCATTTTTGGTTGATTAGCTTCTTCTGGGCGAATTACGATAATATTAGCAAATGGGCTAGATTTACTCTCTAGGATTACTGCATCACGGGTAGGCACCATTTTAGCCTGAAGGACAAAATTGGAATTAATTACGGCTAAGTCTAATTGATGACCTGTTAATGAGCGCGGCAGCATTGCTGGGTCAAGTTCAACTATTTGTACATTATATGGGTTAGCAATAATGTCTTTTTTGGTAGGGTAAACTACGCCGGATTTGATCTTAATAATCCCATTAGCTTGTAAAATATTTAAAGCACGGCCTTCATTGGTTGGGTCATTCGGAACACCTATTTTGCTACCTTTGCTAATACTTGCAGCTTTCTTAGTAGCGATATAATTTGCTTCACTTGCTTTATCCGCATATATACCCATTGGTTCCAAGTGTACTTTGACCAATGGTACTAAATTGGTATGATGGTCTTTATTGTACTCGTCCAAATATGGTTGATGCTGAAAGAAATTTGCATCAAGCTGCTTTTGTTCTAGTGCTACATTGGGAGTGATATAGTCGGTGAATTCTGTTATTTTTAAATCATAACCTTGTTTTGCAAGCATCGGCTTAACAAATTTTAACATTTCGGCATGAGGTACTGGTGAAGCTCCAATTACAATTGTTTCATTTGCAAATGCACTAATACTTGCAAAAGTAACCCCTAAAAGTATTAATAGTTTTCTCATCTTTATTCTTCTCCCCAAATTACTTTTTACGAACAAATCTAACTAATAAATCACCTAAAAACTGGATTAGTTGAACCAGTACAACCATTAATACTACCGTTATGAGCATTACATCAGTTTGGAAGCGCTGATAACCATAGCGAATAGCCAAATCTCCAAGTCCGCCACCACCAACGGCGCCGGCCATCGCAGTATATGAAACTAAAGCAATTGCGGTAACGGTAATACTGGCAATTAAGCTTGGCATAATTTCCGGTAAAAGGATATGGCGGATAATTTGCCAGGTTGTTGCCCCGCAAGACTCGGCCATTTGAAAAATCCCATTATCGATTTCTTTTAATGCATTTTCAACTAACCGTGCAAAAAAGGGAAATGCTCCGACAACTAATGGCGGAATAGTGCCTTTTGCACCAAGTGAGGTACCAACAAGCATGGTAGTAGCTGGAATCATAACAATTAAAAGAATTATAAATGGTATTGAACGTAGTACATTAACTATCAGCGATACAATATTATAAACTATCGTATTTTGTAAGATCCGGCCTTTGCTGGTTAAAAACAAGATTAAGCCAACCGGGATACCGATTAGGGTACTAAACAAAACTGAAAAGCCTAACATAAATAGAGTATCTAAGCTAGCCTGACTAATCTCGCTCCAATCGACGTTGGTCATGAGATCATTAATAATTCCTAAGGCCATACAACACCTGTTTAAAAATAAAAAAGCAAACTGAAAAAAATATTGCAAGCCTAAGCTTGGCATAATTAGGGTTTTAGCGGATTATCTCGTAATGAACCCCTAATTCATTCATGATCTTGATGGCTTTCTCCAAACTTCCTTCATGTCCCTCAAACTCCACTAGAAGTTGGCCAAATGGCATCGTTTTGATACGGCCTAATTCACCACGCAGAATGCTAAAGTCGACATGAGCGCCACGGGAAATCATATTTAATAAAGGTAAATAAGTTTTTTCACCAACGAATGAAAGTAATAGTAAATGTTTTCCCTCATTTTTATCAAACTGGTAATATTCACTTACCTGTTCAAGGTATTTCTCAGACTCTTCTTCAATGATAAGCTTGCGTGTAATACTTTGCTTAGGATGCAATAATACATCAAATGCATTACCTTGCTCGACAATTTTACCGCCATCTATAACGGCAACTTTGTCGCAAATTTTACGTACAACTTCAAGTTCATGTGTAATAAGAACGATGGTAATACCAAGCTTCTGATTAATTTCCAGCAATAGCTCTAAAATGCTATTGGTAGTTTGTGGGTCTAATGCCGAAGTTGCTTCATCACTAAGGAGCAGTTTAGGATTGGTAATTAATGCCCGGGCTATGCCTACGCGCTGTTTCTGGCCACCTGATAAGCTTGCCGGATATTTCTCTGCAAGCTCGGTTAAGCCAACTAGTTCCAGCATTTTCATTACTGAATCATTAACTTCAATTTTAGTGTGGTTACCTTGCAATATAAGGGGCAGGGCGACATTATCGAAAATCGTTTTTGAGCTTAGCAGGTTAAAGTGCTGAAAAATAACGCCTATTTGCTGCCGCTCAACTCTAAGCTCCCGTGTAGATAATGTAGTTAAGTCAACGCCATCAATAATTATTTTTCCAGAATCCGGTTTTTCCAACAAGTTAAGGCACTTTAATAAAGTGGATTTACCAGCACCAGATTTACCGATGATTCCAAACACCTCTCCAGCTTTTACTTCGAGATTGATGTTATCTAATACTTTAACGGTATTTCTTTTATGACGATAGCTTTTAGTTAGATTTTCGATTTTTATCATGGCTTAGTCGCGGAAATTAATAAATTGTAATGGAAGCTCTGTAATATCTTTTTTCAATAGTTGGATCACTTCTTGCAAATCATCGCGCTTAGCGCCAGAAATACGTACCGCTTCACCTTGAATTGAGGCCTGTACTTTTAGCTTACTGTCTTTTACATGTTTTACTATCTTTTTACCTTGATCTTGCTCTATACCGTTTTTAACTTTCACAAGTTCTTTCAACTTATTTCCGCTGACTTTCTCAATTTTACCTTCGCCTAGTGAGCGCGTGTCTACACCGCGTTTGGTTAATTTACCAATTAAGATGTCTTTTACTTGACTTAGTTGAAAGTCATTGTCAGCATAAAGAGTAATTTCCAAATCTTTTAGTTCAATTCGGGCATCAGAACCTTTAAAATCAAAACGATTTGTAATTTCTTTATTTGATTGATCAACGGCATTAGTTAACTCAACTTTATTTACTTCAGATACTACGTCAAATGATGGCATACTTGTTCCTCCTGGGAATATGTTTTCTGGTAAATGTACCTAATTTATTTTAATTTGTGGTGCAACCTTACTAATGGTTGCTTGATTAAATCCCTTAATTTTAGCTAAATCTTCTACTGAATGAAATTTTCCATAAGTGTTGCGATAGATAATAATAGCTTGAGCTTTTTTGGGCCCGATGCCTTTTACTTTTAGTAGCTCTTCATAACTTGCCGTATTAATATTAACAAGCGCCAGGAGCATTGGCGAAAATAATAAGCCAATTAGAATTACTACTAGTCTTTTTGTCATATAGTCATTCCCAAAGCCTAAAGTTCTAATTCATTAATATATAACGTCTTTTTTGCTCAAGGTGCAATGGTCGTTTAACTGGGGTTTAAAAGCACAGTTAAGCATATTGTATCTTTTATGAATCTAACCGAATAATAACGCTGACAAAAGCGTATAAATTTAACATTTGATTATAGCATAACTTATACCGGAACTATATGAAATTTGTGCATTGCGATAGCTACTGATAGATCTGTTTACTAAAATAGCGTTCCCCGCGGTCAGGGAATAATGTTACAATGTTCCCTGTTTGAACCTGCCTTGCTAACTTTAGGCAAGCAATCATTGCTGCCCCTGATGAAGACCCTGCAATAACTCCTTCTTTTTGGGCCAGCAAATTGGTAACAGCAAATGCTTCCTCATCACTAACTTTTATTACTGAGTCTACACAAGCCATATCCATTGTAGCGGGTATAAAGTCATTGCCGATTCCTTCCATTTTATATGACCCTGCATTCCCGCCGCCCATTGTAGAGCCGACCGGATCTGCTAAGACTGTTTTAATTTTAGGGTTTTGCTCTTTTAAATAGCGGGCTATCCCGCTAAAAGTACCACCACTCCCGGCCCCAGCAACAAAATAATCTATTTTACCATTTAATGCTTTATAAATTTCGGGAGCAGTAGTCTCATAGTGAATTTGTGGGTTAGCCTGGTTTTCAAATTGTTTTAGGCTTATTGAATTGGGTATTTTCGCCAATAGCTCTTTGGCTTTTTCCGCTGCGCCAAGCATTCCCAGTTCGCGCGGTGTAATTACTATGGTTGCGCCAAGCGCACGCATTAAGGTAATCTTCTCTTGCGAAAACTTTTCAGGCACGGTAAAGATTACCTGATATCCTTTATTTAAGGCAGCAAGTGCTATACCAAGACCAGTATTGCCTGCTGTGGCTTCAATAATTGTTGATCCTGGATGAAGTATCCCTTCCTCCTCTGCTTTAGCTATCATTGATACGCCAATTCTATCCTTAACACTTCCTCCAGGATTTAAATATTCTAGCTTGGCGAAAATATTGATGCTATCAGGTAAATCAAAATTGTTTAGTTTAAGAATTGGGGTATTGCCAACTAACTCGCGGATGTCATTAATGAAGCTTATCATTTTACTGCCCCCTTAAAGCTAAGTCTTAATGCATCATTAATATCATCAATTAAGTCATTTATTCCTTCGATTCCAACTGAAAGCCTAATAAGATTATCAGTTATTCCAAGTTCTTCCCTAATTGCAACCGGTATTGCAGCATGAGTCATAGTTGCTGGGTGGGAAATTAGGGATTCAATACCGCCAAGGCTCTCGCCTAGCGTAATTAATTTTAAGGAAGTTAAAAATTTATTTACATCATAATCTTTATTTAGGACAAATGAGATGATTGCACCTCCCGATGAAGCTTGTGCTTGATGGACTTTTAGTTCATTGTCATTATTGATTCCAGGATAGTAGATTTTGGCAAAAGCCTGCTTATTCGATGCCATATAATCTATGAGTGCGCTTGCGTTATTTATATGGCGATCCATCCTGACTGCAAGAGTTTTAATCCCACGGATTAATAGCCAAGAATCAAAAGGGCTTAAAACCCCGCCAGTTGCATTTTGGATAAAATGTAACTTTTCGGCTAATAATTGGTTATTTACTACAGCCAAGCCTGCAATAAGATCGCTATGCCCACCAAGATATTTAGTTGCACTGTGTAATACAATATCTGCTCCTAATTTAATTGGTTGTTGTAAATATGGTGTCATAAACGTATTATCAACAATTGTAAGCAAATTTCTTTGCTTGGCGAGTTCTGCGATTTTCCTAATATCGGTTATATTCATTAATGGATTTGTTGGTGTTTCTATAAATATTGCTTTTACTTCTGGGGTGATCTTTGTAGTTACTAATGCTACGTCACTAGTATCAACCAGTTCATAGTCTAAATTAAAATTTTTAAATACTTTATCTAAGACCCGAAAACTTCCGCCGTATACGTTTTTTGACACTAAAATCTTATCGTTAGCTTTAAAAAGCATTAAAACTGCGGTAGTAGCTGCCATTCCTGAAGCGAAGGCGAATCCGGCATATCCGTTTTCCAGTTCACTAATTAGTTTTTCAACCGCAGCTCTGGTAGGATTACCGGTTCGTGAATACTCATATCCGCGGTGCTGGTTGAGTCCATCTTGCTTATAAGTTGAGGTTAAATATACAGGAACGGTGACAGCTCCAGTTACTTCATCGCCATCGATACCGCCGTGAATTAATAATGATTGTATATCCATTGTAATTTCTTTCTTTATGTTATTTATTTAATTGAGTTTAAATCGATTTACTAAAAATTACTTTAATAGCAAAATTCCGGGATGGTTAAGTCTAATTCCCGATAAATTTCGATATAGTTACCAGTAATTTCTTCTCTTTTGTGAATTGGGCGCAGAGTATAGGCATAGACAAACGCATCAATATGCTTAAACCCGACGTTTGGATCTTTACTATGATTAATAAAGCGTGCGCCAATTACGCGATACCAGGGATCGTTTGCGGTTTCGCCCAGGCCATCGATTAAATGTTCTAGATAGTGTGGCTGGATACCTTGTTTTTTTATTAACGCAAAGCCTAAACTGGTATTCGCTGGTAATTCCTGATTACTTATAAGGCCTAAGCCATGTATTGTAGATTTACCAATATGGAACCATTGAAATTGCGGGTCAAGGATAAATGAGTCTTTTTTAGTTTGTTGCATGATGCAGCTACCTTTGTCTTATAACACCAAGTATAGGACAAATAAAATGGCTTATCCTATAAGCATGGATTATTGATTTAGGCAAGGCTTTAGTACTAATTGCTTATAACGCTTAGTTAGGTTTTGTCCCATACTTTTAAAGAAAGCCGCAAAATTGACTTAACTTAAATGGGTTAATTAATTATTTAATTAACTAAATCGCAGCAAGAATACTAATCGCCAACGCCTATTTAAATTGTAAAATTAAAATGTGTAATTTTTTTAGAGTGATTATTATTAATTAATAATCAGAAATATAGAGGAATTAACAGCAGCAACAACAAGAAGTGAAAATAACTGAAGAAAGAGAAGCATTATTTGTAAGTGAAGGAGTATCTAATACGGATATGGAGAGGGAACCTTTCCAATTGTGAATTTGTAAACTATTAAATAGTTGCATAACAAAATACCTGTTAATGTTAATAAAACTTCTAAGCTAACTATTGTAGGGCGAGAATAATCATTTTGTCAATAGCTAATTCAAAAGTTTCTAATAGCAGACAAATTATATGCTTTTATTCCAAATGGAATTTTATGGATAATGTTTACGCTAGGGCACATCTCTTCACTTTTCTTGAGTTTCATATTTCGAGAAAATTCTCAAAAAAATTATTCTTGATAGTTTGGGTGTTAGAAAAGTGAAGACTGGACTAAATAACTTTTTTACTACGCGAGTTCGATGGAATGTCGAAATCATGTTTGCAGTAACTTAATTTGAATTCAATTGACAATCTAGTAATAATGGTATGGAGTTATTCAAGTATATAACTCCATATATACGCCACAACATTCTTAGTTTATATATAATCCTTAGAGCATGGCCTTGATTCCGGCCATCTCAATACATTCTAGGATATTATAATGATGACATCGTAAATTTATGGTTCGTAAATTATCAATATATTTCTCCAAATTATTGCTAGGTAAATCTTGTACATATTTGGTTATTTCACTTTTTCCTTCATAATCAAATCGGTTATCCCTTTCAAGTGCTTTAAATAACACTACTTTAGCATATTTAAGCTTACCAGATAATGGTTGCTTCACAAGTTGCCATTCTGAATCATATGCTTGTACCACTTTATTTATATAGTCTTTCTCATTCCCTTGGTTGATAAGTTCTATTTCTAACTGCTGCTTAAATTGATCTAAACTTATTTGGTTTTTGATTCTAAGTAGAGTAGAATCACTTAATATACTATCAAAAGCATATATTTTTATTTTAGTATAGCCTTTCAGTTCTAACTGATACGCCATTTCCAACGCAATTTGCCCACCTAATGACCAGCCAGCAAAAGTTATTAGCTGATTTTTATTTTCTGGCAACTTTAATTGTTTTAGATAGTATATGGCAAGTTCAGGTAATGATGTAATATGATTGTCATTATGAATATTATAATTATCTATACCATAACAGTTATATTCAGAAACTAATTTCTCAGCTAACTTAACATAAGTTTCACATCCACCATTTCCAGGATGAATAAAATAAATAATTTTTTGATTAGTTTGTTTATAAGCCAAAGTTTTTAATATTCTAGAATCATCTTGTAAATTGAATGAGTTATTCAATAATCCGCAAATGGTTCTATACTTGAATAATTCAAGAATAGTAAACTTGTAACTATTAACTTTTAAAGCATTATTCATTTGATAAATAAGCTTAATAGCTAAAATCGAATTGCCGCCAACTTTAAAGAAGTCATCCTTGACTC
>CAYLRR010000033.1:0-21508 GCA_964386295.1 uncultured Neisseria sp.
GAGCACAACCTTGCCAAGGTTGGGGTCGCGAGTTCGAGTCTCGTTTCCCGCTCCACTGTGTATATGTGCCTTCAAATGGCGGGATAGCAGAGTGGTTATGCAGCGGCCTGCAAAGCCGTGGACGCCGGTTCGATTCCGACTCCCGCCTCCATACAAGTTAAGATGGTGTCTATATATGTGCCGCGGTGGCGAAACAGGTAGACGCAAGGGATTTAAAATCCCTCGGGAAGAAATTCCCGTGCCGGTTCGACTCCGGCCCGCGGCACCATCTATTTCTTCATACAACTACCCCTTTAAAATCAGTTTAATCGTTAATATATCAGATAAGCATTACAGTAATTAATACTTTTTTGGTTAAACGAATTAAATATTACATATTTGCTGAAATTTCTGTTGGGCAAAAGTCTTGCAAACAATTTATAATAGCTATCTTAGTCATTCGACAACCTCAGGATATATTAACAGTATAAATTATGATAAAATTCAGCTTAATTCGTGACAAAGTTCTACCTCACCAACCTAAAAGGGATATGTTTGCCAAGTGGATCCGCGCAAGCATACAGAAAAAGTTTAATACGGTAATCTTAAGCGTTTCAATTGTAGATAAGAAAACTTCACAATTGTTAAATAAGGAATACCGTGCTAAGGATAGCCCGACTAATGTGATTTCACTGGAGTACTCGGAAAATCGCGAAGTTTTTAATATGCTTAATGGTGAATTGATTCTTTGTGACGAAATTATTGTAGCAGAAGCTAAAGATCAGAATAAACCGGTGTTGGCTCATTATGCTCATATGATTGTCCACGGTATGCTTCATCTGCAAGGTTATGATCATATTGATGATATGGAAGCCGAAGAAATGGAACAATTGGAAGCAGATATTTTAGCCAGATTTGGCTTTGCAAATCCTTATATAGATCGTTAAATTTATGAATATATTTCACAATAAAGTAATTAAGCAACTATTTACCCAGCCAGTTAAATCACGCGCCGAGCTTTTGGAAATTTTACAAAAAGCAGCCGATTCTGAAGTATTTGACAAAGATAGTTTACCACTAATCGAGGCATTATTGCAATTTGGCGATATGCGGGCAAAAGATATATTGCTGCCTAGGCATGAAGTCGATATGATTGATTTAAATAGCCCAATTGAAGAAATTCTCAAATTAATTATTTCTACTGGGCATTCACGCTTTCCAGTAGTTGATGGCAATGTAAATGATATAGTAGGGATATTTCATAGCAAAGATATAGTCCACTATATATCTGAACCTGACAGTTTTGACTTACATTCGCTTCTGCGGCAGCCGTTATTTGTTCCAGATATGAAACCCTTAGATAGCTTATTGTATGAGATGCGGATCAAGCATAGTCATTTGGCAATCGTAGTTGATGAATTTACTAATATATCGGGTATCGTCACCCTTGAGATGATTGTCGAACAAATTATTGGTGAAATTGATGACGAGCATGACTCAGTTGATGGCGAGCATGGTGCAATTGAGCTTGGTCCAGATCTATACCGGGTAAAAGGGCATTGCGGATTAGAGCAATTTAATAATATTACCGGGTTAAACTGGCATGATGATAAGGTAGAGAGCGTCGGCGGATTTATAAGTAAATCGATAGGAAGAGTCCCTGCCAGTAATGAAAGAATTAGCAGGGATGATTGTATAATCGAGATTATAAGCGCCGATAGCCGAAAAATTAATGCCCTAACCATAACCAAAAAGTAATTCAATACATGCAGCTTAATAAAAATAATATCTTATCTTATCCGATTCTGTTGATTGCAGGAGGGTTAAGCGCTTTAGCATTTGCCCCATATAATAAAATAATATTCCTGGTTATATCAATTTTTACTTTAATGTGGCATATGCAGTTCTGGCTTGATCATCCAGGCAATAAAGTACTTATCAAATCGGGTTTTTGTTATTTCTTTGGATTCTTTATTGCCCAGTTGTATTGGGTTTTTAATTCCTTATATTCAATAATCGGCTCATCCTTCATTGTCGCTCTTGTGGCAGTGATAGCTTGTAACCTTTATCTAGCTGCTTATATGGTGTTTGCGCTTTGGTTATTTAAAAAATTAGCTACTAAAACAGAAGAATTTAATTATTTATTTTTACTGCCAAGCGTATGGGTGATTGGTGAGTGGCTTAAGAGTTGGTTGATTGCCGGCTTTTCCTGGTGTGATGTTGCTTATACGCAAATCAGTAATTTCTTATTAAATGGCTTTTTTCCGCTATTAGGTAGCTATGGGGTTTCTTGGCTTTGCATTAGTGTTCTTGGATTTTTATTCCTGGTGATAACTAACCATAAGATTTTGTTATCCAGTAACCCTAGCATTAGCGTTGGTCAGCGGCTAGCTATTGTCTATTTTGTTATTATTGTTATTATAGGCTACTCAGTACATGGCAAGGAATATACAAAACCCTATGGTAAGCCGGTGAGCATTGGATTAGTGCAGGGCAATGTATCTGAAACTGAAAAGTGGAATAGCAGTAATATTGTAGCAAATTTAGGAATGTATGAGCAGCTGGTAGCACAAGTAAAGGCAGATATCGTGCTTTTACCTGAAACTGCATTTGTTGTATTTGAAAAGTATTTGCCTGCTCACTTTATGGATGACTTGGTTAACTTTGCAAAGGGCAATCATTCGGAACTGGTTATTGGTATGCCGGTAATTATTGATGCTAAGGAAAACTATGTAAATGCACTTGTCCTAGTTACCAACCCTAAGCATCCATATTATGCAAAACATCATTTAGTGCCTTATGGCGAATATATCCCATTCCCTGAAATCTTGGGTAAAATTTATGCGCTAGCTAATTTACCTTTAGTCGGCTTTAGTGCTGGGATAGCTAATCCTGAGCCGCTGGTTATGGCTAACCAGAAAGTAGCGTTCAATTTATGTTATGAAAATGGGTTTGGTAGTGAGTTAATCAAGAGCGCAAGTCAAGCTACATTAATGATTAATGCTAGCGATATGGTATGGTATGGCAATACTTCTGCAAAAGATGAACACTTGCAATTGTCACAAGCACGGGCATTGGAAAACCAGCGCTATTTTGTCCAAGAGACTAATACTGGTTTAACAGCAGTAATTGACCCGGAAGGAAGGGTTCAAGCTTCTATCCCTGCTTTTCAGCGAACTATTCTTAAAGATTATGTTGTTGGACGTATCGGTGTAACACCGTATCAGCGGTTTGGTAATTATCCAATTATCTTGCTATGTTGTTTATTTATAGCTATTGCTATGCAAATGAAAAAATTCTCTAAAAAATTATGAAGTCTACATTTATATAGTTTACGAACTATTGTTAGGTTTTATGATAAAACCGTATAGGCTACTGATTTATTAATAGGTTAATTGATTTAAAACTCAGATTTTATGCATACAAGATTTTGTATTACTAACTAATAACCAATGCTTCTATTTATCCCCAAACAAATATAATTATACTGTAATTCCGCAAGTGAACCTGAATCGATATTACTCCAATTTGGGGTAGTATTATTAAATGGATAGGTTTTTATCAAATTGCCAAGTACATCGTAGATGCTGGTGCTGCTAATACTATAGCGTTTGCTGCTGCAATCCATTTGCCACCATGATAAGCTATATTTATAGCTAGGGGTAAGGCCTTGATAATTAAACTTACTTGGGTCAATAACTGTTTTCCGGTCTTGAAATATATTATAACTGCCGCTAGCGGGACTTTGCGTTTTACTGATGCTGGATTCATTTATCTCTAATGCAATCATTTTATCTTGGCTAGTACCAAGATAACGCCAGTTATCACCTGTGCCGCCAGGAACTTGTTTAGGTGGTACTTTGGGCATCGAGCTCTTTTTATACGAACTTTTCCTACTTTTGCTACCAGTCGAGGAAAATGCACAACCAGTAAATAGTACACTTAATAATAAAAGGCTAACAATTCTTTGGCTCAATGGTGGGGTTAGTTTTTCTTGCATCTGCGTGTGGTTGTATTTTTTGCTAAATTAAATCTAAGCTATCAGGGGAGGATGGTTAATTGATTGAAAATTTAAAAAGATGCTACTTCAAGCAGCATCTTAGAGTATTTAAATTATTTCTTTTTAGCGCTAGCTACTGCTGCTACTGCTTCAGTTAGAGCTTTACCTGGCTTGAATCTTGGGCTGCGACGAGCTTTGATGTTAATTACTTCACCTGTTTTCGGGTTGCGGCCAACGCGTGCTGCGCGTTCAGCAGTTGAGAAAGAGCCAAAACCAACAAGAGTAACTGTCTCACCCTTTTTTAAAGCTGCGGTAACACTAGACACGAATGCATCTATTGCTTCACCTGCTTTAACTTTAGAAATGTCTGCGCTAGTAGCAATAGCTTCAATTAATTCTGCCTTGTTCATAGAATGCTCCAAAAATGATTAAAAGTGGTTATTATACAGACATATTTATACCAAAGCTTTGTAGAGCTGTCAAATTGATTTAAGATAAAAAAAAGATAAAAATTGTAACCTATTGATATGGTTAGTAAAAATATATATGCAAAAATGCGATGAAAATGGTCGAAAAACACACTTTTCCATAGTTAATTAGTCGCTAGATAAAGATTTTCCCCTTGATGTCATTACTTTTTTTACTGTTTAAAAGTCGAGTTAGCGCTTATAGTTTTTATAACTAGAGTCAAAAAGATTATCTAAGCATATTCATTAATAATCTAACTTGGTGAATTTGATCTAACTGCCATAAATAGATCTTCTGTGCTATTTCCTGATTACTTGATCCTGCTGGTATGATTTCCTTAAGCAGCGGTTTTTGTAAGTTCTGCATGCAGCAAAACACCAGTTCTAGTCTGCCTAAACGAATTGGGTCTGCTTTTTTATATAGCCATTCTTTTAAAATTCCTGCAGATGCTTGAAAGTTAACCGGATTTCGAATGGCATTGGTTTTTTTGATTAGAGTTAAAATATCTTCATTGCTAGCTTCATTATTAAGGCAGTTTAATATTAGCTGAATACACTTAATATAATTAATAGTTTTATTGCTATTGGTAAATTCGGCAAAATTAAATGAGGTATTAACTAGGTAAATTGCAAGAATCGCAAACCGCGCGCTCTTAGTTTGAAAATTATCCAAGTCAGCAGAAAATAATTTCAGAATATCATCATTTACAAGTATTTTTGCCAGGCTTGGAAAAAAAATCTCTAGATTTTGTGATTCGAGTAATGTTTTAAAAAACAACGATGGGTGGCTAGTTATTAGCGCTTTCTCAAGTTCTGAATAAATTCGTTCTTTACTTAAGCTTAGACCGTCTTTATTCTTTGCCATTGTGATTAGAATATCCAATGTGCTTGGTGCAATTGCAAAATTGAATTTGGCTCTGAATCTTGCTACTCTGAGAATTCTAAGCGGGTCTTCGCTAAAGGCAGCCGAAACATGTCTTAAAATCTTGTTTTTAAGATCATTAATGCCGCCAAATGGATCAATTAGCTTGCCATCTTTATCTTCAGCAATTGCGTTGATGGTTAAGTCGCGTCTAGAGAGGTCTTCTTCCAGCGTTACATCCGGTGAGCTATCAACAATAAAACCCCGATGTCCTCTGCCATGCTTTCGCTCAGTTCGTGCAAGTGCATATTCCTCTTTGGTATGTGGGTGGAGGAAAACCGGAAAATAATTGCCAACTGGTGTAAAACCTTGACTCAGCATTTCTTGTGGGCTACTGCCAACAACAACATAGTCACAATCATCCTGCCTAAGCCCTAAGAGCTTGTCCCGTACATAACCACCAACGCGATAAATTTCCATTTGCTAATTACTTATTCCGTTTGAATCACCCGTCGTATTGTCGTCATCAACAATAAAAGTAGAGTTTTGATTATTGATTTTATTCAAATATTGTAATAAATCCAATTTTTTACTGTTATTTAAGCGACTATCATAGACTACTTTATTGGTTAATACTTTTTGCACATAGTCACGTGTTATTTTAAACGGAATTAATTCAATCTGGATACTATTATCCATTGCTGCAAATGCTTGCTGCCAACGATGGGCTCGGTTTGGTCCAGCATTGTATCCCGCAGTAGAATAAATTAGGTTGTTGCCAAATTTATCATTTAAATGACTAAGATACCAGCTACCAAATTTGATATTGCAGTCATATGATTTATAGCAGTTGCTAGAATGTGACTTCTTGGCGATATAGTTTGCTGTGCCAGGCATAATCTGCATAAGGCCAACACCTCCGTCAAATGCTAGTGCATTTGGATTAAAGCGGCTTTCTTGCCTGGTTACCGCCATTGGATAACTCATCTCAATTCCATTGGCTTGGCTATATTTTTGGTAAGCTTGGCGAAATAAAATCGGGAAACTTAGGCTTGCATATTTTCGATTCATTTTATTGCCAGCATAGATACCCATTTCGTTCCAACCGTAATTAAATGCAGTTTGGCTAATAATGGCAATATCCCGGTCTTCAGATTGGCCTATTACATAATACAGATTTTGTGTGGCTAGCCGCACGAAATTGCTGTTGCTGCCTTGTTTACCAAGGCGGTACAATTCAAAGCTAAGTTGGGCGTCGGCTGAATATTTAATACTGCTTATTTTTCCTGTTGGGGGCGTGTCATCAACATCCGGGTTTTGGCGTAATTCAGACTGCGCAAGTAGCGCATAATAACTGTAGTCAAGAGGTATGCGCGATAAAATATCTTGAGCTTGTGATTTCTGGCCTAGTTTGCCGTAAGCGTAAGCCTTCCAATAGAGCCAGGCATTTTTTGCTTGAAGCTTATCAGGCATCATATTAATAGTATCAATTACTGATTGCCAATTCTTAGTGGCAAGGAAAATTCTTACTCGCCATTCATACTCATCGTCTGATAAGTATTCATCACTACCGCGGTTAATTGCATCTAAAGCCATATCGAAGTTTTGCTTAATTGCTAGATTAGAAGCTAAAAGGTTATATAAATATTTGCGGGTTAAGCTATCTACATTGGCATTGGCTAATTCAGAATATGCGGTTTCAGGAGACTTCTTGCTTATGTTGCTGATACGGTACACTATTTGATAACGATTATTTAGCTGGGTACTTGGAACGCTTGAAGTAAAATTAACTTTATTGTAGTTAAATGATCCGGCTAATTGATTAAATTGGGTTAATTGGTCATTAATAATTAAATTATACAAAAATGGCTGTAAATAAGATTTGCCCAAGTTGCCATTGTTTATTTCTGATGCAACTAATGAGACGCACCAAAGCGGCAGCTTGTTGGATGCTAGGTATTTAAAATTACTTTTGCTGGCTATATTTTTGTTTAATGCAAAATTCGCTACATCGTAGCCGCAAGTTTCATTACTGCTTGCTTGTTTTTCAGGTAAGTTTTCGTAAACGTTGATATATTGCTGCCAATTTTGGTTATTGAAAAAATAATTCAATAATTGATGCATTAGGTCAACACTGAAGTAATTATCATCGTCATGTTTATTAATATAATTAACTGCAAGAGCAGGGTTATTCCGGCTTAGATTGGCAGCAGCGTTAAGATAATTGATAAGATTGTCATTGGGGTAGGCATTTGCAAGGTTAGATAAAGTGCTCAAATTTCCTTTTAAATAAGCCTGGTTGGCACTTACCCATTGGGTGCTGCCGGCAAAAGTGAATTGTGATAATAAAATTAAACTACCTAACAAAATTTTCTTCATTAAACCCTCGAATCAAAACTAAGCTAACTATTTTGTATAATTATACCTCATCTGATTTTGCTTTCATGGAAAAAATAAAAGCTTTGTTTTGTTATGCTGATTTACCTGCCGGATTTGGCAGTTTGATAACGACTTTTGCTTGAAATAGGCCATAACTTAGCATGGTTAAAATCAAATATCTGTTATAATATATGCTTTATGTGATAATCAAAAAGAGGTTTTCCGGATGTCATTAAAAGACGTTAATTTATCTGAATGGGCCCTTAAAAATCAGCCGCTTGTTAAGTATTTTCTAGTGTTATTGTTTGTAATGGGGATATTAAGCTATTCTACATTAAATCAACGTGAAGATCCGGACTTTACCATTAAAGCCATGCTGGTAATGGTCAATTGGCCTGGGGCAACTGAGCAGCAAATGGAAGAGCAGGTAGTTGATAAGATAGAAAAGAAATTACTGGAACTACCTACTTTAGATTATACGCAAACTGAAATTAGGCCTGGTGCAGCTTTAATTACGGTAAATCTTAAAGAGACAGTACGTGGACAGGATGTATCTGACTCATGGTATCAGGTTAGAAAAAAAATTGGTGATATTCAGTCGACACTTCCACCTAACATTCAAGGTCCATACTTTAATGATGAGTTTGGCGATACTTATAGCAATATTTTCGCTTTTGAAGCTAATGGCTATAACTATGAAGAGTTACGTCGTATAATTGAAGACGTAAAACGTGAAATGCTTGCAATCGATGGTGTAGAAAAAGTAGATCTGCAAGGTACTCAATCTGAACAAATTACGGTTAATCTCTCAAGTAGCAAACTCTCAGCCTTAGGAGTTAGTCTACAGCAAGTACTAAATGCGATTCAGGGACAAAATGCGGTTTCGCCATCAGGAGACTTTAATACTAAAGGCGATGATATCAGGGTTCGGGTATCAGGTAACTTTAGCTCGTTGGATGATGTGAAAATTTTACCGGTTGCGGTAAATGGCAAAATATTCCGGCTTGGGGATATTGCTGATATCAAACGCGAGTTTATTGATCCGCCAACGGTAAAAGTTCATTATAATGGTAAACCGGTTATTTTGCTGGAAATTAGTTTAAATAAAAAAGCTGACGTGATAAAGACCGGTGAAGAGATTGAGGCAAAATACGCACAAATAAAGAAAAAACTCCCAGTCGGGATAAAAGAATATGTTGTTTCTAATCAGCCTGAAGTAGTAAAAGATTCGGTCCATGAGTTTGTTGAGGGCTTAATTGAAGCGGTATTAATCGTACTAGTGGTTAGCTTTGTAAGTCTTGGTTTACAAACCGGTATTGTGGTTGCAATTTCTATTCCGTTGGTGTTATCTGTTACGTTTTTGGTAATGCATATTATGGGCATAGATTTACAACGGATTTCACTCGGTGCTTTGATTATTGCTTTGGGACTACTAGTCGATGATGCGATTATTGCGGTTGAAATGATGGTTTCAAAACTAGAACAGGGCTATGATAAATTTGCTGCTGCAACTTTTGCTTATACATCTACCGCATTTCCGATGTTATCCGGTACATTAATTACAGTTGCCGGGTTCTTGCCGGTTGGTATGAATGATTCAACAACAGGTGAGTATGTGTTTTCACTTTTTGCGGTGGTCGGAATTTCACTACTGGTATCGTGGGTTGTTGCGGTAATCTTTACACCATATCTGGGCTTTCATTTGTTGCCGGCTGAAAAGTATCGTAAAATGGGTGAAGAGCATGGACATGGTGATATCATGGCTAAACCATTTTATATCAAATTTAAAAAATTCCTTGATTGGGTTATCATAAATAAACGTAAAGTAGTCCTTGGTACTGCAGGAATATTTGTGTTTTCTTTATTGATGTTCGGTCAGTTTGTGCAGCAGCAGTTTTTCCCATCATCAGACCGTTGCGAAATCCTGGTAGATATGTGGCTGCCACAGAGTGCTTCGATCTATAATACAGAAGAACAAGCTACACGTTTTGAAAAAATCGCTATGCAGGAAAGTGGAATAAGATATTCAACAACCTTCATAGGAACAGGTGTCCCTAGGTTCTATCTATCGTTGGATGTTCAACAGCAAAATGCTAATTATGCACAGCTATTATTGATGGCAAAAGACGCTAAAGATATGGATCGGATTATTGCTAAACTTGATAATGTATTAAAAACTCAATTCCCAGATGTGCGGGGCCGTGTAATGCGTTTGGAGTTAGGACCGCCGGTTGGGTATCCTGTACAATTTAGGGTCTCAGGCCCAGATGCGACTTATTTAAGTAAAGTTGCAACACAGGTAGAGAGCATAGTTCGTGCCAATAAGTATACTGTTAATGTTAACCGCAACTGGGGCGAAGACCTTAAGTCACTAAGATTAGTGGTAAACCAAAATAAAGCGCAGCAGATTGGTTTGTCATCTTCAGACCTGGAACAACAGCTAAATATGCTACTATCCGGTACGGCAATGACTTATTATTTTGATCGTGATGAAACTATCCCAATTATAGCTAAATTGGATAAAACTGAACGTACTCAAGTAAATAATTTAAGTAATTTCATGATTCAAACCGCAAATGGCCAGTTTGTACCAGTTGGTCAAATTGCCAAAACCGAGTTTGTGCCTGAAGCAAGTTTAAAATATAGGCGTAGTCGCGTGCCGTCAATAACTGTACGCTCAGATGTAGTATCTGGTGTTCAGGGGAATGATGTCACTTTACAGATATATCCTAAACTTAAAGAGCTTGAGAAAACTTTGCCTCTTGGTTATCATATTGATTTTGGTGGTAGCCTTGAGTCAAGCGCGAAATCACAAAGGTCAATTAATAGTGTATTCCCGTTAATGATAGTGGTTATTATCACCTTATTAATGCTGCAGCTAAAAAGTTTTAAACGCACACTATTAGTGTTAACTACCGCGCCTTTAGGTATGATTGGTGTTACCATGTCATTAATAGTGCTGCATGCTCCCTTCGGCTTCGTAGCCTTACTTGGCGTTATTGCGCTATTGGGAATAATTATGCGAAATTCGGTGATTTTGATTGATCAGATTGAATCTGATATTAAAAGCGGTGATACACCGCTAGATGCAATCAAATTATCTGTATTACGCCGGTTTAGACCAATTATTTTAACAGCTGCGGCAGCAATTTTAGGTATGATTCCACTAGTTAGAAGTGCATTTTGGGGACCAATGGCGGTAGCAATGATGGGTGGATTATTTATCGCTACAGCATTGACACTTATTTTTCTGCCAGCGCTTTATGCTTGGGTATTTAAAGTAGATGGCCGTGCTAATAATGATGCTCCAAAGGATGGTTCAGTTACAGGAGTAACTAAATGAAAGTAAAAATACTAGCAGGTGTTGTTTGCGCACTTGGTATTAATTTTAGCAATGCTTATGACTTGGCATATGCCTATCAGCAAGCGCTAACTTATAATGCCGACTATTTAAAGGCGATTGCAAGTAATGAGGCTGGTCAAGAGCAAAAAAATATTGCTCGTGCCCAATTATTACCGCAGTTAAGTGCCACTGGAGGTTTATCTGAAAATTACTTTAATCAAAGTGGTGCCAGTGCTTTATACCATCAGGGAACTTATGGTGCACAGTTAAGCCAAGTTGTTTTTGATTTTAGTAAATTTTCAGCATATAGTAAGGGTAAATATGGAACTGAAGTATCTGATTTACAATTGATGAATGCCAAACAGCAGTTATTTGTAACTATTTCTCAAGCATATTTTGATGTATTATATGCCGAGGATACACTAACATCGATTCAGATGACTAAAGCTGCATTAGAAAAGCAAATGAATCAAGCCAAAAAGTCATTTGAAGTAGGTACGGTTACAATTGCCGATGTGAATGATGCTCAAGCTGCGTTTGATGCTTCTACTGCTCAAGAAATCCAAGCCACCAATGATTTGATTAATAAAAAAACTATTTTTCGGAATCTAACCGGCTTAGACCCAGATCAGATTCAGGCTTTAAAAGATAAGATTAACCTTGATTCTCCTAATCCAAACAGCGTAGAACGCTGGGCACAGATTGCAGAATCAAGTAATCTAAATATTAAAATTGCCAATAAGCAGCTGGCTATGGCTGATCAAGACGTTAATATTGCTGTCTCAGGACATTTGCCAACCGTTAATGTGGCAGGTTCTTATTCATATCAAGGCACGGCCAATATCGATGCAACTGGTGGCAACTTTAACTCTCAAACCGGTACCGATGGGAGTAATATTCCAGGTACGCCATTATCGAGTTATGGTGTTGGTTCGCTTGGCTTGCAATTAAATGTACCAATATATTCTGGTGGTGGGGTGAATGCTCAAGTGCGCCAAGCGCGGGCAAACTTTACGGCAGCCCAGCAGCAGCTGGTTAGCGTAGAGCGCCAAACCGATCAAAATACCCGAAATAATTATTGGTTGGTCCAAAATGGTGTAAGCATTGTTAAAGCACAGGAAACAGCTTTAAAATCAGCCAAGACCAAGCTTGATTCAGATCAACTAGGTTACCAAGTTGGTGTGCGAAACAGTGTGGATTTGGTAAATTCACAGAAAAACTACTATCAAACTTATCAGACATATCAGCAATCACGCTATCAATATCTGATGGCGCGCATAAACCTACGTTTTTTAAGTAGCGATATCGACGATAGTTTTATAAAGCAGATAAATGCAAATATAAAATAAATTTTTATTGCCCACATGTATAAGAAAGATTATGTTACAACCAATAGTATTTGGCCTAAATTATCAAACAGCTGATTTTGAGCTGAGAGATCGCTTAGCCTTTGCCACGGAAGAAATTCCATTTGTATTAAAACGTATGATAAATTCAGGTGTTGCCAAAGAGGCAGTTTTATTATCTACTTGTAACCGTACTGAACTTTATTGTATTTCTCACGATATTGACTTTGTTATAAATGCATTATGCGATATTCATAATGTATGCCCACGTACAGTGCGAAAACACAGTTATATCTTTCAAGGTGAAGATTGCGCCCATCATCTTTTTAGGGTGATTTCTGGTCTTGAATCGATGGTTTTGGGCGAAACTGAAATTGTTGCTCAGATTAAAGATGCCATGGCGCTTGCTAAAAATCATGGCGGGCTTGGCAGTAATTTGTCAGGCTTGTTTCAGATGGCACTTGCGGTTGAAAAAGATGTTCGCAACCATAGTGCTATAAATAATGTTGCAATCTCGATGGGGCATGCTGTAGTCAACTATGTTGAAGAGCGGATTCTTGGTTTGGCTAACCGGAATGTCCTATTTATAGGTGCGGGTCAAATGATGCAGCAAATTGCACCGCACTTTAACTATCTTGCTTTAGATGATAAATTAGTTTTAAACCGTACTCTTGCAAATGGTGAAGCGCTTGCTAACAAAATAGATGGCCGGGCAACTAATTTAGAAAATCTAGCTAGCGTTATTGATAATTTTGGAACGGTAATTGCTTGCTGTGCCAGCAACGTCCCTTTTATTGACGAAAATATCCTTGCCAAAGATATTCAGGAAGGAAGCCGCAAACTAATTATTGATATTTCAATGCCATTAATCATTTCAAAAAACCTTAAGCGGCATGCTAATTTAGAGATTTTAACGGTAGATGATATAGCAAAACTTGTTGATGTTGGCCTTGAAAAACGGAAAGTAGCTGCTCTAAAAGCTGAAGAGGTTATCGCTACGAAGTTGGAAGATTATCATAGCTGGCAAAGAAAACGTGGTTTGGCACCTTTAATTAAAAGGTTACGTGAAGATAGTGACAAAGTTCGCCAGGAAAGTTTGGCCTTAGCCGAAAAGCAATTATTAAATGGTGAATCTCCAGTAGATGTATTAAAACAATTTTCAATTCAACTTACGAACCGGCTATTACATAACCCGACGGTTAATATTTGCAGCAGCGAGGGTCAATTGCAAGAAGACCTGGTTGATTTGGTAAGTTATTTATATGGATTAGAGGTTTAAAGGTATTTATGAAGCAAAGTATAATTGATAAGTTATCATTATTGGTTTCCCGGCAAAAAGAACTAGCAGAATTGCTTTCAAAGTCGGATGCTACTGATGACATGAGTTTATTTACCAAATTGAATAAAGAATATGCGGAATTAACTCCTGTAGTTGAGAAGTTTAAAGAATATAGCCAGTGTGCAGATGATATTAAAACAGCCGAAGAACTACTCTCTGATCCAGATATGAAAGATTTTGCGCAAACTGAATTAAATACTGCCAAAGCGAAGATAGATGAGCTAGAACTGGACTTACAAAAGTTATTATTGCCTAAAGATTCAAATGATGATAAAAACGTATTTTTAGAAATTAGGGCAGGTACAGGTGGCGATGAGTCTGCGCTATTTTCCGGCGATTTATTTAGAATGTATTCACGTTATGCAGAACGCATGGGTTGGCAAGTGGAAGTAGTATCCAGTGCAGATTCCGATGTCGGGGGGTATAAGGAAATTGTAGCTCGAATCGTCGGGACAGGCGTTTATTCTAGGTTAAAGTTTGAATCTGGCGCGCATCGTGTCCAGCGTGTCCCTGCTACTGAATCGCAAGGGCGCGTCCATACTTCAGCTTGTACGGTAGCCGTAATGCCTGAAGCAGATGAAATTGCTGAGGTGGAAATCAATCCTGCAGAATTAAGAATTGATACGTTTAGGGCATCAGGCGCTGGTGGCCAGCATGTTAATAAAACTGACTCGGCGATCAGGATAACCCATTTACCAACCGGGATTGTGGTTGAATGCCAGGATGATCGCTCTCAGCATAAAAACAAAGCCAGGGCAATGTCATTACTTGCTACCCGCATTAAAGATGTACAGATTCGCGAACAGCAGGCCAAGGAAGCTGCACAAAGAAAAAGCCTAGTTGGCTCAGGCGACCGCTCAGAACGAATTCGCACCTATAATTTCCCGCAGGGGCGTATGACGGATCACCGGATTGGCCTAACTTTATATAAATTAGAATATATTATGGATGGGGATTTGGATGAATTGACTAATGCCCTAATTGCTGAACACCAAGCTGAACAATTGGCAAGTATGGGTGAAAAGTAGAAAATGAAGAAAGAATGCAAGATAATCGCTTATTTTGATTTTGATGGGACTTTGTCTATCAAGGATACTTTAGTACCATTTCTAATTTATTGCGTTGGTTATCTTAAATTTATTTTTTCGTTACCACGGATTATCCCAATCATAACATTATATGGGCTAAAGATTGTTAATAATCAGGAAGCTAAAGAACGGACATTAACAGTATTACTTAAAGGGCGCTCGCATCAGGAGATAACAGAAAAGGCAAAATCATTTGCCTATACGCACCTTAATAAATATCTGGTCCCTAATATTTATGCCAAGTTGGAATGGCACCGTGAGCAAGGGCATGAAATAGCCTTAGTGAGTGCAAATTTGGCGATATATTTACGCTATTTTGCAAAATTGCATTTGATTGATCATGTTATTGCGACTGAAATTGAGTTTAAGGATGACCAGGCAACTGGGCGGTTAGCTACTCCTAATTGCTATGGTCCTGAAAAGGTAATCCGGATTACCGAGTATCAAAAGCAGCATAAGCTTTGCTATGATTATAGCTATGGATATGGTAATTCACGTGGCGACTATGAAATGTTAAAATCTGTCGATGAGGCTCACTTTGTAGTTGATGGTGAGTTTGAAGAGTTCGAGTTGGCCGAATGAACCAAGTAAGATTACAGGGCAAACTTATTGAAGGTACAGAGCAACTAGGGCTTAAGTTGACTCCGCTCCAGATTAAAGAGTTGCTGGCTTATTTAGACCTGTTAATTAAATGGAATAAAGTTTATAGTTTAACTGCAATTAAGGATCCTGATCAACTATTAAGATTACACATATTAGATGGTTTAAGTATCATTCCACATTTTGGTAATGGCCTTAATATTTTGGATGTTGGTAGTGGGATGGGTGTTCCAGCGGTTATATTAGCTATTGTGCTAGCTGACTCAAATATAACTGCTATTGATAGTAATAGCAAAAAAACCAGTTTTTTAAGACAAGTAGCAATTGAATTAAAACTCACCAACTTAAAGGTTATAAGTTCACGTGTTGAATTAATAAAGTTAGAAGAAAAAGACAAATTTACGATTATCACTTCGCGGGCTTTTGCCGACTTAGAATTGTTTATTGAATTAACCGAACATTTACTGGCCATTGACGGAAAATATCTGGCAATGAAAAGTGAACAAGGATTAATTGAAGCCGAAAAAATTACCAATTGGCAATCTCGGGTGATAAATCTTAAAGTGCCTTTCTTAGAAGCTCAACGATTTTTAATAGAGATGATTCGTAGATGAAAAATGTAATAGTTGTTGGAAATCAGAAGGGTGGAGTTGGCAAAACAACCACGGTTATCAATCTGGCGACCGCTCTTACCTTAAACCGCAGAAAAGTATTAGTAATTGATATTGACCCTCAAGGTAATGCCACAACCGGTGCTGGTATCGAAAAAAATCAGCTTGAATATAGTATCTACGATGTTTTAATTAATAATTTACCAGCAAAAAAAGCCATTACCCGCTCGCCAAGTTGTAAATTTGACATAATCGGTGCTAATCGTAATCTTGCTGGTGCTGAAATAGAATTGGTAGAACAAGCCAATCGTGAATATCGCTTAAAAGATGCGCTAAGTAAGATCTATGATGATTATGACTTTATAATTATTGACTGTCCACCGTCGTTAAGTTTACTGACATTAAATGCTTTAACCGCAGCACGGCATATCCTTGTTCCAATCCAGTGTGAATATTATGCATTGGAAGGGTTAACTGATTTGTTAAATACAGTAAACCTTCTACAATCAAAATTGAATCCTAAACTAGAATTACTGGGTATATTGCGGACTATGTATGATAAGCGTAATAATCTGGCCCAGCAGGTTTCTCAGCAACTAGTAGAATATTTTGGTGACAAAGTTTTTTATGCTTCTATCCCGCGCACAGTTCGATTGGCAGAAGCTCCCAGTTTCGGCACTTCGGCAATCATTCTAGATTCGGAATCAGTCGGAGCACTAGCTTATACTCGTACGGCGAAAGAGTTAGTCAAGCGGCTTAAGTAAGTAGTTAATCATGTTTTATTTATGGTGGTTACAAGAAATGGCAAAATTTAAAGGGTTAGGTAAAGGGTTAGATGCATTGCTTTCAGCAGCGAAAGTTGATCTTGATTCAAATTCTGTGGCGGCTGACTCCTCTTTAACCGACTCGAAGCATAAACTGCAAAGTTTGAAAATAAGTAAGATTCAACCTGGAAAATATCAGCCACGGCGTATTTTTGATGAAGAAGAACTACAGGAATTGGCTAATTCGATCGCGCAAAATGGCGTAATACAGCCAGTAGTGGTCCGTTCAATCGGCAAAGATAAGTATGAGCTGATTGCCGGGGAACGCAGATGGCGGGCTAGCCAGCTTGCTGGTTTAACTGAGATTCCTGCCGTCATTCGTGAATTTAGCGATGAAGAAGCATTAGCCGTATCATTAATCGAAAATATTCAGCGTAAAGATCTGAATATTGTCGAGGAAGCACAAGGCTATCGTCGTTTGATAGATGAGTTTGGTCTTACTCATGAAGCTTTGGCTCAAGTAACTGGCAAGTCACGGAGTAATATTTCAAATACTCTTCGCTTATTGAACCTAAGTCAACCGGTATTAGATATGCTACTTGAGCGTAAACTTGATATGGGGCATGCCCGTGCATTGCTGCCATTGTCAGTTGAAAAACAACTTGCCTTAGCAGAAGAAACCGTTGCAAAGAAATTAACTACGGCTGAGGTTGAAAATAAGGTTGCCAGAATATTACATGAACAGAAATATGGTGAGGTAATTGAGCGTAAAGAACGCAAAGATCCGGATATCCAACGCCTTGAAGAGACAATTGCCGATAAAATTGGCATGATGGTTGCAATTAAGCATAATCGAACTGGTAACGGTAAAATTACAATTAATTATACTACTGTTGATGAGCTTGAAAGCTTGCTCGAACTTTTACGTTAGTTATATTAATTCAGATACAAATTCGCAATGATCTGGATTTTGTATTTGAATAGGTATTATAGGTTTTATCATAGTAAATAGCATATTATTTACATTATCTAGTGGGATGAATGCACATATTAGGTACACATATACAGCATATGAGATAGAAGTAACAATTTTGTTTTATTATTTGTATGCAACTATATTAATAAAGCAACTGAAGTAACTGCCTTATGTTTAAGGCAGTTCTTTATGATGATGAATAGATGACAATGTTGAAAGTAAACACATAATGACAAAATTGAATACGAATTTTATGATAAACATTTTATTTAAAATACTCTCGTTGTTAATAATTTCGTTTGCCAGTTGGACTGTTTCTTGCCATATCGCGGTATTATGTAAGCTTAATTTATTGAATTTAAGCATTATATTTCCATTTGTTTTATTTGTATCGTTATTATTTTTCGCACTGATAAAGAATAACGAACACTTAATAGATTTGCTGTATTATGTAGATTATATTAATCGTAATAGTATTGGATATATTAAACTTAGTATAGTCGGATTACTAACAATATCAATTTTATATTCATGGAGTTTATTCCTGATATTATCCGTGATCTGTTTGATTTATGAGATCTTTATAAAAAAAACATGTTACCCAAGAATTATAAAACATCAACAAATTAATAATAGCAATAATAAATATTGGTATTTAATAATAATTACAGCACTAGTATACATATTGCTGGCGATGTATATTTCTAGAAGCGATTTAGATGATGCTTACTATGCCTCAGTAGCTTCTTTTACATCAACGCATCCACTATTACCTATAATGAGCACTGATACTATGTTTGGGGAAACAGGGCTTCCGATAATCTTTCCGAGCTATAAATTTTCTTCTTTTGAACTATTGCCGGCATTCATTTCTTATGTTTTCCAAACGTCTCCACTACTTGGGTATTATGTTTATTTGATACCTATATGGATTATTTTTGTTATTTGCGCAACTTATCTATTAGCAAATGAACTTACTCCACAAAAATGGATTATGAATGGTACAATCGCAATAGTGTTAACTATCTTGTTAGGTGAATGCCATAGGGGATATGCAAATTTTTCATTTGTGAGAATATTTCAGGGAAAAGCTGTTTTTGTTTCTGCATTAGTTCCAGCAATATATTATTTAATTTATAAATATATTAGACGTGGTAATAATATAGAACTTTATTTATTAACATGCTCTATGATTTGTGCAATCGGATTATCTAATTTTGGTATGCTAGCTGGACCGATGGCTTTTATTAGTGCAATGTTAGCAAATTATAAGTACCTTTATGAATGTAAGAAAAAATTTATCTACGTAACATTTAATTTATTAATTCCTTTGCCATACTTATTGTATGTCTTAAAATCTTCATCAAATTCACTATTAGTTTCAATTACCCATAACGAACTACCTATGCATGTATGGACAACAGTGTTTGGAGAGCATCAACAGTTCGTATTCATATTTTTTATTGCTTTGGGTTTAATTTGTACACCAAACCATCTTACTAAGATGAGGATTGGAATTCCTATTTTAATATTATTGGGCATTTATTTAAATCCACTGTTTGCTCCGTTAATCTCACGATATGTGACAACTCCTGAAGTATATTGGAGAGTTGTATGGTCTGTACCAATGATGATCTTTCTATCCTCTTCAATTGTTCTAGTTGTTAGCGCATTTGAAAATAGAGGATTCAAACCATTAATTTCTGCTATACTAATATTAGCTTTTGGATTAATAATAATGTACGTTGCACCATATACAACGATAAGAAAAAATAATATTGATGGATACAATCAATATGGACATTATAAGGTTAGAGAAAATAGCTTAAGCATAGCAAACGCTGCTGTTAGAGCGGTTCGTAATGATGGCAGAATATTAGCACCTGAGGATATCTCTGGAGTTATATCAGAGTTTGAATTACATCCAAAATTAATAATAGTAAGAAGATTATATTTAGATTTACTTTCTAGGTATTTACCAGATGATTCTTATAATAATAGACTATCTTTATTACCTTTATTAACATGTGATGTTAATCAACACGCTATCGATAATCTTAATATATCAAAAAGTCTTAAAGCGTTAGACGTTGAAGTAATTGTAACTCCGCCATGTGATCACAAAGTTAATGATGAGATTATAACCAACTTTGGATATATTCGTTATACTACAAAATATGGATATTCAGTATGGTCGAGAAAATAAATTAGATAAGCATTGGAAAGTATAAAAGATTACCTTATATAATTATTTATAAATTATTGAAAGGAAAATATTTAATGTTGCATTTATTGGGTGGAATTTATTTTCTTATGCCTGCTTATAACGAGGCCAACATAATAGGGCAAGTAATTGATAAACTATTGTCCAGTGGAGTTGAAAATATTATCATTGTAAATGATGGATCTACTGATGGTACGGCAGCTATAGTAAATAGCTATAAACAGGTTACGTTATTAAATCACGTAATTAATCGTGGGCAAGGTGCTGCTCTAGCCACTGGCCTTGATTATTTATCTCAAATTGAAGATTGCAAGTTTGTTTGTACGTTTGATGCTGATGGACAACATCAACTAAATGATGTTATAAAAATGGTTCAAATATTAGAAGATAACAACCAGTTAGATTTAGTAATTGGATCTAGATTTGTTGGACAAACGAACACTAATGCGCCACTATCTAGAAAAATTACGCTTAAATTAGGTACGTTATTTCTGCGTTTTGTATATGGTTTAAATATTACAGATGCGCACAATGGGTTGCGTGTTATTAGGAAAAATGTTATTACCAAAATGATCCCTAAGTTGGACGATTTTTCACATGCCTCTGAAATGACATATTTAATAAAATATCATAAACTTACCTATAAAGAGTTTCCTACAAATATTATTTATACTGATTATTCTTTAGCAAAAGGACAAAGTTCCTTAAATTCAATAAAGATAGCATATAAAACAATACTACATAAACTTAATGTGCTTATTTTTGAGTAACCAAATGATACATGTTAACTTATTTCAATTAACAATTTTTACGATTTTTACTTTATTTATCTATAAATACTTTAAAAAAGCAACCGCTATATTTGATTATTGCTTAATAGTATTATTTTATATAGGTTTTAACATCGTTCTAATCTACCCTTATATCTTGGCTGATTTATCTAGGTTATTTGGTATAGGGAGGGGGGTTGATCTTTTTTTATATTTATCGGTATTTGGTTTATTTTTAATTAATATACATTTAGCTTTAAATATTCGAAAGAATCATGAAGATATATCTAAACTAAATAGAAAAATTTCTATATTATTGAGTAAAATAAATGGTAAATAAAAATACTTTAATATTCTTTTTAACTGCTTCTTTATTAGTGGTTGGACAAGCTCTATGGAAAATAGCATCCATTAAGCTAATGAATAAACAATACACTACTGTTTTTGCAAAATTTATTTATTTATTAACCAATATACCATTTCTATCTGGGGTTATATTTTACATTATTGCTACTGTCATGTGGATATATCTTCTTGGGCGATTTGAATATTCAAAAATATATCCTGTTTTTGTTGGAACATGTGTAATTCTATCAATAGTAGTTGGGTATTTATTCTTCAATGAAATATTCAATATTCGTTATAAGTTAGTTGGGGCATCTTTTATAATACTGGGGATATACTTTATTGTGAAATAATTCTGATACCCCAGTCTACACTTGAATTAGTCCTTTATAAGGAATTCAAGTCTAGTAAATTG
>CAYLRR010000034.1:0-20732 GCA_964386295.1 uncultured Neisseria sp.
ACCGTTTCTTTTCGGCAGGTCGTTATTATCACATGACAATCAATTCTTTGTCAAATCTTTTTAGAGAAATTAATAGAAATTTGATTGTGGCAGAATTAACATGAAGTAAATTACAAAATAAATTCAATTAACTAACACTAATCTAAGTTTCTTTTTAGTCTCAAAATAAATTAAGTCAATTTATGATTTTAAATGATTTTGTGGCAAATTACACATTCTTGGAACAAAGAAAATGTCGACTTATGAGCAGTAAAGTTGATTATATAGCATAAACCAAGTACCCAATTATTTCATGAATAAGTTTTTTAGTTTGTGCTTCGGCGCTTCTTCTAGGTAAAACCATTTGCCACCATTTAAGCTCTCTAACTTCAAACTTATCCCAAGCAGGGTACTCAATAGCTATTACTCCATATTTATGGAATAAGGCCTTAGATCGCCACATGTGGGATGCTTGGGTTACTAAGATAACTTTATCAATTTTATCTTCTTTTAATCTCATTACCGTAAATTTTGCATTTTCATAAGTATCTTTTGATTGGCTTTCTATTACACGAGTATTAACTAATTCATAATGAGTTTGTAAATATTCATTCATCGCCTCAGCCTCACTTAATTTTTGTGTATAGCCACCTCCTGATAATATTATTGGAAGAGAAGGAAACTCCTGTGCGACGATTGCGGCTGACTCTACATTTAAAAGCGTACTTCCAGCTGGCAACCCTTTGACTTCACCTAGGTCGTCTAATGCGATTTCAACTCCAGCGCCAAGGACAACAATCGCTTGAGGATTTAAATTTTGCGGATTAACAGGCTTATTATACTTAGGATAAACTAATTTTGTTAGTTCTAATGCGAATAATGGTGTATATTGTATATATATGAATAAACTTGCAAATAATAAACATACTCCAACGTATTTTTTGCTCTTAATCTTCAAGCATGCGAGTGCTGCAACGAATATACCATTATAAGGAGGAAGAAAAGCCACCTGAAGAATGTGATGAATTTTGATAATATCCATTCTAGACGCCTAAATCATAAATATATCCAATTAGTTCATGAATAATGCTATATGTTGTCGACATTGCATTGGCTGTCGGAATAAACCACAATACTTTTAGTCGATAATACCCTAATGAATAAAATCCAGTTGGCGCAGGCACTACAATAATCCCACTTTTTTCAAAAAGCGCCTTAGCCCTTCGCATATGGCTTGCTGATGTAACTAAAATAACTTTGGAAAAGCCATATTGCTGCAATATTCTTGAAGTATATATAGCGTTTTCATTCGTAGTTTTAGAATCTGGTTCAAGATAAATTTTATTACTAACTCCAAACTCTAATTGTAGCGCCTTTTTCATTAAACTCGCCTCAGAATCTTTGGTATCAATTGCACCTCCTGAAACAAAGATTGGTAAAGAAGGATTTTTCTTTGCTAAATATGCAGCATAACGAATCCGGACAAAAGTATCTGGATTTGAAATAGCATTTACATTATATTCTTCAGCGCTATTGCTAACACCACCACCTAACAAAACTATTGCCTGCGAACCTTTAACCTCGCTTGCGATTAGAGGCTTTGGCGCAATTAGCATGTTCAAATGATATGCAACATAAGGAGTAGCCTGTAGATATAAACTAATGCAGCCGAGTGTAAATACTATTTTTCCTCTTGTGCGGTGCAACTTGAAAAAAAGCGCTCCAAGTAATATAATTATTAAAGAGTTTAATGGCGGCAATAAAAAACTCTGTAATAAACGATGTATAAGAATAGTAAACATATCGAATAAGAATTTAAAATTATTATAGAAATACATTAAAGAATTACTTTATTAGCAATATTTTATCTTAAAGGAGCACTCTATGGCGAAAATTGCGTTAGTGACTGGTGGAATGGGTGGATTAGGTACAGCAATGTGTAAAGCTTTAGCTAAAAGCGGACATACAGTTGTAACTACTTATGTTGGTGATGATGAATATGCTCAAAGCTGGTTAACTAAAACAAAAGCTGAAGGTTTTGATTTTAAAGCATACAGATGTGATGTTTCAGATTGGGACTCAGCCGTAGAAGCCGTAAACAAAATTAAAGCAGATGTAGGTACAATCGATATTTTAGTTAATAACGCAGGCATTACGCGTGATGCTACATTCAAAAAAATGACACCAGAACACTGGCAAGCAGTTTTAAGAACTAACTTAGATAGCGTATTTAATATGACCAAGCAAGTTATCGACGACATGGTAGAAAAAGGTTTTGGCCGTGTTATCAATATTTCTTCTATCAACGGTCAAAAAGGCCAGTTTGGCCAAGCGAACTACTCAGCAGCGAAATCAGGCGTTCATGGCTTTTCCATGGCTTTAGCTCAAGAAGTTGCTAGAAAAGGTGTGACTGTAAATACAATTGCACCAGGTTATATCGCAACAGATATGGTAATGGCTGTACCGGAAGACGTACGTGCTAAAATTATCGCCCAAATCCCTGTTGGTCGTCTAGGCTTACCTGAAGAAATTGCAGCTTTAGTTAATTATCTTGCATCGGATCTGTCTGGTTATATGACTGGCGCAGAATTGGCAATCAATGGTGGCCAACATATGATGTAAGTTTATTGCAGCTAAACGCACTAAACCGATTGTAACCAAATGCCATGCACTAATGTATGGCATTTGGTTTTTCCCTTTTTTCGCCACAATTGATCTCTATAGTCTCCCTCACACATACATTTTAGTCAATATAGATCGGATATCAATACAAGTCCACATTAATTAACCTAAAACCAACCAAAAATGTAGATTACAAATAATAAAAGTAGTCGGTTAAAATATATCCCTAACTTACGGTAATACTAATATCGGACAACTTTATAAAGTAATCATTTAATCTAAATTAGAAAAATATATTTACTGATGCTAAGAAATCAAATTCAATAATTGACGTTACGCATTTAATAAAATTTAACTAACTATTATCTGATTTACTATACAGGTTATTTGATTTATAACTCAAATCTTCCGCATATAAGATATTGTATTACTCGTTTGCTATTTGTTGATAAACTCGCTTCACTCAAACAAATCAACAAATGAAGCAAACTTCATAAACAAAATCTAATAAGCTCCATAGTTCGTATCAATCAAATAACCTGTTTAATAAACTCTTTATTTTTACCCGAATTTGTGAGAGTGCGTAACATCAGTAAATAATGCAAAAGCAAAATTTTAATTGTTGACTTTAAATTTAATTCTCAAAAGTAATTTGTCTAAATTTTATTTAAGGAACATAAGATGAAAAATATTCTTTTAACCTTAGCTGCGGCATTAATAACCGCTGGGTGCGTAGGCAGTGGCAGTAGCAGCAACCCGACAATTAGCGCTAGCACGGTTGGTAACCCCTGTACCAATATGACAAATAATGCTACTTGTACAATTCAACTTACATTTAATCCTGGGGATAATACAAACCCAGTACTGGGATCCAATATTGGCAATCCGCTTTTTGAAAGCCCTTATCCAGGAATTACTGCCAGCGGAGCTTTCGAATCTTCGCTTATTTCCTGCCAAAATCAAATTAATAATACACCAAAAAACACCACAAATAGCTGTTTATTTAATTTCACATATACAACCCAAGGTGGAGATGGTACAAATATCGATTTAATTTTTAACTTAAATGGTATTAATGCCAATGGGATACCTGTCAGCGGTAACTAGACTTTAAAAAGATGATAGCAAAGTTGGTAGGAATGGCTTTTGAAAATACGCGGTAGCATCCGTTTAGCCTTTTAGAGTAATTATGCCAAGATAAACCTTAGTCCAACTGGCACTATTACTCTAAAATAACGGCTAGAACAAGTTTAACCTCAAGCCTTAATTTTATTGAATATTACATAGTGTTAGCAGCTGATGCTGTTGGCTTTTTCGGCATGTTAGTCAACTTATTTTCGGATGGGAACTCAGCACCACTATATGCGCGTGAACCAACATTCGGGCTATTTACTTCAGTAGAAGAGTAATCATTATTGGCATCAATATAACTCTTATTGGCCTGGGTATTCGGAGTTGCACAACCATAAAGTCCAAAAGCTACTACTAATCCGCAAATCAATTTTTTCATTTTACTTTCCTTTTAATTATTTATTCTTGTTTATATCCTAAATTTGCTTTTTCAAGCAAACCAACTTTAAAGCGTTTTCAAACCTGTCTTCAAAATTATCATTATAACATATGAGTCATAAAACCTGGAGGCAAGCAGACAACAATACTTACCCCCGGCTTTGTGGAAGACTTTTTTAGAATGTATGGCTAAAACCTATTGCAGCTGTTGCGTTATTCATCATCGCTGGAGTAGAGGATGAAGAATAAGTTGCATTTTGCGCACCATTAAATTGAATGTTCTGAGCCGTATTTCCATAACTTACAATACCGTAATTGGCAAACACAATAGTCCTTGGAGTTATATTCCAGTCAATTTCGGCAATACCTTGTTGATATCCAGTACCGGCAATTTGGCTACCCGTACCAGTTAGCAACTGCCAAGGGTTTGCTCCCTGCATCCAGTTATTACCATACATATAGGTAATTTTTGGCGTCCACTGTCCTAGATGCCAACCCAAGCTAATACCAGCTTCTTGAGTTTGCACAATTTGCGTGGTCATCGCATATTGCCCATTACTAGTTTGACTAAAGTTGCTTGGAGCAGCGCCTGCTGCGGGATTCCAAAGTACGTTTTGTGCGCCAAAGAATCCTGGCACCATATTCCAGCCAAATCCTTGTGATATCTGTACGCCTGCGCCAATAACCAAACCATCAGGATCATTATAACCAAGTTCCAAACGGCTCATATATGCATTGTAGGGACTAATATTATTATTTCCTAATTCACCCATCTGGTTACCGCCTGTCACGGTATAAGTTCCTACATTTTGCCAGATGGTGTTATTCCAAGTTACACTAAAATTGCCTGGGGTATAGTATAAACCGAAGTTATACACTGGACTATCATATGCACCATTTAACGCCTGAGCATTCCCATTTATCCCAGTTAAACCACCTACGTTAGCCGCACCATTATTACCTAGAGACATCATTGCGGTAAACGAGAAATTACCGAATGAAGGTGAGTCGAAACGTATTGAATTAGGCATCACATATAAACCACGGTCATAGTTGCCAAGTACGTTGGCTTCCATACCGTTAAATATATCTACTGCCCCAGTATTACTTCTAAAAACGTTTGAAAGATTACCGATACGAATGCGCCCCCAAGTTCCTTGTAAACCTAGATATGAGTCAGATGACGCCAAAGTATTTACATTATTCAAAATTTGGCCGCCATAATTACGAGGGCTTCCCGCAGTGCCAGGATAAACCGGCACATTGCCAGCACCACGTAAATTTGAGTAATATTGCCCTGATGCAATATCAAGAAATTGTTCTACCTGCCAAATCGCGGCAGTTTGACCATATACTTCGTCTGTACCACGAATACCAAAATATGAACCATAATCTTGAACCGAATTAGATGCTGGCTGGACAACAGTTGAGGTTGGAAAATCATCCCGCTCAGCAGCTACGGCTAAGCGCCCATATAATGTCACATCCGCGATAGCGTGGCCAGCTATAGCTATAAGTGTAAAAGCAAGTATTCTTTTTCCTGAAACGGTTTTCATTAAATCTTTTCTCCCAAATATGTATTAAAATATGTGCAAAATAATAACAACAAACCCAACCTAACATTGTTAGTTAGATGACAAAAACTAACTAATCCTTAAATTAAAACTTGAAATTTAAGCGTGTACGCGTAGAGTTTTAAAAAATATTAATTTATGGATTGTGCGATCTCGAATCGTAGCAGTTTAACTTTTCTTTGCTCAAAGATTTCGGTACAGCTCACTTCTAGATCAGTTTTGCCATTTATTTCGGCCAATGCAGGAATAATAACTCTCTGTTTGAAGTTGCCGTAGCGAGGATAGTGGTCCTGGATACTAATCTGTTCTTTTAGCTCATTAGGAGTAATGCTTATTGTCTGGTTTACAAAATTTTGTAATACTTTATATAATGCGGTGGCATTATTGGAATTTAATCTAATTGCATAGTTCCAACGCCCTTGCGGATGTTTAGACTTAGCATCCAAAATGATGGGAATTAATTTATAGTTAACATCCAAACTTAAGCCATTTAGAGTTAATTGTAAATTACAAAAATTAGGAATATATTCATTCAGACCATCTTGGTGATGTTTGATAACAGTATAACGTGAAATTAAGCTATCTGTCAGTTGAATAATTGCAGGGTTTGCAATCAGATTCTCTGACTTAATTGACGTCACGAATAACGAAGGGGGTAGAACTATAGTTTTATTTGTCTGGTTATTTACGAATTTTATATCTTCAGCAGTTATATTATCTAAAATCTGGCTTACCACGATTAGCTCTAAATTGCTGTAATTACATTGGTGCTCAATTGTAAAATCATTAAAATATTGAACGATCGTACGTCTTGCAGTATGCATCATAACCTCAGTTTATCAAAGGAGTTAATTGTTACTGCGAAAATTCTAAACAAGTAAAATAATTATTCAATGGTCCAATGCCATCACAGCTATAAATATAATTTAAATTTGTATATGTATAGCCATTTTACTTACAGAAAACTCGCTAAAGTACCTTTGCCCGACATTAAAGGGCGATGAAGCTAGTTAAGTTGAAAACATCCTAGCATTTGGCGTGATAAACTAATTATGGTAAGGCTAAGATTGCAGTTTGAATTTGAGCTTCTAATTGCTCAGGAAGAAATGATTTATTATGAAATAAGTATTGAATAAGATTACGTAAAACTGGTTTTCTATTTAAGTTGATCTTTAAACAATAACAGATACACTCATTAAATATAATTAACCCAAAGCAAAGCATATCCTTGATTAAAAGATAATTGCTATTTGGGAATAGCCCAGTATTTAGAATAAATAAATAATTGATAATAAAGAAAATCTGTGGTAAATATTCACCAATTAAGTCGCTATAACAATTGTCAAGAATAAGATTACCAAAGGAGAAAACGTGCATCCAGGAATGACCCAAAAGCTTGCTGATCTCACTTATAAGTGAAAAAATAATAAGATAACCTAAAGCAGGCACTAAAGCCGATGCTAAGTATTGCTTTGGTTTGTTATTGATTTTCATAGCTTTTCTTATATTATTAGACAAATTAATTAATTAAAATCAAAGAATATTTACTTTCTATTTTAATCAAATAGTTAGCTTTCAAATTTATTGCATAACACCAAATTTTTTGATGTTACCCTTTATACAGGCGCAATTATAACAGCACTTTATTACGACTACACAAAATATTTTCGTTACATTTAAATTTTTTATTCTATCTCTAACTCCCGAGCATTTCTTTCGCATGCTTTAATGTGGTATCAGTAATATTTATACCTCCTAGCATCCGTGCGATCTCCTGTACCCTCGCGTTAGATTCTATATAGGATATTCGTGAGGAACTAACCCCATCTTGAGATTTTTTACTAACTTGCAAGTGGTAATTTCCGCAACAAGCAGTTTGTGGTTGGTGGGTTATACAAATAACCTGCTTCGAGGCACCTAATGCTTTTAGTAATTTACCGACAACTTCAGCAACCCCGCCACCAATTCCGACATCTATTTCGTCAAAGACGATCAATTCTGGTGGATTATTTATACTGAGGGTAACATATAAAGCCAGTGCTACACGGGAAAGCTCGCCACCTGACGCAACTTTATTTAATGGTTGAAGCGCCATACCTTCGTTAAAGCAAACCTGATAACTGATAGTATCGATACCAAAGTTGCTCCATGATTCACTAGGACTAATTGCTACTTCAAATTGGCCGCTAATTGACAACTGCTTGATTAACTCACTTACTTTTTTAGCCAGCTCCTTAGCGGCCTCTTTACGTTTTAATGAAACTCTCCTAGCTAGCTCAAGATAACTTTCTTTTGCCTGAGCTAATTCATGCTCCAATTTATCTAAATCAGTATCAGCCACCAATAGGCTAAGCTCCTGTTGCCACTTAATTAGTGAGGTGTTAATTTCTTCGGGCCGAATCCGGTATTTACGTGCAATTGAATAAATTTCATCAATACGGCTATCTATTTCCGCCAATAACTCAGGATTTTGCTCTATCTTATTAGCAACAATCTGTAGCTCATGTTCTAATTCACTTACTTCAGCTTCGATACCATTTATCAACTGGTCAATTTGATTATAATTTGGTAAATATTCGCTAATTTTCGCTAAGCGATGGCTTAAGGTGGCTACTAAATCAGCAATTGAATTTTGCTCACTATTCAGTAGATTAAGGCTAAAATCTACTTCCTGTAATAGAAATCCTGCATTTGCAAGCTGTTTTTGCTGGACCTGTAGTTCGTCCCATTCATCATTTGCTAGATTTAAGCTTGCCAAATCTTTAATTTTTTCTTGCAATATCTCTTGCTTTATTAGCAAATCTTGGCTAAATTCGCGCGCTTGGTCCAGCTTTTGCTGCAAATGCGAAACCTGGCGGTACTTCTCTGCTAACATAGCTACTTGGCTTGAAACTCCAGCAAACTCATCAAGTAATACACGTTGAGTTTCAGACTTTAATAATGCAATAGATGCATGCTGAGTATGGATATCTAATAATAATTCACCTAATTCCTTTAAACTAGAAATATTTACTGGCAAACCATTTATATAAGCTTTAGAGCGCCCATTACGGTCAATAACCCGCCTGCAAATAATTATGTTCTCAGCGTCATGGTCTAGATATTCACGCTCTTGCAACCATGCTAAAATCTTGGGACTATCGATTTGGAATGTGGCGGTAAAAGATGCTTGCTGCTGCCCCTGCCGAATAATTTCGCTATTTGCTTTTGCTCCAAAGATTAACAGGAGTGCATCTATCGTAATAGATTTACCACTTCCTGTCTCCCCGGTAATTACAGTTAATCCGGTAAAGAAATCTAGCTCTAATTCATTAATTAACAGAAAATCTTTAATTTGTAAATTAATTAGCATCCTTCTTTTTATCCTCTTAGTATGGAGTATTAAATGATTATTTAGTTTTAACCTGCCACTAGTAATTATGAAACTCGTTTTGACCAATCTAACTTAGTACGTAATGTATGGTAATAGTTATACCCTTCAGGATGAAGAAGCTTTAATGGCCTTTTTGCTTTACTAATTACAATTTGGTCATTAAGAGCTAGATCAAAGTACTCTTGGCCATCATAATGGATTATCGTCGGCGTATCTTTAACTAATAATAAATCGATTACCACATCATCGCTAAGCACAAGTGGCCGATTAGACATGGATTGCGGGCAGATCGGAACAATTGAAAATACTTTAGAGTGTGGATGAAGTATTGGGCCTCCTGCGGCTAAGGAATATGCGGTTGAACCTGTTGGTGTTGAAAAAATTACCCCATCAGATTTTTGAGAGTGCACAAATTCATTATTTATACTCATTTCGAACTCTATCATACTGCCTATGGCACCGCGTGAAATTACAATATCGTTAAGGGCTGTTGACTGATAGACAAACTTACCGTCACGGATAACTTGTGCTGTCAATAAACTCCGCTCTTCAATTGTATAATTTCTTTTAACTAAAATTTCCTCAACAGCGTTCAGCATATCATTAACCGAAATATCGGTCATAAACCCAAGCTTACCTTGATTTATCCCAACAATTGGAACTCCATGATTAACTATTTCCCGGCCAGCTGATAACATTGTGCCATCGCCACCAATCACAATTGCTAAGTCAATAAGATGGATCCATTGGCTAATCGGACCATAATTATATTCCTTTAAATCAATGCTGGCACCAATCCCCGAATCAAGAAATACTTTACATCCAATTTTATCTAGAGCGTATGCCAACTTTGTAATTTGCTCAAGCAGATGCGCAGAATTGCGTCGGCCAATAATTGCAATATTTGTAAAATTTGCCATTGAAGTTCTCAAAAAAGTTAAACTTGTTTTAAATTAGTTATGCCTAATGTGTAAATCTATTCTACTGGAGCCATCTCATTTATTATTAACATCCAAATAGTATATGCTTTATATATAAGTTATAGTTAACATATCTTTTAAATATAACAGATTATATCATTAGCTATTTATAAAAACTACTATAAAAAAAGGCCTGGCTAATATGGCAATTAGAAAAAGAAAAGGAAAATTGAAAAGATAGCAAATTTAACTAATGAAGAGTGAAAATATTTAACCTGAAAGCTTTAGCATGTTTTCATATACTATATAACGCCTTAACATATATTACGCGCTTTAAATAAGTTAATGGCCTATACAGCATAAAAGATTTTGTATTTCTTTTTTACCATTTCTTGGTAAGTATGCTTGTATTCAAACAAATAACAAATGAAAGAAACCGCAAATACAAAATCTAATATGCTAATAAATTAACTTTTTGATAAGTCTTATTTTTTATTTCAAAATTAGTAAAACTACAAAGTATCTGTCATAAGCAAGTGCAGTCCGATGAGTGTAAATTAATCATCAATCTCACAATCTTTTATCTTATCATTTGCAAAATAGCAAGTTACTTCATCGTGCCGATTAGTTGGATAAAACTCTAGTTTGATCCACTTTGCCGATTCATCTATAGCTTGACAGCCTCCATGATGACGACAATGCTGGTAACCGTCTAATTTTTTATACTCATTCGGATTACAATTTTTCATAACATCTTGAAGTTTCGAGGTAGAAGATAACTTATACTTGCCGCAGACAATATTATCTTTATTTAGATCAAGCGGAAGATCATGATCAGCATACGCCATTCCTATTGAAAAGGCACCAATAATCAATAATAGTTTTTTCATAAAAATCCCATCTGTATTAACCATTTTATTATCAATGTTATTATAACACATTTAGGTATTACAATTTAAGAAATAATGCATCAGTTATCTAACTACCCAGTTGATTTAAATTAATCTGAAAAATGTTATTATTGTAAAACCGACATTAGTTTAAGTTTTCTGTATAATAAAATTTTCCAATATTAACTAAGTTTCTTTAGGCTTATTAACTTTATCTTCTGGCAACGATTTGCGAATAACCTTATTGAACCAGAGATAAAATATTTTTATAATATCAACTCCTTCTTGGCGTAATAAAATAATTCCTGCAATTCCCATAAATATCCCAGCTAAAAGAATTGTAAAAATCGCATGGTTTAAAAATAGATATTCATTTATGAAACCTATCGTTACCCCGCAAATAATTTGCGGAATGGTAATTGTTATATTAAATACACCGAAATATGTTCCAGTTTTATCTGTAGGTAATTCTGCAGCTACAATAGCATATGGCATTACCGATACACTACCCCAGAAAATCCCTAGTCCAGCCATAGCAAAATAAGTTAACCAGATATTATTAAATAGGACTACTAATAGTAAACTGAATGCCCCAGCAAATAAGGAATAGGCATGAAGTTTATAAGGAGAAAGCATATTTGACAATTTGGGTAAAACTAATGCGAATAACATACCAAAAAGTTGATAAATAGCAAAGCAGATACCTGCCTCAAGAATTCCCTTTCTTAAAATGGTTTGATACTCTAAAGTTGTTACCAATGCAGGATCGGCAGGTAGGTCATATATATGCTGGGCTAATGCAATTCCAAAATACAGCCAAACACAGAACACCCCGGCCCAGGTAAATATTTGTACCAAAAAGAACTTCTTAATCACACTTGGCATATTAATTACATTATGAAATAATTCTTGCCAAATTGAAACAAATAGCACAAAATAATTTCTAACTTGATTGCTTTTTGCCTCAAGTGAAAGCTCGCGATAATTTTCCTCACGAATCTCTCTTAGCATTGACCATATAGTTTGGGCTAATACGATTCCGCCAACAAACAGGGATACCTTTATTACTATTGGAACCCGAATACTCGTTCCATCAGGTTTAGCAAAAATATGCGTAAGGTCAAAAAGCCATGGTATTAAGCTTGCAATCATGGCACCAATACCGCCCAAAATTGCTTGCCAGGCAAACGCTGAAGATTTCTGTGAATTAGGTGTAATGTCCCCAATCAGTGCGCGTAGACCTTCAGTAGAAGCATTGATACTGCAACTTAAAACCAGGATCATTATTGCAGTGAATGTCAGGCTCTCTGAAAAAGTTAAGAAGATTAAGGATAAAAATGCAAATACCCCTCCACCAAATATAAAAGGAGCCCTTTTTCCATGGCGGGTATCAATTAAGTCACTTAGTTGACCTAAAACTGGTTGAATTATTAACCCTGTCACCGGAGCGATCAGCCATAGCCAGCTAACCTGTTTATCTGTCGCGCCAAGAAATTTAAATAACCCGCTGGTATTGCTCATCTCAAGGGCTCCAGCAAATTGTAAACCAAAACCGCCAAGTGATAAATAAAATAACTCTTTCCAACCCAAAACTCTTTTATTCGATTCCATTAGTCATTACCCCTTCAGTTTTACTATCTAACGTTTCTAATTTATTTCTATTCGCCACTTAGATCAAACCATGTTTATTAATAAATAAAAAGCTATGTTTAATACATATTCTTTTAGATATTACTTCCTAATCAATAGTATTGCTATTTTAAGATAACGATTATAAACAAGGCCAAATACTTAATTGACCAGTAAACTTAGGGATAAACTCTAGGATATACTACTTAAGCATATGAATTTGCTAAATTAACTAGCTCTCTCATTAACAATATTCGATTCTTATCAATATATCCGTTTAATTTTAAATGCTCAGCAAAGAATTCACGCCATTAAAGGTTAAGCTTAGTTTAAATCTAGGGTTAGCATTCACTAAATATAAAGTGTTAAGAGCCCGGTATTAAGGTTAGGCGGAGTAAAAGAAGTAATACTTCAAATTAATATAATATATTAGGAGAAAAAAGTATAATGAAGATTGAAAAAGCTTTACTGTATTATCAAAGTACCAATACAATGAATAATGAAACACCTAATAAAAGGGTTAAGTTCGCAGATAAAGATTATGAAAATAATATAATTCCATTATTTTTGAGTGCTAGTTGTAAGAAGAATCCATCTCAAGAATTTCTAACTTACATGAATAATGAGAACCTATTGCTAAATTTTCCAGAGATTGAGAAACTTACCAAAATTTATTCGGTACAATATGAGATAAAAATTAACTTTGCAGCTATAAAGACATACAAAATAAGAATAATGACAAATGATGAATTTTTAAAAAGCACTGAAGAACCTTTCCCTGATTTAGCATTAATTAAAAGTTACAATTTTGATAACGCAAACTGTGATAGCCTTTTAAAAGGTAAATGTAATTTTCTTAGGCCGCCTCAACAAATTAAAGTTGGAGATTTGCCATTTCAAAGCAAGATTAGTAAGGAGGATATTAATAGGCTCAGCAACAGAGATCTTATTAACTTCCTGGAAGATACTCTCGATAAGATAAGTAAAAATATTTATTTGCATAAGGATTGCTTATTCCACGTAATAAGGAATTCACCTATAAGATGTAAAGAGTTGCTAGATAAAATGGAGCCTAATTCAGCTCAATTAGTCAGTCTTGGCGGAATAGTACTTAATCATATCGATCTGTTTATCAAAGATGAGCATGGCAATATAATAAACCCACTTGTCTATTTTTCACTAGAAACTACTCCGCTTTATTTTGACTATCTCGAATGCTATAACAACGATATTGCGCGCCTAATTCAGTATGATACGGCCTATCAACCTTTTGCCCATATAGAACGGCAAAAACAGATTCGTGAACCTATTTTGGGCAAAGAAGGGCTTGATAGCTATGCATCTTCGGAAAAAGTAGCTGACTATTTTGATAAAATTCGGCCAACAGAATATTTTGCAGTACAAGCAGATTACGTCTCCTGTGTAGCTTTTTGTTTAAAATATGCAAAAGAAATTTTAACAAGCAAAAGTAAAATCAATCATTTTCTATTTGAAACCGTAGACTTAGAAGAAAAAATCCGCCGCCATTATATACCAAGCGCAAAAGTTTTAAAATATTCACAAAGCGAAAAATATAATAAAATTATATATGATTTTATAGTCACTAAGGAAGATCGATTCGCAGTAGAACTTAATGAAAGTACATACCAAAGGAAAACTTTACTCCGCCACTTAAAAGATAGAATAGAATACGCTAAACAGAATAATGAACAAATAAATTCCGAATTAATTTTAGCTCAGTATGAACTTTTTCGCTACGAATTTATCGATGAATATAAAGTCGTTGCGGAGACTAGAAAAAGACCTTTCATTTTCAGCAATCAGACCATAGATACCAATAAAGCTATAGTTACGGATTATGGTAAAAATGCAGCAATAAATAAATTTGGAAGGCTTAAACGAAAAAGCAAACCTGCCTCCTAAGCTACCCCCCTATTCTTGGCAAAGAGGCTTACTATATGAATATTCTAGATTTGCTTGAGAGGTATTTTAAATGTCAATTTAATAGTGGTGAAACCCAGTAAACAGTTGCACCCCAATTGGCTTGGATATTAGCCCCGTAATGATAAATACGATAAGTCGAAATCGCGGGGTTAAATGATACTGATCTGCTCCAAATACCTATAGTACCCGAAGCACCAACATCGCCACCTACTTCAGCTCCAAAATACTGCTCAATTGCATAGTGCTTATGGAAAATTATAAGTGTATATTCAGTTATATATCCTAATCCCAGACCAGTACCAGCGCGCGCAGTATCAACGTAAATTACATTTTTATCTACATTATCAAACACCATACCATCGCCCCAGCCTCCAGCATAAAGTAACAGGTTAAAACTGGTAGTCTCAAATAAACCATATCCTGCAGCAGATTCAATACTTGACTGTAACTCCGGGTTTTGAGTAAGGAAAATAGATAATATTTTATGGGCACTATTAAAGCTTTGCTGTCGGTTTTTAAGTAAATTGGGATCGGCTATAGTAAATTTGGCTTTGGAATTAAGCAATGCTTGATAAGTGGCTATTTGCTGATGACTAAATGAATAATCTATAGATTCAAATATACTACTATAATCTTGCTTGGCTTTATTAGTACTTTTCCAACAATAATTACTATAATGGCTTAATAATTCCGAGTAGCTACAGTTGTCAGAAACTAAAAAATTACTTTCATAGACATAGTTCTCGCTTTTGCCACTGTTGCTTTCAAGCAACACTATATGGTCAGATTGTTGATTTAAAATCGGCATATCATCTAAAAAGTCTGCAAATGCAGGGCTACTTATAAACAAGAATGTAAATAAAAGTAGTTTATATCTTTGAAACAAGTACTTTATACTTAAGTTATCGAGCATATTCAGTTAAATCCAGTAGTAATTTCTCTTGAGTTATTCATCAATATGTTAACATAATCTATGAACTTATAAGCAATATTGACTATTTTTATACTCTAGGTGGCGAATACAGATTATGCAATTATTAAATAAAGGCTCTATAAAACTCTTAGTTTTTGTTCCTGCTAGTATTCTACTTTTATCCAGCTGCTCTAGCACGTCAATTCAGGAGCGCTTTTATTCGGTAGATATATATCGGTATCAGTTAGCTGAATCTTCAGCTAACTTGGTTAATAAAAACCTCAAAGGGAAAAAGCTTAGTAACGAAAAAAATAGCTTAGATATATTAGTAGCTAGTGAAAAAGACTATGAAGATTTTATTGATACCACAGGGATGGAACCTTTTCTTTCTAACTATAAATATTCTTTTAAAAAATGCCAGATAAATAATACCACACTAAAAGAGTATAAGGAAAATACTGTAGAAAGTGGGACTTCTTGCAGTTATTCATATAAAGACAATTTCACACAGTTGGCTTTTACCGCTAACGATTATCATCAAGGCAAGACAGCTTATACTCTAGATTTTAGGTCTGACCAAGCCAATGCGTTCAATTATTCCGTCAATCTTAACAGCAAAAAAGAGTATTTAATTTTAAGATATAAAGAAGAATCATCTACTTTAATGTTTATCATTCAACGGAACTTGGTCGACCGCCCTTGGAGCTATTACAAAAAAGCACCACAGTACGATAAACAGGCCAGGTAGATTTATAATATAAAATTCCCTGTAAATTTTTTGGATGAAATTTGCAAGCTAAACGCACATAATTACTTCTTTAAGCCATCTAAATATTCTACTCTACATATTATCTCTAAAACCCAATATCCATGATGGCAAGAACCAATTACTTTATATTTCAATATCAATAGTGTAATTCCAATCATTTACTTTTATATCTCTATTGGAAATTTTTAATTACTAGTGATGTTACGTGCTTTTTACTAAGATTCAATTTAAAACTGATGCTACGCACTATCACAAATTTTGGTGAAAAATAGGAATTACTAAACAGGTTAATTGATTTATAACTATTTATCAGGCATATTAGATTTTGTTTCTGTGGTTTACGTAATTTGCTTATTTGCGAAGGTCAGTAGCAAATTGTTTATTTAAAAAAATAGAATTGAATTAGCGTAAATAATACCAAGTAATCCAAATAATCGCAGGTTTATGAATTAGTCTAATGGAATATTTTTTAAGGAAACAAAGTGTTTGTAAAAGAAAATATCCAGCTATATAAATACGCAGCATATTTCGTATTATACGAAGTAAGTACATACTTGGCTAATGATATGATCATGCCTGGAATGATTCAAGTAGTAAAAGGATTTCATGTATCTATTTCGTATGCCGCAGTTTCCCTTAGCTATTTTATTTTTGGTGGCTGCTCCCTTCCATTATTTCTAAATATACTTGCCGATAAATTCGGTCATCGCAAAGTGCTTATTGCTGGTAATGCACTTTTTTTAATAGCAACAATATTAATTCCATTCTCACAAAATATCCAACAATTTCTATTTGCCCGCTTACTGCAAGGCATGGGCCTTGGTTTTATTTTTATCGGCTATGCAACGGTACATAAATTATTTTCAGATATCGCAGCAATTAAATTAATAGCATTATTAAGTAATATAAGCTTAATGGCTCCATTAATTGGCCCGCTAATTGGCGGTGCCATTACGGCCAATTTTGATTGGCGATTTGTTTTTATTTTTGTAGGAATTCTGGCAGTATTCTCTCTATACGGTATTTACAAGTTTATGCCAGAAGATGAGGACCTTTTAGAAGAAAAAAATTCTAGCTTGATCTTAAAACATTATTGGCAATTAATTCGCGATAAAGGTTTTTTACTGGGTATGCTAATTGGTAGTTTGAATAATATCATCAGTACCAGCTGGACTGGCATTTCGCCAGTAATAATCCTGGATACCTATAAATTACGCTTTGCTGATTATGCTACCTATCAAATCCTAGTATTTAGTGGAACCATGATAAGTAGTTTGCTAATTCAATTTGTTATTGCAAGCTCTAAAGTAATGAAATTAATAAAGGTTGGCAGCATCCTTGCACTTGGCGGGCTTATTATCAGTTTCCTGTTTAGTTTTACTAGTAATATATTATGTGTTTTTGGAATCTTTATTTATACCTTGGGAGCTGGACTATATATTGGGGTAGTTAACCGCATCCTTATCTCTAGCTTAAAGCAATATAAGAGTGCTGTTTCAGCATTAAATAGTGTATTAAACGCCCTACTTGCCGCATTTGGCCTTGAAATCTGTAACTATATCTGTTCTAAGATTAGCTATACTTTGCCAACCCTTGCGTTAATCAATTTATTAGTAGGAATTAGCTGTTTTTCTTTAATAAACTATTATACTCGCCATATTCAAAACTATCAATTTAGCTGAATATACAGAATTTGATTAATGCTGAATTTTAATTAAAGAATTATTTGGATTAAAACTATTTGAAAGGGTAAAAAAAAGATGTTACTACTCGGGGAGTAAAGGGGTATTGGAAGTTCGAGTAGTAACATTAATGAAAAAAGATTCCACAGCCAAGATAGTATCATTAGGCTATCAGCTTTGTTAACCATCTAAAATTGTTGGTATTTTGTATGTCTGTAATTTTTTTCGATGGCATAAGTTGAAAATGTAGTTAAAATTGCCTTTACTTGAGGATTTTCGTGGGATTTAAACAAACTCGCTATCAGCATAACATACTGTAATATACATTTAAATCATAATCAATAAATAACTTTAGTATGGAGCACCATCGATATCAATATTAATTTAAAAATAAATTTAATTAACTGTAATTTTATTTGATTTTTTATATTAATCTCATTTTTGGGCTCTGCATATCCGAATCTACTTGGAATTGGAGCTTTAGAGTTGCCAATGTAATGTTCGTTACATTAGCCAGTTAGCCTAGTAGTAATTAACTGTTTTTAGTAGTAAATTGGACACTTACTCAACAGTAAATTTGGAGTGAAAATTATGTATTGCGTTAAATGTGGAATACAAAAGAATCAAGGTGAATACTGTTCAGGTTGCGGAGAGCTAATAGCTTTAACTTGTCATGTATGCGGGGGAATTTTTGCTTATGATAGAAAAGCTAAATATTGCCTTCATTGTGGAAGCGAAGTGAAGGGTAAAAAATCTATTAAGTTGCAGCAATATCATACGGTAATTAATCAAATTATTGACTTTACCACCAAAGCCTCTAAATGGGTATCATATCAAGAATTAGCTAAGCTATTAGGCTTAAAGAATTTCTTTGAAGTAATAAATCCAGAAGATGATAAAAGCACTGTTGGTCAAATTATTTATCGAGGTAATATTAGAGAGCTTGGGTTTGAAACTATTACCTATAAATTACAAAATTCCATAGGACTAGTTAGAACCATTAGATATATTAAGCGTAAAAATATCACTGCAGAGGAACCAGACTTTAATGAAGTAAATAGTATTATTAAAGAAGTATATCCAGATTTCGGAAATTTCTCTATTGTAGATATTTCTAAATTAGGTTAGCGCGGACCTGGGTTTATCTAGCGATAAGACTCAGCCTCAGCTCAGTAAATTTTAAGCTTATGTAATTTGAGAAAAGTTATTAGAAAGTTATATTATTGCCATAATTACATCAATATAAAAACCGCCGGTGGAATCAGAGGCGGTTTTTATTTTTTAAATTCATTTAGTAACTTCAGTAAGGGGATGGCTTCTTTTAACCCTTTTGAGTAATTGAGTTTTTTATTACTCCAAGATGAGTGATTAAAGTATAATAAACCCAAAATTAATGAATTAAATCCAATTATAAATATCAATATTACATGCCAGCTATTATTTTGTATTATAGGATTAAAATACTTATTAATGGTGTAACATTCAAACCCTAATAGCAATATTATTAGTATCCCACTTGACCAAAAAGCCCACCAGGATTTAGCTATCTTTGCATCAATCCTTCGTTGTTTTATAACTTTTTGCTCTCTATCTAACTCTCCATATGATAGATGCGCACTTTTTATTGTTTGATTAGTATTAACTTCTTTTTGCATTAATCAATCAACCCTAATCTCTTACATCTAATTTCTGCTGCATGAGTACTTACATTAAATATTTTCGCAACATCCCCAATGGTTTTAATCATTTTACCTTCGAGTAGATATTGTATAAACAAGTCGGGCATCAGCAGTTTACTCGCAAAATCATTTGCCAAATATTCTATAGGGTCATAGCTATTCATATTTGCTTTTTTATCTATTATCCGATTACGGGAACCATGTCCTAAGAAATAGTGACCCAATTCGTGTGCAATTGTGAATCTTTGTCTCGTTTCTGGATGATTTGCGTTAGCTTTTATTATTATTGGTGATTTATCCATATCAATTTCACCGCAATATTCATCATCTTTGCTGTCTACATATTCAATTTTAATATTATTTTGAGCTGCGATAAAATGCAAGTCGATAGGAAAGGAACCCTCTTTATAGTAGGTCTTTAAAACTTCAGTTGCATTCATTTCTAAACTCTTAATTTAAAATTTAATTTACATATTATACTTGTTTGCATAATTATAACACTAAACAATATAGAAAGTTGCTGCCAGAGTTTTAGCAAATTCGAGCGAGCTCAGTAATTTCGATATTATCTTTTCTAATCTTGAGCAATATTTCACCCGGTAAATTCAATTACTTCTTAGAACCCTAATTTTATAGGTGCATTATCCATAAACCTAAATATAGCTGTAACTATTAATCCAGCCAGGCTACTTTTCAAAGACAACTATATCATTTATTATAAATATCAAATTAAACAATAGTTAAGAACAATAAACCCCAACATCATATTCTAATTATTAGCCAAATAAGGTAATATTTAATGCTAATAATCTTCAATCACATGTATTTGACAATCTAATCAGTACAAAATTTCTTGATTAATTCTAATCTCATATCTGAGGTTAGCTCATTTGGGTAGTGCACATTCTCTCCCGATTCAGTTGATAATTGAAGCCCCCTATAAGTCCAGGCAATTTTGTAATTATGTTCTAAATTTACCCGCAATATCATAGGGCTGCTTTTAGGATTTTCGATTATTTTACAATACTGGCCATCAAGGGAATGGGCAAATAAATACTGCATCTGTATTATCATCTTGCCATTTATTAAAAATAGTATTAAACTTATAAACCATACAATAAAACATATTATACAAAGCGTCAATACTGTACCAAGTACTCTATGAATTTTTACAAAATTCGTCTTTATTAATACACGCCAGTTCGATGCATTTTAATAAAGTAAATCAATCTGGCGCAGTAGCTTCTCT
>CAYLRR010000035.1:0-18788 GCA_964386295.1 uncultured Neisseria sp.
AGGATAAAGCTGTAAGCCAAAATGGCAAATGCGGTTTATCGAGCCAGTCTTGACCATTATAAATTAAATTTATCCAATTATGGTTTTCTACAATATTTTTACTTAATACTGCATAAAAGTAAGCATCATTGCTATTTAAAACAGGTGAAAACAAGCCTGTGGCATTAACTAATATAAGTATAAATATTAGCCACTTGCACTTACTTGAAAACCGTAGAGAATTTGCCTGCATCTTAACTCTTAATCTAGAAATGAAATTATATTCCAATTATTTGCTGTAGCAATATCGCGTAAAATATTATCCGGGTCTACCGCAATAGGCTCATCAACTTGCTCAAGCAAAGGTATGTCATTATGCGAATCGGAATAGAAAGTATAATAAACTGGGTTATACCCTGTTTTAGTTAACCAAGCCTCAAGATGGACAAGTTTACCTCGGCCCATACAAGGTTCATTATTAACTTCACCTGTATAATTACCAGCCATATCAACTTTACCTTCTGTAGCAATTAAATGATCAACTTTAAAAAACTCAGCTACCGGCATGGCAATTTCTTCTACGGTTGCGGTAATTAACACAATATAATCCCTATTTCTGCGATGTTCTGCCAGCTTTGCTAACGCCTTTTGGGTAATTTGCGGCTTTAATACTTCATCAAAGAACTCTTGTAAGAGCATTCTACGATGTTCTTGGCTAAATAATTGTAATACCCCTAATTCAAACCGGTATGCGGCCTCCAGATCAAGAACACCATTATGATAATCTGCTAAAAAGCGCTGGCGTTCCTCCATCTTAGTTACCGGGATCAAACCACGTTTAGCTAAAAACTCATTCCAAACCGTACCTGTATCGCATGGAACTAAAGTATGATCCATATCAAATAATGCCAAACGCATGATTAACTCTTCTAAAATAAATTTATAAACAGGAGTCCCAACTTTTCCTAAGATTGGCTATTTAAACAAGTAGCTAACACCAGTTAAACATTAACTCTATAAAGCTAGTAAAGATTATAACATAGCATTACTTATCGGATTTTGCCTCAACAATTAATTTTGTTCAACAGATAATATTCGAGCTTGCTAGAATAGAGGTTTAGCATATATAATAATTTGTAACTATGAAAATTCAAGAACTTATAGAACAGCACTGGTACCAGAAGACAGATCCAGTTCTGTCAATAATCCTTTTCCCGTTTAGCCTGATTTATGAACTTGTAATAAAAATACGTAAGCTACTATTTTTTTTAAAAATAAAACATTCTAGCAAACTTAAGGTCCCAGTAGTTATCATTGGCAATATTAGTGTTGGCGGAGCTGGCAAAACTCCACTTACTAAAAGTTTGGCACTAAATTTAATAAATCAAGGTATTAAAGTAGGCATTATACTCCGCGGGTATAAAGCCAGTAGCAAAATGGCCCGGGTGGTGAAGGCAGATGATAACAGCCAAGAAGTAGGAGATGAGGCTTTAATTTATGCAAAAGCGGGGCTTAAGGTCGCAATTGGTAGCAAACGGGTTGAAGCAGGCCGAGTTTTACTCAAAAACTATCCTGATATTCAAATTATATTAGCTGATGATGGAATGCAACATTATTATTTAGACCGGGATATGGAAATCTGTGTAATTGATAGCAGCCGAATTTTTGGCAACCAGCAACTTCTTCCAATGGGCCCATTACGAGAACCGATCAATCGAATAAAAAATGTACAGGCAATAGTAGTAAATGGCAACCAAAACCAGGATCAGATCATTAGCTTACTTCATAGATATAATAAACCAATATTCTGGCAAACCCTACACTTTAAATATTTTGTCAACCCCAAGACCGGCGAAAAAATTGGAGCTACCGGACTAAATGGTCGGAATATTGTGGCAATCGCGGCAATAGGAAACCCATACCGTTTTTTTACTTATTTACGTGATCTAGGTGTTGAATTTACAAAAGTTCGTTCTTTTCCAGACCATTATTCTTACCAAGAGCAAGATTTGCCTGCAAACTATACTATTATCACGACTGAAAAGGATTACACCAAACTAGCTAAATTCAATAATCCAAATATTTGGGTAACAGCTGTTGAAGCCAAATTAAATAATGAGGATTTAATTACTAAAATTAGCGAACTTTGTCAAACTAACTAAATAAGTAATAGTAAAAAACTAGAGATTAACATTTCTAAATAGGCTTTTTATTAGGACAACTATGTCACAAAAACAACAAAAGCAGTTAAACCGAGGCATGAAATCACGGCATCTATCAATGATTGCGATTGGTGGAACAATTTCAGCAAGCTTTTTCTTAGGAATTGGGGATATTTTGAAGCAAGTAGGCCCATTTGGTACAGTTTTTGGCTTTATCATCGGTGGCATCGTAATGTTTCTTGCATTAGTAAGCCTGACTGAAATGGCTGTAGCAATGCCAATTTCGGGGTCTTTTCAAGCATATGCAACTCGATTTGTTTCGCCAATAGCCGGATTCCTTACTGGATGGCTCTACTTAATTAACTGGGTTACGGCAGCTGCTGCGTCACTTACTGCCGCTGCAATTATCATGATCAGTTGGTTTCCCGCTACCGATGCTTGGCAATGGAGCTTGCTATTTATTTTTGTAATATCTATTCTAAATTTTTTCCCTGTTAAAGCCTACGGTGAACTTGAATTCTGGTTCGCAGGCATTAAAATCATTGCAATTATCGGATTTATAATTGTTGGCATAGCCATTTTACTTGGCCTGGTTCCACAGTTTGGCCCGATAGTGGGTTTAAAAAATTTTTACCAGGACGGTTTATTCCCTAATGGTTTCTTACCCTTTTTATATGGGATTGTCGTAATCGTCTGCACCTATCAAGGTGCTGAACTTGTTGGAGTTGCGGCAGGTGAATCTGAAGATCCAGAAAACAATATTAAAAAAGCGATTCGAAATGTCGGCTTTAGAATATTAATATTCTTCGTATTTTCAGTCATTATTGTAGCCTTGCTTACCCCATGGCAGCAGTCATCGGTAACTAATAGCCCATTTATTGCAATATTACAAAAAGCCAAGATCCCTTTTATCTATACCATAATGCAAATTGTTATTATTGCAGCAAGCTTATCAGCAGTGAATTCAGCGTTTTATGCTTGCGCGCGCTTATTATGGTCAATGGCTAACTCCGACCAGGCACCTAAAATTTATGCAAAAACCAATAAAAATGGCGTCCCATTCTGGGGCGTAATCGTGACAGCTATGTTATCCGGCCTTTGTTTAATGAGTAAGTTTATTGGGGCAGAAAAAGTTTTTATTCTAATTGTTTCTTCATCGGGAATGATAGGTTGCTTAATCTGGATAATGATTAGTATAAGCCATGTAGGTTTTAGGCGTTATTTGGCCAAAGAGGGCGTTTCAATAGCAAGCCTATCATTTAGAGTAAAAGGCTATCCTTTGATACCAATCTTGAGCATTCTATTTAATTTAATGGTAATTCTTGGCATGCTATGTGATCCAAGCCAACGGATAGTAGTTTATTCGGGTATTATCCTTATGTTATTTTTCATATCGATTTATATTTTCTTCTTTAAACAAAAACCATTAACTCCAGATCGTTAAACTCAATGGCTAGCAGCAAAATGATGTAGTTAAGCTAATAATCCATAGGCAATTGCACTAGTTTTAATATCTTTATCCAACACTACTTAGCCTATTGGCTAGCAATGATAATTTAAGACTTATACTATTAAATGTTTATTTTCACCTATCAAATATACCAATATAGGTTTTTCGGCTATTGTCAATATGTTATAATAAAACTTGCTATTAGCTAATTTATATATAATTTTACAAGAAGTAAATTTACTTCTGGCGGAAAAGGTTTTTTAATGAAGAACAGAAATTTCAACAAAATTGAAAAAAGAATAATTCCATTCTTATTAGGTAGTGTAGCAATACTTAGCGCCTGTAATGGCGGCGGTGGCAGCGGAAGCAATACTAATTATACTTACCCGCCTAATCCTGCTAATTATGTACCACAGCAATATATGTGTTTGCCAAGCAATTTACCAATGCAAGGAACTCGTGGAGCGAATCTACCTAAAATTGCCTATGGCAGCAATTGCCAGGTAGGCAATGAGTCTACCAATCTTGTTAACTTGGCCGTAAGGATAATTTATCCACGCGGTGGGCAATTTTACTCATGTACTGGAACACCAATTGCCGGCATTCCGGGTGATCAACATGATTATATTGTAACGGCAGCGCACTGTGTTACAACTAATAAAGCGGCCAATTTACCAGTTACCAGCGCAAATATTATTAGTGCAGCTTCAATAAGTATATATCAAGGTGCAACATCAAACCCGATAATAAACGCTGGAGTTACTGCTGTATATGTCCCTAGCCAGTACTGCCAGACTGCTATGCTAACCAATGGTTCATGTTCAAACTTCCCAGTTGAAAATGGTGATATTGCCATACTCCAAGTTTCATATTCCAATCTTTTAGATACAAGATTGGGCTTAAATTCTGAATTAGACATTGCAGACCAGAATATCCAGCCAGTGTCCCCTAGCTATATCACGGCATTAGGCTATGGAATGACAAATATATACCCATATAATAGTGATAATAATCTATACTATATTACTTACGAGTACTTCGCTACTAATGCATATCAAGGTGTAAGTTCGCTAACATCACTAATGAACGGATATTCACCTGCCGGTTCAAATAGCTATTATAGCATCATCTGTCGAGGTGATTCGGGAGGTGGAGACTTTTATTGGGATACAACGACTAGCCGCCTGAAATTAATTGGTACCCACTCTTATGGTTCAGGTACTTGCGGTGCTGCTTCCTCATACTACTCAAATGCGATGGATATATCAACTGATGTAAGGCCTTTTGCATCACAAATAAATCAAATTCGCTCATCTACAGCCACTGGATGTAACAGTGGAATAAACGGCTTTGCTTGCCAGGGCAGTTAATTACCTTAACCATAACGCCTTTGGCGAACCCACTTGGTAGCAATCCATTTTTCGCCCTTCACTACCGGTAACCCGGCGTGGAGGGTAAGCGGGTCAACTTCACCGCGACTATTACAATATTCAAAATATACCGCTCGACCTTTTTTTGGGACTACATCGAAGCCAAGCTTAGGAAATGAAGTTTCTCCGCCTTGTTCGACTTCGTTTAGATACATAACAAGGGTTGAGACCCGCTGGCCACCGTTAGCTAGATGTTTGTGGCTACCTGGTTGTTCATAAGGAAAATAGTCAAAATGAGGCTTATATTCCCCACCTGGTAGATAGTTTAGAATTTGGATACCTTCACCATTTTCCATTGGTACATGCATAACCTCGGCTATACGGCGATCAAGTCTGGCAATAAATTCATTTTCAGCAAGATTAAAATAAGTACCAAAACTTGTCCGTTCAGTATGTAGCGTTTCCTGGCCAGTTATCTCATCAACTACCTTGGATTGCTGCATTTTGCCTTGTGACAACTCTATCAATTTATCGCACTCTTCAAGAGATAAAATATTTTCAAATACAATAATGGTAGGCTCTTTAAGTCTAGCAGATATATTAACCCGGCGGTCAGAGGTGGTGATAAAGTTTACATCCATCGGCACACGTGGATTTTCATAAGTATAACCATGGCTTTGAGTATTCAGGCCGTCATTAGCGTCACGCCCTTCTTTCACATTAATAATTCCTTGAATGGCAACATTACTGGGAAAACCTTTCTCAATCATAGTATTAGCCAAAATCTCTACAGTACAACCTATAGCTAAGTTGTCTTTTATCCACTTAGCCCATTCATTATTAATTTGCATAGTCATATAAATTAGCTCGCCTATAATATAGTAAATCAGATATTCTCACACTAAACCCCAAAATAAATTATAGCATGGTGCAAAGTAAACTTTAAACAGAATAATAGATATTAATATAAAAACTAGGTAGTTATATACCTACCATGATGGAAGGTTAGCAATTCCTGCTATATCTGTTAAATTCCACCATATACAACTTGATTATTAGTCTAATAGTTTACATAGGAGATGGCATATGTTACATAAATTTATATTAGCTGAAAGTGCCGAGACATATAATTTAGAAGGAGGTGAAATTACTAAATTTTTATTAACAGGCCTCGAAACCGAGGGCAGGATCTCCCTTTATGACAGTATATTGCCTAAAGGTAATTTTGCACCATTGCATTATCATGAAATTGACATGGAAATATTTTACATTATTAGCGGCCAGGTTGAGTTTATTGTAAATAATGAAAAGATTATCGCTAATCCAGGTGATACCGTAATGGCTGGCGTGTTGGTAAAACGGGCATTTAAGGCATTAGCCGATTCACGAATGCTAGTTATTAATACCCCGGGTGGCCCATCAGAAGGTTTCCTCCGCGAAATAGCAAGTTTACCACCAGGTAGCGGGCCATCAGCTGAACAGAAACGTAGGTTCAAAGAAGTATATAAAGTCCATCTTGTTGAATAATTAAATAGATGAGCCTGCTTAAAAATGACGATTTCATCTAAAAGTAAATAATGCAGGCTCACCTTGAGAGCTTTGCAACTACTTAAGTTCAGCCACCGCCATACTGATCGGGATATACAATGTAGAAATACCTACAACATCATCTCCCCAGCTCAATTTGCATATAGTTGTAGAAGCATTACCCAAAGATTCATCACAAACACCCAAACTATTACCAAGATGTGAAGCGTTATATCCCCAATTCAATGGAAATACCGTCTGCTGGTAACTTCCCACCCCTACAGGCCCGGTAAAAATATTTTGACCGGCAGAAGTTTGTGCAGTCTGCGGCTGGCAATTGGCTAAGCCACCAGCCGCAGTTATCTGGCAGGCAATTAGGTTCTGGTTATTCGGCTGACTTGGATCAGTTATATACGCATATCCGTTGGCAATCGTCATCATACGCGGGCTGATCAAGGTTGGATCCCCTTGCGAATTTAAAGCATGATCAGTGACTACAGGGCCATCTGGTGCACCAGAATCGCTTAATGAGATTATATTGACGAATTTATTAGCAGTAGAAATACCATATAATTTATGGTTTGCCCCTACTAGACTATAATCAGTATCTCTTGCTGGATAAATACTTTGGTATAAAGTACAATTATCAGAACTTAAACTGCCTTCTTCGCCGATTTTACAGGCCACAATCGAAGCAACTGAACCTGGCGTATTAGAGCTAGGACGTGTAGGAAAATATAAATAATCACCCACAATAGTAACCTGGAATGCACGATATGCATTGGCTGCCAAAAGTGTAGTTGGATAAGCGTAACAATGATCAAATTGCCCAGTCGCTTCTATTTTACAGCTAATTATATTAGAATCAACCAGTGGGCTTCCTGAATTATCCACACTAATAAAGGCGTAATTACCCTTAATTGCAATTCCGATCGGGCTACCACCTACATTATATAAGGGATCACTACCTAATTCTTCTTTGCTAGTAGTTGTTGGATTCATAGAGGAACACGGCCCTAAATTTGAACCAGAATCTAAAATTGGGCATACCGATATATCATTTGCTCCTTGATTTAAAATAAAGGCCATCGTTTTAGAAACCGGCGTTGTTGGCTGCGGAGTTGGCGTAGTATAATTAGTACCGCCGCTGTTACAGCCGACAATAACCGAGGAAATCAGAAGGCACCAAACTAAAGGGATATTACTTTTCTCAAGCATATTTTTCTTCCTTAAATGTTTATTTGTAGAATTTTTAACTTAAAAGCCCATATTATGATTAAGCCTTTCACGACATCTACTGTCTGATGTTAAGCCCTAATAAAAAATTTAATAAAATTGTTAAATTTCTTCATGTTTGGTTAAGTGAAATAATCCTAAACATGGACTAACTTGAATTAAATTATACAATTAAATTAATATTTATATTACCCACCAGATATGTAGGCGTAGCATTTAACTTGCACCATTAACATTAATTTAGCTATTGACAATATCTATAAAGTTAAAAGATAAAGTAAAACAGTCTAGTTAAATATATTTTACCATATGACTTTTTATGAACTTAATATTCTATTATTGTAAAAATCCCAAAGCAACCTAAAGCTTTCTCAGTTATGCTTCTGAAGAATTGGATGAAATATGAGATAATATAGACCTTCTAATGTATACCTGACGGCAATTTGAATTTTGAAAGAAATATTGGTGTTTAAGCAACAGTTTTTAAAAAAGCTAGTTTTATATTCAACTGCAATTATTGGTGGATTATTTGTAGTTAGCCTGGCTATTATTATTTATGTGTTTCTTAACCTAGGAAATTATCAAAAGCAAATAGACCATCTAATATATAAAAGTTCAGGTTACCATTTACAGTTTAGCCGATTTGATACTGGCTTTAACACTTATCTTGAACCTCATATTGCTATTACAAATTTAACCATTTATGGACTAAGCAATACTACGCCATTAATCAAAATCAATAAAATCAATATAGCCTTGTCGTACTTAAGTTTAATTAAGTTAATGCCAGTAGTTGACTATCTGCAGATTGACGGCGCTTCAATTAGTTTAGAATATGACAAAAACGATAATATACTTATCAATAAACAAAAAGTAACCAATCTCGCAACAAAAAGCAGTTCGAATTTTGATTTTGAAAATCTATTGCTAAACCAGGGATTAATTGATCTTAAGAACATTCATGTTACTGTAATAGATTCTAAGCACGATTATCTCAAACCATTACCATTAAATGATATTCATTTAGTCCTAAACAATTCAGCTAATCAGCATAATTTGGCAATTGATCTTAAGATAGCCTCAAAAAGCCATCTTGAAATAAGAGATTCATGGATTGGCGGCAAATTTAGTGAATTTTCCAAATGGAAATACGCTAAGTTAACTATAAATAGCTTAAGTTCGCAAGGCTATCAAATTAATTTAACCAGTGAAGTTAAAGATGGTGAACTAGATAACCTAGCTGCAACTTTTGACAGTAATCAGCAACATCTGGCACATATAAATGAGAATGCCAAAAATTTGACTAATTTTAGTGGCGAAATTAACATTAAACATCCCGCTCAAAAAGAATATGTGATTTCAGGTAAAGATCTAACTATTAATACTACTACGGGTTATCTTTTCAATAAGTCTAATTTAGCAGGAAAGTATAATGCTAATATTGGTGGCCACATTAGTCTAAAAGAGCTAAATTTTGCCGGTATCAATAGCCTGCTAAAACTACATCCTGCAACTGCTAAGCTGAAGCTTTCAGGGCTCTCTTCTTGCCAGCTTAATTGGCAAGGTAACATAACCAAGCCAAAAGATATTAGTTTTATTGCTGACTTTAACAACATTACCCTAGTTTCCCTAGAATCAAATATCCCAAGCATAAATAACATAAGTGCCAATTTATTATTAAAAGAAAGCTCAGGAAGCCTTGGTTTAAATTTAACAAATAGTAGCCTTAGCTACCCTAAACAATTTAGCCACCACTTATCAATTAATAGTTTTAAAACAAATACAACCTGGCAGATTGAATCGCAAAATAAATTAAACCTTTCTTGGCAAAATACTACTTTACAAACTCCCGACTTCTTGATCAAGAGCCAAGGATCCTATCAGCAAGAAAGTAATTTTATAAATGTATACAACCAAATCGCGAGCCTGAATCTTGCAAAAATCAGCTTGTATCTGCCGCGTAGCATACCAAAGACTATTATTAAATATATCGAGGAATGTCTTAAAAGTGGAAAACTTAATAATGGCAATCTTATAATACGAGGCAGAATCGACCAATTTCCATTTAAGCAAAATACTGGGGTAATCAAATTTAATGGGGATATTAATAATGTAAGCTATAAGTTTATTTCGGATTGGGGACCTGCAACAAATCTCAATGCCAAAATAAATCTGGACAATTCTACAATTAATTTAAATCTGAACTCAGGCAATATTGGCGATGTTAAATTGGCTAAAAGTAATATAAATTTAACCAATTGGACAAACCCTCATAGTATCCTCCATATAACGGCAACAGCAAAAGGCTCAACTAGTAATTACCTGGAATACCTTTTAACCACACCCTTTAAATCACAAATAACACAAATATCCAATAAACTTAATATTGAAGGAAGCAGTGATCTAAACTTAAAAGTCAATGTTCCGATCAATCAGCCAAAGCAGTTTTCATTGGCTGGACGCTATACACCAGTTGCCAACAATATTAGCATTAAAGAAAATGAGTCTTTAACCGTTCAAAATATTAATGGAAGTGTTAACTTTAATCAAGTAGGCCTAACTAAAAGTCAGCTTAAAGCAAATGCACTTGATTCAAATTTAGAACTAAATATATTAAATCATTCTCAATTCGAAGTTTATTCCCCTAACCTTAATTTTACTACCCTGCTGCAAATGGCTTATCCCCCTGCAGCAAATTTAATTTATGGCAAAGCAGCCACTAAAGCCAGCTATGATACAAAAAATAACCATTTATCCATTAAATCAAATTTAGATGGCGTTACCATTGCAGGTGTAGATCCTCTATTGAAACCGGAATCGAGTACAGCACCATTGACAATAGATCTTTATCAGAATAAAGAAGAAAACAGGATAAGTCTAAACTATGCAAACTTACTTCTAAGTGAGGCACAAATGTCTAAAAATTATGAGCTTAAACGGCTGCAAATCGCTCTTGGCAGTACAGCAACTTATCATTTAATGAGCCCGCTTGAAAGCACACCAATATCTGTTCGTGCCGATTTACCAGCCATGCATATTTTAGATTGGGCAAATATACTCACTAAGCTAGTTCCAACTGAAAGTAATAATCAAATTACCACTCAAGAAAAGCAAGGTGAATCTGCAGTAATCAACCAGCTTAATAACCCAACAAATGCGAGTAGCACTGTTATAGCTCATCAGCCTAAATCAGCCAAAGGACTTTATCCGATCCAAGTAGAAATAAATAGTAATGGTTTTTGGTTAAAAAATTATAACCTTGATGCCGGACAGGCCAATATCATAATCAAGCCAGACCAAGTTTCTGTGAACATTGCCACTCCGGATATTAAGGGTAAAATGAACTATGCAATGAAGGAAAATAACCTAGATATTGCTTTGGACAAACTGTTATTTTCCAGTGCGAATTTCACTAAAGCTGAATCGACTAATAATGCAACAGCACCAGTAAACCCAGCATTTGAAAGCAATGTAAATATTCTGGCAACAGAATCCCAACTAATTACTAGTAGCCTAGAATCAAGCAATCATCTACTACTTGCAAAGAATCAAAGTGAATCTATGGAGATGGAACAGCAAAATAGTGCTAAATTAGCCCTCCTTAAAATCCCAAATACCAATTTGGCAATTAAGCATTTATATTTAGAGAATCATTATTTAGGTGCGTTAAATGCAGAAATTTATGCCGATGAAGATTCCTTATATCTTGAAAGTGCCAATCTAACCAACCAAGCTGGATCAATTAGTATTAATGGCAGTGACAACTGTATTGGCTGCAGCGACGAATATACAGCACTTATTATCCACGCAGATATAGATGACTTTGGATTATTAGTCAATAAATTAAACCAAGGTGACATTTTTGCCGGTGGAAAAGGAACTTTTGACAGTATCTTAGCATTTGATGGCAACGTAATCGAGCTAGATCCGACTAAAATGCATGGCGAAGCCCAACTGCATATTACCAAGGGACAGCTAGTTCATGTCAACCCTGGGCTATTTGGTAGCTTACTTGGGGTTATTAGCCTCAGAAGCTTAACTTCTATTGACCAATTTAGTTTGAACAATTTTTTTGGCAAGGGATTTGCCTACGACAATCTTAATACCGTTGTTCTTTTAAATAATCAAGACTTAAAAATAAAAGAGCTTCAATTAAATGGCCAAATAGCCAGCCTTAGTACTTTTGGTAATTTAAATTTTGCTAATAATACAATAGATACTTATTTGACACTAGAACCAAGGCTAGGTGGAACTGTAGCCACAACGGCAGGAATAGTTACTTTAAACCCGGTAATTGGATTAATTGTTTACCTTGGCCAGTCGGTTATTGGCGAACCGGTAAATAAAGCATTAGCCATCAGCTACCATGTAAGTGGGAATATTGAAAGCCCGGTACTAACTCAAACAAAGGTTAGTAACCAGTTGATGCAAAACTTTAATTCAAGTATTAACATATTTAAAAACCAGCAGATAATACCGTTACCTTCTAATTAGTTCGGTATTCTTAGCTGATGTTAGAAACGCAGCATAAGCTTAGGAAGGCTTGATTTATACGAATTATGGAGGATATTAGACTTTGTTTATAAAGTTGGCGTTATTTATTGAACTCTTGGAGTCTCGCGAGGCATCAACAAATAGCCAATGAATAATTACAAAGTCTTATATTTGGAATATTGAGTTATAAATTAAGCCTTCCTTATAATAAATCAGCTATAAAAGACATGCATTTTTACAATATATCTATTAAAGTGTCCGGTATTGAGCACATTTTTAGCAATTAATCTAGGAATTAATTTCAAACTTATTTGGTATTATAAGTTAGAGTTTACGTAATAATAATACTAACAATAGAATATTACTAAATAACAGTCCGGCAAATAGTATATCTTTTAAACTAAAACTAATTGTTGCACTGTCTAAATTAATTGTATTTTGGCCGCTTAAAGAAAATTGCAAGATTAGGCTTAAAATCAAACTTGCTGAGAAAATACCAATTGTCCGCCACATTGTTAAATATCCTTTTGAGGTTTTTCAAATTTTTCAAGCTTTTCTGCTAAAGCTTGCTCCATTTTTACTATTCCTAGCTGATGAACTACAACCCGGCCAAGTATATATAACCCAATTGCTTGTATTGTCTTCCAGCTTGGTAAAAAGATTATTTTGAAAATAAGAAAACCGATAATTGCTACACCAAGGGCAAAGCTTTCATTCACGGTATGGATATAATATATTGAACTACCAGTAAAGCGAACGTAAAGCCAAGTAGCAACAGCAAAGCCAAAATAAGCGACTATAGCATAAAAGACATCACGGAAAATCCGTCCATATCCTTTATAGATATCCCAAAGATACAATAAAATGTAAACATATTTAACTCGTTTAGGAGTAATAAATCGTGTATACAGGCTTTCAGTGACTTTTTTATTAAAGAGATCATGCTTTATGCGGTATTTTAATAAGCGTAAGCAGCGGATAATGATATTCTCGCGCAGAAACTTATCACGCTTAGCCCAACTGATTATATTAAAAACCAGCTTATCACTTGGCAATAACACCATAATAAAACTGATAACTAGAAGTAACCATGTTTTATCTATATATGGCATTAAGTGATCTGTGTATAGCGGCCTTACATGCGGGCTTAAAAAAAGATATTCAATAATCAAGGCGAGCAAGCTAAGCCTAAAGATGTTAATTGCAAACTCACGGAATCGGTTTGAAATATTTGCTAAATATATCCAAATAATATATTTCATTATAATGGTATCCAGACTGATTTAAAATAAAAGGAGCTTAGTTTATTAAGCCCCCTTAGCAGTAAAAGTAAGGTTAAAATTATAGGATAACCCAAACAACAACCACCACAACTGCTACCAATACACCAAATTTCCAGTTAAGAACTCTTTGGCCTTCTTTAGCTTCGCGCGTAAAGAAACCTTTAATTTTACCGCAACATTTTTTCTTAGCAGTTTCTACTTGATTATTTTCTGGTTGTAAATTTAAATCGCTCATTTTAATCCCTTAAAAATTTAAATTATTACTAATAAAAAAATTATGGCTATTATTAGCAAAAGCCAGTTTTCACGTAGCTTGGATATTGTTATATGAGGACCCAAAAAATATTGTTCTACCCATCTCAACAAGTCTCGCATGCTCCACCTTTGCTAAAAATAGTTTGATATTCGCTTTATTACGATTAATAAAATTGACAAAGTTAATCGCAAAATTTTGATTAACACCAACCTAGAACAAATAAGCTATTTAAGTCAAGTATTAGATTTTTCTGTTTTAACAAACACATCTAAAAAAAGATGAAAATTCTTGATCTTCATCCTTTAAAATACCTATTACTTAACCAGTCCCCCAAAAGAAACCCATAAGGACTTAGTTTCTGGGATTATATAAAAGTTTTTTACCCTAGTTGGCGTTGATTAATTTTTTATCAATCTTACTATATGTTAATTATACCATATTTGGGCCGATTCTTATATTTTTATAACCAAATTACAGCTTAAAGATAGCAATATAATTCATTTTGGGAACAATGTTTTGATTGCCCTAACCCAGCAAGCTATTTATCATGATAAAATCTATTCTCAAGGAGGAAACTCATGGCTACAATTAATCTTAATAACGAACTAGTGGTTTTGGAAGTTGCCGGAGCAGACGCAGCGACATATCTCCAAGGACAATTGACGAATGATATACGGGAATTAAGCACTAAGCCATTCCAATTTTCCGCGCACTTAAATAATAAAGGCAGAATGATTGCAAGTTTTATCATCACTGCCGAAAATGAAAATAACTATTTATTAATTACCAGTAAAGCAATCCTGGAAAAATTATTACCGCGCTTAAAAATGTTTATTTTACGTAGTAAGGTAACAATTACGCCAAGCAGCCAAAATATCTATTTAACCAATAATCAGCTAACTGACGCCAAAGTAATTAATCTCGCACCAGGAGTAATTTTAAATATAACAGCTAGCCTAGATGCTAGCGCAATAGAAGATACTACCCTTTGGCATAAAACCTTGGTAGAACATAGCATTCCCATGATTTACCCTGAGTCTTCTGAAAAAATCATCCCACAACAAGTAAATTATGAATTAATTGGTGGGGTTAACTTTAAAAAAGGCTGTTATACCGGTCAGGAAATTGTTGCCCGCACCCATTACTTGGGTAAAATAAAGCGACGCATGTTTAAATTTTGTGTTAACCAAGAACCAAAAATCGGCCAAACTGTAGTTAGTCCAAATTTAGACAATCAAGAAGTTGGTTTTATTATTGATTATTACCCTGACACAAACAATCAATTTCATGGCTTAGTATCATTGCAGACTGACTGTAGCGACAACGCATATTTGGATGTCGAAAATAAATTCAAACTCTCCTGTGAATCGCTAATAGAGGAATAGCAATAGCATGCAAAATACTCATATAATTAATCACCCACTAATCCAGCATAAACTTACTATTATGCGTGATAAAAACACCGGGACTAAAGCATTTAGGGAGCTAGCCCAAGAATTATCCCAACTTTTGGGCTATGAAGCAATGCGCGGAATTAAAACTTCTTTAATTGAAATTGAAACTCCGGTTGCCAAAACCCAGGCACCGGTTCTCTCTGGCCGTAAATTGGCACTTATTCCAATCCTCCGTGCAGGCCTTGCCATGGCTGATGCAATTGCCGACTTTGTCCCAAATGCCAAAATTGGCCATATTGGGATGTATCGAGACCCGGGCACTCACTTACCAGTAGAATACTATTGCAAATTGCCATCAGACATTGAAAATAGGGATGTCTTTGTTTTGGACCCGATGCTAGCAACCGGCGGCTCTGCTGTTGCTGCCCTAGATTTATTAAAGCAACAAGGTGCCAGCCATATTAAATTTGTATGTATCTTAGCAGCTCCGGAAGGTATTGCCAAACTGCACGGATCGCATCCTGAAGTAGAAATCTATACTGCGGCCATAGATGAAAAATTGAATGACCACAATTATATCGTTCCGGGACTTGGCGATGCCGGGGACAGAATCTTTGGAACTAAATAATAATGGCTAAACTATATTTTCGCTATTCTGCTATGGACGCGGGTAAAACCTTGGATCTACTCAAAGTAGCTTATAACTACCAAGACCGCGGCCAACATACATTAGTAATTACCTCAGCAATCGACCGAAGAGCCGGTGATAACAAAGTTAAATCCCGGATTGGCTTTGACAAAGAAGCAGTTTCAACTTCAATCAATGATAATTTGTTTGACTTAATAAAAGAATACCACTTAAGGCAGAAAATTGCTTGTGTCTTGGTTGATGAAATTCACTTTTTTAGTTCTGAACAAATAATTCAGCTATCTGACGTAGTTGATTATCTAAATATTCCGGTAATCTGTTACGGTTTACGTAGCGACTATCGCGGAGAAGCATTTCCAGCTAGCACTACCTTGTTGGCAATAGCTGATACCCTCGAAGAGGTAAAAACAATTTGCCACTGTGGACGAAAAGCCAATTTTAATATGCTTGTTCGCGATGGCGTAGCCATAAAAGAAGGCTCACAGGTAGTTGTTGATGATGATAGACTTAAGGCCGTTGATACTAAATATATTTCAGTTTGCCGGCGCCACTGGAAAGAAGGAAAATGGAAGTAGGAGTTGCTAAATTTCTACTTCCTTTAAGTCTCTTATAGTGACTAACTCACTAGCTTTAAGTTCTTCTTTTACTGTAATTACAGCAATATCAATAGCCGGCTCTATTTAAAATAGAAAAAGTGGAAGCATAATAATGCTTCCACTTTTATCAACCAGAGTATTACAAGTCCAAATTAGAATGGAAGTGTTGCGGCTCCGGCTACAGGGGCTGTATCTGGTTTGGTAATTACTTTATCCAATGCTGCTGCAGATACTGCACTTAAAGCCCAATAAATATTTTGTGCTGGTACATGACTTCTTGATTTTGAAATTATATTATTAATCGTATTATTTAACTGAACTGCATATACATTTCCGCTTTGTACCGAAGCTTGGAATGTATTGTAATCACATACATCATAAGGCTGATCTTTAGTAATTGGTGAATAACCAGTTGCATAGGCATAGGTTGTATTTAAAGCATCAACTACATAATTAACATGAATATCAGCAAACGCCTTTTTAACCACTGAACCTGGTGCGCCAGCGTCAATTAATAAATTAACATTTTGGTTTGTGCTTGCTAATTTAGCAAAATCAGTCTGGAATGATTTAACTTGACTTTGACACATACCTTGAGTCATTGCATTCAAACTTGCATTAATGTATTTTGGCGCATCAACTGAAGCAAACTGATATGCATTTATCAATGCTGCTGGAGCTAAATAGCCAATATACATATTTGCCGCATAATTAGCACTACGAGATGCTTTTGACTCTTTAGAGATACCTTGTACTTTAGCCATTAATTCAGTTTCAGCAAAAACTGCATCGTAAGCAGCATATTCAACTTCTGAATTATCGAATAATGCGTAACGATCTTTTTGGTACTGTGTAGTCAATGCTGGAATACTATTGAAGTTGCCTTCTTTAATAGCTTTTGAAATATTAAGTGCATCTTTACCAGCTCCTTTTGCCCAAGTAAAAGCAAACGGCGTTAATTGGTATGCAGCTTTTAAATTAAACATTGCAGCATGAGCTTGGCGCAATTCGTAAGCTGTAGAAGATAAAGATTGGTTTTTATTATATACATCTAAAGCTGAAGCTTTTACAGTACTAACACGTGAATTGAAGTCAGCAACCATACATTGGATAATTTGATCTGGTGTAGAAGCTTGGGTAGCACAGTCGTCAGCAGCAAAAGCAGCAGTTACACTTGTTGTAGCTAAAAGTACAGATAATAATTTAGTTCTCATTTATTCAACCCCTTGAATTGTGAAATAGTTATATTGATTTTTATCCTTTGTAGCTAAACATCCAAGTTCTAATATTGAAAAGGTTATTATTCTTAATTAAGCCGTGTATGACAAAATTCAAAAATAATAGCCTTATCAATAAGCTTGAAGAAAGCATAAAAAGGATTTTTGTTATTTTTATGTCGGCAACCAGTCTTGCCTTGAAGCAACCTAATTGCGTTAGGCCGTATTATAGTTAACACCATCAATCGAAAGCTATAGTAAAATTTACTATAACAAAAATCATTTTCGAAGCCAAATTATCCCTTTATTGTTTTTAACATTTTAAAACAAACGTTTATATGGAACCCAGGGAAAAGCTAAAAATAAATAAATAGTGTTTTTTTTAATAAGTTAATAATTTAAGCAATATATTATTGACAAGAGATGGTTTTATGGCACATAACTACTATGCTAAAATCAAACACCCATTTACAAGGATTTTAGACGTAGGGTGTCTCCCCAAAAAATTAAAGTAAAGCTACGAGATAATAGGCCTAAGCAACTGGGGAATACGCTATTGACTCGGCAAATTTGATAAAACGTTAACTTATGCCGGTAGTAAGAAAACTTCGCTCATTTTTAAATAAATAAAGTATCTATGAACGACAAAGACTATTTAAGAGCAGTAATTGACTCAGTTAAATTACTTCATTCACATGATTATTTAATTATCTTTAATACCAACTTGGAAATTGAATACGCAACGCTCAAGGCAAGTAGATTAATAATTGGACGTGAAGAAGATAAGAAAAATGAAATATTGTATGGTCGAGCAATTTATGAACTTCCACATCCAATTGCTGAAAAGTATGACTATATAAAAAGTGTAATTACGCGGCCTAGTAATGTCTCGCTGATAATGGTAGATAGCCATTTTAATGATGAATACGATCTTGTACCAGGTATCATCTCAGCAAATAGTAGAACTTTGACATCTCCTAAAACTGGTAATACCGTTGGTTATATGTGTACCTATAAAGTTAATCCTGAGCTTAGTATTGGACAATTACACAAGTTAATCGACCATGCAAACTTCGAATTAACTAAATCAATATCTTCACTTAAACAAACTCAGTTAGATTTAACCCCCCGACAGCAACACGTATTAGTATTATTGCTAAAAAATATGTCGGTTA
>CAYLRR010000036.1:0-18656 GCA_964386295.1 uncultured Neisseria sp.
TCATCTCAAACTTAATACCCGTTGAGGTGGGCGAATTCTCGCCCGCTAGGTTAAATAAGTTTGTAGTAGTTTTAGTGGTAGTTAGCAGATAAGACTATTTTGTATAACTGTCATTTTAGGTGAAAATTAATCTCAATAACAAAACTAAGCTCATATTAATTTTCGAATCTACAAAAAAAATATGATAAAGTTTCAAATAACGGAAAGCCTGTTAACAAGCTAGTTTAATTTGAATGTAATGTAAATGGCCTGATAGTAAGTATAAATGGAATATAACTACGTAAATTCTTAATTATGCAAAGAGGGCTGGGGTGAGGAAATAATGAATTAAGTACCAAAAATCTAAGAATACATATTGTTAATTTAAAAACTATAAATAATTTTGGTCTATTTGATTGATTTTTTTAAATTCGGAGAATTCAGAAAAGAATAAGTGGCGGAAGCTGTGAGATTCGAACTCACGAAGGACTCGCATCCTTGCCGGTTTTCAAGACCGGTGCATTCAACCGCTCTGCCAAGCTTCCTTTGGTTGAGGTAGTTATTATAACCAGCCAGACCTAGATATGCAAGTATTTTTTCAACTTTTTTTCAAAAACCAGATATATTGCGTTGCAAATTTGATAGAAAGCAACTTATGATATAATACGAGGGTTTATTAACTCTTTGAAAAGTGCCATAAATGCTTAAACAACGACAACCGCGTGGATTTTCTATTTTCTTTTTAACTGAAATGTGGGAACGCTATGGGTTTTATGTATTGCAATCCTTACTTGTCTTTTACGCATTAGAAAAATTACAATTAAATGATGCTGAAACCTACTCCATGGTTGGATCTTTCACTGCTCTTGCATATATTAATAGCATCTTCGGTGGATTAATTGCCGATCGATTTACAGGGTATGATAAAGCAATCCTGGCAGGTGCAACATTATTATGTATTGGCTATACGCTTTTAACTATTTCAACTGGAGTTAACATATTTGCATTGGGTCTTGCGACCGTAACAGTTGGAACGGGAATGTTAAAACCCAACATTTCCAGTATGCTAAGCATGCTGTATAAAGAAAACCCTGAACAAAAAGAAGTTGGCTATACTCTATTCTATGTCGGGATTTATTTTGGTGCAATTGGCGGTAGCTTTTTAGGCGGCTTTATTAAAAACTATTTTGGCTGGGTAGCCGTCTTTGGATCGGCAGCCATCGGTCTGGCAATCGCATTTTTCACCTTTTATTACGGCAAGAAGAAATTTAATCTATATGACCGGCGTGAGATTGAACATAACAAGAAAGATTTAGTTAAAGCATTAATTGCGCTTCTCGCTTTAGTGGCAATTGCATTTTTTGGCATCCAAAATAATACCCTTGCTGCCGGCCTATTTATAGTTATTGGCATATTGAGTGTAATTTTTTTACTACGCAACATTCAGACCCATCACGGTATTGAACGTAAAAGATTAATTGCATTTAGCATTCTTACTGTTTTTTCAGTTCTCTATTGGGCAGTATATTTTCAACAGTTTTTCTCAGTTAGTTTATGTACAGCGAGAGTTACCCATTTAACTTTACCTGAAAGTTCGCTAACTGCTTTTGAATCGCTGGGTGTTATTATCTTTGGCCCACTAGTTAATGCATTATGGCTAACATTACAAAAAAAGAATCAAGATTTATCAATCCCAGCGAAATTTAGCCTCAGCTTTTTACTAAACAGCATAAGTTTTTTAGTATTAATATTAAGCTTACAATATGCGATTGCCCATAATGAGTTACAGGACCAGATTTTTATCATTATTAGCTATCTGACTATTGCGTTTGGTGAATTATTTATTTCCCCTATTGGCTTAGCAATGGTAAGTACCTTAGTTCCAGGCCGCTTAAATGGTGCCATGATGGGAATATTCCTAATGTCAATTGGTTTTGATGGAAAATTAGCTGGTTTATTAGCGCAAACAGCTGTTACTTCAAGTCCAAATAATAGCATTAGTAGTCTTGAACTACTTTACCGCAATTCATTTGCAATTTATTTCGGCTTTAGTTTTATTGTATTTATTTTATGTTTAATAGCAATTAAGCCAATCAAAAAATTAATTCAAGGATAAAATCGTGACGGAAAAAAATAAGTTAAATTTTGAACAAGCAATTAGCAAACTTGAACAAATAATACAGAATATTGAAACCAATGAAATTGATCTTGAAACAGCATTAAATAAATACAAAGAAGGTATGGAATTAGTTAAGTTTTGCCAGGAAAAGCTTCGTGATGTAGAACAAAAAATCAAAATTCTAGACTTAGATAATGATCAATTAAAAGATTTTCAGACAGAATAAAGATGATAGACTTAAAAAAATGGAGCTCTGAGACGATTAAAAACATTGAGCAAGAGCTAGATAATATTTTATCAGTACCGAGCAAATGCCAAACGCTTTTGGAATCGATGCGCTATTCTTCGCTTGATGGTGGGAAGCGGATCCGTCCTCAATTTACAATAGCGGCCGGAATCCTTAGTCAAGCCTGTTATAAAACGACTACAGTAATCGGCTGCGCGATCGAGCTGATTCATTGTTTTTCTTTAATCCATGATGATTTGCCAATTATGGATAATGATGACTTGCGGCGAGGCAGGCCTACTAATCACAAAGTATATGGTGATGCAGTAGCATTACTCGCAGGTGATGCTTTACATGCTATTTGCTTTGAAATCCTTAGTGACAGTTTGCTTGACTTAATGCCTGATAAAAAACTCCAGATTATTAATTTAGTTGCAAGATCAATCGGCCTACAAGGCATGGTTGGTGGCCAAACAATTGACTGGCTAAGCACCAACAGTGAATTAACCCTAGAAAGATTAAAAGAAATGCACTCTTTAAAAACTGGTGCATTGTTGCGCGCATCAATCTTAGCCGGGTACTTAGCAGGAAGCAACTTTAATCCCCAACAATATCAGGAATTAGATATCGCTGCTCAAAAAATTGGCTTACTATTTCAAATCGTAGATGATATTATTGATGTAACAGAAGATACCTTAACTCTTGGCAAAACTGCAAATAAAGATTTAATCAACAACAAAGCTACTTATGTTAATATTCTGGGACTATCCAAAGCGCAAGAAATTGCCAAAGGCCTACACTCAGAAATTACTACTTTACTTAAAACACAACAAAATAGTGAGCAATTAGCATACTTGGCAGACTGCGTCTACTATCGCAACTCATAGCCAAATATTTAAATGAAGAGATACATGAAACAATTTTCATTATTAGAGAAAATCAATTATCCGCATGATCTAAAAGCATTATCGTTGCAAGAATTACACCTTTTAGCAGAAGAACTGCGTGAATATATTTTAAGTAATGTTAGCAAGACCGGGGGGCATTTTGCCTCAAATTTAGGAAGTATTGAACTAACCATTGCCCTACATTATGTATATGATACACCGCACGACTTATTAGTATGGGATGTAGGTCATCAAACTTACCCGCATAAAATCTTAACCGGAAGACGTAACCGCATGGATAGTTTACGCCAAATAGGCGGACTTGCTGGTTTTCCAAAGCGTACTGAGAGTGAATATGATACATTTGATGTAGGCCATTCTTCAACCTCAATTTCAGCTGCACTAGGCATGGCTGTTGCAGTAAAACAGCGTGGTAAAGACAATAAAGTAGTCGCGATAATTGGCGATGGCTCCATGACTGCTGGACTGGCCTTTGAGGGATTAAATAATGCCGGCTGGCTTGAGTCTGATATGCTGGTTATCCTCAATGACAATGAGATGTCAATCTCCGAAAATGTTGGTGCCGTTAGCACCTATTTGTCTAAAATATTAGCTAGCCGATTCTATAACAAAGTCAAAGATACCGCCAATAAAGCCTTAAGCGTTGTCCCAAGTATGCAAAAATTAGCGCATAAGGTGGAAGAACATATGAAAGGCATGGTAATGCCAAGCACAATGTTTGAAGAACTAGGCTTTAATTATATTGGACCAATTGATGGTCATGATCTTGAACAATTAATCGAAACATTAACCGAATTAAAAAAATTAGGTGGCCCGCAGTTCTTGCATGTAGTTACCAAAAAAGGACAAGGATATAAATTAGCAGAAAATAATCCAATTGGCTATCATGCAGTTAGTAAATTTAATCCGGACGAAGGGATGACGGGCAGCAAGTCAACCGGTTTAATGACATACACACAAGTATTTGGCAAGTTTTTATGCGATATCGCCAAAATTGATGACGAATTTATTGCAATTACCCCAGCCATGCGTGAAGGCTCGGGTATGGTTGAATTTGCCAAAAATTACCCTGATAAGTTTTTTGATGTAGGAATCGCCGAACAACACGCAATTACTTTTGCCGGTGGCGCTGCAACCCAAGGGATAAAACCAATCGTAGCAATTTATTCAACATTTTTGCAACGCGGTTACGACCAATTAATCCACGATGTCGCTTTACAAGAGGTACCGGTACTATTTGCAATTGACCGCGCTGGAGTTGTAGGGGCAGATGGGCCTACTCATATTGGGGCGTTTGATCTTAGCTTTTTACGTTGTATTCCTAATATGGTAGTGATGACCCCAAGCGATGAAGATGAGTGTTACCAGATGCTCTATACCGGCTTTAGAATTAATAAACCAAGCGCAGTACGCTATCCACGCGGCACAGGTATTGGCAAGCCAATACGTGAAGAAATGGAGTTATTGCCAATCGGTAAAGGAAGAATTATTAAGCATGGTAGTAAAATTGCTATCTTGGCATTTGGGTCCATGCTTGAACCAGCACTTGCTGCTGCAAATGAAATCAACGCAACAGTTTGTGACATGCGCTTTGTTAAACCGCTTGATACCGAACTAATAAAAACCATGTGCGAATCTCATGACTATATAGTTACGATTGAAGAAAACGTCATTATGGGTGGAGCTGGCTCGGCTTGCATTGAAGCCATGCAGGCAATGAACTTAACCAATCCAGCTATACTTTTAGGGATTCCCGATGAATTTGTTGAACATGGTGACCCTAAAGCCTTGCTAGCTACAATTGGGCTGGATAAAGCTGGAATATTAGGTTCTTTAAAAGCTAAGGGCTGGATCAGTACCTAATTCATCATAAAATATACAATTTAATAGTGGGCCACTAAATTCGCTGGAAACAAAACCATACCGAAATTAATGGCCATTCTTATTTATAGCTAAAACTTAAATTTGTTGGTATTTGGAAAGCGCCAATCGCGGGCAAATGCCGTCTTGGTTAATTTTGGCCCAACTGCCGCCTGTCTACGCTTATATTCGTTAACCTTTAAAAGGTGTGCCACCCGGTTAACATCATCGCTTTTATACCCTTTGGCAATAATTTCTTGTGAAGAAAGCCTATTTTCGACTAGATCAACTAAAATGGCATCAAGAATATCGTATGGCGGTAGGGAGTCTTGGTCACATTGATTTTCCCTTAGTTCTGCGCTTGGCGGTCGAACAATAATGCGTTCAGGTATAACATAACCTTGCGTATTGCGCCATCTCGATAATGCATATACTTTAGTTTTAACTAAGTCTTTCAATAGAGCAAATCCACCAGCCATATCCCCATACAAAGTAGCATATCCGGTTGTCATTTCAGATTTGTTACCAGTAGTAACAACTAGATAACCAAGTTTATTGGAAATCGCCATCATTAATGTGCCGCGAATTCGCGCTTGTAAATTTTCTTCAGTAGTATCTTCGGCTAGCTGATTAAAGATAGGGGCCAATGTTTGTTTAAATTGGGCAAAAATTTCGCCAATTGCCAACTCCTCATATCGCACATTAAGCAAATTGACCATCTCACGCGAATCTAAAACACTTATATCAGCGGTATATTTTGATGGCATCATTACCGCCATTACCCGATCACTGCCAAGCGCATCAACCGCAATTGCCAAGGTTAAAGCTGAGTCAATCCCACCGGATAAGCCAAGTGCGATTCCTTTAAATCCGGCTTTGTCAATATAATCCCGTAAAGCCAACACTAAAGCTTGGTATAAGCGTTCTTCATTAATTGGATACTGGCTAACTTTTGAATTCAGCAATCTGCCATTATTAAATTCCAGATAAGCTAATTCTTCTTTAAATGCCTCACCTTGAAAGGCTAAACTTAAATCGGCATTTAGGGCAAATGATGCACCATCAAAGATAATTTCATCTTGGCCGCCAACTAGGTTAGCGTAAATTAAAGGTAAATTAGTTTCTTCAACCCGATACCTAGCCACTTGCAGCCTTTCTTCTTGCTTATTTTCATCAAAAGGAGAGGCATTAAGGGAAATAATTAATTCAGCTCCCGCATCTTTCGCTTCTGAAATAGGCACGACATCCCAGATATCTTCGCAAATTACAAAACCGCACTGAACTCCATTTATTGGTAAAACCAGGCTTGATACCCCAGGCGTAAAATAGCGGCACTCATCAAATACTCCATAGTTTGGCAATAGCATTTTGTCATAACGTCCAAGAATATTTCCATCCCTAATTACAAATAAGCTATTAAAATTATCGCTACCTATGCGATATGGGCAACCAACAACAATCGTTATACCATCAATATTTAATAATTTATCCAATTCTTGCTGGGACTTGAGGTAAAAATCCGTCCTTAATAATAAGTCCTCAGGAGGATAGCCACAAATCGCTAGTTCTGGAGCAATAAAAATATCTGCCTTAGCTTTAATCGCTTTTTGGATTTGTTCAATAATTCTAGTTGTATTTCCGGATAGATCACCAACTGTTGCATTCATTTGGTAAACTGCAATATTTAATTTATTTGACATTTCTAGTAATCCTGTTTTTTATTAATTGCTATTTAACGTTCCATTCCTGGGTAGGCCCACATGCCAGCCATACGTAAAGTATCGCGCATAATCAATGCTTTCTCTGTCGCTGAGGCCGGCTTCACGCCAGATGAGTTGTCCCAGTCCCAGGCAACTACATTGTCTATGCTAAAATTAAGTTGCAAATCATTTTTAGCTTGGCTTAATATTGCTGTTGCACGCCTTATATGGCTTGCTGAAGTGACCAATAACACAGTTTTAGGTTTGAGTTTAGAAATAACAATAAGACTATTTTGAATATTGGCAACGGTATCTATCGACTTATCTTCCATTATCACCATCCCTGGCTTTATACCATGCTCAATAAGCCATTGACGCATCAAGTATGCTTCAGTTACGCCACCTTCAGGCACACCACCGCTAACAATAATTTTAGCATTTGGATATGTTGTTGCAGCATTTAAAGCAACCGTTAGGCGATCAATCAATTTACTATCCATACTGCCATCAGATTTCAAGGCATAACCCAAAACCAATATTACTAGATCTTTACGATTGTCTGGCTTGGGGGACGTAATTGTATTGATATCAATATTAAACGTATTTTGTGCTGTTTGGATAGCATTTATATACTTTTTTGCATTATCATTATGCTCTTTGGCTAACTCAGAAAGATAGAGTTTATAAACTCCGCTTTCACCAAGAGCATCTGCGTATGCAGCTTGATAAACTAGGCTCACTAAGTCATTAGGATACCTAGTTTCAATGCTACGGTAAACTTTGATCGCTCCATCAATATTACCTTGCAAAATACGTACGGAAGCTAGAGAATACGCTAGATCCAAGCGATTTGGAGCCAATTCATAAGCGTGTTTGAAAGCCATTTCTGCAACATCTAGTTTGCCTTTAACAGTCGCTCCCAAAAAGACGTTACTCTCATATTGTTTAAAATTTCCCTGATCACTGTGTATGGCAGTTAATGCCTGTTGCTGTAGCTCAATAACTTGTTTACTTAGCATAAGGTTAGCGTTATCTGCTACTGGTACAGTAGCTTCAGCCGGCAACGCACAAACCAGAATCGGCAAACATAAAAATATAAAGAGTAAATTCCGAAATATTACTTTCATTTGCCTATATTTTCCTTTCATGAAAGACAAGACTACCTAGCCGCAAGGTTCATGATAAATTGCCATTCACCTTCAGATAAAGGAGTAATTGACAGGCGATTGCCTTTTTGCAAAACCCGCATATTTGCCAGTTCAGGATATCTACGAAGTTCCTGAATTGATATATATCGAGTTTTTGCTACAAATTTTACGTCAACGCACCACCATACTGGTTTTTCAGAAGTAGCTTTCGGTTCATAATAATCATTGGCCGGATCAAATTGCGTAGTATCGGGATGAGCTGTACCTATTACTTCTACAATACCGTAAACTCCTGGTTCTTTACATGATGAATGCCAAAATATTGCTTTATCTCCTGGATTCATTTGATCACGCATAAAATTCCGTGCTTGGTAGTTTCTAATACCAAACCATTCAACTGTCTGGTTAGGAAAACTTTTAAGGTCATCGATACTCACTTCACCTGGTTCTGACTTCATTAACCAATATTGCATACATTGCCACCCATTCAAATAATAACAACTATCCCCTGATTTTATCATCATTGATCCCAGTTAGGAAAAAGCAATTCTACTATCTTGAAGTACCTACTTTTATCCTACCAAGGATTTTTTTGCCCTTTTGCTAAGAAATTGTTACAATTCAGGCAAATTAGATCGATAACTACTTAATACCGGACACTTTTTATAGTAACCTGATATAGATTTAGGTTTTGAAAACATGCCAATACTAATTTAATTCGTAAATTGTAAAAGTGCCCGGTATTGAGTAATAAACTAAGTAGATTCAATTATGTTTAGACCGCAGCCACTTTTATTTGCCTTAACGATTATTTTAATTTCCGCTATTAGTATCCTATTTTACAAAGAGGAATCATCTTCTACTCCGCCAGTAGCAATTATTAGCAAAACAAAAAACCTAGGAAGCCATGCCCACCTAAACAATCTGGTAGCTCAAGCGGCAAAAGAAGATTATTTAGCGAAAACGATTGCAGTTTCATTTCAAAGAACCGAAGGAGCGCTAATTTTTCCATTTACGCGGGAAGTTGGTCCGACATACACAATTGTTGCTAGTTCTGAAGAAAAGGCTATTAATAAAAATGCCTCTGCCTCACCAATGCCATATGAATCGCAAACCTTTTCAATCAATAGTAGCTTGCAAAAAGGCAGCCAATTTCTTTGTCCAGAAGACCTACCTTATGCAATAGACTTTAGTTTGGAATCAGACGTTACTAAGATGGTAGTTTTTGGCCAAAGATATGCAAATAAATGTGCTTTTGACTCGGGTGGCAAAATTTATGATCTACTCTACGGCGCAATCCAAAACCCACAAGCTTGGGGCGATGCTGAAAATCTGACAGCATTTATTCCCAAATATCTGTATTTTGGTTGCCACAATCAATTAAACAATGTAATGGTGCCAATCCAAATTAGTGAAAGTGCAATAAATGTTGCGCCTATTATTGGCTTAGTTAATAATAAACAGGTGGCTATCGGCTATCAGGAAACTAGTAATGTTAGTATCGACTGCAAAATGGTATGTAATAGTCTACTTAAAGAAAGTTGTAAGACTGATCAGAGTTATTGCCAGGAACAAATTAGTGCAGCTTACCAAAGACAAAGTGTTTATCAATTACGTGCAATAAACGAATACTTTTGTGCCTGTCAGATCTACAATCCGAATTGGGAAAAAGGATATCAATACTTTACCAATGCAGTTGATATCGAAAATGCCATCAAATACAATAACCCCTTACAGACGGTGACATGCAGCAACTTTCCACCCCCCATTAATTAAGGCCTATTTAGTCTACAGATTTCTAGGGGTGAATCGACATATACCGCGTCCGCACCCAACATGCGCGCAGATTGATACATTGCCGGCGTATTAACTGCAAACACTACAACTTTTAAATTTGGATTAATGGCTTTTAACTGATGTATTAATTGCCTATTCCACATCTTACGTGTGATATTTACACAATTTTTGCCAAGGGTAAACTGCTCACAAATTTGGACCTCCCGGTATAATTCAAATCCTATCCAATTAAATTCCCTTAACTTTTTAGAGGTTTCCTGGTCAATAACGCCGCTTAGGAGTAAATTGAAAGTTGTTTGTCGATCGAGAAACAGATTCACTCTAGGTTCAAGTTTCTTCATTAAAGCCAAGCTATTACTATCAGTAGAATAAAAAACTATATTTGCCCATAACTTATTAGCACTCTTAGTTTTGTTTATGCTTGTAATGACCGCCTTTACTAAACCGACATTATCATGTGATTTTAAATCAAGGATTAAGCGCAAGTTATTTGCTTGCTGGTAAGCTAGCATCTCATCGAGAGTACTAATCGTTATTCCCTGCCCACGTAGTGGAAAATTTGTACCTTTGCTAAAATTATAAGCAGCATCAAGTGCTTTTAATTCAGGAATAGTGGCTGATTCAGGATTACCTGGGACATTCGTCTGGTTGAGTAAGTTAAATCCATGATAAGCAAATGGAACCCCATCTTTAGATAATTCTAAAGTTAGATTAACTGTTTTAAAACCTGCTAATTGGGCTTTATTCAAAGCATATAAGGAATTGCTTGGCCAATCTTTTTCACCTGCATGATGGGGAATGCAAAGCATTTCCCCGTTGGCAAAGGCTAGCTCGCATAAAATGCAGCAAAGCCACAAGAAAAAATATTTCATAACGTATTTCCAACATTTTTTTAATCTTCACAGCTAAAAAGGCTCCATAAAGGAGCCTTTTTACATTCCATATGGAAATGGAGTATTTTTGATGATTTCAGAATTGCGGATTTGCTTAAATGCTTCTCCATAAACCTCAAGAATCTGCACCGAATAATTTAACCGGCTGCGAATAAAGTTGTCTTCCTCATTTTCTGGATTGGCAAAATTATTTAAGATATTATTTACATTTCGTATAATCACATGGTGAGGGATAAAATTTATAAAGTTATTCTTGCCGCAGTTTAAACGAAGCTGGGCAATTGGATACGTTCCGTTAATTGTAGAAGAAACTCCAACAATTAAGGCTGGCTTATTTGCAAGTTCACCTTTAACCGCTAAATGAAAAATATTAACCAATGCTGGGGGCAGCATGCCGTTCCATTCTGGAGCAACTATAACCAGGGCATCTGCAGCATGTAGTTCTGTGCTAGCCTTTGCCCAATTAGAATCAAAATTAGTATAATCAGACCAAAAAGTTTCATCCCAGTATTTAATATTAGCTGTTGCTAAATCCAATAAATAGGCCTGATGACCTGAATTAACAACAAAGTTTTCGATATATTTGGCTACTTTTAAAGATTGAGGATTATTTTGGCGCGTGCTGCCGCTTATTATAGCAAATTTCATTCTATTCCCCTATTAAATGGTTTTAATTAGCATTATACCGAACCTTTAGCCAATTTAGCAAATATTGTAGATCAATGAGTTATAACCCAGGCCTAACCATTCATATAACAAGCAGATTAATTTAATTGATTTATTTAAGTGAATATAAGCAAAGAACGCTATAAAAATCTCACTGTATTCGAATTTTTTTATTCATTTTAATCAATCTTATATTTTTGCCAAAATTTGTAATTTGCGAAACATCAGTCATTAATTTATGCTATCTAGTTTAAAGCTAGCTTTTAACTTACTAATAGCGATCACTTTAAAAATTCAAGTTTAATCTTTTATAATATAGATATTACAATATGCAAATATCATTTCAGAAAAAAAATTGGCAATCTAAAGAAAAGGCAAATTGTTTTAACTCAGTCTCTCCTATTCCAAATCCTCCAGAGTCGCGACATTTGGAATTGATATACGAAATCAACGAAAAACTGAAAGATTCAGGCTCTAAAATTGAACTAGATGAATCGTTCTTTAATCTAAATGCAGGAAAAGAGCCTGAGGGTAAATTGCTGGTCAGTGCTATTTTGAATGAGAAAAAAAAGTTTTCAAAGGCAGCCAGAAGCTTTGCTGATTTAATTATTGAATTAGCTAAGATTGAATTTACAATAAAGCAAATGACATCATTGCTTAATGCTGTCAAATACTTTTATTGTGACTATTTGGAAAGCCTTGCTGTTATCTCAAGTCAAATGTATCTCCTCAAGTTTTCTCCTTCCGACATAATCAGTATATTAACTAGCAGCGGCAACAAGATAAAAGATAAAAGACAAATTATCATCACTCATCTGCAAAATTTATTAAATTTAAATTTCTCTCAATGGCAAATTTCGACCATGTTAAAAGGCTGTGGCTATGGGATCGACTTAGCATTAGATGAACTTTACAACTTAGCGGATAAGCTGATTAAATTGGGGTTTAATCAACAGCAGATAACCATAATATTTGCCCATTCAGCAATTAACTTTAAACGCAATTTTAATTTGATCACCGTTCTCTATAACAAGCTTAATCCGATCTTTAGAGACAAAAATAATGAATTTTTCAGTTATATCACAAGCTTGGCAACCAAATCAGAAACCGAACCTAGCCGGCTATTTAACCTAGTTTGTTATTTGCATACGCTTTCCTTAGAAAATATTGACATTCAAGATTTATTTGCTGAAGCACCTTACTCAAAGAAATTACTGCTTGATAAACTGGAGACATCTTATAGCCTGCTATGTGATATAGGATTAGATCCTATTATTGCATCAAATCAGTTAACTAACTCCGCCAAAAACCTTGATCAAACAGTGATTAAAGTAGCTGATGTATTGAAGCTCTTTTTTAATAAGCTAACACAAGCTAACCTAGACTCAATTGATATTATCATCAATAAGCTTAAACATGACTTATTTGGCATTAAGTCAGATTTCTTTGACTCGGTCTTCTATGTGTTTATCATAGATATTTATGATCGATTAAACGCCACTTTAGCTAATTTGCAGCAGCAACAATTTTTGTCAATTCCACAAAGTTATCTTGAATATATAATTTATCAAAATAGTAATGTTATATACAATATAAAACTAAAGCTTACCAAAGGTATCAATGCGCAAACCAATAAAGGTCAAGTAGATTTTAGTATTGTTAATCTATGCATCTTCATTAATAGTGAACTTGTCCGCTTAGGCTGCAGCTTCAATATAAGCGAGGAAACATTTAAAATCATTTATAATGTTGATGATTTCTCTAACGAACTATTAATGAATATTTTTAATTTATATTCCTTTGACAGGTGCTATAAATTAATCATTAGCTTAACTAAGCTTTCTCGCTTAGGTTTTACATTGACTAATATTCATAACCTAGTTTCTGCTTGTGCTAATCAGTCATTAGATATTCTAAACTCTCTCGCAAACTATTCAGAAATTCTTACTAATATAGGTTTTAGTGCAGAAGAAATTATCGGCTTGGATCCGCTTGGCAAAGAAGGCCTCCTCATAGCTTGTGAAGATCTTATCTGTTTAGCCAGGCTATTATGGGAAGATAGCATTGAACTAGATTGATAAATAAATTTGACTTTATTCTTATACTGGATTTACAATTTCATGATTAACCAATATAAGTTTTAATTAGATCGATGGAAATAGTATTTATGTTTATTAACTTGCATATTTCAAGCAATAGTAAATTAGCTGGCAATCTTACCAGTAAACCATTGCCTCGACTTTTATCTATTGACCTCCCACAAACAACATCAAACCATAATTTCTCTTGTTGTTGCTAAGGCAACGACTTACTCTTTACTATCAATTATATACAATTATCAATACTTAATTCATTAGTTACCCAATTATAAGCATAATTTACTGGTAACTAATATTTAATTACTAAATAAGTTACATTTACCTACATTTAAGTTTAAGGACTAAAAACATGACTCAAGCAATATCACAGCAAAATAATTTTCGTGGAAAAATATATAATAGTATTACCGAAACTATTGGTGCTACCCCTCTAGTCAGATTGCATAAATTTGAAGAGCACTATAACCTGCAAGCCGAGATCCTCGCTAAACTGGAATTTTTTAATCCACTAGCTTCAGTAAAAGACAGAATCGCCTTAAATATGATAGAGGTAGCTGAGGCAGAAAATAAAATTACGCCAGGTAAAACTATTTTAATCGAGCCAACCTCTGGGAACACCGGAATAGGCCTTGCTTTTGTTGCTGCCGCTAAGGGTTACCGGCTAATATTGACTATGCCCGAAAGTGTTTCAATTGAGCGACGTAAAATGATTCAGCATTTAGGTGCAGAATTAGTATTGACTCCCGCGGCAGAAGGGATGACTGGCGCTGTCAAGCGGGCTAAGGAATTAGCAGCGCAATACCCTGATAGTTTAGTGGTAGGCCAATTTGATAATTCGGCAAACCCAGCAATCCATCGCCAAACCACCGCAGAAGAAATCTGGAACGATACCAATGGCAATGTTGATTACTTAATCGCAGGTGTTGGAACCGGCGGGACTATTACTGGCGTAGCACAAGTCATAAAATCACGAAATCCAAATTTTAAAGCTATCGCAGTAGAACCAGCAAGTAGTCCGGTTCTCTCTGGCGGCAAACCCGCACCGCACAAAATTCAAGGTATTGGCGCTGGCTTTATTCCTTCTATACTAGATACCGAAATTATTGATGAAATAGTCCAAGTTACAAATGAAGAAGCCATTGAAATTGCACGCGTAATCGCCAAATTGGAAGGAATCCCAGTTGGTATTTCATCAGGTGCCGCCCTAACCGCCGCAATCAAGATTGGTTCCAGAAGCGAAAATAAAGCGAAACGTATAGTTGTAATAATCCCATCCTTTGCCGAGCGTTATTTATCTACAGCATTATTTGTAAATCCGGATATGGAGTAACTAGATGTTTGAATTTATCAAGCATTATCAAAAGCAGGACCCTGTTAGACCAAGCTTTCTTGAAGTAATCTTGGTCTATCCAGGATTTCACGCAGTATTGCTTCATCGCTTAAGCCATGCTCTGTGGAAGACCAAGCTGCGTTTATTAGCACGAATCTTGGCGCATTTTTCAAGGTTTGTAACTGGTATCGAAATCCATCCCGCAGCGAGAATTGGTAAAAACCTCTTCATTGATCATGGAATGGGAATTGTAATTGGTGAAACTACTATTATTGGCAATAATGTAACAATTTTCCATGGAGTTACCTTAGGTGGGCTTGGCATCCCTTCCACTGCCTACACCAAACGCCATCCGACTATTGGTGATAATGTAATTTTAGGAGCAGGAGCAAAAATCCTTGGCAATATTACAGTGCATAGCGGCGCCAAAGTTGGGCCAAATTCAGTAGTTACTACTAGTGTGCCAGCCCATGCCACTATCGGGAATGTACCTTCCAGAGTCGTTAAATATGCCGAAGACTGGGTAATTTAAATTTTGAATCTTTTAACATTTAACCGATCGCTAAATCTTTAATAAAAGTGAAGCTTGTTAATTTTAAACGTCACTCCTCATTGTTTGGAATATCTGATTTTTAGAGTATAATGGAGAAATTTAAAATTAGTCGGTGAGGTAGCGTTATTTGGTATTTTTGAATATAGCAAGTTTATGCCATATAGTTAGCAAGCTTTACAAATTCTTATATTTGTAATTCCTGAGTTGAAAATTTAGGTATTTACTTAACGTAATTTATTTGTTTTTGAAAAGGCTGGTAAGTATTAAGGAAAATATCAATGAATCAAGTAATTGGCATTAATCAATATACTATTAATCGAGGATTTTAGGTAAAAAGTTATGGGTCAAGTAAATTTTCCGACTATTTTCAGTAAAATAATGGGTACTAAAAATGGACAAAACGAAGCATGTTGGTTAAGAAATGACTACCACTTTAACAAATACGCACAATTATTAGAAAAAGCTGAGAATGTTGATGTTGTAAAGTTTAAGCAACTAGAAACAATTGAAGATATAGAAAGAGTAGTAAATAGTCTAAAAAGAAGTGAACTTTATGCTCCTAGGCCGGAACAATTTAATGATATATTTGATACACAAGTTCAGCTAGAAGATAAATTAATCTCAGAATTAGCAATAAGCCATCCAGAGAAGAGCATTAAAAATGAAATTATAAAATTTAACAATATGTATAGGATACTTTCTTTAAGTATGGTTAACCCAGCTCAAGGTAAGTCTTCTCATATGTGGGGCCTATATGCCAATTCAGGAAAAGGTATCGCTATTAAGTATAACCTTAAAGAGCTGTTACAGAAACTATACATAAATCACAATTCTGATTACTTTAATGTAACAGCCTTTGAAGCTAATGATTTTGATAGCCTTTATAAACTATTAAAAAGAGAGGTTTCATTAGCTTGTATCCAGTATAGCAAAGACTATAATCCATTGAAAAGATTCAAAAGTTTTATCAAGGACGAAATTGCAGAAGATTATATAGAATACCCTACGTATAAACATAAACAATGGAAGAATGAAGAAGAGTTAAGGGTAATTCTAAACCTATATGGACTAATAACAGATGAGCTGATAGAGAAAACCAGACACTCCAAAAACCCACCTTTTCTTAGGGAATGCTTTATCCCCATGCCGGAACCAAAAGAAATACTTATTGGGTGGAATATAACCGAAGAATCAGGTAACATTATATCTGGTCTACCCTTAAAAAGCACGATAATCCGTAGGTTGACCGGTAAAATGATTTATAGAAAAAATGGGTTCGTTGAGTATGAAACAAAAATATTGAAACTTGCTAATTAAAATAAAACTAATACAATAGAAAAAGCAAGAAGGCCACCAAGTATCAAATTGATTACCCGCATATGGCGCGGGTTTTTCATATACTTTCGTAGTGCAACGCCACCAAAGAGCCAGATTGCGATACAAGGTAAACCAAGCACCAAAAATAATACACAAATAATCAGTACTTGCCCGAGCATATTGCCATTTATAGAGGTATAAGCCGAAATAGCTCCGATAGCCATTACCCACGCTTTTGGATTAACCCATTGAAATAGTGCAGCTTGAAAAAATGTTAGCGGCTTTCTTTTTGTATCTATATCAGTAACGTCAGTACTGGCACTGATTATTTTATATGCTAGAAACAACATATATATTGAACCGCCAACCTTAATTACCATATGTAGGCTTGGTATAATGGTAAATATTTTACCGAGACCCAGTCCTACCAGTAACACCATAAGGGTAAAACCCAAACAAATCCCCAAATAGTGGGGAATCGAACGTAAAATGCCAAAATTAATCCCTGACATCATAATCATGAAATTATTCGGCCCGGGAGTAACCAAGCTAGCAATACAAAATAAAACTAAAGGTAAATAAAAATTCATAAGATTACCTCAAATCCAATTGCGGTTAAAAAAACTTTATTGCCAAATCAATAAAAAAGGATCATAAATTCCCGCTTAGCGTTAGGCATAAAAAAACGCCCATCGAGTGGGCGGTTTTTAGTTTTAAACTAACTTTTCAACTTGGCCGAAATCAAGCTCAACTGAGGTATCTCGTCCAAAAATTTGAACATTTACCCGCAGCTTAAACTTAACGTATAAGACTTCTTCAATAATCGCATGGAAATCAATAAATGGACCATCGATAATACGAACTCTTTCGCCCACTTCAAATTCAACTTTATGCCGAGCTTTTTCTTTAGACTCTTTCACTTGTTGCAAGATGGAATCAACTTCTTTTTGCGAAATAGGAACTGGTCGCGAATCTTTGGCAACTCCAATAAAGCTTGATACTTTTGGTGTCTTCCTGATCAATAAACCCATCTCATCACTATAATCCATTTTTACTAACACATAACCTGGGAAAATTTTACGGTCATTCTCACGCTTTTTACCGTTACGAATCTCTTCAATTTTCTCTTTGGGTACTAAAACCACATTACGTTTTAGAAAATCATCAATTTCAGCATCAGAGTTTAAATCAGCACTTATACCGAAAGACTCACGTACAAAATTGGCTTTATCAGTTTGGCCACTTTGGATATAATCATTAATTTTTTTAATAATATTTAAGGTTAAGGAACTTTGTACCTTATCTTCCATATTTGTCGCAACTTGTACTACATACCAAGCTAAGCTCATTAGCTGCCCTTTCCTAGGATAACACCGTATAATAGCCATGATAAGCCACTATCAACGGCCCATAAGAACAAACTAAGTATTAATACGAATAAAAATACTATCCATGTAAATTGCATAGTTTCTTTACGCTCTGGCCAAACTACTTTTTGTAATTCACGCCATGAGTCACGGATATAACCATGTAGGTTTATGCCCATAGGAGCAATAAAGAAAAAAGTACCAAACGCGGCTAAAATGGAAATAACAAAAATGCCCCATCTTAACCAACCATTAATTTGTAAACCATAAAATAATCCAAGCCCGAGAGCTAGTAATAATAAAGCAATATAGTTAAATATTACACTCGGCTTTTTTACATCTTCTGTTTTTGCGGGTGTATTCATCGGTTTTCATTCTTTTAAAATTTTGTCAGGCAGAGATTATATCACTACCATAGACTTGTCTGCAACTTATACCCTTAGCAATTCGCATAGATTAAACTATCCAAGAATATAGCCAGTATGATTAATAAACAAAAACAGCTAGGATTTAAACCTAGCTGTTTGATCTGGCAGGTCAAGAGGGCTTCGAACCCCCAACCCTCGGTTTTGGAGACCGATACTCTACCAATTGAGCTATTGACCTATATCCTTCAATTAAGCAATAATTTTAGAAACCACGCCAGCACCAACAGTTCTACCACCCTCACGGATCGCAAAACGTAAGCCTTCTT
>CAYLRR010000037.1:0-17019 GCA_964386295.1 uncultured Neisseria sp.
ATCTCTTTCGGGGAGAACGTTATTATGGCATAACTATCTTTTTTATGTCAAATATATTTTACGTTACTTATTTATGCTTTTTGCAATTTAAACTCTGCTTTTAGGCATAATACTCCTCAAGAACAATACCTTACTTAGTTTTTCGATTAGACACATTCTTGTGCTTTTTTATTACAACACTTTTCTATCTCCTTTTATTTCAGCAAAAAGCTCACAAGCAAAATTTAGTTAAATATAGAATTTACGTTACCGGCCTAATTGCTAATAAACCTACAATAAAATTAATTGAAGTGTCGAATGGCGTTTAATATTAACTTCAACAGCAATTAATAACTAATTTAAGATTAATGATATCGGTATCCTTTCGTAAAAATAGTTGAATGTTCTACTATCATAATGATATTATACTGTATTCAATAATAACATTAGAGGGTTTACAATGGAGTTAATTCTAAAAAATAATGATGTACTGAACTTACTTAAATCAATTAAGGAGACTAATAGTGCTTATACTGAAAGCAAGGAACAGCAAATAAAAGGTTTTGCAAAAACTCAAACTCCAGTTTGTACATTAGTAATGTGTTGTGATTCCAGAGCTCACAGTACTTCATTTACGTTTAATCCAGAAAATAACTTTTTTATAGTTAGAAATATAGGTAATCAATATATATTGAACCAAGGATGTATCGAATTTGGTGTAAGAGTGTTAAATACTCCTCTCCTAATATTTTTAGGACATACAGGATGCGGAGCTGTTAAAGCGTCAATGAGTGATTATAGTAATTTACATTCTAGCATTATTCGCGAAATAGACCATTTAGCACTATCAATTAAAAAGTCGGATATTAATAGTAAGTGTAGCGCTGAAGATCAATGGCGGGATGCTGTTATTAATAATGTAAACCAGCAAGTAGAGTTAGCGATAAAGGACTTTAATGATCTGCGCAATAATAAAACTTTAGCAATAATCGGAATGGTTCTTGATATCGATAACTCACTTAATAAAGGGCATGGCAAAATTTCTGTAATAAACCTAAACGGTGAGACAGATCCTGCAAAATTAGCAAATCATGAATTTGTCAAAAACTTTTTCAATTAAATAATCATATATAATCAGCTAATGTCGAGGTTGTGCCTATCTGTTGTTTATCAAAAAAGGCACAACTCCCAACAATAAGGATAGGGACGTCTACTTTGAAAAAGAAGAATATTAAAGTCTAATCAAAGGAAAACGCTGAATAGCAAAATAGACCTATTAAAGCTTAAATAACCTTAAAGTTGCTTAATTTCATTGTAGCTATACACCTTGTTCTCAACTTGATTATTAGTAGCCGTAAAATTTAGCTGATAACCGTCTACTTGAGTAATCTCCTGAATCCCGTCAATATGCATTTTCTTTTTAACAAATATCTCTTTTTGCACAACTTTAGCTTTGGCCTCTGAAGCAGTTTGAGCACAAATTAAAAACTGAGAATGAAGCTCATACATACCTACTTCATAATCATAGTATCCAACATGAATAATAAATAATTTCATATTCATCCTTTTCAATAAAATAGAATAATAAATTGTCTTATTTCAATAATCTTATTTTACTTTAATTGCACCCAAAATAAACGTGAACCCTTATTTATAGCGCTATTTAATAAATTATATTAATAGAAGTTATCCCTACCCTCTTAGCGCAGCAAATTCACAACATATAGATTACATCTTCTCTACAACAGGTATTCCTAAAATTGCCAGGCAGGTTTTTAAGGTTGCAGCTGTTTTGGCTGCTAATGCCAGACGGCTATTTCTTACAGCTTCATCTGCCACCTTTAATATTGGACAACTTTCATAAAACCTCATAAATAAGCCAGCTAAATCATAAATATAACTACATAAATAATGTGGATAGTTTTCACGTGCGGTTTGTAAAACCCTATCCGCAAATTTAGCTAAATGTACAGAAAGCTTATGCTCATCAGCTTCGGATATAGTAACTCTCTTATTTTCAAAGTCACTCATTTTAATGGATGCTTTATTGAAAATACTATTAATTCTAGTATATGCATATAACATATATGGTGCAGTATTACCCTCAAAAGCAAGCATCTTGTCAAAACTAAAGATATAGTCGCTCAAACGATTTTTAGATAAATCAGCATATTTCATCGAAGCTATACCCACTATATTCGCTAACTTAGAAACCTCTTCCTGACTCCAATCTGGATTTCGCTTCGCAATCATTTCCTGAGCGCGGTTAATCGCCTCATTAATTAAATCAATTAGCTTAACCGTTCCTCCCGATCTAGTTTTAAATGGCTTTCCGTCTTCACCCATCATAGTGCCAAATGCTGCATGTTCCATTAATGTATCAGGCTTGGCAATCCCCGCTTTCTTTGCTACCACAAACAGCTGTTTTAAATGCAGCGATTGTCGTGCATCGATTACATATACCAGTCGATTAGCATGTAAATTTTGAACCCGGTCATACACCGCCGCAATATCAGTAGTTGCATATAAATAACCACCATCTTTCTTCTGGATAATGAAAGGGGTTTCATCTTTTGAACCTAATTCTTCAGGATTAAAAAAGACACATTTGGCCCCTTCACTATCTACGGCAATTCCCGAATTCATAAGACGTTCAACCATAGGGGCTAATAATTGGTTATAAGCACTTTCACCAACCGCATCTTCTTTGGTCAACTTAGTACCTAATTTATCACAAACCTCTTGACAATGCCCTAAAGAGACTTCAACAAACTGGCGCCATAAAAGTAGAATCTGCTTGTCACCAGATTGTAATCTCACAACATATTCTCGAGCACGATTAGCAAACTCAGCATCTTCATCAAAACGAACCTTAGCCTTGCGATAGAAATCTTCCAAGTCATGTAATTCTATATTTGCATTTTGTTCTTGGTTAACTTCAAACAGATATGCAGTTAGCATTCCAAACTGTGTTCCCCAGTCTCCAACATGGTTTCTGCGAATAACTTTATGTCCCAAAAACTCATACAGCCGTACCAAAGCATCACCAATTACGGTGCTGCGCAAATGCCCTACATGCATTTCTTTTGCCAGATTGGGTGCTGAATAATCCACAACTATACAATCTTCTTTGTCTTCTTTCACATTAGTAATCTCAAGCGTAAGTAGATTCGCCAAGAACTCGTCATTAAGACTAATATTAATAAATCCTGGCCCAGCAATTTCTAAATTGTTAAACTTACCTTTAGCATCAATCTTATCTATTATTTTCTGAGCTAATTCCCGTGGGTTCATCTTTAGCTGTTTTGCGGCAGCCATGGCACCATTGACCTGATAGTCACCAAACTCAGGTCTTGTAGACTCTTGAAGCACTACCGGAACACTTTCATCAATACCCAATTCGCTGAAAGCCTTACGAAACTCTTGTTCTATTAGCTTAAATAAAGTAGTTTGCATTTAATCAGACCCTGTCAAAAATATAGGCTAATTGCCATCAATAAATTCATTAATACATTTACAATCATGGTAAAAACTTACCAACAAGTAAGTAGTAGAAGGTTATGTCGTACAAGACTTTACACTCAAAAAATTAGTTTCCCGCATATATGATATACAAAAAAAAGTTTCCATAAAAAGGGACCAAGTGAATGGAGATGTTTAATAAGGTGACCTAAATACAAAGAAAATGAAGTAAAAAGTGCTGTTAATCTAAAATATGTATACTCCAAATAGCTAAAACAACCATAATCGCTCTTTCAATTATTAGTTTTTGTATAAACTTATATTTATTTTGAATTTACAAAAATCTAAATGTTTAGAGTAAAATCTAGAGATAAAATAAAATCTACACGCTTTGTTATAAAGAAATGTTAAATTCTTCGTATTTAGCAATTATTTTAGCCCATCACAGCAAAAAGCTGGCACACCATTTTTTGGATTTTAGCATAGAAGGACAAGACGTAGCTAGTGAATACTAACTAACACTGTCTCATCAATAATTCAAAAGTTTTAACATTTTAAAGCACTCACATAAACCCACCAAAGCAATATCATTCCACATCAGTATGTTATACAATACATGCTTGACAAAATTTGGCACTAATTGCTATAATAGCGGGCTACAACATTTTTACTAGAGGAATTCTTAATGATTCATTTGTATTCAGATCCGCGGTGTCCATTTTCCCACGCTGTAAGGATAGTCCTAAATGAAAAAGACATGGACTTTAAAATTCTTGATGTGAATATCAGTACACGTCAAGATTTAATGCAGTTAAACCCGTATAATGAAACACCAGTATTAGTAGATGATATTGATAAAAACAATAAAAAGCGCGACTTAATATTATTAGATACAATAATTATTTGTGAATACATAGATGAACGCTTTCCTCATCCACAACTTATGCCTACTGAGCCTGCTGATAAAGCTAGAATGAGAATGGCTATACATAAACTAGAGCGTGAATTATTTCAACATATTCGTTTTCTAGATACTAACTTGCAAACCAAAGATGCCAAATTAAAAAAAGATTTAGAAAGAGCACGTAAACTAATTAGTACCTCTCTAGATGAAATAGCAAGCGTATTTGCAGCAAATAAAAAAATGGAATACTTTGGAAGCCCTACTTTTACGATACTGGATGCGCTATTATTACCAATTTTATGGCGTTTGCAATATTATGAAATTGAAGTAAAGAAAACATGGGCAAACATGATGAAATATGCAGAAACGCAATTCAATCGTCCAAGTTTTTTAGCTTCGTTAACTGCCGTTGAACGCAGCATGAAACAATAGTTAATTTGATAAATTTAAACCTGCACTATACGTTTATATAAATAGTGAGCTAAAAAATGATAAGCCAAAAACCATATTTAATTAGAGGGCTTTATGAATGGTGTAATGACAATGGTTTTACACCACATTTAGTTACTTTTGTTGATAAAAATACTTTAGTTCCTCTAAATTATGTCAAAAACGACCAAATCGTTTTAAATGTTGCTTTTAATGCCGTTAAAGACCTGTTGATTGAAAATGACTGGATTACATTCAAGGCAACATTCGGTGGGACTCAACAGCAAATAGCCATCCCGGTAGCAAATGTTATTGCTCTATTTGCCAAAGAAACAGGTCAAGGTATGCAATTCGAGTTAGAAAATTATACTCCTAAAGACCCTGACCCGGAACCAAGCAAACCAACCGGGGGGCTAACTTTAGTAAAGTAATATGCTTAAACTCAATCTTAGCGGTTTAAATTGTCCATTGCCAGTTTTAAAAACCAAGAAATTTTTATCTCAACTAGAATCCGGTGAACAAGTCACTATACTTACAACCGACCCAGCTTCACTTAATGACTTCAAGGATTTTTGCCAAAAGACCGGCAATAAACTTGTTAGCCAAGAGCAAAGCGAAAACCTAATTACAACAATAATTGAACGACGTTAAAAATAAGGAACCCAAATGACTGATACCCAGCTAGATGCAATTATCGATGAAAATCGATTAATTGCTGAGCGCCGCCAGAAACTTGCCAAAATTCGTGAAGAGAAAAATGCTTATCCGAATGATTTTAAGCCACTTGATTATTCTGAAAACCTCCATGGTTTATATGATAACTTAGCTAAAGAAGAATTAGCCGAAAAGAACGTTGCAGCAGTGATTGCTGGAAGAATGATGCTAAAGCGCGTAATGGGGAAAGCTTCATTTGCTACCCTGCAAGATGCCAAAGGCCGAATTCAGGCATATATAAGCAAAGAGAAAATTGGTGAAGCTGCGTACGAAGCATTTAAGCATTCTGATATAGGTGATATATTAGGGATCACAGGAACTTTATTTAAAACCAAAACCGATGAACTAACTATTGATGCAACTGAAGTGCGCTTAATTAGCAAAAACTTGCGTCCATTACCGGAAAAATTCCATGGCTTAAGCGACCAGGAGCAACGCTATCGCCAGCGTTATTTGGACTTAGTCATGAATAATGAATCCAAATCAGTTTTTATTAAGCGTTCACAGATAATTAAAACAATTCGTGATACTTTAGTTGCACAAGATTACCTAGAAGTAGAAACTCCAATGATGCACCCTATTCCAGGTGGTGCAACAGCAAAACCTTTCGTTACTCATCATAATGCCTTGGATATGCCATTATATTTACGTGTAGCGCCTGAATTATATTTAAAACGCTTAATCGTTGGCGGCCTACATCGTGTATTTGAAATCAACCGGAATTTCCGTAATGAAGGATTATCTACCCGTCACAATCCTGAATTTACAATGATAGAGTTATATGAAAGCTATGCTGATTATAAACGGATGATGGAAATAACCGAAGAGCTCGTTAGAAATACGGCATTAACTGCTGTCGGAAAACTAGTATTTGACTATCAAGGTAAAGAAGTTAACCTTGAAAAACCATTTGACCGTTTAACTATTGTCGAGGCAATTTTAAAATATAACCCACAAATTAGTGAAGCCCAAGTTAATGATATTAGTTTCTTAAAATCGGAAATAAGCAAATTAACACGTAAACAACCACAAACCGATAGTTTAGCAGTACTACAATTATTACTATTTGAAGAAAACACTGAACATCAATTATGGAATCCGACCTTTATCTTGGATCATCCTCTAGAAACCTCACCACTAGCACGTCAATCAGATAAAAACCCGGCAATTACCGAACGCTTTGAGCTATTTGTCGTTGGTCGTGAGTTGGCAAATGGGTATTCAGAGTTGAATGATCCAGAAGATCAAGCAGCTCGCTTTAAACAGCAAGTAGCGCAAAAAGATGCTGGTGACGAAGAAGCTATGCATTATGATGCAGACTACATTCGTGCACTTGAATATGGAATGCCGCCAACTGGCGGGCTTGGAATAGGGATAGACCGCTTGGTAATGCTCCTTACCGATTCCGCATCAATACGTGATGTAATTTTCTTCCCACATATGCGTCCAGAATAATTTTACTTCTTTAAATAATCCCCAGCAGATGCTGGGGATTATTTAATTCTCACAACCAAAGGTACAATGCCAACTCGTCAAGAAACTGTCCCATGAGTAATATTAGTTCAAAAAAATAACTTCCTATAAGATCAGGAAGCTAATTTCAAGTGAAGTATTCTTTGCAAAGTTTAGAATATCTGGTTATTTATATATAAAATGCTTTGTTTATCATCGTTGGCTAAAAGCATTAAATAAAGCATTGCGTGATTCTGGGGCTAAATTTAATACTTGCTTAAGTTCTTGCCCAGATTGTTGATCAGTAGGCTTTTGCTTAAAATTATTAAATAATTTAATTGCCTGGTCCAAGCTAGTAGAAGAATTTCTTGCATTTGCAAACCAGGTAGATGAAATTTCTTCACCTTTCTCAACCTTCGAGCTATTTGGCGAAGATGCAGTAGTTTTTCTAGTTGCCGGGATAAATGACCTTTGATTATTTATATTGAAAAAAGCACTCATAGCCTAATTCCTCCTAAAATGAAAAATAATTAAGTGTAAAAATAATATGCTGCATTAATTAACTCTATTATATTTGATTCTTGACTAACACAGTTCGTAATAATTTAAGATAATATTCGAGGATTTAAGTAAAAATATTATTAGAGCGGTAAAATGTGTTACAGATAAACATAGTTTATATAGAGCGAGCCAGTTTAGAATTTTGAAATTAAATTAATTTAACCTATTTCAGCAACTAGTTTGCATTGTTGACTTTAAAGATTGGCCAGTTGAATATAGAGACTTTTACGACTTTGAGCCAAAATGCTTTAATTAGGAGTATGATAGATTTTATGAGTTAGCTGACTTGATTCGATTCAATTCAAATAATTGATTATTAATCAAGTCACGCTTAATTTATTGCAAATAGCTAATGAATTTGCTAAATTTTCAGCCGATCAACTATGCGATTATTAATTAGATGCTCCTCTATAATTTCTTTAACATCATCTTCATCGACATAACTATACCAAACTCCATCAGGATACACCACGCATACCGGCCCTTGTTTACAGCGCCCCAAACAGCCAGATTTACTAGCGCGCAATTTACCCTCACCCCATAAATCTAGAGTTTGTAAATAAAGCTTGGCAAAAGCAAAACCACTATCACCGGTAATATTGCCACAGCCTGCCCCATTTTCTTTTTGGTTTGTACAAAAAAATATATGCTTTTGATAATACATTTTTAAATTCCTAAATTTAAATGTCTGATAATTGATGTTACGTACTCTCACTCTTAGATGCGGAAGATTTGAGTTATAAGTCGATTAACATGTTTAGTAAATCAGTTAATACTTAGTTAATTTTTATTAGATGCGTATCAACATCAGATATTAAATAACCATGTTTCCGTATCCGCAGCAAACATTTTTGAGGGATATTCCACATTTACTAAATATAAGCCATTTGGCATAAATGTCGGCGGTGCTAATTTGCGATCCCGAGCTATAAAGATTTGTTCAAACTCATCTACTGATAGACGGCCATTACCCACATACAAAAGGCCGCCAACTATGTTTCTAACCATATGATGAAGAAATGCATTTGCGCTCAGGGCAAAACGAATCATGTTACCTCTGGTCTCGATTTTAAGATTACGCAATTCACGGATAGGAGTGTTTGCCTGACAGCCAGAGGCCCTAAAAGAGGAGAAATCATGACGCCCTATTAGTTTACTTGCAGCAAGACGCATCTCTTCAATATCAAGCTCCTGATAATACCATCCTACATGCTGATTAAATATTGCCGAGTTTACCGGACGCGTCATAAGATAATAGTGATAAGTCCGACTAAGCGCCGAGAATCTAGCGTCAAACTCATCAGGGACGTCTAAGACGTCTTTGACTCTGATAGATGCTGGTAATTTACAATTTACACCATGTATCCAGCCAGCTATTTTACGCGTAGCCAAGCTTGAAAAGTGCACCACTTGGTGAGTTGCATGGACACCTGTATCGGTCCTACCAGCAGTAATAGTAGTGATTTTTTCATTGGCAAATGCTGATAATGCAGCTTCTAATTCCCCTTGTATCGTTTTGGTATTAGCCTGGATTTGCCAGCCTGAATAAGTACTGCCATCGTATTCTAGAAGTAATGCGTATTTAGCCATTTAATCCGAGATCCGCCATTAGCTTTTGTGCCTGTTTAACCACTTCAGCTGGAAAACTTGTTTCATCCATCATATCTTGTAATATCTCTTTAGATTTTGCGATTTCATCAATATGGTAATACATTCGAGCCAAGTTTAATTTCTCTTCATATTCAGATGATAACATAGAACTGCCTTGGTCTAGATTATGTTGCTCAATATCATTATTGTAATATAGAGGTTGTTTATCCAAATTAGAAGCGCCTACCCCGCTAGCTTGAGTTGAACTATCCAAATTTCTATCAAGTTTTTTATTATCAGTTAACTGTTCCTCATTTATTGGCGAAAAATTGAAATCCAATATCCGCTCTTTGGAAAATTCAACCGGTTCTTTATTGTCAATCTCTAAACTTGCTGTTTCGGTCTGAACAAAATTAAGAGTCCTATTGCTTTCTTCTGTGCTAGTCGCAAACTCGGCTTTAGAAGAGGCTACTACACTACTTTCTTCAGCGGCAGGAACAATACTCAGAGATTCAGAACCGGTGTTATATGAATTTAAGCTAAACATTTCTGGCTTGAATAACGGGTCCGCGCCAATAATAATACTCTCTACTTTCTGCTCAAGTCCAGAAGAATTTGCTTGTTGTAAATTGGACGTATTACTTTGATCAGTATAGCTTGATACACCAGGAGTATAACTGAATTTTTGGCATAAACTAGTTAAGCTTGCACGAAGCTCATCATCCTCTTCTAAGTTTTGATCAAGTTCCTGAAATATTTGATGAGCTTTACTTAGATAATTAGCTGACAAGTATATCTCAAAAAGCTTATAGCGAATATCATCACGGCTACTATCATATGCTAAAATCTGTTCCAATGTCGCTACAAGTTCTTCATCAATAAGTGGTTCCTTTGAATGTGACTTTCCCGCTGCAATCGCATTGCTATTGCTTTCTTCAATTCCTGACTCACTTAATTTACTTAGTTCAATATCAGCAAGGCTATTCTGAATATTTTCAAGAGCCTCTGGCTCGGCATAATCGCTTGGCTTTTGGTTAAAGAAACTGTCATCATTTTGAAATTTGCCATGACTTGCTGCCTTTGATAAATTGGATTTACGGCTAAGTAACCCTTTCAACTTCATATTAAGCAGTGCAAAAATGCCATTATTGCCTAATCGAGAGGTTTTTAATTTTTTAAAGGCAAGCATAAAACTGGCAAGTAAAGCAAAAATCGCTAGTATTGCCCATTTCATCTCAAGCAGGAATGCCATTAGCGATGGCTCCTTATTAGCTATCAAGATAGGTTTGCTAACTGGCTTAACAGGTGCTTTCACTGGCATTGAAGAACTAGGATTTAAGGCTGAAATTACAAATAAATCCGCAGACTCAATTATTAAATTATTATTGAATTTCGTAGCAAGTGATTTTAAATTTTCTAAGCGCTCCGAAGGAGAAAGACTAGTATTTAATAAATATTCATTTGCCATTTCAAGCGGAATTAAACGAACTTCTTGCGGACTAGGCAAATTGATAGATACTCCAGACTCATATTTGTAAGTTAGATCATGAATATGGCGGTAGTTTTTTAATCCTATTGCAATAATTATAGGGTTAATATCTAGTAATGCTCTAGAAAATAATGACTGCTCAAACCTAGCTATATCAAATAAATTATCGCCACTACTAGTAATATAATTTAAAGTACTTTTATCAAAATTAGCGATTCTGGTTTGGACGTATGGATTATCCAAATCCATTATAAAGACATCACGTTTGATTTCTTGTTTAGAATGAGGAACTGCATTTACAGTTTTCCCATAAATTGGGATTGGACCATTATCCTTAACTGAGCGATTACGAACAATTATTACTTTATTTGTCTGACTAGTTGACTGAGCGGTATTTATTTCATTTGTATTGGTATAATCAATTGGATCTAATAAAATCGTGTATTGGCGGTAAAAATCATTATTATTTAGTTTATAGTGTAAAATGAAAGACAGTACAGGTGAACCAATTGGTTTAGTAGACGATATTTTGACATATGCTTGTTTGACATCATGATAGACTTTAAAATTAAGACTACCAAGCTCAGGATTAAAACTTAACCCATTTTCTTTGAATTTTGCGAGGCTTGCAAGCTCTACTTTAAAAGCATCTAAATCAATGCTTTGCAACGGTTCATTGATTGGAACTGTTGCATTTAAATTTTGATTTAAGTATGAGCTTACAATTATATCACCTAGATCAGCATAGCTGGCTATTGTAATAAAACAGCCAGCTAGTGCCAAAAGAAGTTTACGCATAATGCTCCACTAAAATATTCAGCATCCGCCTTAAGGGCTCGGCAGCACCCCATAATAACTGGTCACCCACAGTAAATAATCCAATATATTCTTCACCAAATCTAAGTTTGCGTAATCGGCCTACACCGATATTAAGCGTACCACTAATAACAGCCGGAGTTAACTCACGTAAAGTAGATTCTTTATTATTGGCAACAACTTTGACCCATGGATTAGCATTGGCAATTATTCCGCTAATTTCATCTATGGATAAGTCTTTACGTTTTAATTTAATAGTTAAAGCTTGCGAGTGGCTTCGTAATGCGCCAACGCGTACACACAGTCCATCAACTTTGACTGTATCTGGTGCGTAACCTAATATTTTATTAGATTCTACTGAGCCTTTCCATTCTTCTTTAGTTTGACCGTTCTCAAGACCACTGTCAATCCAAGGAATCACGTTACCGGCTAATGGCACGCCAAAATATTCTTTTGGAAATTCAGCCGAACTAAGCGACTTACCTACTCTTGCGTCAATATCAAGTATATTCGCCGATTTATCATTTAATAAATCACTAATGACAGAATGCACATGTCCGTATTGCTGGAGAAGCTCACGAATATTATTTGCACCGGCACCTGATGCAGCTTGATATGTCATGGAGGAGATCCATTCAACTAAATCAGCTTTGAAAAGGCCATCTAGAGCTAGCAGCATTAAGCTGACAGTACAGTTCCCGCCTATATAATTTTTTATTCCGTTAGCTATACCTTCATCAATATGCTTGCGATTGATTGGATCTAGTACAATAATTGAATCTTTTTCCATCCGTAATAACGATGCAGCATCAAGCCAATAGCCATTCCAGCCGCTAGAGCGCAATTCTGGCAGTACGGCCTTAGTATAATCACTACCTTGAGCAGTAACGATACAATCAAGTTTAGCTAATTCTTCAATATTATATGCATCCTTAAGCAATTCATTTTGCTCATAACCAAATTGAGGTGCAGGCGCACCATTAGACGAAGTAGAAAAAAAAGTTGCAGAAATGGATTTAAAATCATTTTCAGAGCGCATCCTATCCATCAAGACAGAACCAACCATTCCCCGCCAGCCAATAAAACCAACATTTAACATTTTAATTTATTCTTTCTAACAAATTACGAACAACTAATGCGGCGCGTTGCGACGCCATATATTTAAGATCATTGAAAGTATGAATTGCTTCGCCATCCTGTCCAGCCATATCTGATAATGAACGGATTACTGCGAATGGAACATTATTGACATAACATACGTGGGCGACAGCTGCACCCTCCATTTCACAAGCCAAAGCATTAAATTCACGATATAATTGCTGAGCCTTTACTTTATCATCAATAAATTGGTCCCCGCTAACAATGCGCCCGGTTACTAGTTTATTATCCGGTAAGCTTATTGTTGCAAGTAACTGAATTAGCTCTCTGTCAGCTGCAAATGAAAATGTATCCATTCGCGCAATTTGCCCAAGTGGCACGCCAAAAGCGGTAATATCAAAGTCATGTTGAACCAGATCTTCAGCAATTACTACATCGCCAAAACCAAGTTCAAGTGTTAAACTACCTGCCACCCCAACATTAATAACTGCATCTAATTCAAAATTATCAATTAGGGCCTGGGTTGTAATTGCAGCATTAACTTTGCCAATACCGCAAATTACCGCAATAATTTCATGATGGTTATAACTATAACGGGTATAGCAATTCTTGGCAATACTAACTTCACTTGATAGCTTTAGCGGAACATTCTCCAAGATTTCAGCTAGTTCTTCTTCCATTGCACAAATTAATGCTATTTTCATTAGGCCTCAATTTCTTTTTTCATTAATAGAGCAATAATCCGTCCCAATTCATGTTTAAGGTTCTGGCGTGAAACAACCATATCGATTGCACCCTTTTCCAGTAAGAATTCAGCGGTTTGAAATCCTTCAGGCAACTTTTCACGAACAGTCTGTTCAATCACCCGTGGACCAGCAAATCCGATCAATGCACCGGGCTCAGCAATAACTACATCCCCTAAAAAGGCAAAACTTGCAGATACGCCACCCATAGTAGGGTCAGTTAAAATTGAAATAAACGGTAAGCGATTATTTGTTAATAGTCGCAATACGGCTGAAGTTTTAGCCATCTGCATCAAAGAATTCACGCCTTCTTGCATCCGGGCTCCACCCGATGCAGCTACACAAATAAACGGACATTTATTTTCTACCGCAGTTTTTACACCTCGGGCAAACCTTTCACCGACAACAGACCCCATTGATCCGCCAATAAAACGAAATTCAAATGCAGCTACCACAACCATTTGATTATTGATAGCTCCCTGCATAACAACAAGGGCATCATCTTCATTAATTTTTTCTTGGGTAGATTGTAGACGATCTGAATATTTTTTCGAATCCTTGAATTTCAAAATATCAATAGGCTTGACTTCTGCACCTATTTCCACTCTTCCCTCAGCATCAAGAATAACATCCAAGCGCTTACGCGCTGTTAACTGATGGTGATGATTACACTTAGGGCAAACTTGGAGATTATTTTCCAAATCTGTATAATAAAGGATCTCATTGCAATTATCACACTTATGCCATAATCCTTCAGGCACATTTGCTTTCTCAGCAGCTTCAACCTGCACTTTAGGTGGCAATAATTTACTTAACCAACTCATCTGTTTTACCTATTAAATTTTATTATTTATTTAAAGACATATCTGCTATTTTTTGTGCCCAAATTTTAGGAGCACTTTGATGAACTGAGTCTCCAGTTGAATCAACAGCAACAGTTACCGGCATATCTTCAACATCAAACTCATAAACCGCCTCCATTCCTAGATCATCAAAAGCAACTACACGCGAAGCTTTAATTGCCTTAGAAACTAGGTAAGCTGCGCCACCAACTGCAATAAGATACACGGCTTTACTATCTTTGATAGCATCAATAGCGATTTGACCGCGTTCAGATTTACCGATCATCCCGATTAGTCCAGTTTGTTCAAGCATCTGACGGGTAAATTTATCCATACGAGTAGAAGTAGTTGGACCTGCTGGACCTACAACCTCGTCGCGGACAGGATCAACCGGGCCAACGTAATAGATAAAGCGGCCATTAAAGTCCACCGGCAATTTCTCTCCATTATTTAGCATTTCAGTTATGCGTTTATGGGCAGCATCCCTACCAGTTAAGATTTTTCCAGATAGCAATAATGTCTCGCCAGTTTTCCAGCTTGATATTTCTTCTTTAGTTATTCCATTTATATTCACACGGCGCGAACTAGCCCCTCCCAAAGCAATACTTGGATAATCTTCTAATTTAGGAGGAGTAAGTACTGCCGGGCCAGAACCATCTAATGTAAAATGGATATGACGGGTAGCTGCACAATTAGGAATAAGAGCAATTGGCTTACTTGCGGCATGAGTAGGATAATCAAGGATTTTAACATCTAGCACTGTCGTTAATCCACCTAACCCTTGCGCACCGATTCCAAGTGCGTTCACTTTTTCATATAGTTCTATACGTAATTCTTCTAATTTGTTTTGCGGGCCTCGGGCAATTAAATCTGCCATATCAATAGGTGCCATCAATGATTTTTTAGCTAACAACATAGCTTTTTCAGCAGTACCGCCAATTCCGATACCAAGCATGCCCGGAGGACACCAACCGGCACCCATGGTAGGTACAGTTTTTAGTACCCAATCAACTATCGAGTCGGAAGGGTTCAACATTGCAAATTTTGATTTATTTTCTGAACCGCCGCCTTTCGCGGCAATCTCTACTTCAATTGTGTCTCCCGGGACCAATTCAAAATGGACAATAGCAGGTGCATTATCTTTGGTATTTTTGCGGCTAAATGCCGGATCAGCTAATACTGATGCACGTAATTTATTATCAGGATATAAATATGCCAGTTTAACTCCAGCATCTACCATTTCCTGGATCGACATAGTAGCATCAGCAAATTGAACGTTCATACCTACTTTGATAAATGCACAAACTATTCCGGTATCTTGACAAATTGGACGATGCCCTTCGGCACTCATGCGAGAATTAACTAGTATTTGAGCAATAGCATCCTTGGCAGCAGGAGACTTTTCATGTTCATAGGCCTTAGCCATTGCCTGGATAAAATCAAGTGGATGATAATAGGAAATATATTGTAAGCTGTCACTAATTGACTGGATGAAGTCATTTTGCTTAATACGTACTGGCATTATTTCTAGACCCTTTAGATAATTTTAGCCTTTAATTATACCACGAATCGCTTTATTGCGGAATGTGACAAAGTGCAAAATATTCACTTTATTAAAAAAGCAATTCTTGGTACAACATAAAACTGGTATAAATGCAAGCTGGTAGCAGCTATTATTATCGCTATACCAGTCCCAGCCAGGCAATCACCCAGATAATGATAATCCAGACAAACAAGGCTAATTGGAGTCAATAATACCAGAACTAGCCAAATCTTTCGATACTGTGGTTTTAAATAGCATAACCAAAAATAACAAAATACCGTCAATACCGTATGTCCTGATGGAAAACAACTTTGATTAAAATAACCATTCCCCCAGTTAAAGCCATATACACCATGATTGATTAATGATAAGTTGCTATGAATCCAAGTTTTAGGCCAATAGCGACCTGAAACATTTTTTAACCAGGTCTTTGCAGTTAAAGACAACTCAAGAAAAATGAAAAAATAGGAAATTGATAAAAGTCCTAATGAGATTTTGCCAATTAAGTTATACGAAGTATGCCTAATAAATAATTCATTTCTTACACTAAAAACTAATACCAAAAGGGTTAATAGCCAAGGCATAAATTCACTAAAATATTTGAAAACATATAATTGATCGATTCGCTTATAATGAATAATTAAGGCAAGAGGCTTATCTATAAACAAAATAGATAGAATTGTCAAAATACAATATCCTAGCGCGTAGTAGATATATACTTTGAATTTTGCTTCATCTAATTGCCGGATCATTTGCCACTACCACAAAACATTCTAGATGGTTAGCTAGCTCAACTTTATTTGCGTAGTGAGGAATAATTTTGTCAATGGTATTTCCGCAAAACTCATTAATCAGATGGAATTTACTTTTTAGCACATTGGATTTATCCCAATCAGATCGGCGCATAAACAAATAATAATGTCCACTATGAGGCAGTTGACTATAATCGTGAATAATTTCATATGGGAAATCCAGATTGAATTCTAGTGATAGAGAGCGGACATCAAAATCATACAATGCCTGCTTAGGTTCCTTATTTACAAACTGAGCAACATTATAGCCAACATCATATTCCCGGTACGCTTTGCCATTTAAAGCCAAGATCATAATGAATGCCGTAATAATAGCGAGGCTTGGAAATATCAAGCTATAGTCAAGATAGCTAATTTGCGGTCGAATAATTAATAAAACCAAAAATAAGAATGGAATTATGCTCAATAAGCTCCACAAAGATAGCCTAAACATATATATTAATATAATACTGCTTAAGACTAAAATTAGGAAACTAATAACCACTTGGATTTTTGTTATAACTCTTAGCTCCAAATTTACTACCAGATAGTTGGCACAAATAATAGCCGCAAATGGCATAATTATATTTGTATAATGGTCTAATT
>CAYLRR010000038.1:0-15163 GCA_964386295.1 uncultured Neisseria sp.
TTGTCTGATTTAATGTTAAATTTTTAAAGATCTATTAAAAGTGTCCGGTATTGAGCACTATAAAAGTAGCATTAGCTTAATTATAACATTAGAACTAACACAGATTAATCTAAATAGTGATAATTAACCAATTAAAATTATACTACTTGTATAATGATTACTTATGTAAATAATAGCATAAATACTTTAATTGCAAATTACAAATAATTTATTGGGTGAAAAAAATTATCCTTGCTCTAGTAAATACGTACACTAATTAATAAAGAATAAAGAAAATATTTGAGAATAGTATGCAAAACATAAAAATAGCAACAGCCCAATTCGAGAATCAAAGTGGGGACAAAGAATATAATTTATCGGTAATAGACCAAATGTCTTCAGCAGCAGCATCTGCTGGAGCACACGCTATCGCTTTTCATGAATGTTCGGTAACAGGTTATACTTTTGCCAGAAAGTTAACTAAACAGCAAATGTTAGAGCTGGCTGAAGAAATTCCTGATGGGGAAAGCACACAAAAATTAATAGCTATTGCGAAAAAAAATAAAATTACAATTTTGGCGGGATTATTTGAAAAAACCACTGACAACCTTCTTTATAAAGCTTATATATGCGTCAATCAAAAAGGATTGATCGCCAAATATAGGAAGCTCCACCCATTCATCAATCCGCACTTAAACCCAGGCAGTGAGTATGTAGTTTTTGAAATTAATGGCTGGAAATGTGGAATCCTAATTTGCTATGATAATAATGTAATTGAGAATGTACGCGCAACTGTCCTCTTAGGTGCAGAAATAATTTTTATGCCTCATGTTACGATGTGTACGCCCTCAACACGTCCCGGTGCAGGATTCGTCGATCCTAAATTATGGGAAAACCGGGAAAATGACCCAACTTCACTAAGCGCAGAATTTGATGGGCTAAAAGGCCGTGCCTGGTTAATGAAATGGCTCCCTGCTCGAGCATATGACAACGGCATTTATGTTGTATTTGCTAACCCAATTGGGATGGATGACGACCAATTGAAAAATGGTTCATCAATGATAATTGATCCTTTTGGTGACATCCTCGCAGAATGCCGCTCTTTCGACAACCAATTTGTAATAGCCACCTGCGTACACGATAAGTTAAAGCTTTCAGGCGGACACCGCTACAAAAATGCCCGAAGACCAGAACTATACCGCGACATAATAGGTGCAGAGCATCAGTCAGATCAACAAGTTGCTTGGCTAAAACCCTAATTTCATTGGTTCTATCGTAAAAATCATCCCTGGCTCCAACCTTAACCCAGTTTTGGAACGCCCAAAATGTAGCACTTGTGATTCTTGATGAAATTTTTACCTATTCCATGTCTGCAGAATTCACGTACTACAAATTATTAAACTGAAAATTGTATAAGCTTTGGCGTCCATGACCCACTCACAATTCCTGTAGACCTATTTTTGCGGCTATCCTTATTCATGATAAAGACATCCCTAAATAAACGCGGGCCAACTCCAATGAAACCCTCGAATTTAACTTTATGCTTATTGGAGTATATCTCATTCTCTATCTCCGCAGAACCTTCACCGTAAAACTCGGCTAACTTATTGGCAAGCGTATCTTGGATAGGTTTTTCATCTTCATCTACTATCGAATCAAGATGAAAAGGAAGTGCTTTACTCTTGGCATACGGCTCTATGTAAACCACCCGGCTTATCCCTGATGCAATTATATGTTTGGCACAATTATGGCATGGGAAAGTAGTACAATATAAAGTAGTATCCAAAGTACTGGTATTATTTCGGGCACAGGCCATTAACGCTTCCATTTCGGCATGAACTACCCTACCATATTCAGTTATATCTTTCAGGCGGCTTTTTTCTAAAATATTTTTAATACTTATATCGAGGTGGTTCTTATTGCATATTTCATCTATTATCTCTTTTCTCTCAACCACATTAGAATCAAACCCTCGAATATAATCGCGACCTAGCGAAGTATCATATATCTCGCCTGTTACCGGATGAACCCGCGCCCAATATAAGCCACCGCCGCTTTTGGGAATATCATTGGCCCCAGTTGCAATAATATCGCCAATTTTAGTAGCAATGACTGCTCCTACTTGCCTGGATAAGTCCGCTGATCTTAAAGCAGCAGAAAATGCCATATACATTAAATATTCGTCTTTGGTAGGTGACCCATAAGGATAACCATGAAGCAGCTGCATAAACCGCTTTAATTGCTGCTTAATTTTATATTTGCTTAATTTGCTGTGATTATCTGATACATAGTTAATAAAAAAATCTGCTAAATGATAGCATTCATTCAAGTCATCCTGGAAGTTTTTAAATTCCTCATTAATTAACGGATCTAAGTTCCTAGTAATATTACTAAAATCCTCCTCAGTAAATCGCAAATGTTCAATTTTTTCAAATCTTCGTTTATACTCTTTAACTAGTTTTTGTTTGGAAACTGAAGTTAAGCCATGTTCCAAGCCACAGGCTATAAATACCATATTTGGGAATGATTCTTTTAGCCGGCTAATTTGCTTTTTAGAATATATATCATAGATGATATACGAGCACTCATTAGCAGCTATTTTCCCATCATGAAGAGATAACTTATCATATTGATAAAGGTTATCCTGAGATATAATATAACCGAGTTTTGCTAGTATATCATTGATTGGATCTGTAACCGCTTCATAAGGAAAGCCAAATTCATTTATTATCCCAATATGGATAACTTTACTTGCTTCTTCGATGCTGTTATCATGTTCAATCTTAAGGTTGCCAAACGCCAGAGAATTTTGGCCAATTAGTAAGTCTATAAAATCAAATGCATATGAATTTAACAAAGATTCTTCTGAATCAAAATTAATTGCAAATAAGCTTGGATTGGTATATATAATTTTAAAATCTTTATTTGCAGAGTAATTGTCATTAATATCTTTGAACTTTACCTCAAGCTCGTAAGATACATCTGAACCAAGGCGAGTTTTGCAATTTAAATCAATTTCATAATCAAATTTTTCTAGGTGGTCGTTAAATAGTTTTTTTAGATAACTTTCAAACTCAGAAATATCTTTACCCATATAAAAGCCGTGACAATTAAGATATCGCTTATCCTTGGCTTTATCATACCAATAACTAAAATGAAAATTACCATAAATTCTTAAGTTCCAATAACTTTCATCTGCTTCAATATTAAAATTTTTTTCGATAAAGGGCTCAACTTCATTCTTCTGCAGTAGTTCGTAGAGTTTTTGGGGAATGGGTGGAAGGACTATATTGTTTTTTATTTTAAGAATCAAAGCTATTATAGTTTGTAAATGGTTGATATTTACATCACTTTTTATATTTATCTGTAATGTATCTTTCGAGCTACTTTGAATCTTAAGGTTTTTAACAGCTAAGCCAGCTATTTCCTCAATGATTACTGCAGGATAATTATTCCAGTCTTGCCGGGTAACTATACTCGCATCTTCTTGAGCTAGTTTTTTTTCGAGATTATTGAAATTTGCCGTAGTAATTTCAATATCACAAAATATCAGATTGAAATATTCGTCATATTTGGAGCTGGCTTTGGTTAGCTCCAGTTTATTTTCAATATAATTTATAGGATAATTTTTACATGGCTGGTTGTTAATGAAAGAAACGATTGTGCTAGTTAATTCGGCTATATCCTGAATATTTAAAACTTCCATAACTTTCCCAATTTATTTAACAATATAAAGAAGCATAGGCAAAAAAATTACCTATCAGTCTAATTATAGGTATTATACTATGAAAATAACCAAAAGCTAATTATCCGTAATTTTTATATTCATGGCTCTAGTGTAATTTTATACTCTTATAACATCAGTAATTAATTTTCCAGTAACCACCGCGATCCCCGCCTTCTCGGCTTATCCTACCCTGATCTTTTAATTTAGCTAATTGCTTTTCTACAGCGCGGGTAGTTATTCCAAGTTTATCGGCTAGCTCCTGGATAGTTACTAGCGGATTAGATTGAATTAATTTAAAGATCCGTGTCGAACTTTTCTCCGAACTTTTCTCCGAACTTTTCTCCGAACTTTGGCGGTAAAATGTGACTGTAAACCAATCTTGGTTATATTCAATATCATAGTTGCAGTTATTTCGTTCTGCATCCTGCTTAATCCGGCAAATACCGGTTCCTGCTTTCTCAATATACCTGGCTCGAGCCAATAAGTCAGCAATAACATGGTTTCTTCTTACGCTTTTATGTCCAAATTCCTCGTCATGTAATCCGCCAGGCAACCCACCTGGACTGACTACAACTACCCGATCAGTAAAAATCTCTACCGAAATATTTGCTCCTTCCTGAAAATAGTTACGATGGCAAAAAGCATTGATAATAGCTTCCCGTAGCGCAATTTCCGGAATATCGTGGATTTCTTCACGCTGAATTTTTTCAATTTTGTACGCAGTATTAGTATGTCGTTTAACAAAGTTAACTGCATTATCAATATTATCCAACATATTACCATTATAGTCTTTGCGGTCTAAGATATTTACTCGTTCAGTTCCTTGAAATAGAATACAGCAACATTCTGCTTGTTTAAGCAAGAAATCAATCGATTTGGTAAAAAATAATACCCCAGCATTAGTAAACTTGTTCTCCTCGGTTAAACAACCAAGATTTTTTAATAAGCACTCTGGTTCTATTTGGTTGGTTATATTTGCTTTTAGCAAAAAATTATGAAAAAGCAAAACGATCAAATTCCGTTAAAAAATCAGCACGACGGTGTTCCAGTCTATCAAACTGGACTAAACCTTCACCTTGAAATAGCTCGATTATTTCATTTCTGCCTAACTTCTGACAATTAGGTCCAACTCGTAAATAAAACCCCTCACTACATGCATAAGGCCGGCTACTACCTTTAGGCACAACTATTTCCAATACACCTTGTGGATGCTTATTTAGTTGGACGCGTATTTTGGGTTCTATCTGATTAATAGTATCTTGTATTCGCGAAAGCAGGCCATTATCTAGCGTCAAAGGTTTAATTACGCCATTATCCGCCACGCCAACTAATAATTTACCACCATCAGCATTAGCAAAAGCGCAAACTTCCTTTGCCAGGGATTTATCAACATTTTCCTTTAATTCAAGTTGATAACCCTCTCCTGTCGCAATTAGTAATTCTAACTCATTCATTTTATACAACCCTAAATCGTATTTGTTACTGCACCATAAATCAATACCCGCATTTTTCAAACTCTGGAATCTTTGTAAATTATGTTCCCAAATTCATTCTGAATTGTTTTGAATATAATTGTATATATTCTTTTGGTTAGAACCGCCAAAATGATAATGCTCATATAAAACATATATGAGCATTATCTTGGCACATTAAATATTATTACACATCAAATATCTATGTACATTATCAATTTATCACTACCTTATTATCTAAAACCGTTTGGTATAGCCATGACAGTATGGCAAGGTTCCTTTATGGTTGTAATAATCGCGATGATATTCCTCACCAATCCAAAATACCGCCATATCGCGGACTTCGGTTGCGACTTTATATCCCTTGTCTACGAGTAGTCTAATTACCTTATTTGCAGTATCTTTTTGTTCTTGATTATAACAAAAAATTGCGCTTAAATATTGATTGCCAATATCAGGCCCCTGCCCATCCGTCTGGGTTGGATCATGAATTTCAAAGAAATATTTTAAGACTCTCTCCAAGCTAAGCTTGGTATTGTCGAATATTACTCTTACAACCTCAAGATGACCGGTAGTCTTGCTACATACTTCCTGATAACTTGGATCATCTTTGTGCCCACCACAATATCCTACTTGAGTTAAGACTACACCTTCAAGCTTTTGTAAATAATACTCTACACCCCAGAAACAACCAGCTGCCAGGATAATTTCTTCAGTATCGGTTAACTGAGTATCTTTTACAAAATCAAGAGAAGCTGAATTTACGCAGTGTCTGGTATTAAATGTAGTGAAACCTTCACCATGAAAAACATGGCCAAGATGACCGTTACATTTAGAACAGACTATTTCAGTCCGTCTTCCATCTGGATCCGGTAGTCTGGTTAATGCCCCTTCAATTTCCCGATCAAAACTAGGCCAGCCACAACCAGAATGAAATTTATTGGTAGCCCTAAATAGAGCATTGCCGCATAACCGACATAAGTAAGTCCCATCGATCTCAGTATCTGTATATTCACCACTATAAGGTGCTTCAGTAGATTTATTGATTAAAATTGCATATTGAAGAGGAGTTAGACTTGATATTTTATACATTATATGCCCCCAAAACTACTAATACCTAAATAATATTTAATTACTATGAAGAGCAACTAAGCTCAATATGTTCCGCCCAAGCAGGAGGCAGTTTATAATAATAATCAAACTTTGCAATTTCCGTAAACGGTGTTGAAGCTGCTTCAAAAAGATTATTAATTTCACTATAGTCGCCATTCTCTGCTTTCATAATTGCATTTTGCAATAGATGGCTACGCAAAACAAAAGCTGGGTTAGCATTCAACATTACCATTTTGGCCGTATCAAAGTTGATATTGGAGTTTTGTAATTTTGCCTGCCAGTCCAAATACCAGTTAGAAAAATCTTCTCCTAAGTTATAAATGTTTATCAGTTCATTCTTACCTGTCTCACCAAAAGCGAGTTTACGCCAAGTATACGTCCAGTCCATCTGATAATCCTGGATAATCTTTACTAACCGTTCGCTCAGGCTTAGTTCAAATTGGCTAAAATCTTTAAACCCCAACTTACAGGCCATTAACTTAGTATAGGCTTGATTATAGTAATCAGCATATTTGGCTAAGCTTTGCTCTAATTTTTCTGAATCTGGATAAATTAATGAAAGTGCTTCGGCAAGCCGGTAGAGATTCCACCAGCCAATATATGCTTGCTTGGCATAAGTATAGCGTCCTTCATTATCTGAATGGTTATACGGGTGTTCAGGGCGGAAACTATCCATAAATGCATATGGTCCGTAATCAATAGTCAATCCAATAATTGACATGTTATCCGTATTCATTACCCCGTGCACAAAGCCAACAGCCTGCCAAGAAGCAATCATTCGCGCTGTATTTTTAGCAACCCCATCAATAAATTCTAAAATAAAGTCTTGATTATCTAAGTCGATATGCGAATAATAATTGCTAATTACAAATTCAACCAGCTTTTTTAATTCATTAGATTGATTGCGGCTTGCAAACAGTTCAAAATGACCAAAACGGATAAAACTTGGCGCCACTCGTAATACGATAGCTGCGGACTCTACTTTTTCACGGTAAACAGGGGCATCTGGGTCATGTACCATTCCAAGAGCCAAGGTAGTTTTAATATTTAATTTGTTCATAGCATATGATGCCAAATATTCGCGAACAGTTGAACGAAGCACCGCACGCCCATCACCCATTCTTGAAAAAGGTGTTTTACCAGCACCTTTTAGTTGCAATTCCCATACTCTAGAATCTGGTCCTAAGTGCTCTGCTATTAGTAAAGCTCGGCCATCACCTAACTCTGAGACAAAATAGCCAAATTGATGCCCGGCATAAATACTGGCAATGCTCGGATAGTCGGCAATCTCAGTTTTCCCACTTATTAATGCGCATAAAAACTCTTGATCCATGCTGGATAACCCCATTAATTGGCTAAGTTCTGGATTAACGTGAATCAATTTAGCATTATCCAGTTTTGTCGCAGGGGTGTAGCTAAAAAATTTCTCACCGAGTAATGCAAAGCGCTTATTAATATTCAGCATCGCACGCCATCTGTTTTAAAATAGGTAAAGGTACGTGATGTAAAACTTCTATACTGGTAGCTCGTAAATATACTCTAGGTGCTTTATCTGCGCGAAAAGCCTGTAACCAGCGCATAGTACATAAGCACCATTTATCACCGGGTTTTAGACCTGGAAAATGGGGAGCTGGTGTAGTCAAATCATTTCCATTTTCTTTACTAAACTCGAGAAACTCTTCAGTTACTTCAACACAAACCTGATGCATACCGGCATCTTCATCATAAAAGCCACAAAAGCCATCTCGCTGCCAGCCTGTCATCGGATCAAAACAACAAGGTAATAATGGTTCACCAAATACATTTAATTGCATATCACTTACCTATTAAGATTAAAGGCTTATTTTTTTATTTATCGAGTATGCAAATCCTTCTCATTAGGCATTAAAATCTTGCTAACTAGTCGTGAGTTTTCCCTATTCCCTAAAAAATGAGGACTTGCATTAGTTAGCTATTCTAGCAAACTATGTACAATATTTTGCAGAAATAAATATATAAAATATTCACTCAACATTTACCCTAGCCTTTTGCCTTGTCGATAACATAGACACCAATTTGATTAAAAACTAATCCTTGAATAATTCTGGTTACAAGTTGTTTTAGAAGATTATAAAAAAAGCTGAAGCCAGGCTTCAGATTCTAATTGAAAAAGACCTATACTCCAGCTAAAAATAATGGGGGGTTTAGTTTAAGATAGACAATATGAATTGCCAATTAGGCGTTAAATAACTTTTGAATATCGTTTGTTATCCATTGATTGCTGTAAATATTTATCAAAAACCATCGCTACATTACGAATTAAAAACCGCCCTTTATTGGTAACAGTTAAAAAATCATTAGTAATTTTAATTAATCCCAATTGGGCAAGGCTAGGCAACTTTGCCAATTCGTTTTGAAAATAAGTTTTGAAATCCAAATTATATTTTTGTTCTATTTCATAGAAATCCAACCTAAATTGGCACATTATTCTCTGGATAATTTCACGACGTAAGAGGTCATCTTGATTAAGCATCATTCCACGTAATACCGGTAATTCTCCCCGTGTAAGCGAACTATAATAGCTATCCAAATCTTTAACATTTTGATAAAAGCTATTGCCAATAAAACCAATCGAAGATACGCCAAACGACAGCATATGGGTATCTGCGAAAGTAGAATAACCCTGAAAATTACGTTGCATGGTATTTTCACTAAGCGCAACTGCTAGTTCATCATCAGGTAATGCAAAATGATCCATGCCAATAAAAACGTAGCCTGCTTTGGCAAGTTCTTCAACAGACATTTGCAAAATATTTAATTTTTCAGCTGCGCTTGGCAAGTCGGCTTCATTAATCCTGGTTTGCGGCATAAAAACATGCGGTAAATGCGCATAATTGAATAATGCAATTCGCGCAGGCTTTAACTCCTTAATAACAATATCAATAGTTTTGGTATAACTCTCGAGATTTTGTAGCGGCAAGCCATAAATTAAATCAATATTTGTTGATTTGAATCCAAGATCATTTGCTTTATCCAATACACGCTTTGTATCTCTTAATGGTTGAATACGGTTAACTGCTTTTTGAACTTCCGGGTCAAAATCCTGTACACCTAGCGAAACGCGATTAAACCCATTTTGGGCCAAGGCCTCCATGAATTCATCACTAACATGGCGCGGATCAAGTTCCATGGCAATTTCTTTGGCTGTAGTTAAATCGAAATATTTATGTACCAATGCCATAACTTGATTTACTTCATCTATTGACAGCCAAGACGGTGAACCACCGCCAAAATGTAGTTGAATCACCGGAAGTTTGCGTTTTATCAATTTAAAATAGAGTTCGAATTCGCAGGCTAAATACTCAAGATATTCTGTGATTTTGCCTCGATTATTAGTAATAATTTTGTTACAGGCACAATATAAGCAAAGTGTATTACAAAAAGGGATATGAATATATAGCGAGATCGGTTGATTGAAGTTGCTTGTAAAAACTTTGCTTATTTGGCTTAACTGATCTTTTACCCCAAATTCCAGGTTAAATCGGTCAGCAGTTGGATATGAAGTATAACGGGGTGCATTAGTCTGGCAACGTTCAATCAAATCCCGATCAAATTCTATTTTTCTATAATCCATTTTCATCTCTTTGTTTCTTGGCTATCTTTATTGTAAAATGTAAATAATAATTGCGTAAGGTAGTTGTAATTCATTACCAATTTGTTAACAGTTTAATTCGTAAGCTATCTTTCGTTACTTGGACGATTTGTGGATGATTAGTATCACTCCAGCTTAAATATTCCACTTTCCAACCTAATTGAGTAAATCCTGAATCAAGTTTACTATCTACAGGGTATGCCGGCAATGGTACGCCTTGAATCCAGTAATGAAGATAATTCATTGGTAAACTAAACCCCAACCTCGCAATCATTAGCTGATCAAGATTCTTGCCAGTATAAGTATTATTGTCTTCATCGGTTAGTTCAGCAATGCCGCTTTCTACTTTTATTTGTGCTACAGTAGTTCCCACCGGTGAGTTAAAATTTAATACATCATTTCCCGATTCATGGTTCCAGTCGAAGTTACCATAATAGTTTTTCTGATCTGTTTTAATCGAGAAACGGCCAGATATACTGAAATCTTCGTCGATCTTCACCGGTTGGTGATAAACTGCCGGTTTATCCACTGTTGCATCGTAGTAGCTAGCGCAGCCAGTTAGAACGCTAGCAATCATAGGCACTAAAAATACTAACTTTCTCATCTACTAAGGTCCAATCCATACTGGTAATACATTAAAATCAACATTGCCTGGCTTAACATGTTTTGCTCAAACTGCATTTTCTCAATATTTTGAGGTGTTATTATTACTTTATCTGCCTTATCTTTTTGCCCTTGAGCAATATAAGTTGCTTTTAAATGAAGTGCTGTATCCCTATCTTGAGTTAAGCGATATGCAGGAAGTAAATAATACACTGCCTTATCATACATTCCTAATTTATAATAAGCCCATCCTAGAGTATCCATAATTGCCGGGTCATTTGGTGACATATGATAAGCTTGCTCGGCTAATTGACGTGCATGCAAGAATTCCGTCGTTTTATCTGCATATATAAAACCAAGATCATTGTAGCCTATCGGATCATTTGGATTTAATTTAATATATTTTTTATACCAAGTAATTGCTTGTTTGGTACGGTTAGTTAACCCTGATAATGAAGCATATAAGTAAACAAAAGTCTTATCATAACTATATAGCTTTATTTTCTGGTCAGCATACTGGTAGGCTATATCATATTTACCCATACCTACAAACAGGGATATTTTTAAAACAGCAGCATCATATGCTGAGAGTTTAGCCGCAGCTGCCAAGCTGTCAGCAAACTTATTTGCGTTATCAATCTGGTTATTATTAACATAAGCACGGAAAATACCCATATTGGCTGCAGGAGACAATAAAGGATTTACAGCTAGAACATTCTGGAAATAAGTCACTGCACTTTCATACTGATTTGAAAAGTCATACAAATTACCAATAGCTAGATCTACCGCTCCGTTTAAGGATGTATTATTTTGCTTTGCATTTATCAGTGACTTAATCGCTGATTGATTATTGCCAAGCTTATATTCCACAATTGCATCATTTACTAATAGGTTACCATTTTGCGGACTTTTTGCTAATTCGCTCTCGATATAACCATTAGCCTCAGGAAGTTTATCAGAGCTTATTAAAGATGCGATATACAAGTTCTGTAGGGAGCTAGATGGTTCTTTTCTTGTTTTAATCTCATGATCAAGCATTACTTGCATTAATTTAAGCTCTTCATGCTTGGCTAATACGCCGGCTGCCCAATAGATAGGTACTTCCCAATTTGGGTATGATTGATTAATGCTATCTAAACTAGAAAATAATTCTTCTTGGTTTGCGGTAACACTGAAAGAAACTATACCAAATAACAGGCTCTCTGGATATTCATCATATTTATTCTGTACATACTTAGCAAATTCTTCTAAGGTTTGGCTTGAAGTTTTACTTATATCGTTACTAATTATTGTTGACAAAAATACCAAGATAGCACGAACCTTGGTCGGGTCTGATTTCACTACTGTATGCAAATCACTTTTGGCTGTAGCCAAATCATTTTTTTCAAGGGCTACCCTAACTCCAAATAATTTACTAACTTTTGAATTTGGATCTACTGTAATTAACTCATTTATTAATTCATTCAATTTAGCAAATTGCGCTGGCGAAGCACTTGAATGTTCAAAGCAAACAATTCCTTTGTAAATAATCCGTGGATCTTTATATTTTTTTGCCAAAAGATAATAGCTGTCTCCTGCTTTTGCATAACTACCTTGGTTAAAAGCAATATCGGCTTGAAGTAATGTTGAAAAATCCTGAGCATCTAAATTTGCCTTCGGTATATTATCTTGATCAAAATCAACGAAATTATCTGCGTATTCTATGGCATTTACTACATTGCGTTGATAATTTACATTGCTAAATTGTTGGGTGTCATATTGGGGTCTATCACTGGCACAACCATAAATCATTGTTGCAGCAAATATTGACACTAGTAGCTTCTTCATCCATTGACCTCATTATTTATGTAAAAACACAAGCCCTTATAGCTTATAATATTGCTTTGGAGCTTTTTATTAATTCCCATAGATTTTACCATTAAAAAGACACAAAGGAATTTAATTTATGCCAGAACTTCCTGAAGTCGAGACAGTCAAGAACGGCCTTAAACAATTAATTGGAACTACAATCGATAATATTATAATTAGGTTTCCTCGTTTACGCTATCCTTTAGACCAACAGTTATTATCAAAATCAATAGATCAGAAAATTATTTCGATTTCGCGGCGAGCGAAATATTTGATTTTTCACCTTGAACATGGATACCTGATCTTTCATTTAGGTATGTCTGGCCGGATAACTCTAATTAGTGGAATTGCGCCTAAAGTACTAAAGCATGATCATGTTGATTTAATTTGCAATGACTATGTCTTACGCTTTAATGACCCAAGAAGGTTTGGCTGTTTGATTTACACTGAGGACCTAAATACATGTAAGCTATTATCTAATCTGGGACCAGAACCATTAGAACCTGAATTTACCGCTAAATACCTTTATGATAAAATCAAATCACGCTCTACTCCAATTAAGCAATTAATTATGGACAATGCAATAGTTGTTGGCGTGGGCAATATTTATGCATGTGAATCTCTATTTTTAAGTGGAATCAGCCCAATTCGCAAAGGAAATAATCTTACTCTTAAAGAATGTAATTCTCTTGTAAAAAACATCCAACAAGTTTTACTTGATGCAATAAATTCGGGTGGAAGTTCGCTGCGCGATTATAAAAACGCGAATGGTGAATTAGGTTATTTCCAGCAATGCCATAATGTCTATGGCCGGGCTAAAGAGCTTTGCAAGATCTGTCAGACCATCATTGTAGATATCCGCTTAGGTCAGCGAAATAGTTTCTACTGCCCAAATTGCCAAAGTTAATTAAGTATGAAAAAATCAATAGTTTTCTTTTTAAGTTTATTCATCGCTGGACATTGTTTTGCTGATAATGCATCAGCCACTTCTACGGTAGAGGTTACACAGAGCAAACCTACTGAAGAATCAATAAATGTAGGACTAGCTCTTTTAGGACAGGAAGCTGAAAGTAAAACTATTATTAAGCCAGAGTCAATACCAGTGGCATCAGTACTAAAAAAACACACTCCATTAGTTATTGGTTTAGCTCTAGGTGGTGGTGCGGCTAAGGGCTTTGCTCACGTAGGAGTCATAAAAGCGCTTGTCGAAAATGGAATTAATATTCAGGTAGTTAGTGGAACCTCTGCTGGAAGTTTGGTCGGCAGCTTATATGCTTATGGGTATAAGCCACAAGATTTAGTTCAAATTTCCTACCAGCTAGATGAATTAAACCTAGCAGATTTCACATTTAGCAAAAATGGGGTGTTAAAGGGGCAAAAACTTCAAGATTTTGTTAATGCAAGAGTTAAAAACACTCCGCTCCAAAAGTTAAAATTAAAATTTACCGCGGTAGCGACGGATCTCGATAGCGGCAAAAGTATTGGCTTTAATAACGGAAATACCGGAATAGCAGTACGGGCGTCATGTTCAATACCAAATATTTTCATGCCAGTAGTTATGGGTAATCACCGCTATGTAGATGGCGGATTAGCTGCGCCGGTACCCGTTACATACGCTAAAAAAATGGGTGCAAATTTCGTAATTGCAGTTGATATCACTGCAAAACCAGAACAAGGTAGAAATGGCTATTTATCAAATTTTGACCAAACTATAAACATACTTAGCATAAAATTACTAAATGAGCAATTAAACCAAGCTGATATAGTAATACGCCCAGATATTAGCCTACTTTCAAGCTTTGGATTTGATAAAAAGCAGCAGGCAATAAATTTAGGTTATCAGGCTGCGATGGCACAAATGCCTTTGATTAAACAAAAAATTAAGGAATGGCAACTGCAAAATGATAAATGACCATGCCTATCATAAACTATTAAAGTAAGATTCAGCTTGATACGATTTACCATTTGGCAAAGTACATTTTGCATTGGAAATTGCTAGAACTTGCCCTCCTTGAATCGCACAAAAAATTTGTGCTGGTGTATCATAACCAGTTACTTTCACCCCGCCTACTTTGCACCATCCACGAGCCAAAGAAGTTAATTCACACTGGCGATTTCCCTCAAACTCACAGAAATAATACACGTGCTTATGCAAAGTATATTTCGTGGTAACTTTACCCTTGTTATCAGTGCATTTAGCAAATAACTTTTGTGACTTCACATGTGAACTACCCACAACTTAGCTAAAGCTTGAAGTTGGGGCTTCTTGGGAACTTCCGACCAATGTCAGAATATTTACCAAGCTATCTCCGCTATTCCAGCGGTTCTTATATTTATCGCTGCTTGCCAGTCCCGGTCTTGCTCATGATTACACTCTTTATTGAGGCAATGATATACACGATCGGATAATTGCAACTCATCGTTTTTTGTGCCACATTTAGAACAAGTTTTACTACTGGCAAACCACTTATCCAACGTGATAAGCTGTTTACCTCTTTCTAGTAATTTATAATTCAAGTACTGCCTGAATATACCAAAGCCATTATCTGCAATTGATTTACCAACGCGTAATGCTTGGCTCATATCACGCAGGTTTATGTCTTCAACCACAATAACATCGTATATATTGGCTAATTTATTACTTAGCTTATGTAAAAAGTCATTGCGCATATTGCTGATTCCTTCATGCCATTTGGCTAACTTTAGTCTAGCCTTATAACGGTTATTACTACCTCTTTTCTTGCGAGATACTGCACGACTTAGTTTATGCAACTTCTCTTCGGCATTACG
>CAYLRR010000039.1:0-13368 GCA_964386295.1 uncultured Neisseria sp.
AATTTTTAACGTTGTTAGCTAGGATCCTTCCTTATTTGCCTGCGAGAGGGTGCTGAAAGATTTAATGGATCTTCCTGGCAGGCATAGCTTTGATAATGGTGGGGTGGCTCTGCAACAACGTATCCACCGAATTCAAGTTGCAGCGACCGCATTTAACGACTTCTTGTTCGCTTATGGTCTCATTGCAAGCAAAGATGTTTTTACTACGCCTATCAATGAAGACGAATATAAAAATTGGTGTGGTATTTTCTTTAACTTCCCTACATTAGAAAAGCGCGAACAATTTTTTACTACGGTTAACAAGTTTAATCACGCTGATATCGGTTTCTTAAAACGCTTAGCAGACGCTTATTCTGAAGATTTAACCCCTGAAGGCTTACAGGTTGAGATGAATAAATTGGGGCAAAATAAATCAACAGATGACTCCCCTGTGACGGTTGTAGATCCATCTCTGCGTCGTCCTGGATTTTTTGGTTAAACGGATTGAGAAATATAAACGCAAAAAATCGCGTGGTGTGATCAAGCTCTAAAAATTTGATTTATGCTAAAACGTAATCTATATTGTATATTATATACACATTAAGGGGAATGTGATGACAAGTAGTTTTGATGATCGAGGTCTGCGTGAGTATGAATATCGAGTTTTTTCGACTAGCCATACATTGCAACGCGATATTCAGCATGCAGGTTTGGTTACTGAGAGCGTCAGACTTGAGTCAGACATAAAGGGACAGCCTAAACCACATGAGTCTATTCCGCGTAATGAGACTTACAACAATTTAGCAAAAAAATTAAACCGCTATGCTGACAATCCAAGCGTTAGTGGGTTAGGTGCTTGGGATAAAATAAATAAAGAAGTTTTAACTTATTTTACTTCTGGGCTGCCCATATATGCAGATCCTGTGTCTTCACTTACTTCAAGAGGATATATTTTAAATACGCGTACCAGACAATTATCCTATTTTGATGGAACAGGAGAACCTAAAGTTCTTTGTGATTTTAATGCTGCTCAAGATTGGGTATTTATCCAGACTTTGTTTCCAACCTTGTTTAGCCCTTCATATGCTGTTGGATTAGGTTTGGTTTCAAATTACACAACATTGCAACCAGAGAAATATATTCAGTTAATCCACCATGTCTTAACTCTTAATCCATTAGCAGAATTTGATAGATTCATCGAACCCGAGTTTATTCCCTTGTTCGCGAACTTAAGACAGCACGCAGGGATTCGTACGCAACTTGCAAAACACGATGATCCTCGTACCCAAGAGCAGCTGGTGGCGGATATCGTTAAGGGTATGTATGGAAAAATTTCTACTTATTTGAGTAGGGAGGATATCAATCCAGCTATGCGTGATGTCATGATAAACATTATACAATATCTTGACTCGGGAAATTATACGCATTTGGCAGATGCAATGCAGAAATATGATAGCGCGTGGTTGGTTAAGGCTTCGAATTGGTTAATTTCAAATGAAGTAGATAACACCTTAAATATTATTAAAGAAATGCGAAAAAGCGCATTCCTTGACCAAGCACTTAAAGCGATGGTAGACAAACACTACGGGGCAGATAGACATTTAGTCGTCATGGACGAGTGGCGTCAAAAGATTTTGGGTCGAAAACATGAACAGGATGGTGATGAGGACAAGCTTCAAGCCATCCTGGCAAAACATTATGGAGAAGGTCAAACGCTCGATAAGATATTGCAAAGTAAAATAGAAGATCTTGCAATTACTCATATAAAAGATATGGATGAAGAACCTCAGCTTCGGCTATTGATGGAACATGGAATTAAAAATTTAGAGCAAGCGGTAGAAATGGCGGTGAGGAGAGAACGTGAGGTAGAAAATTCCTCAGCGCTCGGAAGGCAGGCGACCCAGGTTTTGGCTAAGGCGCAAGAAGAGATATTGGAAAGCGTACAGCAAAGTATATTGCAAAAACTAACTACAGGTCTTTTGGAGCAAATAGCAAATGAGGTTACGGGAACTCGAGAAGAAGCTCATGATCGATCAGAAGACGAATCTGAATCAGCCGCTAGTGGTTACGTATTCGAATCACATATTCTGGATTTTGAAAGCTCCGAAGAAGAAGTAAACGAAATGTGGGACAATTGTAGAGTGACAAAAGAAGCATTTAAAGCGTCATTGACTGCTATGGCAGAGAAGCTTCAAGAGTTGCAGGAGGCTAATGATGAAGTGGAGCTGCCCAACATTCCTCTTTCGCAAGATCTTCTTTTAGAAGGTGCTGATCAGGAAGATAAAACAATCATTGATCACATAAGGGATAGTATTACACGCCTTCAAGAAAAAGTAGAGACCGACAAATCCAAGAGTAAAAAGACTTTTTATCAAACGGATTGTGCCTCTTTGCAAAATTCGATTAATAAAATCCTTGCCTATCAATTTGTGGGGGAAAGTACTTTCATGGTAACGGAAGAGCAGCGCGGTGTTTACAATGCTGTTGGGTCAGACTTAACCGATATTTTAAATGCTACCCAAAAACAACCTAAAAAAGATTTAGAAATTATGAGTTCGGTTAAGCCGGTTAGAGAAGAAATTCATCGATTAATTGCGTTTCATAATAACATTCGAGAACAGTTAACCGGGTTTCAACAGCAACTTAGGTCGATTGATCAGGGTACATTTTTTAACGACATACAAAAGTTTGTAGCTAAGGGTGCGGCGCTTGATAAAAAACAACAAGCGCTTCAAGCGTTGTTGGACGAGCTTACAGAATGCCAAGATGTTGAGTTTAATGTGCTGGCTCCTGAGAATGAATGGCAGCGTAAGGTGTGTGCAGCAGTTACTACCTTGACTGAATCTGGAACTGAGTTAGTAGATGAGTTACAGGACGTGTTACTACATCAACAAAGTGCAACAGCTGAGGTACGTGACGACCCTAAGCCTCGAGAATATAAAAAGGTCACGCCTAAAAAGGATGCGATCTTCGCTGGAAAGTTTGAGCCAATAATGGCGGGTATTAAAGACTTTGCAGAAACATTACATTCACAGGAAGCGTCTAGATTAGCGACTTATTTCACAGCAGCGGTTCCGTTGGCAACTACCCACAATTTAGGTATGTTTGGCGCTAGCGCTCATCGTGGATCTGGCCGTGCTGATGATCTCAGTACTGACCTTGGCAGCGGTCGAAGTAATAGTGGCGGTGGCTTCTAGTTAATTTTGATTGGTAACGCAACCGTTTATTTCTAAGTCCCGCGGCTTGTCCGTGGGATCTTTTTATAAACGATTCTTCAATTTGATCAGATAATCAACCGCATGCAACGCAGACGGGTATGCAGACAGACAGGGATCGCTGCTATCAATATGGGTTGCTAATTCCTGCATATCTGAGCCTGTAATGATGCCATTGCCAACGGCTATATTTTTCAGGGCGAATTTTGTAAAGCAGGTTTTGATATGCGACATGATGTAATCATAATGATCTGGATTTTTTTTTAATACCAGTCCCAACGCGATATACCCATCAAAGCTATGATTTTTATGATAAGCCTGTATGACAAAAGGAATTTCATAAGTACCCGCTTCAACGGTTTCAATTTGAAAATCGTATGCGGATGCTTTAACGATGTCTAGACAGTTAGCAAGTTGTTTTGCAGCCAGCTCTTGGTGGATATTCGAAGAAACAATTAAAATTTTACTCATTTTCTAACTCCAGATCCTTCGCTACGCTCAGGATGGCGTACCGGGGACTTACCTCATTTTCGATGTCTGTTTTTAAATTTAATTAAATAATCGATGGCAAGAAAAGCTTCTTTGACCCGCTCACCATTCGCAACTCGTTCTCGCATGATTTCCGGACTAGGCGCAGAGATGATGCCATTGCCAAGTAATAAGCCATCCAAAGCAAAGCGAATAAAACATTCTTTCACGTGCTCCCAAATAAATTCGTAATGGTCCGTGCTGCCTTGGAGCAATAAGCTCAGTGGAATATAGCCATCAAAAGGCTCATTGCGATGATAATATTGCATCACAACCGGTATTTCATAAGTGCCGGCGGCTACGGTTTCTATGGTATAGGCATATTCAGACTGTTGTAAGAGTTGTACACAGCTTTCCAATTGTTGTTCAGCAAGTTCGCCGTAATAATTTGACCAAACAATCAGGATTTTAGATTTCGGCATGCGGTATTTCCAAACTAGAGAGGCAAACTTCCTGGTATAAATTATGCTATGCTGACGCAAATATTACAAATTATTTAAGTAATCAATGTTGGTAGAAACCTTGCATTGTTTATGATGAATACAGGCTTTGAATGAGGTTTAATTTTTTAATAATTCGAAGGCAGTTCATTTTATACGCCATTGACTTACTTGCGTATCTAGAGTATACTTTTGATATGCTTGTAAGTCCTTAGTTTATAAAAAGGGCATACAAGATAATTTGACTGAAAAACAAAAGAAAATATTACGTAAATTAAATTAGGGGTGGTGATCATGGACAGCAATTTGTTTGATAAATTAGTTGAAAGCATGACTCAAATGAATGAAATTATCGATGGTGAACGGGCGCCATCCAGTGAATTTGTTGTTGATCCCATTCAGGTGAAAAGCATTCGAATGGCAACTGGATTAACCCAAGATAAATTCTGCAAATTAATTGATGTTAAACTGGGTACATTGAGAAATTGGGAGCAGGGTAGACGTGAGCCTACCGGTCCGGCTAAAGCATTGTTGAGAGCGATAAAAAATGATCCGAAGCATGTTCTTGTTGCGCTTGCAGGATGATTGAATAGTCCAATTCAGCAGTGAATAATTTCATGGATATCATATGGATCTTAGGGGCTTTTGACAAGGGCGTGTTTACAATTCATCCCCGACGCCTACGTGCCGCGGCCATATTGATAAGGTTATTCAAAACTAAAGTAAATTCCTTTTTTGTCATTTTAAATGCTTTTTTGAGTACCTCTCTTCCTAAATAGACCACCGATAAAACAGATCTGAACTTAACTGAGTGGGCTTGATAATCAGCCATGCCTCCCCGTTTACGTACTAATGTTCCTGTAAACCAACACACAAAAGTTTCAATGGCACCAATCAAAAGTAACACGCTCATTCTTTACTAACATTGATAATCAAGCGTATAAATTGATGGCAAGCATTGATAAACAATCGATTTGAGCTGATTTCGATAAAATAAAAGTGAGCTTTGACGAGCAGGTTCAATCTGGCAAGGTATCCAGTGAGACTGCGGCGCTATTCAACACGCTTATAATGCTGTTTAACATCATCCTCAGCATTTCTATGGAAAATACCACCAAGAAAACATCATCAAACTCAAGCATCCCTCCCTATGCGCTTGCATACTGCTTTGGCGCTTTGGGAAAATAACACCACCATCCAGTTGATGACATCTCCCTCTACGCATACCGATGAAACATCGTTGCGTGTGGATAAGCAAAATCACTGGATTCATTTGTATTCTGCAGGTGATTTGACCTTGAAATTTCTCCATCGCAAACGAGGGAAAGAGGCCATGGGCGATATTGCTATCATTCCGAATTATGGCGGGGTGATGACCCATGATTGTTGGGCATCCTAATTATCTTATAATCACTTGAAGCATGGCTTATGTGGTTCTCATTTATTACGAGAGTTGGCCTTTATTATCGACTCTAATGGCTATCGCTGAGCGAAAAAAATGAAACGATTATTGCAACGCGTTTGTAAAATAGTGTCTGGCCGTAAAGAAAAGTGGTTGACTGAAACAGAATACCTCAAGCTTGGGCGCATTTACCAAAAAATCCTTACGGCAGGCAAAAAAGAGATGCCTGAAATTTCGAAAAAAACTGATAAGCGACGAGGCCGCATTACTAAATCAGATGCGCATAACCTTTGGTAGAGACTGAGTAAATTTGAGATATCCGTTTTGTTATTTGCTCGGTTGCCTCATGTGCCTTTTACAAACAACAGAGCAGTGCAAGATCTTAGAATGGCGAAAGTGAATGCAAGCAAACGCTCCTTATGGCATGAATCGCATGGCATGTCCGCGGTTGACGAATGATTAATAGTAGATGTTTGCGATTAATTATAATACAATTAGCTTTTTTACACAACCAGGATTGTTATAATGCGAGAATTGGCGAACTCGATTAAAAATGCGGCCCTCAATCAGCGTGATTTTAATAGCGCTAGAATCACTCCCTTGATACACCGCATCAACCAAATGCTCAACCATCAGGCAAATGCTCGATTGATTTTTCAAAGCCTTAAAACAGCAGATATTGCATTTTTATTACACAATCTAGGTAAAGTTAGTCGCTATTCCAGCGTATTTCTGCATGCTTCTGCGCTATCTCTAATTATCACCGAACTTAGTTATAGCAATGCTATCACCAGCAAAATGATTGCACGTGCGCTTTATGGAATTGGACTGGTCGCCAAAAATGAACGTTTACTGGGTAAGATTGGAGCAAATACATTAAAGCCTTTTCTTCGTCGACTTAGCACTAGCACCCCCAATAGCCAAGATATAGCCAACACCATTTACGCCTTAGGGGAATTAGCCAAAGCAAGACAATTACGAGGCACCATTAGAGTCACTGAATTACAGCCTCTTCTTGAGCAACTTAGCACTAGCACCCCCAATAGCCAAGATATAGCCAACACCATTTACGCCTTAGGGGAATTAGCCAAAGCAAGACAATTACGAGGCACCATTAGAGTCACTGAATTACAGCCTCTTCTTGAGCAACTTAGCACTAGCACCCCCAATAGCCAAGATATAGCCAACACCATTTACGCCTTAGGGGAATTAGCCAAAGCAAGACAATTACGAGGCACCATTAGAGTCACTGAATTACAGCCTCTTCTTGAGCAACTTAGCACTAGCACCCCCAATAGCCAAGATATAGCCAACACCATTTACGCCTTAGGGGAATTAGCCAAAGCAAGACAATTACGAGGCACCATTAGAGTCACTGAATTACAGCCTCTTCTTGAGCAACTTAGCACTAGCACCCCCAATAGCCAGAATATTGCCAACACCATTTACGCCTTAGGGGAATTAGCCAAAGCAAAACAATTACAAGGCATAATGACTGTCGCTGAATTGCAGCCTCTTCTTGAGAAATTTAGCACTAGCAACCCAAAAAGCCAAGAAATCGCCAACACCATTTACGCCTTGGGAGAATTAGCTGAAACAAATCTTTTGCGAGATTTTACGTCCTTAGACCTAACCGAGATGCTTTCAATCGTAGAGCTGCGAAAGTATGACTCCCTTGAGCTAAACCAATTGCTACAAGGACTAAGTAGACTGCAATACCAAGACCAAACTCAGTTGAATAGTCTCTTTGATGCTGCACTGAATCTGGCTTATCTTCATCCCAATGCAGTGATTACACTTTTAGATTGTTACGCAAGACTCACTTCGAACCAGATAGGCTTAAACACAGAAATCTTTGAACGTTTACTGTATCAATTTAATCTGACCTTCGCTCAATGTAGCCGCGAACGCCAACAAATATTGAATAGTATTCTTTTGCGATTGCCCGCAGCAGAAAAAATCGCATTAAGCACGCAGCTGGGGTTACAAGCACCGGTGGTATCCTCCATCAAACCTATTCTTCAAATTCGCAACACCCCGGTTCGTTTGTCCAGGCAATTGCCAGAATGGGATGCGGCTTATCAAAATTCTCTTTTTAAGGTCATTGCCGATCAAAACATCAAGGCACTGGAGCAGCTATTATGTCTTGAGCATTATTCCCCCAAAATACCGTTAATCCCTAAAGCACGCTCGAATACGTCTTTTTTTGCAGGACCACGCACGCCAACCGCGGCACAACAAACGACAGAAGTCTTTTTTGATAGAAAGCAAACGGCCAACGTCATGGTCACACACTTCCTGAAAAAAACCCCGGCTGTGGCTTTAAAAATGCTGATTTTAGAATCAACGCACGATTATTTTCAGCGCTTATTACATGCCTGTGGTAAACATGTGCAATATCAATTTGCCATTACGCATGATTTAAACCCGATCATTCTTTATTTGCCGCTCAATGAACTGAAAAAGATGATCAATGAGTTAATAAAACTTGGTTTTTACCAAGATCATCGCGCAACGCTCGCATTGCTTGAGGCTTTGTTTTTAAGAAAACAATCACAACCGACCGAGTCTGAAGCACTGCTACCATTGCAGTATTTATTGCTCGATAAAGCAATTGAGTTTCATTCCGAGCATCATCGCATCGTGACACCAAAACTAATTCAGCAACTCGATGTCATTCGCGAACAAAGAGAACAATTTTTTGGTGAACAAGAAGCGCCAGAAGAGCCGGCAATACCAAGTCCTATCGCAGAACAACCCTGTACTAGAAATCAGGTTTTGCTTGTGACACAAGAGCCCGAGCAGTTGATGCCTGCATCTAGCTCTTCAAGCGCAGCTGCGTTTCAAGAAGAGCCATTGGTGCTACCAAACGGAGAACCCAACCAAAAAGCGTACTATACTGCCGAACACGTGAACCGCTTGTTGGAAAAAAAATTGAATGATAAAGCCAATTTCTATCTCTTGGCGCCACTCGATTACCATCAAGCGCCCTCGGAAATTAATTTCCTACGGCATTTTCTCGACTTTTTAGGCAACCATAAAGTGAGGGATAACATCCACTTGATTGTTCCCATTTGTATCCATCAGCATTGGGTCGCTATTAAAATCTTCATCGAACAAGGCCATGCCAACATTGCTTATTATGACAGCCTAAGACATTCAATTTATTCAAATATCGTGATTAAAATCGCTCAAAATGCTGTACAAGAGATTTATCAGCCTACTCATTTGATGATTGAAGATAAAACTTATTATTACCAAGACGATCCCTTCAGTTGCGGGGCATATTTGATCGAAAACATCGCAAAACATATTTTAAAAAAACATATAGCAAAAAAAATCTACACCCCAGTCTTAAGGCAAGTGCATATTGAACTTTTAGGCTTGCAACCACAATCACAACAAATCATCTCCGGAAAAAGAACGCGCGCGAACGAACCAGAAAGTCGTTGTCCCAAAAGAACGAATATTGGATTCCTAGCAACCACAAGTTCATTAGCAAAGCGACCTCTGGAACTAGAGACTGATCCAGACGAATCGGTCAATCATGACGAAGGGATGGAGCCCAGACAAGGGAAAAAATTCGGCTAATTTTGAGTAGCGCAGGGTGAATTAAACAATACATGCTGTCATACGCGGGCTCATTAAATACTTATCATTTTTTAGCCCAAATGTGATTGTATAGCCGATTGAACCAGGGTAAGAGCATGAGTGTCTATAAATTACCCTGGTCGCCTACGTCCCGCGCTCATATCATTACCCATAAGTATGGCCGTAGGCGTTTTGAAAAGCTTCCCGTGCTCTTCTATGCTGATAAAGATTTCTCATGCCCTTCCACATAACGATAGGGCCTGCGTCACCATAATGTTTTCGTCCAAGAAAACCGCCTAATCGAGCAATCATTTTTAAAACCTCAGCTAATGTGGGTATCTCCTGAGGTGGTGTTTTTTCATATATCATGACATATGCTGTTTGCCACTCTATTGTATCAAATACACACTCACTACTTAGTGAAGGAGATGCACGACCTAACATCGTTAAAAATAAAATACGCCAAGCGGTAATAATGTACATAGCAAGACAGGGATTAAATCGTTGTTTATCACTTAATTGTAGTTTTTCAATATTGCATCCACTTTTTAAAATCTTGAAATAAATTTCGATCTGCCAGCGACATAAATACCATTGAATAATTTGCAGTGCAGCCTCTAAATCAAACACTGGTATACTCGTAAGTAAGGTCCATTCTATAGCTTTTTCTCCCGAAGGAGGATTCGTCTCTGTTGCGATGATTGCTGTTACTTGAACCGGTTTAAGACCACCTTTTGCCTTTTCACGCGGGGGAAGCAAGGTGATTTGTTTTGTAAAAATATCTTGTGTTACCTCACGTTTTTTCCGATTTCCAGACGAAGAAACGGTGAATGTTACCTTACCTACACTATCACTCGCTTTGACATTTGCTTTTAATCGACTTCTTTCTTTAGGATGCTCTGTATCTAAAATAGCACGGTCGACAGTAGCTCTAATCACCCATTCGGCGGTGCTGTTACAAAATGCATTCTTTGCTTCATGATAAATATCATAGATATCGCCTTCTCTATCAGCAATATAAACAAACTGATTATCAGGCATCGCCTTCGCTAATTTACTTGCCTTTTTATACCCACGAACCCAGCGATAGCTTTCTTTCTCTTTTATAGATTTGTAATATCGCTGCGTTTTTCGTTCTTCCGATGTTTGATGCGTAAATTTTTCTCGAGACCATTGTTCGTAGTCAATAATACCTAAGCATTCACGATTGGGAGTGATTGCTAACGTCGGATGCAAAAATATACCGCGTACATTATCTTGCTGAATAGGTCCTGTATCCTGGTGCTCTTTTTGACCACTATAATTAAGCGTGGTTGTATCTTGAATCAATAAAACAATCGGATGTGCTTTTATTCGATTTAAAGTAGATATCCGATGAGGCTTGATAATTTTTCTGGCGGTAACTAAATCGTTTCCAAAAAATTGATATGCAGCTTTCGTTTCAGACCAACCTTTACAATTTTTGCTCTTTTATTTAAACGTTCATCACCGATATTCATGGAGTCGTATTCATTTTATATCCAATCCATGGAAAATATCCCTAAAAAAGCGGATATTATCTCGAAAACCAAATGAAAAGAATATGTTTAACACATTAAATTATTTCTTTGAAAAGAGACCTTCTGGGCCCTGCGGATAAACTGCAGGGCGTAGCGTTAGAATTATGGGTAATGATATGGCCGCGGCACGTAGGCGTCTGGGATGAATTGTAAACACGCCCAATTCAGACTTCAAACATTATTTTCTCCATGTTCAGGAAGAAATCCACCCGCTTGCATATGCCACATGGTGGCGTAATGTCCTTGCTGTTGGAGCAATTCAGCATGGGTTCCGCTTTCAATAATCTGGCCATTGTCTAATACTAAAATTCTATCCATTGCAGAGAGGGTAGATAACCGGTGTGCAATCACGAGCGTCGTTTTTCCTTGCATCAAATGATGTAACGCATCTTGAATATATTTTTCTGTCACGGAGTCCAACGCAGAAGTTGCTTCATCTAAAATGAGAATCGGTGCATTTTTTAACAGCGCTCTTGCGATAGCAATCCGTTGGCGTTGGCCCCCGGATAATTTGATGCCACGTTCGCCTACCATGGATTCATAGCCGTCATTCAATTGACTAATAAATTCATGGCAATGCGCTTTTTTTGCAGCTTCGATAACTTCTGCATCGCTTGCATCTGAACGTCCATAGCGAATATTTTCGATGAGCGTGCGATGAAATAATGAGATGTCTTGCGGAATGAAGGCGACGCTTTCGCGTAAGGATTCTTGGGTGACCGCATTAATATTTTGACCGTCAATGGTAATCGCTCCCACCTCCACTTCAAATAGCCTGAGAATAAGATTTACAAAAGTACTTTTGCCACTTCCCGAAAAACCCACGAGTCCTATTTTTTCTCCAGAATGAAGCTGGATGTTTTGATTATTAAATAATTGTGCGCCTTCACTATAATGAAAACTCACATTGTTAAATTGAATTTCGCCTTTGCTCACTACCAAAGGTGATGCATTCTCTGCATCCTTAATATCATGCGCAGCATTCAGAATAGTAAGAGCTTGTCTACATTTCCCAATTTGCTCCGAAAACGCTACGAATTGACCCGCTACAAACCAAAGATTCCATAATATGCTAATGGATAAGGTAATAATAAAACTAAAATCTCCGACAGTGACCAAATTTTGGCTATACATGCTGCCCAAGATCCAAAGATTAATTCCTAATAAGGCCACGATACTGACATCCCACCAGACGCGCATATGGATGATTTTACCTAACATGGTTCTGTCTTTTTGGATGGTGTCAGCAATCGAGGCATTGATATAGCTATTTTCATAACGGTGTTTGGCAAATAAGCGAATATTGACAATATTACTGATGCTATCCACCATGTGTCCAATTAAGGAACTCCGAGCTTCTGCAAAAACATGGGATAAATTCTGAATGGGTTTCAAAAAGAAAAAAGTGATGAGGAGAAAAGTGACTACCCAGGCTACCAAAATAAAGGCAAAGATCGGATGGATGAATAATAGAGTTATAACGGCAATGATTAGTCCCAGAGTTTGAGCATAAATATAATCAAGAATAGTTAAAATATCAACCACGCCACCTTGCATATCTGCAATTTTATTCGTCAAACTGCCTGCAAAATTATTTTGAAAATACTGATGTGAATGTTGATTTAAATAAGCAAACATCTTTGAGATCGTGTCCTGTCTTAGGCTGGGAAACAATTTAAGCTTGACCCAATCTAATAACCGCATATCCAGACACAGGCCTATCCATAAGGCAACGTACAAAAAAATATAGGGCCGGATAGCAGGAAGAACAGCTGCTTGATGGCCTTGGAATGCGACCGCTTTATCAATAATGATTTTAATGATATACGGAAGTAATGTATTGGTGATTGCCCAAAATAAGGCTACCAATGCAAAAATAGCAAGATATCCTTTATAGGGTTTGACGATATTGAATATAAATTGGGTGACTGATAACGGCGTGTTTTTTTTCATTGCAAACCCTGTTTTTTAGATTTTATGATTATATACCGCGCGCAGCGAAGGATCTCCTGATTTTGGCTCAATCTGAAATCCTTCGCTATTTTTCTTTATATGGAATGCGTACAGCTTTCTAGTTCTTGTGCGGTTTTTCCGCCTGCTGTTCGAATTAAAGCAACAATTTGAGCTTTATCCTCTTGATTACCTTTGGCGGATCGCGCCAAGTCTAATGCAGTTTGATTTTTGCTGGTTAACTCATTGATCTCAAGGCTAATACCGCTGGTTTGCAATAACAATTTCACCACCGGTAACTGCAATCCAAAACATGCTTTACGCAAGGCGAGTGAATAGCTTCTTTCTGCAACAGCAGTAAGAATCGTTTTCGCAGTACCTATTCTTTTAATGTGGGTAAACAAATGCTTATGAATCACATTTTCTTTGCCTACTGAATGACGTTGCCAAAATCCCAGAACCATTTCTGCATGGTTATAAAGGGTCTGTTCGCGAGCGAGCTTTGCGTCTCTACCGGTCTTGGTCCACGCTTGATGACATAATAGAGTGGGCTCCGCAGTGAGTGCTGCCTGCAGCGAAGCTTGTACTGAATTGTTACTTTTGATAGCTGCATAAATGGGATTGTAAAAGCCAATACCACTGGCCATAAATGCAGAGATAAACGGTTGCCATTTTTTTAAGTCTTTTTTGGAAATAAATATAGT
>CAYLRR010000040.1:0-11218 GCA_964386295.1 uncultured Neisseria sp.
TTATTTTTTAATTTCCGAGTTGTTAAAGCGCTAATTCAAGTGTAGACTGACGTATAGACTACTTTAAATTTTATTATTGTGCGTAACATCACTTAGGAATTTTTAATTAGTATGGTATAATTTTAATCTATGTAAAATCGGGATAAGGTGTCCCGAATTTACTTTGTTACATGGAGATAGTAACAATGAGTAAGAGATATGAGCACATAATTTTTGATATTGGCAATGTTGTATTAGAGTGGCAACCTGAACATATATTGCGAAGCGTCTTTACCACCCCCGATACCACGAACCTCCTCAAAAAAACTTTTCAGTCCCGCGAATGGTTGGCATATGACCAAGGAGTTATAACCACCAAAGAGTTAAAAGAGCAGCTGGCGCATAATTTGAAGTGCTCAATTTTAGCAATTGAGGCCCTGTTGCAGCAAGTTGTGATTGCATTACGGCCTATCCCGGATATGATTGAACTACTAACTAAATTAAAAGCTGGTGGTTATCATTTACATGCCTTAACCAATATGCCAAATGATATTTTTAATGCCCTTTATGAAAAGCATAAGTTTTGGCAATTATTTGACGATATTAATGTCTCAGCCAAACTAAAATTAATTAAACCAGACGCGCAAATCTTTGAGTTTATACTAACTAAGAATCAAATTAAAGCAGAAAACTGTATTTTTCTTGATGATAGCCTCGCTAATGTGACAGCAGCCAAAGAGCTGGGATTTACCACTATTAAAGTAATTAATTATCAGCAAGCAATCGATGATTTGACTGATTTGCTTGCAATTTAAGCCTTTATTCATAAAGTCTCTTTTTTCGTTATGGTTTTAATAACCTGTGGCAAGAGACTTGAGTATTAGCAATACTAGGATTTAATAATGTTAAAAAATATAATTAACTCAGCCTTAACTCTAAGTCTACTAGTTCCAGTTATGGCTGCGGCTACTACATTTGATGGAATTTTAGCCGGAAGTGAAGTCCCAGTGGCTGCCAAAGGAACTTTTGATAATTTGTGTGTTCAATACCCAAACTTAACTGTAGTAACCAAACCAGAACCTGATGAAGCAGGTTCATTAATTTTGGTTAAACCAGGAAATGACCCAAAATGCAAATGGGACACTTCTAAAGGATGGCTGGTTAAAAGTGGTATGGCTAGTTATTTTATCGGTAAATGGCATAATTATATTTTTGCTGATCGAGGGACTGGGCCAGATAGCCGGGATATTCTGGTTTTTAATATAAAAACGAAACGCTTAGTGTATCAAGATAGCTATTATGAACCGCTGTCTATTATCGTTAATAAGTTGCAATATTGGCAGACAGCGAATATTCTGGCAACTAAGGCCAATTGTGATCAATTTGCAAAATCCCAGCAAAGCGGGCTTAATCCACAAATTCAGAGCTTAGGCCAAGTTGACCTGAGACTAGACGATTTGGCTTTTATCAAAACAGGGCAAACTCGCTGCCAGTTAACTCAGTAATTTTTCTATACATATGCTGTTATAATTCATTACCACCAACTTTCTAAAATTCAACTAATTTTATAATTTAAACCCTAGTTAGCATCCAAAAGTAACAATTTTGTTATTCATCAAGCTTGGTAAATTTCTTATCATTTGTACCTCGGATTTTTCAATGCTTAGGAGAATATATAAATGAATAGGAATAAATTGAAGAGTTGGCTGTTACTAGCTGGAGCTACTGTTAGTTTAGTTGCCTGTAATACTGGAACCAGTAATTCAGGCGGCGGTAATAAAGCATCAAGTCAAACTAATCCGCAAATGTTAAATCTTAACTTTAATGGGAATAATGGTAAAAACGGCGAAGAGGTGTTTTTAGCTCATCCTTGGATTATCAATTCTGGAGGGGCAACATATCAGTTAGTTTTTAACCAAAGCGATGTGGCGGGCTACAGTATGGGATTTATGCTTAATGTAGCTGGTGGTTATGTGCAAAGTAATATGTGTAATTTAACAAGCCCAGATACTATTTCTTGCCGGGGTGGGGAGAACTTTAAGTATTATAAAGACCTTCATGCTGTATTTGTAAGCGCGTCATCAATACAGCGCTACTATTACGAGCCTGGCTACGAACCACGAGTAGCGGTTGATCTTAGCGGCGCATGGGATAGAATTGATGATACTCCTGAATATTGTAAAATAACATTAAAGTTAAGGGAAAACAGCTCAAATGTTTATGATGCTCACTTAACTACTTCAGATATGAATTATAAAAATACAATTGAGAGTGATTTAGTTTTAACTCTGGATAGAGAAAGAGGACAAATGTTCGATTTCTTTGTATTAAAAGGTACGAGTATCAAACCTAAACTATACATAGAGGCTAATATGGGTGATAAAATTATTGACGAAGGCCGCTTGAAAGATGCTAAATTTTTAAGCGATCCTTCATCCGGCATCGGCTTCTGTGGCGATCATGCAGCGCCGATTTATCTGGCTCGCAAGTCGCAGTGAGTTAATGCTTAGATAGGTGCCCTAACGTTAAATTAGGGCATTTTTTTATATTAAAAAGTTAGTTAATTTATAACTTAAGTCTTCCACATAGCAGATTTTGTATTACTTGTTTGCTATTTTGACTTGCTTGCTGGCATAGGTGTCATTTTTGGATGGTTTTAACATTTTTATGTTATTAGTATACTACCGTTAATTAACCACTAGGAGCCAGTCACCATGAAAAAACTTCTTATAATTTTAGCCGCTGTTAGCAGTATCAATGCTTTTGCTGAGAGTAACGCAACCTATGCTACATTTAATATTAATGAATATACTAATTCTTGCTATAAGGGTGAGTGCATCATTGATATTAATATCTCTTCAGATGAAATGCATAAAATAACAGGTGAACCCAAAATATTAACCGAAAATTTAATGGTATTAAGCGATCAATGCAGTGATTATAGTTGCGAACTAATGCTTAAAGTTCCGGAAATTAATCAAGAAGTTAAGTTATTAATGCCAGATAGCGAAGGCGTGCAATTATTGTCATATAAGTACCAAATCCCTGCATATTATACACAAGCCAATAATAGCAATAAAGTTGGCTAACATCCGGGGAATCTAATTTTTATTAAAAAGTTACTTGATTATAACTCAATTTTGCGCATAAAAGATTTTGCATTGCTGGTTTGCTATTTGGTGATACACTCAAAGTCACTCAGCAAATCAGCAGATTGTGCCAGCTTCATAGACATAATCTTTTATGTGTCATGCCAGTTTCATAAACAAAATTTACTACCCTCCATAATTCTATATATATAAAGTATACTTACTAATAAATTAACTTAAAAATAAACTAGCTTTAATTATCTGTAGCAATAAAAGGGTTCGCTATTTTGTATAAAATTAACATCAAAATACGAATATTCTATATTGCCGCCGATAAAATACCGTATTTAAAGACATAAACTCATTCACATCCAAACTAAATCTGCTAAATTCTACCTTAAGTTATTCCAAATGTTATGGTTTTTCATTATTAAAGGGTAGAGGGGGCCTGCAAAGATGTCAATTTGCTTTCATAGGAAAAATACGGATAGTTTTCATAACCGAGTAATCTGTAATACAACGCTTTACGCAAAGGAACAGCATCTAAAATTAATAAATGATGCTCTTAAGTTATGTGCGCTGATTGAGCAAGATGGCGGTATCGATAAGTTCCTAACTGCGTATAAGTACACCGATAATAAATTGCTCAAAACGATTATTGGTCATAATGGCTATTCTTTATTTTTATCAAACGGTAAAAAGGCTGAATTACTTAATCAGCGAATTCTCTTTTTAGTTAAATATATCGTTGTTTCAATCCCTGAAACCAATCAGTCTGAGTGTGATATGGAGGAGCTTTGGAATGACATTACACGAGACCCCGTCAGAACATTACAGCCTATTGTTAATTCCTTGGAGGATCTAATCAAGAATATAAATCAAATAGAAGCAAATCATGGGAACATACCAATTTTAGACGAAATAAGAATTAAAGAATTAATTGGGGAGTTATTAAAATCTTTAGTAACAGTCCAGCTGGCTTCTTTGCCATGCGACGGCAAATATTTTCAATGGGGGGAAAAAACAATAATATTTGCCAGTAATAATGGAATTGAGCTCCCACTTAAAAGAGCTAATATTTCTACAAGTCGGGTATTGGTGGCATTTAATGGTTCTGGAGTTAAGGTACGTAATAATCAAGATATACGGGATATTGGAATTTACAGCGAAAGTGGCTTTTATGGGGACAACATTGAAGCAATTATTTACGAAAACTTAAACCAGGAATCCCAGAAGAGTGATAGTCAAACAAATCAAGGCATAGATGTGATAAATATTAATGGGTCGTCTGCGATTTTAGGGCGTGGTTTTGCTGAGGGTATTGAGGATGCATTTTCAGGATTAGAAAAGGTAATTAATAAAAATCCAGCGCTTAAATCCGAACCACAAACAATAACTGTCACTGGATTTAGCCGAGGGGCGGTCCAGGCAATTTGTTTTTGCCATAAATTGAAAGAAAAATATCCTACATATAATGTTAATCTATTGCTTTTAGACCCGGTTAAAGGGCTTACCGGAGGCAATGCTAAATTATTCGCAATGGCTGATACAATCCCTGCAAATGTGGAATATTGTAATATTGTATATAGTAGTTCAGGTCATTCCTTATTCGGAACATTTTATGATCCTGCGATTCCAAACCTAGCCTCTGCTAAAACATCTGTGGAAGCATCACTTGTTAGATCCGATCACATTAATTTGGTAGGGCAAACGGAGACCCATGACACTTTGGTCCAGTTCTTCAAGTCGACTTTAGGCGAAAATTTTGTCTCTGATGAAATAATAGGATTAATTAGGAAGAGTAAGTATCGAAAATCAGAAAATTCTAGAAATTCAAGGGCAGTAACTGCCAAGCGGAGCAAGATAAACAGCAGGCATGGCCAATAGCCAGAAGCAACAGCGGCTAATTCAATATCAATACAAGTTTAAACCCAAAACCCAAATAAAAGATTTTCGAATTACTCATTGGTTATTTGTTGATGCCTCGTGAGCCCCCAAGAGTTCAACAAATAACGCCAATATCATAAACAAAGCCTAATATTCTTCATAATTCATATAAATAAAGCACTCTTATGAATAAATTGAAACTGTTTAATTCCCAATTAAGCGGAGCATTAGAAAAAAGTGTCCGGTACTAAGCCCAATAATATTAACAGTTGCAGTTAGTATCAGATACAAAAAGTGTCCGAGATTAAAGAGGTTAATTCGAATTTATATCATTTATTAGTATGTAAAAGAAATGTTTTTTTATAAAAATACCTATCGAAATCAAATAGTTGGCAATCAGCAAATACTACGTGAAACTACGGATTGAGCTATTTTATTCAGCAAGCTAAAATGTTACCATCTGGTAAAAAATGTAAATATAAAAAATTCGCTAGAATTTGCATATTTACCTACTCACATCAGGAAATCGTTATTTAACAAATGGGAATATAGGCTTGGAATAGATGCCAAACTTGGTATAAATTGCATGTTCTAAAGCGAAAATTAGCACGGTATCTGTTGTAAATTATAATTTTTAACCATGAATTCCTCTGCTGTAGGGTTAACGAATTATAAACAAGAATAAACCGGTGCCTAGTTAAGTTTTGGCATTATGAAAAGTAGCAGGTGCGCAGTCTAAATTTCATTGTCTTATTCTCTAAGGTTTTTTAACTGTTTAATGATGAATTGGGGGCCGGCCGAATAATCCTTTTGACGGGTTTCCCTTAGTAGTTAACATTGATACTAGATTTTTCATTGCTTCTGAGTGGCTCTTCTTTTAACTTTAAGCGGGCTTTAAGATCAATAAGCTTTGTTTATTTAGTCGAGACTAGCCAAGGATAGTGCTAGCTGAGATTATATTGATTGAGGTTATTGCAGAGTCATTCTGGAGGTTATGGGTGGATTATTATACAAATGACTATCTAATTAAATATTATTCAACTGTGGAGTATTATAATATGAAAAATATTGGTCTTTCTAAAAGTTCAAAATTTAAGTTAAGTTCTATTGCGCTTGTAATCGCTAGCTTAGGAATAAGCCTTGCAGCATGTAATGGCGGCGGTAGCGGTGGTAGCAGCAATAGTAACGGCGGTGGTACACCACATAATATTATTGAAAGCAGCATACCGCTTAAAGGCATGGCATCAGTTGCCTATGTTCCGTATAGTAACTCAGATAACATTGGTACTCTTGCGATTGATGCTACGAATGGCAACTTATCTGATTTAGGTTCTAAGTATAATGTAACTACAGCAAAACGCCCATTACAAGTGGTAGTTGATCATCAAGCCAAAAATGCATATGTAGTTAATCATGACGGGTTATCAATTTCACAATATAAAATTGATCCATTTAGTGGTAAATTGAAATATGCTTACAAGATACCTGTTAATGCTAAAGGCACCCCACAGGCAATGACTATCGCTCCAGATGACTCTTATGTTTATGTTGTTAATTATTCAGATGATGATAAAAAAGGTAAAGGTACTGGAGAAGTTGTAGTATTTAAGCAAGTAGAAAGCGGTGGGTTAACCCAAGTTAGTAAAGTTGGTGATCAAAATGGACCAATGGCAGTCGTAGTAAATCCACAAGGTAATTATGTTTATGTTGCAAATTCAACTAATAATTCTATTACTGAATTCAAAGTTGAGAGCGGTAATTTAACTTCGATTGGCTCTGGTTCGGTTGACTCTCATGCAAGCAGTCCATTTGCAATGGCAATGGATAAAGATGGCAAGTTTCTATTTGTAGTTAACTATGACGGCCATTCAGTTAGCAGTTTCAAAGTAGATCAAAAAACCGGCGAGCTAACTTATATCGATAAAGCTGAAACTGAAGAAAAACCGCACAGCATTGCGATAACTCCAGATGGTAAATATGTCTATGTTGCTAATAGTGATAGCGGTACCGTTTCAGAGTACGCAGTTGCAGAAGATGGTAAGTTAAATCCTTTAGCTCTACCTTCAGTGCCTGCCGGCAATAGCGGCAAGAAAACTTGGTCAGTGAAATGTGATCCTACTGGCAAATATTTATATGCTCTAAATACTGATGATAAAATGATTCATGCGTTTAGCATTGGCCAGGACGGAACTCTTAAAGCTTTATCTGACCTTAGCATAGCTGGTGATGGCAATGGTGCATACGATATCACCCCGGTTAGTTTAAGACACTAAACATATAGGTTAATTCGGACTAAGGGCTAAATTAACACTTAATCCGAATTGACATACTAGGGAATGTGTCTTTTAACAATTAAACTTAAGATCCCAAAAAAAGAAGTTACGCTAAAACGTAACTTCTTTTTTATAACAACTGACAATGTTATATCACATGCTAATAAGCTATTTAGCCTAATAGATGGCGGATTGATTCGCGCTCTTCACATAGCTCATTGTAAGTCGCAGTAATATACTTACGGCTGAATTCATTGACTTCAAAACCTTGAACGACAGTGTATTCACCATCTTTACAAGTACAAGGATAACCAAACATTACGCCTTCAGGAATACCATAGCTACCATCAGATGGTACACCCATGGTAACGATTTCACCTTCCTTAGTACCTAATACCCAGCTACGCATATGGTCAATAGCTGCAGAAGCTGCAGAAGCAGCTGATGATAATCCACGCGCTTCAATAATTGCCGCGCCACGTTTTTGTACAGTTGGGATAAAATCATTAACTAACCAGTTTTCATCAACTAAAGTACTTGCTTTTTTACCATTTACTACGGCATTAAATACATCAGGGTACTGAGTTGAAGAGTGGTTACCCCAAGCAATAATATTGTTGACTTCTGTCGGGTGTACCCCTACCTTAGCAGCTAGTTGGCTCATCGCACGATTATGATCCAGGCGCATCATTGAAGTAATATTGCGCGGATTGATGCCCGGCGCATTTTTAGCTAGAATTAAGGCATTAGTATTAGCTGGGTTACCAACTACTAGCACTTTGATATTCTTATTGGCAACAGCAGCAATAGCTTTACCTTGAACAGTAAAGATTGCACCATTAGCTTCTAATAGGTCTTTGCGCTCCATCCCTTTAGTACGTGGACGCGCACCAACAAGGATCGCATAATCAGCGTCTTTAAAGGCAACCATAGGATCACTGCTAGCAACTACGCCTTGTAATAGAGGGAAAGCACAATCATCTAATTCCATGATTACGCCTTTTAGCGAATTCATCCCAGGCTCAATTTCCAATAACTGTAATATAACCGGTTGGTCTTTACCTAACATATCACCACTGGCAATCCGAAATAACAAACTATAACTAATTTGACCGGCTGCGCCAGTTACAGCAACACGAACAGGTGCTTTCATAGCAAACTCCATTTAGATATTATAAAGTGCATATTTTAGCAAAAAATATGCTTATCAGGTAGAATAACTCTCTGTAATTTAAAATATTGAAAAAGAAAGTAATAGAAATGTTGATGTATCCTACTTTTAACCCGGTTGCAGTTAGCCTTGGGCCCATTAAAGTCCACTGGTACGGCTTAATGTATCTGCTAAGTTTTTTGTTTTTCCTGTATGCTGCTAAATGGCGCATTCAAAAATATGGCCACCCTATATTTACAGTTAAGATGATTGATGACTTCCTATTTTATGGGGCATTAGGTACTGTGCTTGGCGGGCGTATCGGCTATTGCTTATTTTATCAACCGGCATTTTATTTGACTCATCCATTAGATATTTTAAAAACCTGGGATGGCGGTATGTCTTTTCATGGTGGTATGCTTGGGGTATTTTTAGCAATTTATCTTTTTGCCCGTAAAGTCGGCACAACATTTTTTGTATTATCCGATTTTGTGGCACCTTTTATTCCGGTTTGTTTATTATTTGGCCGAATTGGTAATTTTATTAATGGTGAATTATGGGGCCGCTTCTGTAGTCCAAGTTTACCGTGGGGCATGGTTTTCCCTCAATCTGGCTCTATGCTGCCGCGCCACCCTTCACAATTGTATGAAGCATTTACTGAAGGTGTAATTTTATTTGCGGTATTACTAATTTATACTACTCGCAAGAAACGTAACTTAGGCCAAACTTCAGGAGTATTTATGATAGGTTATGGCCTGGCACGCTTTACTCTTGAATTTTTCCGTGAGCCTGATGCATTCGCTACCGGTATAGTAAAAATGACTGGTTTTTCTTTGGGACAATTTTATTCTTTACCAATGATTTTGGCCGGAATATTAATTTATCTATGGGGCTCAAAAAGCAAATCGAGTACTGAACATTAATTAAGATGCCTCCTACCCCTTTAAAAATACTAAACCAAGTTTATGGCTACGCCAGCTTTAATGGCTTGCAAGAGCAAGTTATTAACCATGTGCTGGGTGGTGGTAGTGGTCTGGTATTGATGCCCACTGGAGGAGGCAAGTCTTTATGTTATCAAATCCCCGCCTTAATAATGGATGGGGTAACTATAGTCATTTCACCACTAATTGCCCTTATGCAAGACCAGGTGGCTACACTATCTGAGCTTGGAATTCATGCAGTTTACCTTTCTTCCGTCTTGGATTTTGAGGATAATAAGGCGAATCTTGAAAAAATAAAAAGGGGACAAGTTAAGCTGGTATATATTACCCCCGAAAAACTTGTTAGTGAATGGTTTATCAATTTTTTACGCCGGATCAGGGTCGCGTTGTTTGCAATTGATGAAGCACACTGCGTTTCGCACTGGGGGCATGATTTTAGACCAGAGTATCAGCGCTTATCGTTGCTTGGCAAATTCTTTCCCAAAGTGCCGCGCTTAGCACTTACAGCTACTGCAGACTACTACACGCGCATAGATATCTTACATTTTTTACAGCTCAAAGATTCACCAATTTTTGCGACCTCATTCAACCGACCAAATCTTTATTATGCCGCTCACGAAAAAAATAATGGTAAAAAGCAGCTTCTTGATTTTCTATCCCGCCATAAAGCTGATTCCGGAATAATCTATTGTAATTCACGAAAGAGAGTTGATGAAATAACCCTTTTTCTGCAGGAACAAGGGATAAATGCCATTAGTTATCATGCAGGCTTGGATTCCGGTACACGAACACTTCATCAGTATGAGTTCTTGCAAAGCTCATCAATGTTAATGGTGGCAACCGTTGCCTTTGGCCTTGGGATCGATAAGCCTGATGTTCGCTTCGTATATCACTTTGATATGCCGCGGAGTATTGACCATTTTTATCAAGAGTCCGGCCGTGCCGGCCGAGATGGGATGGATGCAACAAGTGTAGTAAATTATGGATTTAAAGAAATTTTTGAAATTTCGCAAATGATACTTACTAGCGAAGCAAATGATCTTAAAAAACGTTATGAACTTGATAAATTAAAAAAGATGATTGCCTACTGTGACTCACTTACTTGCAGGCGGCAAAGCCTACTAAAAGTTTTAGGTGAAGAAACAGACCAATGTGGCCATTGTGATGTTTGTCTGAGTGCGGGAAACATTATTGATGGTTCAGTGATTGCTCAAAAGGTTCTTTCTACTATTTACCGGGTCGGACAACGATTTGCCATTGGGCAGGTAATCGATATTCTACGTGGTAAAGCTACAGCACCAGTTCAGGTTTGGGAACACCATAAACTTTCAACTTTTGGCATTGCCTGTGAGTTTTCAGAAAAAGAATTACGCAGAATAATCCGCCAACTCTATAGTCAAGGGCTATTGGATATAGACTTTATAACTGGAGCTCTTAAAATAAATGCAGAATCATTACCTGTTTTAAGGGGCATTAGCCAGGTTAGGCTAAAACCAAATCCACAGAAAATTGTAGAAAACTCTGGTAATCAACTTTGGCTTAAAACAGAACTCGAAGAGCGTGTCTATCAAAACCTAGTTAATTGGCGGCACCAAATGGCGGTGCGCCATAAAGTATCTCATCATGCAATCCTATCTGACCGCAGCTTAAGGGAAATTGTAACTAACAAGCCCCAGCAATTAACTGATCTTGGCATGGTCTATGGGATTGGTAATAGTAAATTAAATCGATTTGGTAATGAATTATTGGCAATAGTAGCAAAATTTTGATTTTCTAGAGTGTAAATAGATTAGCTTCGCAGATGGGAGCAATAAAAAAACCCAAAGTTGTTACTTTGGGTTTTAAAATGTGCGCCAGACATGGCGCACATCTAGGCGGTGTAAGTCCGCTGTTAGCCCC
>CAYLRR010000041.1:0-10602 GCA_964386295.1 uncultured Neisseria sp.
CCTGAAGGTGCTTTAGAAATAGTACAGCTCTTTATTTTCTCGCTAGCCTTTAATTGGCGGTGCTGAATAAACTTTACCAAACCAATCTTCGGCAACTTGATAGTGTTCCCGTCAATGCGCACAGTACCGTTTTGGTTATTCGTGGTATAGCTTTGTCTAGTATCTTTTTTGCTCTTGAACTTTGGAAACTTGGCATTCTTCCTAAAAAATGCCTCATATGCTTTTTTAAGATTTAATTGCACATTTGCAAGTGCAAGGCTATCGACTTCTTTCAGCCAATCAAATTCTCCTTTGAATTTGGCTGGTGTTGTATAACCGGTTTTACCGTGTTCTTTGTAGTATTTATCTGTATAATCAAGCAGCTTGTTCCAAATAAAACGACTACAACCAAACGTTTTAGCAAACATGGTGATTTGTTCTTGATTTGGTAGCAGCCTAAACTTGTAAGCTTTGTTATAGGTGGTAGTATTCATCTTATACACCTTGACTTTGAATGTATCGCTTCAGCACTTCAAGTGGAGCACCACCAACTGTTAGCAAGCAAAATGACTGTGACCAGAAGTACTCTTTCCATAATTGATTACGAATAACTGGAAACTCTTTTTTTATCAACCTACTAGATGCACTTTTGTATGCATTGATAAACTTACTCATCTCAAACTTAATACCCGTTGAGGTGGGCGAATTCTCGCCCGCTAGGTTAAAACCACCTAATTCATATATCCGTTTGGAAATATTTATTATTCTTGCGGTAATATAATCATGATTACCGATTTCAGATTATCATTATCATAAGGCCCATACTTAACAAATTAAATCAAAAGTTTTATTTTGATCATTTTGCCAATAAATCGCAACTTTAAAAGTTATTAGACTGGAAGCTTTTTCGATTTTGATCTGATATTTTAAAGCTATTAAAATATCCCCGATAACTCCTTCCCGGCTTGTCGTCCCATTGTTGAAAGTTTCGATAACCCAACAATATTTATTAATATATTAGCTACAAAAACCCTAAACTTATACTTAGTGGGTAACCCAACCTTTATTGAATCAGGCTAAAATTAAAGACTATTTTTTGCTAAGTTTAATCAATTTTGGTGCCCAATATTTAAGAAGCAAGATGAACAGTAAAGAAAGATTAATAAAAGTAAATTTCAAAGCACATCTAGTTACATTATGCGCATTTCTTAGTGTAAATTTGGAGGTAACGATCATTGAAGGCAGGACTATATAGCATCAGATCACACAATAATACCAGCCCAAGTTGAGCTGGCATTATCATTACACTATATATATGATGGTCTATAGCTTCTATTAATTTCTTTTTGAATATCTTTCTGCTTTTCTTGTTTTAACTTTGACTCATCTTTTTGTTCTACAGCTTTAATAATTTTTTTACTAGAATAAACCGACTCTTCTTTTAATAGCTGCTCTTTACGTTTCTTGACATATTCTATTCTCTCTTTTTCTTTTTCATTAAATTTTTCTATTAAAGAAGGTATGCGCTTATCTACTATTTCCCCATATTTTTCTGGGTTAAATTCTTTTGCTGCCGCATAGCTTTCAGCTGCATCGTCAAAAATTCCAGCTTTTTCAAGCTTAGTAGCTCTTATGTAATGTTGATCAGCATCACCTTCCTCTGGAAATTGTGTGATTTGACCTATTAGGTCTTTAACAGACATATGAGGACATTTTGCCATAAGGTTATAATATTCAGTAGCCAAATAATCACGGGCCATATGATCTTCAGGGTAAAGTTTATCTAAATCTCTTAAGCCCTCATTATACATTTGTTGTGCTCGAGGCTTAAGTGTAGTAGAATATACACGATTATTATGCTGCCCAGATTTATTAAGTACATTCAATAAACCTGATCTATTAGTAGCTTGGAAAAAGATTGGCATCTTTATACTAATAATCCCGTTGGCTGACTTAATGGCTTGGTTTGAAAATAGCCTACTTGTAATACTGCTGTACATTTTTTGCTCCTTAATTTATATTTAAAAATTAATATTTTGATCGACTAGCAAATTTATATTTTTATATTCTGCTATTAAATTTATCTATTGAAGAATATACTTTATTGCGATACTCATAATGGTCATCGTGCTCAAGAGTAATATCACACTCCCGAAAATCATTAAAATATTCCATTAATGATCCATTAATTAACGATTTAACTAGATCTGAATCGGTAAAGAAATTAGCGATGGCTCTGGCCCCAGCTTGAGGAGAAGGGTCTTTTACATAATTTATTTTGCCTAATCTTAAACATAGTGCTAAAAGTACCGCTGTTACGCAATTTAAACTATCTATTTCTTCTACATTTATAACATTATTGGCTTGATCAAAAGTACTTACTATTCCTGAGCACAAGATGTATTCTCCTTTCTCAAGCTTATTTTTAACTTCACGTGCATTGTCAATAATAAACTGCGTAAATGTTTGGATGTCATCTGTACCAAAGAGTTCAGGATATTCCACATTCAATAATGGTATGATTGAAGAAATATTAATGCTAAAAAGATAACGTTCACGTTCTAAATGAGATCTATGAGCCGCTGGAAAATAATGCTTCAGTAAATCATCTGTAATATCAATAAATTTAATCCCTGAGGTATAGCGCGTGAGGGTTATATCTTTATCAATTGGGCTAGGATACTCTAATAATCTAGAGCTACTAAATTTACTCCTAATAGGGTGAAGGCTAATCACTGAGTCTTTTATCACTTTAGCCTTTTCATTGGTTATAAATGAAGCTAAATGACCAGGAGTAACAGGGTCACCATCCTCAAGTTTCGTTCTTTGAACAAATATGTTTAAATGATTTGGTTTAAGATTTTTCAAAAAAACTTCATATGCTTCATTACAGTATAGATCCCGTTCCATATGCAATCTTTTACGATCATTATCTCCACCACCTTTCATTACCATAAATGTTAACCCTTTACTTTCTCTGACCTCAAAAGATATAGACCTTGACTGGATTCTGTTTGTAAATGAGCTAAACCATTGTTGGTTCTTGTGAAGTTGCGGGTTATCTTTTCTCAATGTTCCAGTATTTACTACATTTTTTGAAAGAAGGGATCTAATCATAAATTTATATTCCTCAGTTATAAATGACAAGTTAATTCTCAATACCGGACACTATTTATTCATAATATAAAAAAAGCATCTTTTTATAATTTGATTTATTTGGAAGGATGCTTAAATTTTTACTCAATATTGCAAATATAAGACTTTGTATTTATTTGTTGGCTATTTGTTGATGCCTCGCGAGACTCCAAGAGTTCAACAAATAACACCAATTGCATAAACAAAGTCTAATATTCTCCATAATTCGTATAAATCTAAGCACCTCTTCAAATAAATCATGTTTTAATTAATTAATACTCATAGTATTAAATATCAAAAGTGTCCGGTATTGAGAAGTTAATTGTAGAGTTTTATTTATATTATCAATATCAGCTATATTCAGGATAAGGGCAATTTTCAAAGACGTTAGGTATTAACGGAAATTTAGTAAAAATACGTATAAAGAGGATAGTCTATTATTTTAGTGATTTGATATTAGAAAAGTGGCTTTGAATTAATTACTAAGTATATGTGGACCTTGGTTTTAAAATTTGTAAAAGACGCTATGTTAATTTCATTAATTTAACCACAAATGACTTTTTAAGGATATGCTTATCTTATCAAGCCATAGTAATTTTATCTATTGAGAAGGTATCCTACTAATTGCTACAATGATGACAGAAAAAAGAAAAATTAGATGGAGAGTAAAGATGAAAACCTTAGTGAATAATCTTCGGAATTTACCAGTTGCGGTATCAGGCCTAGCCTTAGGCACTGCAGGGCTTGGCAATGTATTGGCAAGTGAATTGCATTATAGTTTAAGATATATCTGTGCAACCATAGCCTTAGCTTTTTTATTAATGGTTGCTATTAAAAAGATCGCTCACCCAAAACAATTAATTAATGAAATTACTCACCCTGTTGCAGGAAGCTTTATACCTGCTTTTGACATGGCGCTAATGGTAATAGCCGATATCATTGCCCACCACTCATTAATTATCGGTCAGATTATCTGGTACAGCGCAATTTGCTTACATTTAGTCTTTGCAGTATATTTTATCTATTACCGCATCCGGGATTTTGACCTAAATCATATGTTACCTAGCTGGTTTGTGCCGCCAGTTGGTATTATCGTTGCTTGTGTAACTTCTGGACAAATGCATGCACCATTTCTTACCCATATAATCTTTTATGTTGGATTCACTTGTTACTGCATCTTATTACCAATCATGATTTATCGCTTAATATTTGGCGACCGGATAGTTGATGCCCAGTTACCTGCTTTTGGGATCATGGGTGCCCCTGCTAGTTTATGCCTTGCAGGTTATTTAAGCGTATTCAAAGACCCTAACCCAACTATAATTGGCATGTTGCTGGCTTTAGCTTTAATGATGACTGCTTTAGTGTATATCTCACTATATCGAATCAACCCAAAACGAATTTCATTTATCCCGATTTATGCTTCATTTACTTTTCCGATGGCAATTGGTTCAACTGCCTTAATAAAATATGCAAATTATGTTGGAATTAACACTGTCAGCGGACAATTCTGGCATCTTTTAGGTTTAGTTGAACTATCTGGTGCAACAGTTATTATTTCTTGGGTGTTAGTAAAAATGACGCAACATGTATTAGGTTCAGTTATTTTACCAAAATTCGCTAATTAACTTTACTCAGCACTTAATACACTAAAGGCAAGAATATTCTTAAAAACAATTAACTAAGGGGAACCGTAATTGGTCCCCCCTAGTTTTTCTCAAAATTAAACTTGCTAAACTTTAATCTTCATCGCGACGGTTTGTATTTCTATGCGAGTTTTGTCCACCTGCATGCCCCATGGTTTTAGCAGCTTCACTGCGTTCCTCTGGATTGTCACTTGTCCTCATTTTATTAGCAGCATCACTTAAATTATTTTTTTGCTGACTTTGATTTTTATCATTATTTTGAGAATTTCTATTTGTAGTCATGATAATCTCCTTCATTGACTTTAACTTAATTATATAAACTTTTAAGGTTTTTTAAACTTTAAGAAATCAAGAACTAATACGCGTATCTTTCAAGTGGTAACTATAGCATGATGATTTTCGATACTCAATCGTAAAGCGTAGCCCTAAGCGTTAAGGAATATTTTACTGGGAGGTAAAATTAACCTCGGTACTTTCACTTAATTCCATCCATGTATTTTACGAATTTTTTATTTTGAACATAATCAATAACAATACAGCTCTGCCAAATTCATTTCCGATGCAATTTCAATAACAATACCCCAGCAGAATGCTATAGATAATTTTTTAGACCTAAACCTTATTTGTAGCTTTAACGGTCTTATGCTATTGTTAAGTACTACAGTAGAGTTTAAATCTCATTACCTGATACTTTAATTATAACTTTAAGTTTAGTTCAATTGCATATAGACCGTATAAGTGTAAAGCGTTGCTCTTAGTTCTTTAAACTTATACTATCTAAACTCTAGATTAACTTAAATCATAAAAAAGGCCGGTAATGAGGATAGTGTAAAAATATATTTTCAGATCAGGAGCAATTATGACAAAACGACTTGGATACAAACCATTACAAATCTGTGGGTTAACACTACTACTATGCCAAGCTCATGCAGTCCAACTTAGGGATAATTATTTTTGCGATACAAATAAAAGCCAGTTAAGTTTTAAACCCGCGAATGATAGTGACTGGTATAGCATTACTGATGGCGAACCATTTGAAACAGATATAAATAATGTGGAGGGGGAAATAAATTGTTTAAATATCAAAGCAGGCCGCAAGAATAGTAAGAAAAATGTTAAATGGGTCCAAGAGAAATTGAAATATCTAGGCGTTCCTTGGCGAGAGGGTTTTATGATGCCAACTACATACTTTTCGGCAGCCACCCCTGCAGAACTTAACTTTGCGATAATGGGAACCTTAACTTACAAGCATTCTGGAGTAACTGCCGTATGTGATAATGTAATTATTGCAGAAGGCCACGTTCCCTTCTTCATGTCTAATAATATGTGGATATTCAATAATAACAATGACTTTAAAAACACATTAAAATGTTATGACCCAGCAAATCAACAAGCTATTTACTTACAAATAAAAGAAGCCTGTACCGATCGAGTCAACCACGATTATAGAGCTGATACTGCTTTTAATTTTATGATTATCAAGTAATAATCTATTTATTGTGGCTAGCTACTCAGTCTTGCACCTCAGCAGAGAATAATTTAACCTATAATAAATAATAATAAGCTTGCCTTAATATATTGAATTGCAAACTCTATAATTGCCTACATGATTTAAGTAATAAACATGAAACCTGCTTTTATTAACGGAAGAAATTATGAAGAAAAATTTTGTGAATAAGTCTATCCAACTCCTTGGATTAATTCTGGTTTTAAACCATGCTAATGCTGCTGAAACTAGAGATAACTATTTTTGTGATACAAATAATAGCCATTTAAGTTTTAATCCGGTTAACGATGATGATTGGTACAGCATAACTGATGGCCAACCCTTTGATAAAGCAATCAACAATGTGCTTGGTAGGCCAAACTGCTTAAATATTCGCGCTGGGCGCCATAATAGCACTAAAAACGTAGAGTGGGTAAAAGAAAAGCTAGGAATCTTAAATGTACCTTGGAATGAGGACTTTGCCACGGCGACATCTTATATGTTTGATTTTCTCCCGCATGGCTTAAATTTTGCAATAATGGGAACCTTAACCTACACCCGCTCAGGAGTAACCGCTATATGCGAAAATGTAATTATTGCACAGGGCCATTTAGGCAGCGGCCCAGCAAATAATTTTTGGCTATTTAATAATGCCACTGACTACATCCACGCATTAAAATGTTTTGATTCGCAAAGTCAGAAAAGTATTTACTTAAAAATCAAGAGTACTAATGATCCTAGCGGAAATGAATATTTCGACCTTAGTACTTTCGATTAATCTATATTCCCGGTCCTCACATTTTTAGATTCATATAACGAATCAATTTTTTTAAAAAGGTGAGGACTTACATATCAACTACCTAAAAAAATTAATGGAAGAATTATGAAGAAAGCCCTAACCAATAAATTTATCCAATTTATAAACCTTATATTATTATTTCCTTTGGTCCATGCTAGTGAAATTCGAGATAATTATTTTTGCGATACGAATAATAGCCGACTAAGTTTCAAACCGGCTAACGACAATGATTGGTACAGCATAACTGATGGTCAACCATTTGATAAAGGCTATCTGCGATAACGTGATAATTGCAGCAGGATACCAGTGGGGATACCGCACTAATAACCTATGGTTATTTAACAATGCAACAGACAGTATTCATTCACTAAAATGTTATGACCCAGTAAACCAGCAGACCATCTATTTAAAAGCCAAAGGAAAGAATGATGATTACGGAAACGAAGCATTTAATTTAAGTATTTTCTATTGATATAGCTATTAATTTTTTTAATAGCTATTTACCTTATTTGGAACCAAAACTTAAGGCTGTGCTAAAAAGTCAAGAAAATTTATTTGTCATGATTTTTCAAGTTAAGTATTTTGAATTAATTATATATAATTTACCTTACATTACATTCTAATGTTTTTAGTTACTGTTTATGAATAGTTTAATATATTTTCTCCACTGTATAGTAAGAAGTTTAATACCGGACACCTTTATCGCTACAGATTTAGTAAAGCGTGTTTTTATTACTAAGTAAATTTATTCGTAAGAGTAAATTGAAACAGTTTAAATCCCAATTAAGCGTAGCATTAGAAAAAGTCTCTGGTATTTAGAATTAAAAAGTTTATTAGTTTATTTATTAAATATGAAGACACGCATTACATTTTTAGCAATACAATTAATTGGAATGATTCCTTTGGCGAATGCTATAGATACCAGTACAAGCAGAAATAACTACTTCTGCGACATAAATGATAGCAACATAACTTTTAAACCAGCTAACGATATAGATTGGTATAGTATAACCGATGGTCAGCCTTTTGATGAGCAAATTCAGAATGTTTCCGACAAAGCCAATTGTTTAAATATCAAAGCGGGAAGAAAGAATAGCACGAAGAATGTTAAATGGGTAAAAGAAAAGTTTGCAAGGCTTAATCTAGCCTGGGATGATAATTATGCCACATCATCCTCATATGCATTTGATAATATGCCAAAACAGCTTAATTTTGCAATCATGGGTACTTTAATTTACAAGTTTGGAGCATTGATAGCAATCTGTGATAATGTGATAATTGCCCAAGGGCATAAATCATTTGGTGTTGCTCATAATCTGTGGCTATTTAACAATACAGCCACTTATAAACATTCGTTAAAATGTACAGATCCAACCGGCTTACAAACAATCTATTTAAAGGTTAATAGCAGCCAATACCCTGAAATTGGCGACCAATTCTACCTGAGGCCTCTTGCTAGTAAGCAGCAAATTGATCAAACGTAAAAGACAAATTTGAAATTATTTTCTTTATGATGGGGATATCATGTATAAACTATTTGAATATTATCTGACTGGCACCTTTATTACTCTCACACTTTTTTCTTGCCACGCTAATGCAAAACAGCTTAGGGATAACTATATTTGCGATTACAACCAAGGCGAGATTACATTTAAATCATCTGACGGAGATTGGTATAGCAAAACTAAAGGCCAGCCGTTTGATGAAAAAATTTATACAGTGGAAGATTACCCCAATTGCATTAACGTGCGAGCAGGTAGGAAAAATAGCGCGGAGAATGTTGATTGGGTTAAAACGAAGCTAGCGCAACAAGGTATCGCATGGAAAAAAGATTACGCTACCACAACAGATTACAACATTGACTATCTCCCAGCTGAGCTTAATTTTGCAATTATGGGAACTATTACCTATAAGCGACTTGGAATAACTGCAGAGTGCAAAAATGTAATTATTGCTCAAGGCCATCAAATGTTTATCTTTGTGAATAACCTTTGGATATTTAATAATAATACTGACGAGCCTTCCTCCATAAAATGTTATGATTCGGCACACCAGCAAACAGTCTATCTCTATCTTAGTAGCGACAATTACAGAGAATTCGGTGGGCAATTTAGATTTGGTTTTGACAATGCGAGATAATATAAATCATGACAGCTAATTCAATTTTACTTAAAACTTGGGAAAAATTTGAATAATCGATCAATAAAAGCTACAATCAAGTCTTAATACTTGTTGAAATCTAATTTTTATAAGTTCACAAGTTATCAATTTACGACTATTTATCAGGAAATAATGATGAGAAATTTAAAAGCTTTGGCAGTAATTGGATTAGCCGGATTATCAATATCAATGTTTGGCTGTGCTACTTCCAATAGTAGCGCTGATTCAGCAAATACAAAACCAAAAACCGAAACGTCTTTTTTTGAGAATCAGATGCTGGAACATGATGTAAGCCAAACCCTAAGCAATTATTTTCCAAAAGCTAACTTAAATATAGTCGCATATGATAATAAAGTATTATTAACCGGCCAGGTAGCGACAGAAAGCCAAAAACAGGAAGCTTACCAAAAAACCAAGGATTTACCGAATGTCTCTCAAGTATGGAATTATTTGGAAGTTGAATCTAACATTGGTTTTTCACAATCGACAACTGATGCTTATTTAACGACTGCGGCTAAATCAAGGCTAATTGCCCAAAAGGAAATAAATACTAATAATATTAAAGTAGTTACTGAAAATGGTAGCGTATTTCTACTTGGCAAAAATGTTGGCAACACGGTTCAGCTTGGTGGTGCAATTGATGGAATTAAAAGTATAAGCGGCGTTAAGAAAATAGTTAATCTTACTGAAAAATAATTAATTTCTACTTTAGTCTATCTAATATGCATCTAAAATCTAATCATTAATCTACTAACTGCCGAGTTACATCTTGAATCGGCAGTCGTCCAAACGTTGCTTTATATCTTATCGTCTGCCATTGTTCAAGTGCCAGAAAGTTGAGCATAGAATTAACTGGTTACAAATAAATTAAAATACACATTTTCATCAATATGGATAAGTTACACTAAATCAATAACTCATGTTTTTAACTTTTTTAATTTAGTACATCCTGTGACAAACTCACTATAGAGAATGGACTAGATAATAAATTAATATAACTGCCTATGGATTAAATTAACTCTGCTGGCAGATATATAACTAAAATGCATATACCTTTATTCTTCAATAGAGCTACTAGTATTTTACCTTGATTAACTAGTTCTTGTTTATATCTGTACCAGCATAATCCCCTATTAGCCATAATAGAAGTATATTTACTTTAGCTAAGTTGCGCTCTCAATTTAAAGTAAAGACTATATTCTATTTACGTCAATTATTGAAAAATGCAAAAGCAATAAATCAATAGGGAAACTAATTCTGCGGGAAGGCTTGAATAATTATGAACACAAAAAACATATACCAAATCAATAATAGTAAAACTAGACCTATACAATCGTCAGACTTTGCCTATTGGCAGAGAAATTATTTAAGCACCGAAACGTTAGATCAACAATTAG
>CAYLRR010000042.1:0-10254 GCA_964386295.1 uncultured Neisseria sp.
AAGAAGGCTTACGTTTTGCGATCCGTGAGGGTGGTAGAACTGTTGGTGCTGGCGTAGTTTCTAAAATCTCTGCTTAATTTTAAGGATAGAAAATGACTCAACAAAGACAAAATATCCGTATTCGTTTAAAAGCGTATGATCACATTTTAATCGATCGTTCTGCTGAAGAAATCGTTGAAACGGCAAAACGTACTGGTGCGATGGTAAAAGGTCCTATTCCTTTACCTACTAAAAAAGAGCGTTTTGACTTATTACGTTCACCACACGTAAATAAAACTTCGCGTGACCAGATCGAAGTTCGTACTCATTTACGTGTAATGGAAATCGTTGAACCTTCTGACAAGACAATTGATGCTTTGATGAAGTTGGACCTTCCAGCAGGTGTAGATGTTGAAATTAAATTAAAATAATTTCAAAAAATGAAAACCGCAGTTTTGACTGCGGTTTTTTTATTGCTTGATTCCGTTTAATAATAAGTTAATTAAGTTTTGGATAAGTTTCGGGTAATTGGATGGTTTGATGTTTAAAAATAACGTTTCTGTCATTGCGTAGGCTTGCATTACTTCATATAATTGTTGAATGTTTATGTCGTTACTGATATGACCTTTTTGTTTATGCGTTTCGAGCTTGGCGGTAATTACCTGCATTCTCTTAACAATATAATCATTGCGGATCCCTTCTAACTCAGAATGTAAACAGGCATTGAGCCTGTTTGCCATTGCAATTTTATGTAAATCATAATTCTTATGATAACTATTAAATGTCCAATGTAATATCGTGGTTAATTCCAAAACTAAATCATCAGGGTAGCTAGGTAGTTTGACTAGTTCATTGATATTCTTGTCAAACCACTGTTGCATTAAATTTTTTAATAAGCCTTTTTTATCTTTAAAGTATTTAAAAATAAGTCCCTCTGCAACATTAGCAGTTTGAGCTATTTCTTTAGAGGTTGTCGCTTCAAACCCTTTTTCGGCAAATAACTTTTGGGCAGCACCAAGAATTGCCTGTTCAGAATTTTGCCGTTTGGCAGTTTTTAAATTTAATTCGGTTGATTTGATGTCTTGCATAGTTTAAGATCAAAATGAGTAGTAAGGCCGGCTAAAGCGGATATAATTCCCAGTATTGTAACACATAGATGAAAGCTATGGAGTACTCCCGTAAATTGGCTTGGATTACCTAGTTGGAGATGGTTAAATTTTAAACAACTAATGAATATAAGGCCTGTTATACCAATGCTAAGACTCATTGCAAAGAGCATAATCGTGCTTTGGAAACTAGCAGCACTGGATTTTTCATGGTCTAACATACTTCTAAATGCACCGACCCCATTTAAATTAATCTGTATCGACAAGAGCATTCCGTAAATAACTTCAATTACGATTAGGCCAGGGACATCAAGATTCTTTTCGATGATATAAAAACAAGCCAAGCTTAAACCAAGAAGTATGGGATTGATAAATAGCATGCGGTCAAAGCCAACTAGTCTATATATTTTAGACTGCCAGGGTTTCATAAGCATCGACCCTACAGCGATAGGGAAAGTAAGAAGGCCGGATTGCCATGGGCTCAACCAAAACTGTTTTTGTAAAATAACCGGCAGTAAGAAACCAATTCCACCTGTTGCAATCATTGTTATTAATGTCTGTACAATGCTGATCCGAAAATTTTGTAGCTTTAATAATCCTAATTTTAGTATCTTATGATCAAAAAATTTATATAACAAACAATAAGTCAATAAAGCTAAAGTCCCGAGAGTCAGTAGTAAGTTACCTTTAGCGTGACTGCTTTTGGCATCATTCATCGTTTCTAAAGTAAAATTAAGACATGCAAAGCCAATCCCGATTAAACTAAATCCTAACCAATTAAAGCGTGGATTATTTTTCAATGCAAGATCAGGCACTAATTTTCGGATACCGATTAAAGCCAGGAATCCAACAGGGATATTGATAAAAAATATCCAATGCCATGTATAATATGTTGTAAGGTAGCCACCAAGCAAAGGACCAATAATTGGTCCTAAAAGTACGGGAAATGTTATATAACTTGTTACTTTTATAATTTCTTCAGAATTATATATTTTCAATAATATTATCCTGCCAACAGGCGTCATCATTGAAGCGCCTATACCTTGAATGCCACGAAAGATGGCTAATTCGAATTGATTGGCTGATAATCCGCAGCACAGAGAACTAATTGCAAAAATAACTACGGCTAAAGAGAGAGTATTTTTAGCCCCAAATTTATCGGTAACGTATCCACTAATAGGAGTAAAGATAGCAACGCTAATCAAATATGAGGCAATAGAGGTTCTTAAATCCATGCTAGATACATGTAATGAAGCAGCAATATTTGGCAGAGAAGTATTGATAATACTAGTATCTAATAGCTCCATAAAGATAAGTAGCACAACCAGGAGGGAGGTGGATAATCGGTTGTCTAACATTTTTAAGCCTTTAAAAGTGAGTGAGTACTCAATTATAAAATAATAGAAAATCGTAAGTCAAATAATTGTTAACTAATAATATTTGCTTTTTGAAAATTCTGAATATGATAAAATTCAAATTTTAATTAGAACACATGGCTATTTGGTATAGTTTACATCGGGATTTGTTAAGATAAATGTGGCAAAAGCAATATTAATTGTTGATAAGATTGTGTTTAAACCTAAAAGCAGTTTATAACGCTTTTGCTTAGATATTCCTTGAAGTTAGGACTATAAGAAAAATAAGTAGCTAAAATATTGTCAGTTTGTAAGGATATGTATGGAAGCTCAAGGCTTGTCTAAGTGGTTTTATTTAGGCATAATTGCGATTATATTTGGCTCAGTGATGATATACCGAGCTCGTGGTAATAATAAAAGCAAAGCAATGGAAAATGGCTATTTGCTGTTTATTTTAGGGTGGGTTGGCGTAATATCAGAATTTACTGATTTTGCCACGGTATTATTACTTTTTATTTTAATTAGTGGTTTGATCTTATTCTTAAATAAATTTATTTGGTCAAAACGGGAAAATAATACCAGTGTCCCGCACTATGTACATTATGCACGTGAGTTTTTTCCGGTAGTATTAATTGTATGGATCTTACGCGCATTTTTGTTTGAGGCTTATCAAATTCCAACAAGCTCAATGCGACCAGATCTAACAGTTGGAGATTTTATTCTTGTAAATAAATTTACCTATGGTTTGAGAATGCCGATAACGAATAAGGTTGTTATACCGGTTAGTAAAATTCAGCGTGGCGATATTATAGTATTTGAAGACCAGTCTACGCGTAATCGGGACTTAATTAAGCGAGTTATAGGGCTACCTGGCGATACGATTAGCTATGTCAATAAACGTTTAACAATTAATGGCAAACAGTTGCAATACTTTGCCAATGGGTCATATGATTATAGCGAGCCTACACCAAGTGGAGACGTTATGATTCATAACCAGCGTTTTATTGAAGATTTAACTGGGGTAAAACATGATATTATTACCTGGGATCGGCTGCCACCAGTCATTTTGGAATATGTTAAAGATTTTCCAGGGAAGGAAAATTGTAGTTATAATGATGATGGCTTTACTTGTAAAGTGCCTGAGGGTCATTATTTCATGATGGGCGATAATCGCGATAACAGCCTAGATAGCCGTTATTGGGGCTTTGTACCTGATAAAGCAATTTTAGGTAAAGCGATTTATATATGGATGAATTTCCGTGATTTATCACGTATTGGAACAAAAATAAACTAATGGCTAATTTTTTAGATTTGCAAGAACAGCTTGGTTACGAGTTTAGAGATGTATCTTTACTTAGCCGAGCTGTTACTCACCGAAGCTTTGGACGTAATAATAATGAACGGCTTGAGTTTGTTGGGGATGGTATCCTAGATTGCGTTATTGCATTGAATTTATACAACCTTTATCCTGATTTATCTGAAGGCGAACTATCCAAAATGCGTGCTTCATTGGTCAATCAGGAAGGTTTGGCGCAAATTGCTGATTTGCTAAATCTCGGTGCGTACATATTTCTTGGTGATGGGGAATTAAAAAGTGGCGGCAGAGAACGACCTTCAATCTTGGCTGACTGTTTGGAGGCTTTGTTTGCCGCTATAGTACTCGATAGTTCTTTTGAAAATGCGCGTCAGGTAATTGAAAAGTTATTTTATTATCCATTACGTGAACAGCAAATTAGTAAAAATAAAGACTATAAAACACAACTTCAGGAGTATTTACAAGCAAGGAAGCTAAAATTGCCAGCTTATAATATTATTGCAATGAGTGGACCTGAGCATGATATGGTGTTTAGTATCGAATGTGTAATTGAAGAGCTAAAATTAAGTGCCATAGGTAAAGGTAAGGGCAAAAAGCAGGCAAGTCAGGCAGCGGCATTTAATTTGCTTAATATATTAAATGAAAAAGGTGGAAATGGTAAATAAAACCTATTGTGGCTTTGTAGCAATTATTGGCCGCCCGAATGTAGGGAAGTCAACCCTTATGAATCACTTAATTGGCCAAAAAGTCAGTATTACCTCCCGCAAGCCCCAAACTACTCGCCATAAAGTAACTGGTGTCTATACTAGGGATGACAGCCAGTATATTTTTGTGGATACTCCTGGTTTCCAGAAACAGTATTTAACCAAATTAAATCAAGCTTTAAATCAGAGTGTTGTTAATAGCTTAAGCAATGTAGATGCCATAATTTACGTTGTTGAAGCCGGTATATTTAATACTGGCGACGAAGAGGTATTAAATTTATTACCTGAGAATTCGAACGTCATTTTAGTAATCAACAAGAAGGATCAACTAAAAGACCGCCTGGAATTGAACAAATTTATTGACAGCCTTAGCAACAAATTTCCGTTTAAACAGGTTTTTACCGTTGCGGCTAAACATAATCAAGGCCTTGAGGAAGTCTTATTAAAGGTAAAAGACTATTTACCTGAGAGTGTATTTCTTTACCCCGAAGACCAATTAACTGATAAAAGCAGCAAATTTCTTGCCAGTGAGATTATCCGCGAAAAATTGTTTCGTTATCTGGGCGACGAGCTTCCGTATAGCTTAATGGTAGATATTGATAAATTTGAGCAAACCAATAAGCTTACCCGGATATTTGCAACGATTATCGTTGATAAGGAAAACCAGAAGCCAATGATTATTGGCAAAGGCGGTGAGAAACTTAAAAAAATTTCAATCGATTCACGCTTGGATATGGAGCAATTATTTGGCACTAAAGTACATTTAGAGATCTGGGTTAAAGTTAAAAGTGGTTTTGCCGATGATATTAAGTTCTTAAAACAATTTGAATGATGTTTGCTATTTGTAACTCTCACTATCATGAACTGGGAATGTAATATATATGTTAAGTATATGTGTAAATGTAAAAAACGGTGCACGTTATCTTGCTAAAAGTTTAGCATCTTTAACCAAATTTGATGACGTGGTCTTACTTGATAATTACTCGACCGATAACACATTAGAAATTGCCAAACAATTTTCTAATGTTCGGATTTTCCAATGTGAATTTCAAGGGATGGGAAAAGTAAGAAACCTTGCTGCTTCCTACGCCAAGAATGACTGGATATTGTTCGTTGACTGTGATGAAGTACTTGAGCAGGAGTTGGTGAATATTTTACTTACCTTTCCTTTTGAGCAAGGCAATATTTATAATATATACCGTAAAAACTATTATGACGGCAGATTAGTAGAAACAAGTTCTTGGGGTAACGACTGGATAAAAAGGCTTTATAACCGGAATGACACGAAATTTGCAGAAAACCAGGTCCATGATAATTTCATTGATGATTTACCTAATATCCGGATAGATGGCGGATCAATGATCCATTTTCCCTATGAGCAAGTGAGCCAGCTGATAGATAAAATGCAGTTTTATAGCACTCTCTATGCCAAGCAGCATCATCACAAAAAGCATCCTAAGTTATGGATGATACCTTTTCGCGCTTTTTTCATGTTTTTGAAATGTTATATACTAAAACGCGGTTTTTTATCTGGCTATGAGGGATTGGCAATTAGCAGCTATAATGCTATGGGAGTTTTTTCAAAATACATTAAACTTTATGAATTGGATTTTAAGAAAAAAATCGCTGTTGCGTTAATTCTTGAAAGACCTGAGCAAATTGCAAGTGTGGTAAGTAAGTTAAATAAACAAACGCTTTTAGCTGAAACCATCTTAATATTGATAAAAGAATCAAATAGCAGTTTTAGCCCAAGTGAGACTTTACAATTAACTCATGCTTTTATTTCTGGCAGTAAAATAATTTACTATAATGACAGTGTTGAAGAAGCTATCAATCTAGATGCTGAAACTGCCAACTATGATGCTGTAGCATTATGCCAAGATACAAGTCTCTTATCTAATACAAACTTTACTTTGCATCTTCGCAAAGCTTTGCAAAAGAATAAAACCGTACAAGGCATTAAATTTATTATTTAACCATCAAAATTGCCAGTTTTTATACCATAATAGGTATTTGTAAACATAGTCTCGGTTAAGCTCTATACCAGCTAATGCTGGAAAAAATGCTATAAATAGGGCAATTACTAACAGCAAATATAAATATACAAAGATTTTAATACTCTTCTCTGGTCGCTTTAATGCCAGCATTAGTATATACGTATTAACTAAAATCAAAATTGGCGTAACTGTGTAAAAGTAGTAAATAAAGCTTACGCGGTGGACAAATGCGTACGGTAGATATTGTGCTATAAGCGCCAGGATTAAAAAACCTGCAGCTAAATTGCGTGATTTCAGCCAATTGGCTATACTTAGTAACAGCGCGGCAATCCCAAACCACCAAATTGCAGGGTTACCCATCAATACCATTGAAACCGACTGCCTAGTCGCAAAATCCATCCAGCTATATATAGAATATGGTCGATAAATAAAAGGCCAAGACCACCATGGAGACTCATTAATTGAATGTGCACTTAAAGCGTAGCCGGTGTGAAAGGAATAAGCTGATTTCTGAATATCCCAAACAAAGCTAAAATAGTTATGCGGATGGGTATTTAGGGCAAAAGGAATATAGCTTAGAAAATAAATACAAAATGGAATTATTATAAAAAGAGTAAATAGAAATATGAAGCGTCTGCCGAATTTAGCTGGGTTTTTATTTGCAGTAAATAATTCCGCGTAACTAAGAATCGGGATTAGGGCTATAACGGAAAATAGGGCAGACCATTTAATTGCAGCACTGATCCCAAAACATAGCGCACACCAAAAGAGGCTTTTATACTTTTCTGTTTGATCCTGTGTTTGTCTTGCCTCTAGATACCTAAACAGAAACAGATATTCAAGCAATATGAATAGTGTTACCGAGGAGTCTATAGAAGCGGTCCTGGTAAAGGTAAAATGCATAAAATCGGTAATCATTAAGAGACTGCTAATGATTGCCATTTTACGGCTTTTAAATAATTTTTTTGCAAAAATATAAATTAACGGAACCATTAGTATACCGCAAAGGTTAGAAGTAATTCGCCAGCCAAAGGGATTCATGCCAAAAATTAAAATACCTAAGGCAATAATTAGCATCCCTAATGGCGGATGAACGGTAGTATAGGGATAATATCCATGGAGGTACTGATAAGCTGTAGTAGCATAATACAGTTCATCAAAAACGATACTCGAAAGCCATAATGGATTAATGGATTTTGGTGCAGTATCGCTTATCAAGCCTACAAGCTTATCTTCTGGAAATTTTTCGGTTTTAAAAACAAAGTTAGTTAGGTATTGCTTATTATTGAAAATTGCAATTTGTTTAATCTCGGTAACAGGGCTTTCTAGCTTCAAGGTAATTGAACGTAGTTTAATATTGGTACTTATTACTTTAGTTTGATTCCAGCTAAATAGTGGCGGATATTTTACAGAGGTTTTAATCGTATTTAGCTTATACTCCTTGTTATCCTCAGTTGTACAAGAAATTTGCAATGTGCCGTTAGTTAGCCCAAAATACAGGTAGATATCGGTAACTAATGTGGGTTTATCAAATATAATTATAATACTTCTACCTGGATAAATTCCTTGCCACGCACCTTGATGCAAATTCTTATAACCAAAATTAATAAAACTAATCGCTGCATATATAGAGCTAAGAATTACTATAATTAAGACATCAACCGAATCTAATAATCGTGGCCTTTTAGTCGCAACATCTTTACGTTTATAGCATTTCCAATATGCTATGCTAATCGAAAATACCAATAATACTATTAGTGCACAAATCTGGATAATTGCTAAGCTCTGCATTTATTGTTACTTCAATTCTGGATGGTTTACTTGGTATTCATCAAAATATTCAAGGATACTTTTATTTAGTAGCTTATTTTCCCTAGTTTCTAGATCTGCACAATTTCTTAGGTCAGAGTAAAACTCAGGATAAACTTTTAACATATTCAAGATAAGCTGCCGAGCCTCTTTTCGATTACCTTGAATTTGCTCTAAAATTGCCAGCTTGGTAATATAAATGGTATATGGCGTAAATGCCGTTACTCGTTTAAGCGCATTATAAATTATATCAAAAGTTTTATAGTTATCATTAGTACGCTCAAAAGGTGTAATTTTCAATGCCATATCTGTATCTGCATAATAGTCCCAGAATGGATTAAAACTGATTTGATACTTCGTAATAATACTATTTATTAAGCTTTGCTGGCCGTTTATGCTTCTAGGTTCTTTAAATTGCGCTAATATAAAGAAATTGTTAACGCCTATATAGATTTGCCAGGCTAAAACTAACGTTAATATAGTAAATATCGGCTTAACCAATACACTTTTAATTTCACCTAGGCTACTATCATCAGCAAGAGTTATGAAGGTAATGAAACCAAATAAATAAGCGTTGTAAAATAAAGGATATTCTACCTGGGAATGTAAAAAATTTATGCCAAAAAAGCCTAGGGGAAGTAGTTGCATATTTACCGGTAATTTAATTAGCTTAATAAACCAGTAGATTGAAGCAAATAGAATCAATATAAATCCGAGTATACCGGTAGTAGCCAATAGTTGGATAAATATATTGTGTGCATTGAATGGTAGGCTTAACTCACGAAATTGGCATGAAGGTGTAATGATACATTGACCATAAATAGATTTAGCGTAGTAGTCCCAGCCAACGCCGCTAATTGGGCTTGACTTGAATAAACTAATTCCGTTTTGCCAATAGGTCAACCTTTGCTGATTGCTTGCTTGAACTTGCAAGTTCATGTGGTTAGGAGTTTGGGAGCCTAATGTTTTAAATGTCATAATTAGCCGCTTGCTGCTATTATCCGGGTCATTATTGGCTGTACTTCCGGCATTTTGCGTTACCTGTTTGGGATATAGAAAATTAAATTTTCCATTCGCAGCTAAAAAGGTACAGCTTACTAAGCATGCAGCTAAAAATAGAAGTTTAGTGGCATATGGCTTTTGCTTTCGTAATAATAAGATAATGGCATAAGTTAAAATAAATAAACAATATAAAATCGGCGTCCGGCTATAGGTAAGGCTAATAAAACAGCATAAAATTGGTACGCTAACCAGGAAAAATAGTTTAATCCATTTTTTTGGAGACTGGGAAATATGGCATAGAGCCAATAAACCAGTAGTTAGAGTATTTGCCAATAAATTGGTCTGGTAAATTGAACCAACTATTCTATTTACGTCACCTGCAAGCAAGTTATATTGGCCGATGCCAATGCTTTTGCCGGCATAGTCATAAAAATGAATGGGAATGTAGAGCTTAATATTATGGATTTGCAGTAGACAAATTATAATTTGCAAGTAACAGTTAATTATAATGGAAACTGCAATCCAGTCTAAAAGCTGCTTCTTAGAGTAGTTTAATGAACTAATTGCAATTGATAAGATAATGCCAAAGGTTAGTACTGCTATCGCCATATATGAAAACGACTTATAGCTATCTAAGCTTAAACTTTGTAATACCAATAAAATCAGCAATAAACCCATAACTATTTGGGTAATATTTACTTTAATTGTTAATGGATAATAGATTAGGTAAACTAAAATTGGTAATATAATTGCCAATGCTGTTATATCATGGAGGTAAAAACCACCGGTCAATACGGCAGTTGTCGGAACTACTGTAGGTAAGTAGGGTAGGAGGAATAGTGAGCAGATTGCCACTAAAAAAGTCTTATTTGCCGGCATACTTTTCATTTTTAAAATTAAAAAGGCTAACAATAATAGTTAGCCTTTGAAAATAATGTGCGCCAGACATGGCGCACATCTAGGCGGTGTAAGTCCGCTGTTAGCCCC
>CAYLRR010000043.1:0-9122 GCA_964386295.1 uncultured Neisseria sp.
CGGTAAGAGTATCTATGAGTGGCTCAAGCAGAAAATAGGTTACTGCCATCACTGCAACATCGGTTCCCCCTGCAGCTGCAAATGCTTCTCCTGCTGAAAATGTTTTTACCTCAGCCAATGCATTAACGCGCTCCATAAAAGGGCTTACACTTCTACCCTCTGCCACATCACGCTCGTAGCCAATCTTTAAGAATCTAAAACTTGTCCCATTTTCCTCATTTATGAGCTCATAAGGTGTCTTAGGAACTGGTAATCCAATAGCTTGTGAAGCTTTTGCTATATCAAAATCAACATCATTTAAAGTTACTTCTTCCAAGCCCGTAGCTCTATAAAGATCAGTGCCTCGTGTCATCTCCACATATTCTCCATTTGAATTCAGATACTCTATACCACAGTAATTCCTATCACCTTGTTCAAGGATTTGATTTATACGTCTTGTTCTTATTTGCTGAACATGATCAATAAAATATTTTGTTGAGCTAACTAATCTTGCATCTTCTGGGTTACTGCCAAATGAGATAAATTTTCCACCACCGGAATTAAATTCATCCTTCAAATTATCGAATGCTTTAGTATAAGCCGGACTTCCTTCAGGAGAACTATGAATAATACTCAGTTGGCGATTGATAAAATTTGCATAATCCCTATAAATAGTATCCACTTTGCTGTTGATATAGTCTGCAAAATCTTTCTGTGGCAGAGTTACATAAGTAGCAGCGCCGCTAAGAAGACCAGTTACTACCGAATAGGCACCAGTACCTATCATCGCACCTAAGTTGTCATGCCCCTGCTTCATGTCTTTTTCCGGCTTATCCAATACATCACCTACCGCATCAAACGTACTTGCTACATACCAATGGTTTACTAATTTAAAATACATTGGAGTAATCGTATTGCTGTCATATATACGGTAATAGCAGCTAAACTGGCCTGCGCTCCCTGGCGCATGCTGCTCATCATGAAACATTAAACTATTACTGAAGATCTTACTCTTGTCATAGATGCCGGTGCCGGAATCAAGGCTCGCCCATTTCTGGTCATACTGTTTGGTTCGTGGAAAACTATAGCCTGCCGGAATATCAGTTAAGTTGGCTTTGACATAACTATTTACTTGGGTTCCGTTGGTGTCGCTGTTGTCACAGCCCAAAAATTCAACATTCTTATCGCTTGAATTATCGGCTAATAATGCCATGTAACTGGTTTTTGAATTGGCATCAACCGCTGTTTCATTTGCCCAGACATCGTTATCGTCATTAGGCCCCCTTAAGGAACCTGATTTACTCGCGTTTAAGGTCGTATTTGAATTAGATTGGCCAACATTATTATTACAGCCGCTTAAGATTAGAATTTGGCCGCTAAAGCATACTAGGGTTAAAAGTTGGGTTATCTTTTTAATTTTCAAGGCAATTCTCCGCTATGATCTATATTTATTACATAGCGGATTGTAGCTGCCTGAAGTTAATTCAACAATCGACAGTTTTGTCGATTGTCCCTTATCTCAACTATTGACTACACTGCAAATTACCTAACGAATCAATCGTAATGTCGCCATTCGCAGGACATTTACTGGTATCCAAAGTAGAATTCTGCAACACATTGTCTCGGTCTGCATTTTGCGTGATGCAGCTTGCACTTAATGTACTATTATCAATCTTTAAGTTAATACATGATTTCTGGTACGAGCCTTTAGGGAATTTACTTGCCCATTGGTCACAGTGCAAGAATTCCAGGCTATTCCATTTCATTGAATGTTGATAAAAATTAAGCACACCGACAGTACTACCTGGTTCACAGCTATCAAAGTAATCTAAGCTACTCATAAATGGTAAAGCGTTATCCATTAAACCAGTCAAAATACCATTTTTATATTGAACATTTTGGAATGATGAATGATATGTTCCTCCAGGCATCGCGCCATATTGCTGTTTGGCTATAGTGATGGTACCTAATAATTGGTCAATCTTTTTACCATTTGATGTATATGAAGCATAAAGCTGGAACCCAAATGGCTTAGATGATACATCCCCAATATTCGCAAAATTAATTTTGCACTGCCTTGCCGTTAAGTCAAGACTTGTTTCATATTTTTGATCTGCATGCGAAGTAAAACAGTTAGGATCATCAGGAGTGATATTTAGATTATCTATTAATTTCTGGATATTATTCTGTTGTCCATAGTCACCAAAAGCATAGACTAATTTGTTATCATATACTGAATTTGCAAGATCAAGTTTAGGGTCATATTTTGCATAAAATGTTAAATCACTAATTGGAACAGAATAGGCAATTCCTGCTGGGCCAGTAGAATTATCGCGGTTTACAGTTAATTGCCCGCTATTTTGTCCTTCTCGCATGAGCATAATGGGTTGTATATCATTTAAAGACAAATCACCCCTGCTAATCACAAATTCACGCCCCATAGTAATATTGGTACTATCATCGGCATAATAAGTAACACTTAGCATCCCATAGCTACTAGATAATTTACCCTCGTCATTTAGCATAAAAGGGAAATAGCAGCTGCTTGAAGAGTCTGCCAGCAATGAATTAGCTCCACAGCTAGTTTCATTAATATTTCCATAGATTAACTGGTCATTTGTCAAATAGGAATTGAAAAAACTTCCTAATTGAATGGACATCGTCAAAAATTTGTTGTTATCGTCAGGTAATATGTGTGGATTTAGATCAACAGTACTGCGGTTTACAATTTGAATTTGTTTATCATCACTATCTGGGTAATATAATCCATCATGTGAAGGGGTTTCAGATAAAGGTAAATTAATAAAAAGCGGCGTTTGTTCTGAAGCAAAATCCGCAAGAGGCACTACCGTCGAAGCTTCTGCCGGCGAATTGTTAAAATTTATCGAATAGTCCATAATTTTTTGGCCTTTGTCCCAACCAAAGGTAAAGTGTATAGTATTTACCTGGGTAGACATTTTTATTCCCTGATACATGAATTTAATCTTGCAGATGTGCCCCTGTTTCTTCCCAGCAACTAAATCATTACAATCACTATCATCAATACCACTAACTTTCCCTACTATATCACCATTTGCAGTATCTTGATTAATATTGGCTAAATGGAAATCACTGGGCACCGCATTTTTAAAAATAACTTTTAACGAAACAGGCTCTACTTGTGAAATCCAGTGAGGATAATCGTCTCTGCCGATTCGATAAGTTGCTCCAAATTCATTTGAATAACTCACGCAAAAGCTACTTTCAAAACATTGTGGCTGAATATCACCAGTATTCTGGAATTGATCATGAACTTTAACGAAATTTGCCCCGGATACACTAGTTAAGCTTGCTTTTAAGCCACCATTACTAATTGTTGAAGAGTCCGTTGAATTTTTATTGCCAATGCAACTGCTAACACTCAAAGTTAAAATACTTAGAGAACAAAGTGTATAAATTAATTTAGATATTTTATTCATTTTAGTACTTTCCGACTTTAAATAGAGTAACTTTTGGTTAGTGTTGTTTGGGTTATATTCCGTGTAGTTATGTAATTAATTGAATATGGAAGGACAATATTAAGGTTCACTTTGTTATATAGATCCCGAGAACCGTTACAACTATCTGCGTTATCATCACTACATGCAAAATCATTGTTAGCCATGAATTTTTTGAATATATCATTAGGTTCATCTGAAGTAGTTATAGCAATAAAGCTTGCTAAAGATTGTGCAAAACTTATCTTGTAACCTAGCACCCCACCAGAAGCAAATTGCTCAAAATATGCACATGGGCCATAAACAGGGCAAACTGATTTATTGATGGTATAAATTCCATTTGTACTAACCTCAACATTAATTGGGAAGATCACGTCATGATTTTGAAATCTCACCCCGTAGATAACCAATGTATATTTGAGAGTTGGAGTTTGTTTATTATCAACATTTACCGGGTAATTCAAGGTAAGCACATTCCCATTATTTATTGCACCTGATTTTATTAGCTTGTTACTATTATTTTGATCAAATAAATTATAAAATAAGTTTTGATCTGCCGATTTTTCTCCAGTTAAACTTACATTAATAGCTAAATCCATTTGCAAACTTAGGTCTTTTGCATATGAATTAAGGCATAAAATAAATAACAACATGCTATAAACCAAGTTAATAAACTTTATTTTATTTAAGTACATTAATAAACTCCCAAAATTGATTCTAACGGAATTGTAAAGTATGACCTGCTTAGGTTCAATCGACAATTCTGTCTATGGTAGAACTCTTTATATAGATTTACAATTAGGTCAGTAAAATTAAATTGGGGAGTGATTTATGAGAATTCGTTTAATATTTAGAATGCTTGCAACCATTATGTTAATAAATAACAGTTATGCTTGGACCCATCGAGATATGGGTACTAATTTCTGTAATTTATCACAAAAAACAATTCATTTCAAAAAAACATATAATTATCAGGCCAATACTAACAATGATCATTCACAAGAATTTACACTTTCACCTCAAAGTTGTGCCGGAGTTGATTTCTGGTCACAAGTGCAGGATAATGGTTATGATCTAGATAATCAGATTCAATGGAAAATGACTGATGAAAACGGACAGGATTTAGGAGAAATAGATTTTAAGGGTAAAACTGACGCTGGAATTTTTTTCCCTGTATCTAGAATGAGGTTCGGAATTTATTCTAATAACCTAACTTTTATTGATTATCCCTCTGGCACAACTTTTGATTTGAATAGTAATAATCTCAGAAAATCTTTGCCTTTTTCTAAACGCACTACAAACTGGTTTGATAACGTAAAGTATGATGAATATAGTAAAAACAAGACTTATTTTGGCGAATTACAATATGATGGTGTTAGAGATTTTCATTATGGCACAATTCAAATAACTGACAGCGTGCCTGCATCGTCCAAAACTTATGAAGACTATAATGATAATATACTTCACAAGCCAATCCCGGTAAGCTGTGATGTAACACCTTCACTTTCAGTATTGCCTGTATATAATTTTAATATTTCACTCCTTGGTAGTAAAGCTAGTAACCAAAAAATTTCATATATGGTCGTTGATAAAACCAGTAAATTGGTAAAAGTTCCGCTCACTCAAGCTGTTGACGGCAAAATTCAATTTAGTTTCCAGGATCCTGATACTGTAATGTATTGTAAAAATGATAGTAACTGTATTATGACTAAGCATGATGAATATCGATTAATAGTATGGGGGATTGATGTAAATGGAATGAGCCTTAGGACTAATGTCGATTTTAACTTTGATAGTGGCAAAGGCACCCAATTGCAGAAAACACAGTCAGACAATTTTCCAAGCCAATCTGCAGGATTTTACGGGTTAGTAACTTCTTCATCTGGAACGCCAGCTTCCATAAATGTAACAACGCCAAATACTTTTGGACAATATAAACTTAGCGTAGATAATGCTACAGGCGATTTAATGTATTCTGGGGACTTGCACTGGGATATCGGCACGCTTGGAGAGCCTCATTGCTCGGTAGCAAGTGGAACTCCAGATATAACTGATTATACTCCAAATGGTTTTAATAATAGTGTAGAAAAAAAATTGAATATTAGCATAGATATGAGCATCCCTTATCATTCTAATTATATAAGTTACACAACAGGTAAAAGCCAACAAGGATTGAATTGTCATTTTCGGGCTAATGCCCAGTTTGACTCAACATCAGCAATGGCTTGTGAACAATTTTAGTTAATTAATCACAAATATAAACATACTTTTCAATTTCAAAATAAAGAGATTTTACATGAATATAGATTTTACCCTAAAACACTTTGTTTTAATTTCTTCACTTTCTGTGCTAGTTTCAGGATGCGATGTAAACAATTTTGTTGGACAATCGACTAATGGCAATACTACTAAATCTACTATAAAAAAAGCTGGTATCGCAGAATCACAAGATTTATTCTCGCTTGATTATGATATCTTGCATATCAATAAACCAATATCAGCTTGCAATACAAACCAGTTTTGTATAAACCTGGGTAAAGTGCCCTATGCCACTTTTGCTGCTGGTATTGATGGTAATAATAAGTGGCTAATAAAAAACTATCTGACTTCATTCGAAATTAAATTTAACGCCGCAATGCCAAAAGATTTTCATCTGGCAAATATATCCAGTAATTTCCAATGGCAGAATGGTCATCCAGAAATTATGGGGGAAATTACCCAGGTCGATACTTCAGACTGCGATACTCTGGCCAATAATGGAATTACTCAGGGTTCAAGATGCAGAGTAAAATTTACTTATAATGGTAATACAATGGATAGCACCAAAGGTGATACTTTTCATTTTATCTTTAAATGGGGCCAAGACCAAAATAGCAGTTATGATTTCGCCTTTACTACAACTAATCAAAAAGATAATAATTCATTAGCGATTCTTAATCTGAAAGATGATACGGATTTTCCGGTGATTAATATTTTTCCTCAGGAAACTAATAGTGGAAATGGGATCGATTACAATATCGGCTATAGCTATCTTGCATTAACAAATAATGGTAATCAACCGATAAAAGGAAATGGTTCAGATTATCCAGTCCAAGTAACAACAGGCGATAGCTATTCAAATACTTTTAATCTATACAACCTGAATGGGCTAGGTACTAGTTGTGGCAATAATGATATTTTACCTAACGCTTTGTGTAAATTTGAATTTAAATTAAACCCTAATGATCCTGGATATAATCAGATAACGCCTTGGTTTGGTAGAGTATTATTTCAATATCAAGATCCGAGTCTAGTTGAATATGTATCTCCACTTTCAGTTAGCATTGGAAATATTCAAAACAAGAATTATTTAATTGACAATAATTCACCTAATCCTTCTATAACTGTAACCCGCATTGATCCGCAAGGTAGTCTTCTTGGCTATTATATACCATTATCAAATGTTAAATTTTTCTTAAGATATAACCCTAATCAATACATAGGTAATTCAGTTAATAGTGACTCAGGTAAAATTCAATACTCTGTTGGTGATATTGCAGATAATCAATTAACAAAAATAGGAGAACTGGTTAATTCTATCCAATTGACGCCTGAAAACGTAGATTGCTTCAATGAGGATTTTGACCCGGCTGGTGATGATGTTTTTGCTGATGACAATACCGATCATACTGAACATAATTGTAAAGTTAAGTTAGGCTTCCTGCAGGCAATCCCTAATGATAAGCCATTGACTTATCAATTATATGCATCTTATGATACTCCGATTGGAGGACGTAAAATTGAACAATTTATTGGAAATTTAACTCTGGCAGGGCACGACTATTCGATGCCAGGCGGACAATATCAATCTTTGTTCCATGATATTCAGTATAAAAATGGGGTTTTAACCGGTGTAATGAATAATGCTTCGCCATTGATGAGTAGCCTGGATTACTTTGATAGTTGTAACCCTGGCAGCACTGTCAGCTCGCTTAGCTTCTACCAGCATGCAATGAAATGGAATAGCCTGGAATTCTTGCGCTGTGACCAATGGGCAAGTAAATTCCCTAAAGGCTCGTACCAAAAATCATGTATTAACTTAAAGATTGATAATAGTACATTAAGTGCAAGCTGCATCACGCAAAATGCAGACCGAGACAATGTGTTGCAGAATTCTACTTTGGATACCAGTAAATGTCCTGCGAATGGCGACATTACGATTGATTCGTTAGGTAATTTGCAGTGTAGTCAATAGTTGAGATAAGGGACAATCGACAAAACTGTCGATTGTTGAATTAACTTCAGGCAGCTACAATCCGCTATGTAATAAATATAGATCATAGCGGAGAATTGCCTTGAAAATTAAAAAGATAACCCAACTTTTAACCCTAGTATGCTTTAGCGGCCAAATTCTAATCTTAAGCGGCTGTAATAATAATGTTGGCCAATCTAATTCAAATACGACCTTAAACGCGAGTAAATCAGGTTCCTTAAGGGGGCCTAATGACGATAACGATGTCTGGGCAAATGAAACAGCGGTTGATGCCAATTCAAAAACCAGTTACATGGCATTATTAGCCGATAATTCAAGCGATAAGAATGTTGAATTTTTGGGCTGTGACAACAGCGACACCAACGGAACCCAAGTAAATAGTTATGTCAAAGCCAACTTAACTGATATTCCGGCAGGCTATAGTTTTCCACGAACCAAACAGTATGACCAGAAATGGGCGAGCCTTGATTCCGGCACCGGCATCTATGACAAGAGTAAGATCTTCAGTAATAGTTTAATGTTTCATGATGAGCAGCATGCGCCAGGGAGCGCAGGCCAGTTTAGCTGCTATTACCGAGTATATGACAGCAATACGATTACTCCGATGTATTTTAAATTAGTTAATCACTGGTATGTGGCAAGTACGTTTGATGCGGTAGGTGATGTATTGGATAAACCGGAAAAAGACATGAAGAAGGGCCATGATAACTTGGGGGCGATGATAGGTACTGGCGCGTATTCGGCAGTAACTGGCATCCTCAGCGGCGCTGCCACTTATAAAACTATGCGTTTAAATGATCTAACTTCTTATATCAATAAAAAGCAATCCCAAATCATGGAAAATTATGCTAAAAAAATAAATAAAAACCTTGATATTATACGTGCTGCAGAAGAAAAGGGCATAACTACTGATCTTTCGTATGTCAAAGCGAAGGAGTTCATTGTTAATGAGTTTAAGGCAGGGGAGAATCGGCAAGCAATGATCTTAATTTCTGAAGGCAGCGACCCAGAAAAGATGGCTGATAAATTTATTGAAAAAGTAAATAAGCTTGAAGTAGCAGAAGTGAAAGATTATGAAAATTTACCCCAATATGGGTTTAAATATCAGGATATGCAAGGAGGAACTTTTGAGGTAAATGCAAATCTATATGATGAAACCGGCATCAGAATGGCCAGCCTTCCTTATGCTGAAAATGATATTAAGAATATTGAGGAAGGCGGGCGTAACATTACAACTTATACTGAGTATATGGAAACCGATGTTTTACAACGTACTAAATTAGCTGAGATTAAAATGCAAACAGAACTTTCAAGGGATGCTGGAATCCCTGTATCTGATGGATTTAGCTCAATATCTGAAATGCCAGAGATGAAGACATTTTCGGTAGGTGAAGCCTTAGGAGCGGCCGGAGGAA
>CAYLRR010000044.1:0-6222 GCA_964386295.1 uncultured Neisseria sp.
TCTCGGTTACTTAAATGGAATAACTCTTATTCATATATTGCTATAGCCTATATCTCCTCAATTCAATCATAATGATGACTATAAAATTAATTTATAGTCATCTATTTTAGTCATATCATTTAAGGATTTACCAATGAAGAAACAAGCTAGAGCATTACGCTCACTCTTTGCTAAAGGAATATTACCATTTACTTTTATTTGCCTAGTGAAATCTGCAGCCGCAGACATTCTTACTTGTAAACCAATAAAACCAATAGTGTATGCTTCTCCATTAAGTCTAAACTTTAATTTTAAGGTAAAAGTAACATTCAGTGGATCACTGGGTTCTGACCAGCAAGTATTTTATAGCTTAGCTCGGGTAGATGATAATAAGAACAATCTTTCTATGATGATACCCCCCTCCACAGTAAGTAATGGTACGATAGATTTAAATCCGAATTCAGAACAAAGTTATTTAAGCTATTGTATTTCTGACATGGACAAAGACATTACCGACCCAATAAATACTGATTATATTTTAACTATTTATGGACTTCAATACGGTAATGGTTCTAGTGTATTTTCGGTAGCAGTACCTATAGAATTTAAAATTAAAGGCACGGATATTTGGGCTGACGTAGATAACCACTCTACATTCACTAACTATACTATACATGGTCACTTAGAAACCAGCATTATTTCAAATCCAGCAGTAGCTTCAAATATCACGGCGGCTATAGAATCATATGATGTTTCAGACTCTACATGGCAGCAGGATTGGCTAGGTCCGAGTGCGGGAATAGTAAAAGGAACTACATTTATGGGTACAGATGTAACTGTGACTATAAATTTACCTTATCAACTTAACTCCTTTATTCCTATAAAAAATGCTTTCCCCTCTATGGCATTTAGTAAAACATTTTCATTTCAAAACTAACTACTCTTAAGGGTCCCTTTATGAATCTTAATCCTTGTAGATTTACTATATCATTTATTATAGCATTATTATTAAGTTCCTGCTCAAATGGCTCAGGAGCAAGCTCCCAACCTAATCCTAATAATATAAACCTACACAATACAGCAGCTAAATTTTCTTTTGAAAGTATTCCTGAAATTAACCCATTTTTACTGGATTATACCGTACATTCAGCAAAGTCTAAGCTTAAGGATACAAATGTAATTAATCTATGCTCTTCTGATAATAGTGTCTGTGCATCAGTTACACCTCCTTCAGCTGCTTATGCCATGGATATAAACCAATCAAATTCGTGGGTAATTCCCGAATTTCTAACTTCAATTAATATTACTTTTAATAACGATATAGCTTCAGACTTTCACATAAGCGATATTTATAATGATCTTTTAGGCAATGCTTCAGTTGCAGGAAGGATTACCCAACTAGACACTAGCAAATGTGATAGCTTGGTTGCTACTGGACATACGATAGGGCAAAGTTGCAGTATCTACATGGCATATTCTGGCGAACAAGCCAACCAATTATCCAATCAAATTCATATTTTATTTAAGTGGGGCTATGGAAGTAATAGCTTTGATTTAAATTTTCCGGCGCAAAATCAGCTAATTTCTAACCAGAATATTCCAATCTTAAATTTAGCTAATAATCAAAACCCAATGGTAGTAGCCATGTCGACTGGGGAAAATAATTCAAGTACAGATTTGAATTACAGTTACTCTATCGATAATCAGGTTTTATTAAATAATATTGGAACCGCTACTTTGAGTGGTACACCTAATGTACCTACGATTAATTTAAGCTTAGGTACGTCATTCGGAGCGGATGTAACTCAATTATTCTTTGCTAATCGATTAGTTACTAGCTGCAGCGATGGTAATATTCCTGTATCTAATGCTAATAATTGTATGCTACCATTCTTCGTTGCACCGACCTCGGATACTATGCTAAACCCTTTAACAGGAAGATTTGTGTTTCAGTATAGCAACCAATTTCAACCTATAAACTATACACGCAGATTTGCGTTAAGCATAGGAGATATTAAACCACAAGATTTTGACTTAGGCGACTACAGTACTAATAAAACTAGCACAATACAGTTAGAGCGCCTAAATTATGGCAATCAGGATAGCTACTTACAATATGGCATACCTCTTAAAAACTTCAAATTGTACGTTAAATATGACCCAATTTTTAATATTGGTTCCAACTTAAATCACGCTAATAGTAGTTTACTCTACGGATATGGTGATTTCCTTAATTTGCAATCTAATCAAACTTTATCAGGAAACGATATAGTAAACCAACTAAAACTATCTTATGACCCTAACTGCTTTCAAGGAGGTTTTGACCCACATTACGATACTGGCCTGATAACTAATTCAAGGGAATGCCCAGTATATATTAGCTTTAATAGTAATATTTCACTAAATAAACCGATTAGTTTAGGCTTATATGCTTCTTATGATTCTGCAACCCAAAATACCCATGTTAACCAATATATTGGTAGTCTAAACTTTGGTGCCTCGCTTCAACCTGTTGGCAATTATAAAAATAGTTGTCAAAATATTAATTGGGATGGAAGTACACTTAGTGCAACTTGTAAAGATAATCAGGGAAATCTTATAACATCCAAATTAGCCTACAATCAAACTTGTTCAATTAATTCTGGGGTCAGTAATTTAATGGGAAATCTAATCTGCGATAACATAAATGATACTTTTCCTAAAGGTGATTATGGACAAAAACACTGCAAGGATATTACCTTTAATAATAATGTTCTCAACGCTTCATGTTTAAATGATTCATTAGGATGGACCCAAACTAGCCTTGATGTTACTAAGTGTAATACCGACTCTGATATTTTAGATCGCCATGGAAATTTAGTTTGCGATTATTGGAAACCTAATTGTAACCTGAAGAAGTTTGGTTACTCCGAATATGATATTCCGATGCCTACAACATTTCAAACAGGAGATTGTTACCAAATTGCAGCTTATGATAACCAGAATAAGTTTGAGCTTGATTTACAAGGAGATGGGACTTTCGCTATATATGAGTGCAGTGGCCATGATGGAGATTGTATTTATAGTTCAGATAGGTCTCTTGTAACTTCAGTCCAAAATAAGGGAATATGGAATAAAAATGCAGGTAACGCAACTTATGCTCAATGGCAAAGTGATGGAAATTTTGTCACCTATAATAGCAATAATAAGCCAGTTTGGTCTAGCGACACTGACAGTAATGACTACCGCCGACTTACCTTTCAACAAGATGGAAATTTGGTAATTTATGGGGCGGGCACTATTAAGGATCCTGATAAGTATCCTGTTTGGTCTGCCAAGCAATAACCATTAAAAATATTAGGCCTCGCTGACTAAAGTTTCTAGGTAGGGGCGACGCCCCTCTTGGTTATTATAAAACATACCTAGTCCAGAGGTTAATAAGCCAAATTTTAAATAAGGAGCCAATTTAGATGAAAAAGTTAATTCATGTCTTAACCCTTTCTACGTTTGTAGGGCAATCTGTTTTACTAACAGGCTGTGTTGGTGAGAATTCGACGTCCAATTCTAACCCCACAGCAGCAAACAGCCTTCAAGCAGCAAATAAATCATTAAAAGATGCATTTAGTGACAGTAACCTTTGGACCAACATAGTTGCCAATGATAGTCAGAGTATCGCCAGCAATGAAGATTTCGTGGTCAATAACCATACCGATAATGATATAGAATTCGTAGGCTGTGATAGCACAGACGACGGAGGCACTCAATTAAATGACTATTTAGATTATTCAAAAATGCATGATATTCCAGCCAATTTTAGTTTCCCTCGAACGAATAATCTTGATAGTCGGTGGATATCTTTAAGCGATGGAACTACTATTTATGATCCTACTCATATAACGGATTATTCAATTCACTTTAATAAAATTCCAACTGCAATCCCTAATCGCACATTTGCTTGTTATTATAAGGTAGATTTACCGGATCATGGTGATGGTATGTATATAAAACTAGTAAATAACTTCTATTATTTTACAACGTACCAAATGGGTCAGACTCTACCATTTCAGCCTCAAAAAGACCAGGCTCAAGTTCAACAAGAAAGTTGGAAAGGCCAATTAGCTAGCTACCTTACTAGTGGCGGACTAACGATCGCTGCTGCAGGAGGCTCGTATTATGCTTATAATAAACTTAGAATACCAGCTCAGGATTATTTAGAGGCCAAAATAAAAGCAGGACTTAGAAAGCAAGCTAGCTATTTAAATGAGTGTATAAGTAATTATTGTAATAATCCTGTGAATGGCGCATATAAATATAGTCGTATAACAGTTAACGACAATAGTTATAATATAGAGAAGTTCGCATATGAAAAAGACATGGATGGCAAATTTAAACTTATTCTATATGCAAACCCCATAAATGATGCTCAGAGTGTAAAGTTTGATTTAACTATAAATAATGACATAGTTGCTCAGTTAAAACAAACTAATTCTTCCTTTAAAAATTTACTTTCACTTACTTCACCTATGAAGGTAGCGGAGGATAACGATATATCTGGTTTAGATAATGGAAGTCTATTTGACCTCTATATAAAAGCAGGCATAGAGGATCCAGAGCTTGGTAAGATCATCGCTAAATCTTATAGAACAACTATGACAGAGATTGCTAATAATAGCAGCAAAGTCCTTGCTATTGAAGGCGCTTTTAATTTTGCTTTTGATGCTCTACTTTGGACTGTAATTACCCCCTTAATTAATAGCATCTACGGCATTCCAGCAGTTGGCGCATTTGATACCACGGTTAATCATGTCTATTTTGATAGCATAACTCAAGCTGATGTTGATAAATTTAATAGTACTCACGATCAGAATCATCAAATCAAAGCTAATACTAAGTATACAAATTTAACTAATAGTTCTATCCATCAAAAAGGTCGTTTTACTTTTAATGATTCTTCTCAAGATCAACAATATGCGGTTGACATTGATTTAAGTAGCCTTACAACCCCTTGGGTACGACAGGATGCTAATTACCAGAGTGATCCGTTTTTAAGTTGCATCTCCAAAAATGACTGTGGTCCGAGTAACCCAACTCATAAAGGTGATGCCGTGGTTCAAATGGATATTACGGATAATGAAGTATCCTCAACAATGGATTTAGACTATCTTTATAATCTAGGGCAAAACCAGTCATTAGGGATCAATGAACTTGGGGTCGATAATCGGCTACCTGCACCAAGCTATCAATTAAATAGCATAACTGATACTGTTCAACACAAAGAAATTTACGCATTAAATCGCGCAAATAATGGATTAATGAAAACTGGGCCTAGCTTGATTAAATTTGGCAATATATCTGGATTAGTATTAAATCAGAACCAAGAAGCAACTCTAGGTATGGCAATACCAACAGATCAACTAAATGGGCAGCAATTGATGATGTTAACCGAAAGTAAGCCTTTGGTTGGTGGAGGTTTTGGAGTTAGCTTTGTTGGTAATGATGAATCTGGGGAAGTTGATTACTTACCTGTAAAAAGCGATAGTTTAAAACAACTATATGATAGCGAGAGCAATGTCCCACCCTACCTATATAGCAAATTTGCTTGCTCCTTCCCAACTACTATCGGCACTAACTGCCCACTTACTTTAAGTATTGGCGGGAACAATGATGGTAAACACCATTTAGGGAAGCTGTATATAGCTGATGCATCGTCGAAAACCACAGTTATTCCTGTTTATGTAAACTATAGACTGCTATCAGAACCTTTTAGCTTTTCATTAAACCAGGGGGATGCAGGCTTATTTAGGCTTTCTTTAGCTAACTTTGGAAATCAGGATTATGATTCAATTCAGATCAATGGTTTACCAACTGGGGCAACAATAGTCAATAATAGTTGTAGTAATGGTTTAGCTGTAGGTGCTCAGTGTGAGTTAGACTTTAATTTATCTCAGGTGATACAAGGTAATTATAGTGTAGTTATAGCTGGAATTAGCTCTTCAGCAAAAACCAAATCATTAAAACTTAATGATATTCCTGAAGCAGATCAAGAAAGCCTTACGATTAATGTCCAGCATGGTTGGAGGAAGTAATTAGAAAAGAATATTAAGAAAGTTTAAACTTTAAGACAGCTAGCCAGCTTATGGTTGGTTGGCTGTTTCCTTTTTCCCGTCTTATCTATATACCCGGCAACTATTAATAAATTCAAGAAAAGCCTTATTTATAATCTTTTAGTTATTTAGCTTATTGGCAAGATTCTGCCTAGTTTTT
>CAYLRR010000045.1:0-4467 GCA_964386295.1 uncultured Neisseria sp.
CTTTTCGGCAGGTCGTTATTATCACATGACAATCAATTCTTTGTCAAACTATTTTGTAAATATTTCTTTATTAACCATTATAATTTGTTTATTTTTCAGCAATTAAATTATTACATTTCAGATAATTATAAGACATCCAATAATCTTAAATAAAAAAGTAAATTCCTTTGAATTATTGATTTTTGCATATTACTTTTACCTAATAAAGCTGCTTTCTAACACTTAAATTCATGGATAAAACTATCATTTAGCTTTGAGCTACTACCTCAAACTGCGATACATTTAATTCATCCTCAACTAGCGGTGCAGGTTTTGGTTCGCCTGTATTATTTACCTCTTCTGGGTTATTTGTAGTATGGGGGCTTCTAACCGGATATGTGGTGTGCGCAACCAATTCAATCTTACTTATCAAATAACCATTAAATTCATCCATTTTAGTAAAATACTTATTTAACCAAATTTCAAATTCGTCCCTGCGCAGATCATTGCTATATTGCTTAGCTATGTCTTTCAAATTGTTAAAGTACTTTTGAAAAATTTGCTCGCTAGATAACTGCTCCCATTTTTTATAGGCTTCATCATTTACAAAAATAGCTGCAGGCAAAGTAAACAGAACATTTCTACGCGCGCGGATTTCAAACGCCTCTTTAGACGTATCCCCAAAAATATACTTAGGTAACCCGGAGACCAATTCTTGAAGTGTGGTGGGTATTAAATTATCCGTACCTTGGTGCTGCCTAATTTGCAACCAAATTGAAGCTGAAAAGAAATAAAGTAAATCATGGATTGGCGAATAACTTGTGCCACACCCTGCACTACCAAAATCAAAAAGTTTCATTAATATAATATTTTCATCATCTACTAGCGCTTTTAGATTATTAGCATGCCAATCTTTATGATATATCTTATATTTTGTCATAATCTTCCAAAGTTTAAAATTGTGGTTTATTAGTTGCTTGGCGATACTAAGCTTTACTTCTAAACTCTGATTACTCTCTCTAACTGATTTTACGTATTCATTTAATACAGTATAACCACCATGCTCAATTTTTCCATTTACCACTTTTTCAAACTCAGTATCATATAAGGAAAATTGAGCTGCTCCCACTATAGAGCGGTGAGGCTTTTGAGTACTAATTAACCGCCCAACTACGTTACCAGCTTCGCTATCAACTCCTATCATTCCTGAGATATATTTCGTAAACATAACTTCAGGCCCATATTCCTTGGTTATTTTATCTTGGTTTGCCCCTCTAACTATTACGTACCCGACAGAGGACCCTTTAGGTACCCAAACGATTTTATTCTTGCCTCCCGGGCCGGAATTATCTTTTACCTTATTTGCAAGGATATAGCTGATCTCATCTTCTGCAATTACTACAAATTCTCCCTCTGCCTTTTCCGCGCCGGAGAAAAGCTTAGCCACTTCTACAGTTTCTTGGGGTGGGTAAATAGTCTGCCCTTCTGGTGTTTCACTAAATCCAGAGATATAATTATATAATTCTTGACTAATTGTTGGGCTTAGTTGATTTTCAAGTGTCGTATTAAATGCCTCAATACGCCTTTTATTCAAATAATTCACAATTAACTGAGAATTTTTGCTAAATAGCATTTTAAACTTTGGACTAGTTATTAATGTCATTAAACTAGTTTTCGGATTGCGGTCTATTTCCATTTTCAATTCAGTAATAGTGTTTGCTTGATCTTGCCAGATTCGATTGAAATGTTGAAGAACTAATTCTTGAAAGTATTTTGGTAACTTCTGATTTTCCGGGTCAGCTAAAAGCATTTTAGAATCTTCAATTTCTTCATTAATCACTTTCGAGTGCAAAACTTGATATGTCAAAAACTTATTACGAGCACTATGATTATTAAATGTTCTTTGAATAATTGAGGCAGCATTTACTCTTTGCTCCAAACTTTTTTGGAGCTTTAATTGTAAAGGATTAGGCAATATTTTATATTTCTCATTTAACACTAGTTGTTCTTTATCGTGTAATTGGCCAGCAAGCATGTCTAGTGCTACTTCAAGATAGCTAATAAATTCGCTTTTTATTTTGGATTTATATTCTTTAGACAACTTTTTAAAACTTGCATCCTCTTCAAGCTTATCTATATCAGTTATCTCACCAGCATTTATTTTCTGTATTAAGATGCCATACAACTTTTCATTACGTACCTTAAAACCTCTATATACCTTTTGGATAGTAGTTGCTGCGCTTACCCTTTGCTCCAAACTTTTTTGGAGCTTTAATTGTAAAGGATTAGGTAATTTTTTATATTTTTCATCTAGCACTAGTTGTTCTTTATCGTGTAATTGGCCAGCAAGCATGTCTAGTGCTACTTCAAGATAGCTAATAAATTCGCTTTTTATTTTGGATTTATATTCTTTAGACAACTTTTGAAAACTTATATCCTCTTCAAGCATTTCTATATCAGTTATCTCACCAGCAGTTATTTTCTGGATTAAAATGCCATACAACTTCTCATTCCGAGTTTCATTAAATCCTCTAAATTCTCTTTGAATAGTAGTTGCAGCGCTTATTCTCTGGGCTAAATTTACTCTAAGCTTCAGTTTTAGATAATCTGATAAGCCTTTAAATTTGTCATTTTGTTCTAACTGTTCTTTATCTTTTATTTGCTCGGTAATTATTTGTGCGCTTGTTTCAAGATAGGAACTAAAATCATCTTTTACTCTTGATTTAATTTCTTTAGATAGCTTATTAAAATCTATATCATCTTCAAGACTAACAATATTGATTATTTGTTCAGTAAATATTTTCACTTTTATTTCGGAGTAAGACCTAAACTCGCCTTTTATTTTCCCCTTAATACCTTGAGGTAGCTCTCTAAAGTCTTTATCCTTTTCAAGACTAGTTAAATCAATTATCTGCCCGGAAATTATTTTTTTTCTTATTTCACAATTCACTACAAACTCATTTCTTAACCTTTCACTGAATTCTGCTGATAAATTATTAAAGTCAACATCTGCTTTAAGTATATTAATATCTTTTATTTTATCTGTTATAATTTTCTGGATTAGCTTATCATACAGCTCTTGATTACGGGCTTTGTCTACGTCCTCTTTAATTTGTCGATACTTAACTATAAGCTCATTAAGAACATTTTCTTGTGACCCAGTCAATTGGTCTTCTAAACCAAAATTAGTATTAACGATTTCTTTTTTTTCTTCTGGACTTAATTCTTCCTTATTTTTTTCTACAAGTAATTTAGCCGCCTTAGCTACTACACTGCGATTAGTATCCGTGCTTGGCTGGTTAAGCTTATTTTCTAAAAACTCAAAGCCTTCAGAAATCTCTGTCTTATTGCGTATAAATTCACCAAGTCTGCTGCTTTTTAATTTTTGCAATTCTAATCTCAACTCTAGCTCATCTAAGATATTTAATTGATCTAAGTCTAGTACTTCACTAAGTTTATTTCGGGCTATTTCAAGGTAACGCTTAACATTATATTGATCAATAGAGTCAACTCCAAAAAGCCATTTAGCAATTTTGCTTAAAAAACTATAAGAAAAGAAAAATTTAGCTACCTCTCTTAAAGAGTCCGCACCTTCTATTAGGACACCATCTTCACCATTCTTTTTGATTTTTAATCTACTTTGCAACTTTGTTGCAGTAAAGTTACGTTGAATTAATTTATTATTTATTCCACCATTTGACATGATTATCTCCCCAGTTCTTAAATGAGCGACTAAACCTTTAATTTAGCGAATCCCTCGTCTTTATATAGCATTACCAAATTTTGTTATCTCCAACCAAAATTGCAAAAAATTAAGCTTTATGTAAATAGTATAAAATTAGTTGACGTGAACTACCCACAACTTAGCTAAAGCTTGAAGTTGGGGCTTCTTGGGAACTTCCGACCAATGTCAGAATATTTACCAAGCTATCTCCGCTATTCCAGCGGTTCTTATATTTATCGCTGCTTGCCAGTCCCGGTCTTGCTCATGATTACACTCTTTATTGAGGCAATGATATACACGATCGGATAATTGCAACTCATCGTTTTTTGTGCCACATTTAGAACAAGTTTTACTACTGGCAAACCACTTATCTAAAGTAATAAGTTGTTTACCTCTATCAAGTAGCTTATAGCCTAGATACTGCCTAAATAAGCCAAAACCATTATCAGCAATTGACTTACCAAACTTCAATGCTTGGCTCATATCACGCAGGTTTATGTCTTCAACTACAATAACATCGTATATATTGGCTAATTTATTACTTAGCTTATGCAAAAAGTCATTGCGCATATTGCTGATTCTTTCATACCATTTAGCTAACTTTAGTCTAGCCTTATAACGGTTATTACTACCTTTTTTCTTGCGTGATACTGCACGGCTTAGTTTATGCAACTTCTCTTCGGCATTACGATAATAACGTGGGTAATTTGCTATCTCACCGTTGCTATCTACGTAAAAACCATTCATCGCATAATCAAGCCCTA
>CAYLRR010000046.1:0-697 GCA_964386295.1 uncultured Neisseria sp.
TTTACTTTAAATAATTGATTGATTTTGTATTGGTCATTTGATTTGTATTTAAAGTAGTCTTTTTCAGGGACTTTGTTTTTAGCAAAAAGACTTACTTTATCACCTTTATCTTGAACATAAAATGAAAATATACCTTCTCGTTTTTTTATAAGGAAATCTATTGTAAGTTTTTCCAATTTTTTCCATTTAAGTGGAAAGGAATTGAAGTAATCTGTTTTTGCTTTTACAACAATTATACCATCTTCATATTTATCATCTAAAGAATCTCTTAATGAGGTTAATGAAGTATAAAGAATACCGTATAAGTATTCTTTTATATAAAGACGAGTTCCAAATTTTTTATCATCGTAAATTTTACATGTTTTAAATATTTTTTTGATGAACTCTATTCTGTTTACAATATTTTCTTCTGTAGAAACTAAATCAAAGGCATAGTAACTTCCTAAAAAGAATTCGCCATCTATCAAAAAAGATTCTTTTAACGAGCAAAAGTAAGGGATTTTTTTGAAATCCACAAGGTTATTTGACATAAGATAACATTGTTTGTTAAATGCAAACATAACAAAACGCTTTCCATCTAATTTTTTAGTACAAGCATAATCTTCTTCTTTATTTAATTTTTCCAAAGTTAAAGTTTCTGGTTGAATTCCTATGAAACGATGTTTCATTTCACTAAAGGTTTTCTTATAAAAACCTA
>CAYLRR010000046.1:707-3143 GCA_964386295.1 uncultured Neisseria sp.
CGAGAGATTATGAGTTCAGAATCTTGAAGAATATTAAGTATAAGATTGATGTTTTTCATAAATGTTTCGAAATCAGTTAAGGATTCAACTTCTATAGACATATCACCATCCGATGTCCTGTCTAAATCAAAAACAAGAAGGTCTTTATATGCAAAGGATATTCGAAGTCTTTCCTTTTTTCTAACTTCTTTCAGACTCTTTTTATCTACTGAACTCAAGGGGGTTTCAGAAGAAAAAGCAATTCTAACGTCATATTCTTTGATGTCAAATGTTTTTATTTTCTTTTTTTCCATGAAAAGAGATTTCTTGTTTTCTACTATCTCTTTTATGTTGTTTTCATATTGAATTATTTTTTGATTTCTTTCTTTCATGCTGTAAAAATCCTTTTTGGAAAAGAAAAAGTTATAAAGTCTTTTGTATTGTTCATAGTTTATTTTTGGTTCAAATGTTTTACCAAAAGAACCAAATCTAGCCTCTATTTCTACTTTGTCTTTTAGAGATTGATTATAAACAGCGAATAGTTCTTCACGGGATTCTATGAGTTTGGGATCCATATTTCTAATATAAGAATAAGGATTTAAATTTCATTTTTTTTCTTTAGTATAGTTACTATGACTACTATAATCCCAGATTTAGAACCTATAATTTCTCATCCAAGTTTCTTTCAGACGGATGTTCACTTCAAGAAATTACAGTTAAGAGATATGGAAGACTATGAAAACTATAGAAATAACTTAGTAGATGGAAAAAGCCGTAAAGACCAGGATATGACAGAATTAGAAACTTATGATGCACCTTATAAAGGTATAATTGGAAGTATACAAGAGTTGTCTCCTTTTTCTAAAATATACTTTTCAAAAGACAACGTATCCTGGTTGCAAAAAAACATAAGATATGAAGTATACAAGTTATCTGATAAAAGATATGTCATCGACCCTCAGGATGAAACAAATTTACTCATAATAATGAAAGCTATATATCTTCAGAATTCTAAAAATCCAAGAAATACATCACAATACGGAGAGGAATTGTTGCGACTCAATAGATTAGTTTTGAATCAGTCTGTTCCTGACATTATAACACAGTTGCAACAATATGATGCATACATAAGGGACATATCAAGGAATCCTATTCCGATTGGTTTACCTCAGAATACTAGTATAACAGGGACAAAGAACTACAGGGGATTTTCCGATGCATTAGGAATCAATACAATTTAAAAATATATAGTTAATTAAAGAAAGAGATTGTCAGATATAATCTAGATTGTAAGAAATATTCTTCTAAACATAAACAACTGGTTCTAATAGATACTATAAGAACTTGTATGAATTTTGAGTGGTTGGAAGATTTAACTCCGAAGTATTTATTTTATGAAGGTTAATCACATCAAATTTAAAAACATATTTACAAGATGAATATGGAAGTTTATTTTGCGTGGCCTTTTAGTTATAGTAACTTTAGTATAATGTATAACAGTATAATTATTACAAGTATTCGAATTATATCAACTAATTCGACTATTTTCTCTATATCATAACCTCTATTTTTTGGATAGAGTTTCTTAAAAAGATACATAGCATTACTCATAGCAGATTCCATAGAAGTAAAGTTATATCTTGATTGGCCGTTATGCGTTCCTACAGTATAAGCATTAACATAATGAGGAGACTCAAAAGGTATATACTCTTCTTCTGTTGTTTTAAAGAAAGCTGTATCAGTGTCTTTCCATTTGTTATTTTCTTTTATAACGCCTGGAGAAACTATAGCTCTATAATAAAGAGGTAAATTTGGAAATATTTTCTTTAATTGGAAATAAACTTCGTTTATCAGTTCTTGTTTAGAAGAACTATCTGCGGTTTTACCTGTTATCTCGGATTTTATATCTGTTTTTGTAATAACTGTACTTATAACCATTTTTGATTCCATCTTCATGTAATCTGTCAAAACAATGAATCCAACTCCCCATTGGGAACGAGGTATCCCCCATTTATCTTCAATTTTGACATAGTGATTAAAGTGAAATACTATAGGTATATAATTCATGTAATTTGTTTCTTTAGCAAAACGATTGAAATCACTTCCAAAAACGGAGGGTAATTTTGAAAGTGTCTGGGGAGGTATAGCAAAGATAAACTTTTTTGCATAGTAGTTAGTTTCATTACAGGTTACAGATATTATCTTATTGTATTCTCTTTTGATGTCTGTTACTTCTGATTCTTTGATTATTTCAACCCCCCTTTCTTCAAGTTTTCTTTCAATAAACGGAAAGAATTTCATGTCTAACGGAGCATTCGGTTGGTAAACACCATAGAATATTTGCTGATTTACTAGTGATAAAAACTCAAGAAGAGACAATTGAAAATTCATCATTAATATCTAAAAAATCAAAAAATATTAGAATAGAAAATGCAATTAAGTTTCTACAAAATTTGC
>CAYLRR010000046.1:3153-3690 GCA_964386295.1 uncultured Neisseria sp.
TCGAGTAATCTCCTCCATCTGTTAATCTACATAAGGAATCTATATAATCAATTGTTTTTTGGGAAAACTGGTGACTTTCCATGAAGCTTTTCATAGTAGTGTGTTTTCCGTGTTTTGAATTGAATGTTAGTTTCATTATTTCTAAAGAGAGTACCAATGATTCTCTCGCTTGGAGTATACTAGATATTGATTCTTTCGCAATAGAGAGCAATCCGTATTTATATGGTATAAAAAAGTCATCGAAGTCGCTTCCCATGTCTTTTAATAAAAACTTCAATGTCTTGTATGAATCGGAATATACACGAGGTCCATGTTCACTAAATAGGAACAAACCCGATTCACTGTCATATACTCTTCTTACTCTATGGCATCCACCTATATTTTCCTCCTTTTCTAAAAGAAGAACTTTATTACCTTCTTTTACCAACAGATACGCTAGAGTTATACCAGCAGGTCCTGCACCTATTATTGCGTAATCATACATATAAAGTTAAAAAATAAAAAATTAACATAATAATTTTTATCATGATAATTTCT
>CAYLRR010000047.1:0-3249 GCA_964386295.1 uncultured Neisseria sp.
ATAACACTCGCTCAAGGGAGAGAACCAAGGCAAAAAGGGTTTGAGCGAAAAGTCCTCGCCCTCTTTCTGCACTGGCGGACCGCGGTGGAAAGAGACGGTGCCTCGATCAATAAAGGAAATGGTCTTGCGCACCCGGTCAAACACGTCAAGACTAGTGGGTCCTTCGGGCGTATAAAAGGACTGAGGATCAGGGAGACAGATGCGGATCAAGAGAGAGGCGGCCAGATTGGAGACGGGCGTGCGCTTCTTTTCTTGCAAGAGCCTGTCCACTTGCCAGAGGGTGTAAATGTTGCGCTTGGCCACTTTCTTCTCTTCGTCAGAGCCATAGACCGCGCCGAGCACCGAGGACAGGTGACTGGGATGACACAAGGCTACGAGGTCCAATAACGAGTAATGGTCCCTCAGTCGCTTGGCGATACCAGGCTGAGCCAACAGCACATGTATCTCGGTCTCGGGATTGTCGAGTTGTTGTTGCAGCACTTGGTTACGAGTTTGCATTGCTTGGTTGTAATCAACATAATTTTACTTTCTTCTTCTTCTTCTTCTTGGTTTGAGATTTGACTTGCCGTTGTTTGGCCACTCCAAATTCATGGGCCCACAAGAGACACTCTCGGCCGAAATGACTAGGGGTCTCGACAAAGGGCTGGTAATGCACAATCTTGTCGGCAATGGCCAGAATGCCTTTACGCAAAGAAGCCTTGGCCACGGTGATATTACGAGTGGGGAACTCACGCATGCCGACGACGGGTCCCAACTGACCCAAGTCGCTTTCGGCCTGTACGGAATCAAAGGTCACGTCGGGCCAATGGGGCAATCCTTGGCGAGCTCGCTTATCGGGATCGGCACACAGATAGACCAAGGCAAAGGTATGGTAGGTGAGATTATAGGGACGAGTAACGTCGGGAGGAAAGAGATTGGCAGCATTGTGGAACCGGAGCTCGAGAAAGTAGTGCATGGCGGCCTTGGCCACATCGAGTCGTATCGGTTCGGCCACAAAGTCAAAGATGACCGTATCGACCGCCCGTTTGGTCAACTGGAGGAGCGTGTCGCGCAGAGCCCGCATTTCCAAATCAATGGGTTTGTTCTGATTGAGAATCTCCATGGCCCTTTGTTGTTGTTGCTGACTGATCTGTTCTTCCTCGGCCGCTTCTTCTTCGCGCCAGACTTCTCGCTGAAGTCGCTGGAGCATGGGATTGTCCCAGGCCCCCATCTCGTTCCATGCGCCCAGACCTTCGGATTCTAGCTGAAGGTGTCGATCAAAGCGATTGTCATTTTGCAAGGCGCCATTGCTACTGCGTGGTACGCGATCGTCAAAGGGCAAGTCGTCAAAGAAACGTCCCGAGAGAGTACATGTCCAGCCGTTCTTCACGGCGACGAGACAAGAAGGAGAAGAAGAACCAAAGGGGCCAGGACAAGCATGTGGTTTCTGATCACGTTGAGCCACCACTTGGCCGGAATGGACACAAATACAAACATTGTCTAGAGATAATAAAGTACAAGCAGGAGTACAAGTGGTATGAGGAGGAGAAGAAGGAGAGGCAGACGTTTGATACTTTTGCCACACGTTATAAGCCTTGATCAGACGCCTCGCTCGGCTTTCGGCGTACTCTTCTTCTTGACTTTTCTGATAAAGGGATGGGTCGATATTCACCATCATCATCATTCTCGTCGTCTTCTTGATCGGGAAAGGAAATGTTGAGCAAATAGGAGGAGAGTTTGCGGGCCCAACGCTCGACGATGCCGATGTTTTGTTCCACTGGTGGCGCCAATTCTTCGTGGAGAGTTTGCGGCAAGCCCAGCACGGTAAAGGCGATGGACCCAAACGCAAACGTCAAGTAGAGCACCGAATGGATGATGAGTTTGAGCGTATTGGAAGAAGTGGCCAAATCGGTGAGAAATCCCATGGCCGACGAACCAAAGCCGGCTGTCAACGACATACCGATAAACTGAAACGTCGAAAAGGCCACTGCACTATTGGGCACCTTGGCGGTCGAATAAGTCGATCCTTGTAACGAAAAGAGAGAGACTATGGCATAGGCACACTAGTAAACAAGAAACAGTTAGTTAATCAGTATGCTCTCTCTCTCTCTTGGCTCTTTTTGCTATCGCAAAACTCGCGCTATCTCAAAACTCGCCCACCTGTCCCACATCCATGTGCGGATTGACCCAGAGTGACAACATGGTGGCCATCCAGCAGAGACAAAAGAGAAAAAACGAGACGAGGAACTTGAGCCACGTATCGCTGCTGGAGAGATTGGCCACTGAAGTAGCGATTTGGTCGGCTGCCCCGCCCGAGAGAAAGAACAAGAGGGTCATGACCCACAAAAAGGCATAGGCGCGCATAGTGGTAATGAAGAGGAAACAATCAAGAGGGTATTTCACTGCCTAATCTATGTATACTGGGCAGTCATCCCCTGTCGTCTCTGTAAAAAGAAAGCGCCATTTTTTCCTCTTCCGCGATGGGCAACTGCGACTGTTCGATGGTGGACAAGACTTGGAGACTGCTCCAGTCGGCCGTTCTTCCCTTTGTCTACTTTTTCCTGCTGGCCCTGGGCTGCATCTACACGTTCACCGAGCGCGAGAATGCGAGTGTCAAGACTTCGTGGATCTACGTCATGACGTTCAACTGGATCTTTGTGGTGATTATCATGTACATGTTTATCCGGTCGCTCATCAACATGTGTCGAGGCAGCACCAGCACCGATGCGGAGATGGCCAAGAGCATGATGCGTGAAACCTGTTGGTTGTTGGGTCTGGTGACTGCCAGCAGCTTTGTGACGGGCTTGGTGTGGTGGGTGCACGCTGAAGACTACACCAATGACACTTGGCAGCGTGAGGTGGCTCACCATTGCTGGCCCTTGGCAATTGCCGGTACGCTCGTGACCCCGTTTGTGGGCTATTCGATTGCCAATTCCATGTCTGCTTGATGGGTCTTGTTGTTTTACTATTTTTCAAGGCGCTTGCACATGACCATACAGAAGCGCAATACCAGATAAAAGATACCCGTTAAGAACAACACGAGAGAAAGGATAAAGAGAGCCAAGAGTCCATTCTCCAAATCGAAAATGCCGGTGGTCGGTTGCTTAAACGTACAGGTCTTGTCGCTGAGAGTCAGAGGCAATTGGACCGTATGCGCATAGCCTCCCTTGAGCGTGGCCACCAGCTGACACTCGGCGATCGACCCGGTCTGGCCGTCTTGGGCTTGTTTGGACTTGAGGGTCACCAGTACCGCTTCTTCCGTGTAGGCCG
>CAYLRR010000048.1:0-3043 GCA_964386295.1 uncultured Neisseria sp.
TTAGTAGGGTTAGATATTTCAAAAAATAATCTTACAACGCTACCTGAATCTTTTGGTCAGCTTTCTAATTTAAAAGAGCTAGTAATTTTGGGGTATAAACTTAAAACTCTTCCCGAGTCTCTTGGTCAGCTTACTAATTTAAACATGCTTATTATTCCAGCCAGCATTAGTCAAATAATTCCTAGATCTATTAAGGAAAAGTTAAGAATTTTCTATATATAAGAGATTAAATCTTGTTGAGCCGAATATAACCTAAAATTAGAAGGAAACCGTAAATGACTATTAGCAATGCTAATTATAAACCATATAGCAAGCATGATTTATTAAGAGTATGTACCGGCAAATACGAGCAGGACCCACTTATTTATTTTAAGGCTTTTGAGCCACAACCACGAAAGAAAAATTGTGGCTTTTTTCCTGGCTTTTATGCAAAAAAGTCCAGGCTTAATCCTAAACTGACAGGGCAAAAGCCAGATTCCATCTGGACTGCCAAAATGAGTTTTGTCAAACAAATGTCTAATAATTTTAGCAGCCCGGGCAAACCTCTTGAAGACAAGTCCAGATACCCCATCTTGACTAATACCTTATCCTATCTTGAAAAAGTTGCTTCTGATTTCTATGACGTTCTTAGCCAGGATAAGTATCTAGTTCCTAAAACCAAACTAGCCCTTCTGTCAATTTTAAACGAGCATATTAAGAATAGCCCACACTTCAGAGAGCTTGATACCGGACTGCCAAAAAGCCAGGAAATAAAAGAACTTGTCTTTATGCTGTCTAAAGATGTAGCCAATTATATTCCTCTTGGCAAAGCTTATGCAATTTCGCCTAATGGATATGTAAATATAAAAGACTATGCTATGACCATGGGGCGGCCGCCTGAAGAGATTATTTACAATAATCAAAGCATGCCCCTTGTTGGCCTGATGGAGGTGCTTGCCGTTGCCAGAATCCTTAACGATTTTGATGTAACTGGTGTAGGTTTTACCAATATCGGCTTTGTTATTGAAACTTCCCCTGTCGGCAGAAAAATTGCCAGAATTGTAAAAATTGACCCTGGACCTAGCCTTAATAATAACATCGCCAGCAGATTAGATGATCCTCGTGATATTAAATACAGTATCAGAGGCGATGTGTTTAGATGGAAGAAGCTAACCGAAAAACAGAAAGTCGAATTCCTTGATGCCCTTAGCTATAACATAAATACTTTAACTAAAGACAATGAGCTATTAGAGTTTCTATTCCATCGTGAAGGGCGGTTTGAGCCTTTATTTAGAAATGGTGAAACCCAAACTAATTTTGGGCAAGCTAGAATAGATTTCATCAAAAAAGTGCTGTTCGAACTTGAAGTCACTTATCAAAATGATGATAAAGATCTTGCTTCAAATAAAGACATGACTAGTTTACCAAGCATTTCAAAAATCCAACGTGAAATATCGGTTAATGGTCAAAAAACTACAAACAGCTCCTGTCAAGCTAATCAAAAACTACAAGCCGATAGCAAAATTAAAGCCATCTTACACGACTGGGCTTCTGGTAATAGCTTAGAATTTAAATTGAAATTATTCATTGATCATGAATCGATTGCGGATAAATTTGAGGCAATATTAAATATTGAACAATGTAGTTTAATAAAAACGCCCATCCTTGACCTAAGTGATAAACAGATAAAATCATTCCCGGAAGGTATCTATGAGCATTTAACCCATGTTGAAAAAATAAACCTGGAAAATACTGGTATTAGCTGCTTACCTGATGGGATTGATAAATTAGAAAATTTAACCTGCCTTAACTTAAAGAATAACCCCATTAAGGATTACCTTGCCCTATATCAACAACTAAAACCCTTGCAACAGTGCAAGATAGAACTTAGCAATGAGCAAAAAAAGGAATACTACAACGCAATATTAAATGCATGGGTATACCCGGTTAATTGGACAAATATTGACCACTGGCGCGATAAAGGGCTGGCAATTAGAAAAGAAGCTGCCGCAAGAATCTTAAGCTGTTTATTGGAAGATAAAGAAGAATTAGATCTTAGTTATCTCGATCTTCACTCATTCCCTATCGATTTGATAAAGGAATGTAAAAATTTAAAACTTTTATCTCTTCATTATTGTAAGTTAGCAACACTGCCTGAGCATATTACAAAGCTTACAAATTTAAAAGAGCTAAATCTTTCTGAAAATAATCTTACAACACTTCCTGAATCTTTTGGCCAGCTTATTAATTTAGAAAGCTTAAATATTTCACTAAATAAACTTATAAGCCTTCCTAAGTCATTTGGTCAACTGTCTAATTTAAAACGATTAGATATTTTTGGCAATAACCTTACAACTCTCCCTAACTCTTTTACTCAGCTTACTAATTTAAAAGACCTATATATTCAAAGAAATAGCCTAACAACACTTCCTGAATATTTTGGCCAGCTTATTAATTTAGCAAGGCTAGATATTTCGCTAAATAACCTTACAAGGCTTCCTGAGTCTTTTGATCAACTTTCTAATTTAAAATGGCTGGATATTTCTTTCAATAAACTTACAACACTTCCAGAGTCTTTTAATCAACTTTATAATTTAGAAAAACTAGATATTTTTGGCAATAATCTTACAGCGCTTCCCGAGACTTTTGGCCAGCTTACGAATTTAAAAAAGCTATATATTCAAAGAAATAACCTTACAGCGCTTCCTGAATCTTTTGGTCAGCTTATTAATTTAGAAAAATTATATATTTCAAAATGTGAACTTAAAGCACTACCTGAGTCTCTTGGCCAGCTTACTAATTTAAAAGAGCTATATATTTCGGGAAATTATCTTACAAAGCTCCCCGAGTCTTTTACCCAACTTACTAACTTAAGGATATTAAATTTTTCAGCCAACATTAGTCCAATAGTTCCTAATTCTATTAAGGAAACGGCAGAAATTTATTTTGATTAACCATCTTGTTATATAGAAAATTAAAATTAAAGCTTGTTGAGCTGAATATAACCTAAAATTAAAGGAAACTGTAAATGACTATTAGCAATGCTAATTATAAACCACAAAGT
>CAYLRR010000049.1:0-2810 GCA_964386295.1 uncultured Neisseria sp.
GCTGCCGGAGCCACTGGCGCTGCTGGAACTTCTGGGATTGTTACAGGCATTCAATTCTATGCGCATCAACAAACAGCACCTACAGAGGGTGGGGCTCTTACGGCAGGAGTTTGGAATGTCAGGACTCTCAACACGGTGCTTTCTGGCGGGAATCTCCATGGAGTCTACACCAGTTTGGGATCAAACACCATCACCTTCCAACCGGGGGTCTATCGCATCTTTGGGGTCATGTCCAATTTCGCCATTGATCGAAACTTACCGCGACTCCAGGACACTACAAATGGTGTGACCATTGTGACCGGTCTTTCGACGTGGCCTCATGTCCAGACCAGCATCGGGGGGATACTCAACGCTACGACGGCTGTCAATGTCCAGTTGCAACAATGGGTGCAAACTACGAGCAGCTCAGGACAGGGAATTACGTTCTTGGGTACTGGTGTAAATACCTATGCTCTGCTCGAAATTATGCGATTAAACATCTAGTGACATTGTGTATGCTCCAACCAAGAGAGAGCGAGAGAGAGACTCGATATGAGGAGGACCCTTTTCGTGCTAGCATTGCTGCTGATTCATGTGTGTCACGGACTAGTGCGAAACGCCGCCTTTTCCAAATCCTACACGGTATCAGAACCAGGGGCAGTGGCCATTCGATATGCGAGTCGCGGGGAGGGAGACTATCAACACGAACACATCTACTCGACCGACGCTTCACAGGCGCTGACTTGTGTGCTCAGCGAACCCTTGACGTCTCTGCCTCGAGGGTTGATCTGGCATCACGCCAATAATGACTTTAATGTGACGATTGTGGTGGACATGGAAACCCCTATATCACCCGCGCTGTGGCGAATCAGTGGATCGTGTTGCAATCTGGGCATCTTTACGCCCATTGCCGCCTATGTGCAAGGATCCGTGTCTTTGAGCGATGGGCCATGGACGTTCTTGGGCGCCAAATGGGCACTCACTTCCGGCGATGAAATCGACACTCCGGCTGAAACGTACCAGTTGGACATTGACACCTCGGCTTCTTCCAGCGACGCCTTTCGTTTCTACCAAATCACCGTGACCGGAGCTATGAATCGGTTCATGAGTATTTTCGCTGTTCAGATGCTAGTCGAAGATTGAGTAAACCCATAAAATGATCCTGCGCAAGAGTCTTTTACGTCGTGTCGGGCTCTTGGTTGCCGCGGCATTGGTTTTGTTCGTACTCTTTTCACACCGAGATCCAGTTCCTCCTCCTCCCAGTGCATTTGAACCGGTTGACGATAGCCCGATTGACCCTTATCAATGGGCCGCGGTCCCCGCGCTGATTTTGGATGGTCCGGTAGTGACGGAAAAGGTGGAATGGGTCTGGCTCATTCATTTCAACGGACACGGCGATCGCTCCCGAGCGGTGTGGAACACTTGGGCTCGTCGTTTCGATCCCCGAATAGCCATTGTGGCGTTTGGACGACCGGTGCTTGAAGACGTGCCTCGACACGCCACGGTCCTTGTCGCTGCCACGACGGGCGATGCCTGGGAAAAGACCTTGCATGCCTTTCGGGCGGCTCGTCGACTCTACCCGGATGCCATTTACTTTAGCAAGTTTGACGATGATTCGTACGTCTACTCCAAGAATCTGCACCGTCGCCTGTTTGCCGAGCCAGGGCAGATCAAGTACGGCGGCTACCCGTTGCGTTCCGGCGGAGTGATCTTTGCCTCGGGCGGGGCCGGGTATTCGATCCACCAGAGCCTGATGCCTGTACTGGAACAGTGTCCGGAACACGGCTTGTCCGAGTACGAGGACCTGGCTATGCGCAAGTGTCTGGAGATTGACCCCACGGATCTAGTGGGAGCTCATCCGCACCATCCCTGGCAAATGTTGCGTTGGGACAAGGAGGGTCATTCCGAGGACCATGTGAGAACACAAGAGCCGGATAGCAGCTACACTGACCCCTTGACCTACCATTACATGAGTCCCGACGAGTTGGAGCGCATGCACGACGACTGGCACGTGGTGGGCTTTCCCTCGTTGAAACGGTCGCGGGGCATCCCCAAGGTCATGCACCAGTTTTGGGTAGGCACGCTCCGACCGCCCACCTTTGCCGTCGAGTCTTGTCGCGACTTGCATCCTCAATGGACACACTACTTGTGGAACGACGAGTTGATCCGCACCAAGTTCCCCTTTGGCCAATTGCTCAACCAGGCCGAGTACTCTCGTCCCCATCAGGAACTCAACTTATTGTCAGACATTGCACGCTACGAGTTCCTCATGCAGTTTGGCGGAGTCTATGTCGATGCCGACACCCAGTGTCTGCAGCCCCTGGATTTCCTGTGGCACGATCTTTATTCCGACCCCGCCTCGAACTTGAACCAAGGTGCCTGTGCCTATGAGAGCGAAGAGCGCACCTCCAATGTCGAGGGACATCGACTGCTAGCTACGGGAGTGTTGGCCATGCATCCGTTTTCGCCAACGGCCATGCTGCTGGTCAAGTATTTGCACAAGACTGATTGGTCTCGCCAGGCCTGGATCAGCGCCGGACCCTTGTACGCCACCAAACTGTTTGCCAAATTCCATTCGCCTCTGACGTACCTGCCTTCTCGTTTCTTTTATCCGTTTCACCATCTCGACGTGCGTCCTGCTTCTCTCGACGAACTGTACCGATTCTTGCGGGAAAAGGGGGCCGTAATGGACCAATTGTGGGGCACTTCGCACTATTCTTATCCGTCAGACAAGTCTCCTCTCACTCCCGCCGAGCTCCTGGCCTCCATGCGAGCTGGGGCTCCCCCCGAACGAACCGGCGGGTCACAGTTGGACCGGTTGTTGGACCACC
>CAYLRR010000050.1:0-2410 GCA_964386295.1 uncultured Neisseria sp.
TAATAAAAAAAGAGGACCTTGTCAATAAGATCCTCTTTTGAGTTTATCCAAACTAAGTTTAGAGAACGTCCATGTAGTTGTAAGAACGTTCCTTCACTCGTGTCAAGATAACACTTGCACCATCACTGTTTTGGAACACAAAGCGACCAGCTTTAGAGTCAATCTTCAAGAGGTCAGTTTGCATGAAACGCTCGTTTTCCCATGAGTAATCACAGTCGATAGTGATTTCCTCAACATCTGAATCCGAAGATGTCGATGCGGCTTCGATTTTTTTCCAGTCGATGCTTACGTGGTTTTGTAGAGGGTTGCCGTGCCACTCTTGGGCCTCTAGTTGCTTTGGGTCAACGGGTTCTCCTTCAACGTGAAGTTCGACCTTGTACTTACTCTTACCGCTGTCAAATTCAGGCTTGACGTTCAACAGACGTAGAGCATCTTCGGGTCCTTCGTTGTAACGATTCATTTCTTCAACTACTGCTTTTAGCATGTCGAAGTTGAATTGTGAGAACAAGGTAGCGATGTTGACCAACTTGTCAATATGCGCTTTGTTCTTCAAGTTGTCGTTACAGTATTCGATGATAAAGTCAGCAGTCAGGCCAACGAAGTCCATCATGTAGAAGATACGACCAGGGCGGTTACGCATATGTGAGTCGATTCGCCACTTGTCGTTACAAGTTAGTACAAACAACTTCTTAGTTGGGAACACACCGTCGAGTAGAGTCAAGATAGCCTCTTGCTTCTCGCTATCGTACACTTTCTCAAACTCATCAAATAAGATGACACATGGCTGGTCAATAGATTGAATGAATGAGTTGAAGCGATCACCACACCATGGTGCGTTGATAACGATTGTAGGGATGCCCATAGTAGCGGCACTCATTGATACGTTCTTAGCGAGTAGAGATTTGCCACTACCCTTTTCGCCAGCAAGCATAACGCCAGTGGTATTAGGACGCGAATTGAATGTGTTGAGAATACGGTCGGTATTCTTTGTGAGATCACCGTAACGCTTACCATGAATCTCGAAAGCATCAATCATTTCTAGGTAGAGAGCGCCAGTCATTGGGTTCTCTTTGATGGTGTAGTTACCCGCTGGTAGAGTATCGTGTAAGTCCATTGCCTCTTTTGAGGTAACGTTGAATGATTTTCCTGATTTAAGATAGTATGCCATTTTCTTTACTGCTTTGTTAATGTATATTGATTGTAATCTAACCAGCAGTAAAAGTCAATCGATTTTGGATTACTTCATACTTTCTTTACATTCCAACCAAGGCATTGCCCCCGGGTCGGTACTCCTCTAATAGGAATTTTAGACATTGTTTTATAAGGTATATTGTGAGTAGAACAGAATGTCACCAAATCATCTACTTCATAAATATTTCCATTTGGGTCAATGACTTGATATTGAATACATCTAGTTTTTCTTCTACTTTCTATATGTGATTTTGATTGTTTGCTAGGACTTTTGCCTGCTCTATTCGTCTTCATTTTATCAATGGACGACTGAGTGTGATTTTTACCGAACATTCCATTTTTGCTACCAGTTTTATCAATGGCTGCCATTGCTATCTTGTAGTTTGTGGTATTAGAGGTGTCACCACCATCGCCACATTCTGGTTTCAAATTTGCCCATGTGTCATCTTCGACCACATTCCATAAATCACTATAATATAGTCCCCATTGTTTCAATTCATCATTTGAGTAACATTCTTTCAAGATTTCGGTCGTGACATCATTTCCATATTTTCGTAGGTGCCTGGTCCAATGGACGCCTGAACCTAAATAATGAAACGGGTCTCTCTTCGTTTTGCCTAGGTACTTTAGGCCAGTAATATTGTGTGTTTTTACGTATAGATAAATCATAATCTTCTATGTTTATTTATCTAGATGTTTGTAAAGACCCAAATAATATGGGGGTAATACCCCCATATTATTATTTCATACTATTGGCACGAACTTTCTCAAACGAAATCTCGTTGTAGAGTTTGCCGTCACGGAAGACTTCCACGAGTGCGTTAGTCCACCCGCCGATTCCCCTGTCAGTCCACCCAGTTGGTTGGTTGACTGCTGAGACGAACTCGCCACCATTACGCCACAAGGTAACACGCCCAGCCTTCGATTTCTTGCCCTGATCGGTGATTGGATCCTTCTGGACATCAACATTGACGCCATTGATACACACCGATGATGCCTTCATAGCGAACTTTTGAGTATCGCGGTCAACTTGTTGAAGTAGAGCGCCACCCATACCGAATGCGATGTTGTCAGCCGACCAGCCCATTGCCATGAAGCCACCAAGAATAGAGCGGATGCTCAACTCGTTGACGCCATCACCCTGAATGAGTCTGACGTTGTTCAACACTTTGAAACCCTTATCGTTAGTTGTATAACCAAACTTACGGCCAAGAATCTC
>CAYLRR010000051.1:0-243 GCA_964386295.1 uncultured Neisseria sp.
GTATGCTCTGCCGTAGCAGCTACAGATTCCTGCTCTATAAAACGCCAATGGAGCACACTTCGCAAGTCCTCTGGGAGTGTTTGCATCGCACTATACAGCGTTGCAGCATCAAGCGCCTTATCAAAATCTTCTGCGGTGGCGTCTTCTTGACCGCCCTCAAAATCTTCTGGCAGGCGCTCGTCGCGCTTCTTGCGATATCCGTCGATCACTATATGTCTCGCGACGGTAAAGAGCCATGCTTTG
>CAYLRR010000051.1:253-610 GCA_964386295.1 uncultured Neisseria sp.
AAACTATCGCGCTTTTCCCATGCTTTTGCAAACACAGTGCTCGCTATGTCCTCGGCTTGCGCTTCGTCACCCACACGCCAATATGCAAAGCGATAGACGGCATCTATGTGCTCGTTAAACAGTTTTGAAAACTCTCGTTTGTTCATGCGCTTGTCACTATCTCATATAACGAACAACCAGCGCAAATGTTACAAAACTTTTTTGTAACATTACAGCTTTCTGTCCGTTTATAGACTCGTAACCAACTAAAAAGAAGGAAAATTAGCTTCATGAAAAAACAATTACTACTTGGTGCGGCACTTGCTGTAAGTACATTTGCGCTCCCTGCTGTTGTCGTTCAGGCACGACGCGGTGCAG
>CAYLRR010000051.1:620-2217 GCA_964386295.1 uncultured Neisseria sp.
ACCTCAGCAGCAACGAATCCTACGACTACAACGGTGGCTGACACCACAACCGGCACGTCACTCGCAGAAGCTGTCGCGCTCGCAGAAAAGCAGTTCCCTACGAAAAAAGTAGAAAAAGTAGAAAAAGAAACCGAGGAAGGTGTTGCAGTATGGAGCGTACGCTTTACCGACGGCAGTAGAGTGGATGTAAACATTGCAACCGGTGAACTAACACGCACAAAAGACAAAACAAGTGACGAAGACAGTTCAGACTCAGACGACGATGACGACGAAAGCCACAGCGGCTCGGGTCGTGATCATTCAGAAGACGACTAGCCTGCAACAAAGGGCACGAAAAAAGCACGACATCTGTCGTGCTTTTACATATGTTTAATATCATTATATAATATGCTCATGATACCCCCTGTCTCTGAGCATATGGAGCTCCCGAGGCCCGTTTCTGAAGATGAGTTTTTGGCAGTTCGCGACGCGCGCTTCATGAAAGAAGACCTCGAACTACCCGAAGGCGTACATATTCTTCCAATGAATTCGGCTGTTATTTCTCATGTGCTCGACAAAGGATGTACCCCGCCCGAGGGAGATAAATACGGTACACCGCGCCCTTTTTGGGTGCCAGAGACGTACAAAAACCTCATACGAACTGTTTTTGATGAGGCAGTCGCCCCCGATGATCCCATACTTTTAGAACTTTCTACAGAAATATGCGCTCAATACGAAAACATGGATTTTTCTATCATTACAGAGGATGAATACTCCTACTTTGCAAACGTGTTCGGAAAAACAGCGCCCATTCTTTTAGCAAAAAAACTCCTTCTATGGGAGGAAAAACAACCCGTTCCGCTCCTGCGCATGTATCTATCAACATTGTGTCATGCGTGTTTTGGAGCGATATAAATCAGTAAGCGAAGCGTATGCACAGCAGGCCCTGGAACTTACCGAAGATGCCTTTGCAGATTTTCGATCTGCTGTATACATGCGCCCACGGCCAGGAATGGATCCAGAACTTGTCGAAAACCGACTCGAGCGTTTACGTATAACTATTAAGGACCCTGTGCGGTTTATCTATGATTGGCTCACCTCGCAAGACGAGCCCGAACTTCCTGGAGCCTACTATAGCGCCACAAATCATGAGGCGACATTTACGAGCAAAATTCAGGACGCAAGCGTACATGCGCATTATGTAAAACACGAACTTTCCCACGCCGTATCGGCAGCATCGTACGGTAGAATTGGCGGCAAAGAGCACGCAAAACGCACAGGACTAAAAGGCCACGTTAAGGAAGATTGGGGCAAAGATAAAGAATGGAAGCGCGGTACACCAGCCAACGAAGCACATACCGAGATTGCAGCCCTGCACTATGATGGCCTACCGGCAGATAGCTACGACCATATCGCAACGTATCATGCATACCGCGAAGCGCATCTTGGTATGCTATACGCAATAGGTATACTCGCGCCAGAGCGTCTACGCGAATTCGAAACACTGTACGAAACAGCATACTGGCAACAACCCCAAACAAACGTTTACCGTCCGGAGCGCTGGCCAGCACGTAAAGCAGCGAATCACATTCTAGACCACGTAGTTGCACCTGGCTTT
>CAYLRR010000052.1:0-2018 GCA_964386295.1 uncultured Neisseria sp.
CATGGCTGCGTAATGTTTCTACTTCTGCGGCCCTTGCAAAAGGGGAGGATTACCCTATGCCTTTACTACCATTCTTGCTTGCTATTGCCGTACGCGCACCTCACCCCGTAAATGGGCTTGCGTCACATGTGAAGCCTTCTACTTTCAGCTAGCATAAAAGGAACTACAATCATAATTAAACGATGTGTCAACCTTATTTTATAAAATAGTATGGAAGAATACGTTAATTAGTACCGCTCTCAGCAATGATATATTTGGCAATTAATTTATATATTACCTTTATACTTAATATTAAGGATAGGGTTTTATTATCAATAAACACAAAGCGTTTATTTAATTTTGTGTGCGTTTTGTTGTTAAGTATTCTTCCTGGGCTGCAATTTGAGGTTGGCGTAGATTATAGCACATATGCTGAAATTTTCAAGGCGCATGGTCAGCTATTCAAAGAAAATGGCGAATATTTCTTTTATTATTTAATATTACTCCTTTCTAATTTGGGATTCCATTACCAATCTTTCTTTATTTTTATTTCATTAATAAACGCCATTATATTAATTACGATCATTGAAAAATTGGCTGATCATGGCTACAAAAGATGGTTAATTTTTCTTATGGTATTTTCTGTAACCGGCGTGTTGCACAATCAAATGAATTTAATAAGAAATTACTCGGCTTCGTTTGTTTTTATATTGGCATTAGTTTACAGGTTTGAGGGTAAATTTCTTGCAGCACTTTTGCTGTCAATCTTAGGCATGACTATGCACAATACCTTCTTATTGGCTCTGATTGCTTTGGTAATCCCCCAATCTTTTTTTAATAAAAAATTTAGCAAAAATTACATTATAGGATTTCTTTTTACTATTTTATTTGGATTAAGTGAATTGCCGATTATTTTGGCCTTAGAGCTTTTCCCGCAATACTCTAGTTACTTCACAACTAACATTCATGATATTCAGTTAACCAGCTTTATTTCAAAAACTCTTAGTATTCCAATTCATGCCTTATTTCTGTATTTTATTAGAGATAAAATTCATAATTTAAATGATTTTACACTGAAGATTATTTGGCTTTGGTCAATAACTTCTAATCTGTATGTTTTATTAATATTTTACGAGCCCGCAACGCGAATCTACATTTACTTTCAATTATTGAATATAATACCTTATTATTTTCTTTTTAAAGAATTCAAAAAGATTCCGGGCAAGATAATCTTATTGCTGTATGCATTGGTGCCATATCTTTATAAAACAATAATATTCAACTCTGCTGAATATAGTTATAAATCAATCGTATTCCAGTAGCGCAAATTGCCATTACTTTAACTGTCGCTTAAAATATTTCTAGCAACTGTTTATTTGAAATATTTTTGCGTGATATGGTCTTGACCCCGTAACCCAGTGCCGCCGGTATAATTAATTCGCCGATTGCATTTCCCTTAACAGTGTTGGTAGCGAATAGCCCAACGCACTGCGTGTGTGCTAAGGGTTCTTGGTCATCGAGCCAAGCTTGCAATTGCGCCGTCACAGTCTTACTGCCCAGGGCAAGCTAACTAGTATACAATACTACAAAATCAGAGCAATGTTAATTCGGAAAAAATGAACGACTACGCATGGAAAAACAATGAAGTTAATCAAGTCTTAACCCCTGCGCAATTCAATCAAGAAAGTTGCCTGATAAAGGCTAGTTTTGCTCCCATAATTATCTTTGCTTATCGTCGCAGTGAGCACTTGAAACGAACTCTGCAAAGTCTTAAACAATGCAAAGAATTTGCAGACTCTCCTGTGATTGTTTTTGTCGACGGCCCTCGCGACATTGCAGACCAAAATGACGTCAACGCTACGCGAGATATAGCCCAAAAGACGTTGGGCGCTACAGCCAGGTATGTTTTCCGTGAAACAAATATGGGATTGGCAAGATCGGTTATTGCGGGCGTCAATGAAATTATCTCACAATACGGTAGGGTAATAGTCGTCGAGGATGATTTATGCGTTTCGCCTAAGTTTCTGGAATTCATGAAT
>CAYLRR010000053.1:0-1438 GCA_964386295.1 uncultured Neisseria sp.
CTTGGCAATCGTTGGGGCAAGTCAGTTACGGTGCGACTCAGACCGAGCAGAAATCGATCGTCTTTCGACGCTCTCTTTATATCGTGAAAGATATGGTGGCTGGAGAGGCTTTCTCGGCAGAAAACGTTCGTGCGATTCGTCCCGGCTTGGGACTTGCTCCGCGCTGGACGGAAACTGTCATTGGTAAGGTTGCGAAGACTGCGGTCAAGCGCGGAACGCCACTTAACTGGGATTTGATTGGGTGAGTCATCCCTTGGATGCCGAATTGCCGGTTCGGAATATCCTGACTGCATTGTCAGAGTGCGGCCTGACCGCTCGTCTGCGCAGTCAGGCCAGTTTGCTGTGGCGGGATGTGGCAGGGCGTCTCAATTATTTGCCAGTGGATTACTCGCTGGCCATGATCGATTATCAATTGGCCTACTGGTCTGGAAGTGGTTGCCCAGCGGTGGATATTTCTTTGGTGCTTATGCATGACAACCGGCCGTGCGGTATCTGGCCATTATCTGCAACTAGCAACCCGGATGGCCAATTGCGGATAGGTTCAAATGGTGGGCCAGTTATGCCACCGCTGTTTATATACGGTCTCGCACGTAAATCAATCAAGTCTGTCACAGCTGGTTGCCTGGCTTTTCTTGAGAGAATCGGTGCGCTATTTAGTCAGACTGACGTCCAAATGGTCGAAGCATATGTCGGTGGCGACGGGATGAGTGAGTGGCATGACCGTTTGATGCAATTTGGGGCGCAACCAGAATTGCGGCACGATATGTTTCTGGACCTTTCACCTGCTATGCCAGAGATCAAGAGTGCTTTTCGTAAGAGCTACAAGGCCCTGATAACGTCCGGGGGAAGCCTCTGGAAGGTCGGTCTTGCCTCGTCTGGCAATCTCTCCTTGTGGGAGGAGTTCCGTCTGTTGCACATGGCTGTTGCGGGGCGTGCAACACGCTCTCTTGAAAGTTGGCGCTTGCAGCATGAAGCGATCACATCCGGCGATGCTTTTTTCGTCTATCTGAGAGATGTTCAGGGGAGGATGGTGGGTGGTGGTTTGTTTCATGTGACGGTGCATGAGGGTTTGTATGCCATCGGTGCGTATGACCGGACTTTGTTTGGCTAACCATTGGGCCATGTCGTCCAGTATCACGCGATTGAGGAAATGAAGCGTCGAGGGGTCCGATGGTACAAATTAGGCGTCCGCTGTTATTCCTCGGAGAAGCCTGAACCGAGCGAAAAGGAAGTGTCTATCTCCAATTTCAAGCAAGGATTCTCTTCCCATCTGTTTCCTCGATATCTGTTGCACCATAACCTGAAAAAGGCCGAGGCATAAATTCAATACAGAAATTTTAAAACTAATGATGACACGAAGCGATTCGATTTCCAGATTCGATCTCATGTTTCATCAGTATGTTATGCGCGCTCAGCGTAGCGATCCGAATGAGTCAAT
>CAYLRR010000053.1:1448-1811 GCA_964386295.1 uncultured Neisseria sp.
TGACGGTGGAGGTGAGTTGCAAGTATTTGCCGTAGTTGCGCACCGACGTCAAACTAATTTTCATTGGTTTTTGAGCAGCGGAAACATATCGGTATTCTCGAAGTTGGGTGCGGAGGTGGGGCAGCATAGTATGCACAATTTCAGTCGTTTTGATGTAACCAGTAGGAGATGTAGTTGGGTATCCAAGGAAATTCCGTTGAGCATGTTGCTGCACAGAAAATTAGAATTACTGTCGGCATAGCTTCGTATAACCGACCGGAATTACTCAAGCGCGCCATACAGTCTGCGCTTTCCCAAAGTTACAGCAATCTGGAAATTCTGATCAGTGACAACGGAAGTACTAAACCCGAAGTCCGGGAGGTC
>CAYLRR010000054.1:0-1791 GCA_964386295.1 uncultured Neisseria sp.
TATGGGGTTATTAATATTTTCGTAAATTTTTTATATATATCAAATTTAATAAAAAAATAAAAATATGGATTTTAATTTAGTGCAATAACCAATTTAATAATTCATAAGATAAATGAATACATTATACCATTAAAAATATTAAGATGTTGATATTTTTTAAGATTTTAATAATTTACGCGATTTTGATATGTTTACTAATTTGAAAGGAATTTGTTTTTTTAAACCAAATTAATAATATATACAATATATGCCATAATTTTTATTAAATGTTTAATAAAATCTATAAATAAATGGTGAAATTTTCATTTATTTGAATCATGTTAATAATGTTTATATTTATCCATAGATATTTAATTTTATATATAGAGAAGATTATGTTTCAAAAATATTATTTGATGATTATTTAAAATTTCCTGAAAAAGAAAATTTAAGAATTTTTGATAAAAATCAAAATAGATTTATGGTTTGGGGTGATTATTTTTATTATTATAATATCGACGAATATTTATTAACTAATTTTTTTTAATTTATGATGAATATAAAAATAGATATTTAATAAAAATAAAAAACCATGAATGTTGACCAAATATATTTAAAATTTTAATAAAATAATAAAATAAGTTTTCTATAAAAAGAAGAAATAATAGAATTTTTGCTAGATAGTTAATATATTAATGATATGAAAAATAACATATAAAAAAAAATAATATAAAAAGACCAAAAATAATTATTTTAAAATTATTATTTAATGGCGATATTTAGTATGAATATTAAAACAGATTTTTTTGAGTTTTAAGGAGTAAATATAATACAATATATATGCGAAAAATTTAATATTTATAACTAATAATTAACAATAAAATAATAATTTATAATTTTTTATAATTTTATGAATAATCAAAAATAATTTGTTTTTTAACCCATAGATAATTCTTAAACAGAATTTTAATAAAAAACATAAACTATTTTTTTTTTATTCTAAAAAATAAATGTAATACTCATGTATCGAAATACTCAATTATATGATATTATAGAAAAAATCAATAATTTGGGAATTCCAAACATAAATAAATATTTTTTATCTGGAGATTTTAATGAATATATTTTTAATCAAAAAATATTTTTTTCTAATAATCAACAAATTTTATTTTAAATATCAAATATAATCCCATAATTTTAATAATATTTCTTATATTTTTGCCTATAATATTATATTTTTGATTTTTTTAGTTATATATAATAAGATAATTAATATATAAATGTGATAGAAAATAATATGGTATATATGAATTAATAATTTTTAAATATCAAATAAGAATAAAATATTTCGTAATATATATAAAATGTGTTTTTCAATATATATAATTTAAAAAATAAAAAATTTGTTGGATTAGTGTAATATAATAAAAAATAATATTAATTTTTTATTATAAAAGAATAAAATATAATAAAATTGAATAATATTTTTGATCAATAAAAATAATTTGGATAAGAATAACATGATTTTTAAAATAGTGAATTTTTCCAATATACCAATTATTTTTTGGTTGGATGATTTTTATTTCAATATTCTTAGTCTTTAATTTATATCACTTCATCAAGATCTATTATATAATAATTCATGAAATATAAACGTATGTTTATTATTTGTGTCATTAAATTTTTTTTGCAGCATAGATTGATTATATTATATTTTTCGTATAAAATATTTATTTCAATATCATGTTCTTTATTATTCATTATATTAAAAAATACATTTCCGAAATTATTTCCACAAGAAGTACAATTGTT
>CAYLRR010000055.1:0-1205 GCA_964386295.1 uncultured Neisseria sp.
CCTCACATTTCGCTTGCGAATTTTAACCATAGCTTCTGTAGACTCCTGACCAATAAGTAAATCTAAACAAGTTACAGAAGTAAATCCCAAAATCCCTTTAGCATGAAAAATCCCAGTCTTACGATAGTCTTTTAAGTAATTAGCATATAACCTATCCATCCACGTACAATCGCCTATATTAATTTGATGAATGTTATGATGGTTTTTAGAAATAATATCATTAACTAAGTATACCTGAGCACTATACCCTGTTTCAAACCCAGATTTATGATTATATTTTTTATATTTCATGCGACATTCTTTAAACATGGCATTTTCATAGAATTCATAATCTTTTAACGTATATGATTCCCCATTATATGAAATTTTAGTAGCTGACCCATTCCGATATACCATTTCTAATGTTCTATTAAAATCACTAAGTCTACAATTATTATCCCCATCAGTTAAAGTGATAATAGTAACATGTTCGACATCATTAAGCTTCATTTCTTCGGCTAATTGAAGACATGCAATATTTGCTAATGCTAATGGGGTTCCTTGTTGATGCCATTTAATAAGAAATTCATTTAACTGAGATTCATTTTCAACTATACCTAGTGAAATTAGATTTGTAATAATATCACCTTCTCGTCTAATATAATTAAATGATAATGGGAGAGTAAGGAATAACATGGCTTCGTAATAAATACTACGAACATCATCTAAAGACATTTGTTCATTGAAAATTTCTTGTAGTGTACTAATTCGTGTATCAATACTAGTATCAATAACCTCAGTTTCTTTATAAAAATTAGCACGAATGTCTCCATTACCAGAATAAGCGTGTGCAGTAAAAGAAAAACACTTGAGTTTTACACTACTACGCTTACAGAACAATGCAATAGCAGCGGCATTAGCCAATACTTCATGATATACTCCCGCCATGCTAGCTGAATTGTCAATAGCTAATACTATACCATGATTCTTACCCTTTGGTAAAATTGCCTTGCGTTTAAAAATATTGTCTGAGGTTTTATAAGCAAATACTCTACCGCAGTCAATGATACCCGTCTTTTTTAAAGTTTTCTGGGTTAATGAATAGGCATTTTTATACCTTGAATATTCAGCATATAATTCATTAGACAATGGAATAATATAGTCATTAAACATGTTGTTAGTGAAGGTTTCAATCTTTTTTACATGCTCGACAATTTCAGCTTTAG
>CAYLRR010000055.1:1247-1768 GCA_964386295.1 uncultured Neisseria sp.
CCTATTCGTATTTGATCATGTAATTATAACAATAAAAAAAGAGGCTTGCAAGCCCCTTTAATTCATTTCATTGGTTCGCTGTAAAGTTCATTGTAAATCAATTGCTTCGGCCCGTTTCGTGGTATACGCATTTTCAGTATAGTTATTGATGATTATATCGAAGTCACTAAAGTTAATCTTAGGGTATCCAGCGAAAGTGAGCCAAAATTTACTATAAGGCTTATCTAACATTGTTTTGTATTGATTACGTATGTCAAGCATCTCCGTTTGAGCATTAGTAAAGCGAGTTCGCTCAGCTTCAATAACTTGTTGTAATTGTTTATAAAGTTGCGTGTCAACAGTTGGATTTTGTTCTTGCAAGAATTGAATAGTGGCTTGACTACCATTTTCACCATAGCGACTTTCATTAGCTAATTTAATAAGCTTTGTTTGAGCATCTACTCCTAGTTTAGCTGCTTGCGCAATTTCTCTTACTTTTGTTGAATACCCAGCCATTACATTTTTATTGTCATCACGTTTAG
>CAYLRR010000056.1:0-1713 GCA_964386295.1 uncultured Neisseria sp.
AAAAAATAACCATGACCCATTCTATACTTAGAATCATTGAGTACTATATTAAAATTTTGATCATTTACGATCATTGTATTATTTTCGATAAAAGAATCATCTACATTATATTTAGTTTTGTAGTATTCCATTCCTTCTTGGAATGCTACATCTACTTCGCATATGAGTAGATTTTCGCCTTTTAAGAGTCTTTTTTGTAAATTTTTAAAAGTTGTTGTTTTTTTTACAAGATCGCAATAAAGTGGTCCATACACTAATTTTCTGGAATCTATATAGTCTAGGAGTTTATTTTCATGGAGAACTCCTAGACATTTATGCCTATGAGAGTATCCAACTGGATATCTTACAGGGTATTTATTATTCATACCTGAAGTTCGCCATATTGTATATTCTTTAGTTGGTTTATTATCTTTATAATGTACTTCAGCAGGCCAATCCCATATAACAAAATTTTGGTACCGAGAATATTTTTGTATACTTTTGGGAACTGATTCATATATTTTACTAAATTGCCATATATTTTCCATGATTTGACCTTGATCATTTTTTAAACAATATGGCCCTATATCGCCATAAGGTGTAGATTTAGTAAGACACACAATATTAGTAAAATTTTCATAAGAGGGGTCAATTCTCTTACCATTAATGTATTTACATTGGCCAACTCTTACAATACCAGTCATTAACTAATCAATAAAATTTATTTTTAATAAAAAATTGAATTTATTTTTTCACATCATAAAAAAATGTATGGAATTATTGCCGCAAGAAATTCACGATGAAATTTTTTTGTATTTAGATTACAATACTTTAAAAAATACTAGAGAACTTCAAAGTGAATACATAAAATCTGTAACACAATACAACAATGCTTTAGATTCATTAAAAAATGGGAATATTAAAAATCTTAAATGGCTAAAAAAGAAAGGTTATTTTGATTTCAACGAATTCTTATTTAATTGTGCAATTTTATATGGAAATCTAGAGACCGTAGAGTACCTAAAAGAGAAAGGTTGTTCTTGGGACGATCACACATTCAGTGTTGCAGTTTTAACTGGAAATCTAGAGATTTTGAAATGGTTAAGAGATAAAGGTTGTCCTTGGAATGCAAAGACATTTATTTCTGCAGCAAAAAATAAAAACCTTCATATATTGAAATGGTTAAAAGAGCAAGGTTGTCCTTGGGATAAATCTGAATTGAGAAAGGTATATAGTAAGCTTGATATAGATAGTAAGTTATGGTTAAAACAGCAAAAAATGGTATAAAATAAAAAAAATAAAAAAAAGGAAAACACATTAAAAAAATGTGTTTTCCTTTTTTTACATAAAATTGAAATATTTTTTTATGTATATCAAAAAATGTATGACAGTATTGCCACAAGAAATTGAAGACAAGATTTTTTTGTATTTAGACCATAATACACTTAAAAATTGTAGAGAACTTCAAAGTGAATTTGTAAAATCTACAACACAATACAACAATTTTAGAGATGCAGCACGAAATAGAAATCTAAAAAATGCTATATGGTTAAAAGAGAAAGGTATTAGTTGGGACGAATTGACTTTTCATAGTGATGAAGCTAGAAATGATAATCTAAAAAGTATGGAATGGTTAGAAAAGAGAGGTTTGCCTTGTAATCCAAATGCATTTGCATTTTCATTTGCAGCCCTAAATGGAGACATCGATATGATGAAATGGTTTAAAGAGAAAGG
>CAYLRR010000057.1:0-1621 GCA_964386295.1 uncultured Neisseria sp.
TAATTCATTCCATATTTCCATATAAAGGCCATAGTGTCTTGATATAGTGTGATCGCCTATAATGATATCAATGTAGTCTATTATTGCATGACCAATCGAATTAGTCCAACCAGCAAATTCTCCACTTGTTTTTACTAAAGCTGGTAAAGTGAATGCAAAATACAATTTATGTAAAAAATCGGCTTTACGAGGAATATTAATTTCTATTTTTTTACCAAAATCTACAGTATTTTTAAAAGATAGAATTTTTTTGTCAATAGAAAAATTTACATGTCTTTTATACACTTGTTTAATAAAGGTGTATTCAGGTTTTCCTGTAAGAAAATTATCTTGTTCTCCTCGAGATTTAAGTTGATATATTGCTCCACCCATGTATTATTAAAAGATATATAAAATAATTATTAAAAGTAACTGTAAAAAAGAAAACAAAGAAAAAGAAGTTTCAAATTTGAAACTTCTTTTCCTTTTAGTATTCATTGTAAGGATCTGTATAGAAGTCTTCTTCTACGTTACTTTGTTCTACATTTTGTTGTTGTAGAGATCTTAGATCTCTTTTAACAGCTTGTTCTATTTCTGTTGTAGTTTCTGGAATTTTTATAAAATTAGCAGAATTAATAGTGTTTTTTTCAATTGACCCACATTTAATTGGGTTATAAATTAATTGTTCTTGTATAGGCTCTATTTTTTGAGGTACTTGTACAGTAGTAGGTAAATTTTGTACCCAATTATCCTCAGGTAAATGGACTTGACCACTTAATTGTTGTTGTGATGGCCTAAAAATCATTTCTTCTTTATTTCTTTCTCCAAGACTTTGTTCAGATATATTAAATGACATTTCCTTTGGAAGCAATTGCCTTGCATTAAATTCCCATTCTTTTATATTATCATTATTACTCATTGTATAATTATTTGGTTTAAATGAAGCAAACAAGCTTGTTTCATTATTTTCTTGGAAAATAGGGGAGTTAATTACTGGTATAGGTAATTTTCCATTTGTTTGTGTTTTAATCAATGAAATTTGGTAATTAAGATAATCTTGGGTATCCTTTGCATTCTGTAAGTCTCTAATGTCTACATTAGGTGTATTTAAAAGATCAGCTATAAGATTAAGATTTACATTTTTTAAAGCAACTAAGTCAGTTAATTTTTTAAGAGGGTTCATTATAATATTCTAATAAAATAATTTTGCATAAAAATGTAAACACGTAATTTTTATAAAATTTCTAGATATTTCACAATAAAGTGAGAAATAGCAGCAACAAGAGCTATAATCAAATTATAAATAAGAGAATGAGGCTGTAAGGTTTTAATGTAAGGTAGCTGACTAAAAGTAGAAATAAAGTAAGTATTTGACAACCCAAAAACAATAGAAAATACAATGATAGAGTCTTTTAGAAGTGACATTATTTTATCATAATTTGATTTCTTAATAATGACTTTTTTGCTTACTTGTTTATCAGAAATCTCACTTTCAATGTCATCTTCTTTAAGTTCTTCAAGAATCTGGTTTGACATTTCATTGTCAGGGAGATCTTCTATTTTAGTGGACATATATATTATTAATAGTTTTTAATAAAATTTTTATTCCAAACGAACAGGATAGACAAAATTATTTACTGAT
>CAYLRR010000058.1:0-1598 GCA_964386295.1 uncultured Neisseria sp.
TACTTTAGTACTCTTTTCATATTGTTTCACAGTCCATCATAATACGTGTAAACATAGCTACTATATTAATTTCTTTATCTGAACAAAAATAATTTTTATAATCGTGGTCTGATAGGTGTAATACTAGCTGTGGTATACTATCTTTTGAAATAAACGTATTGGCATGTTCATAAATCTTCTTATTAAGGGAGGTTAGTTCAATATTCGGCGTGGATGCTACCCATTTTCGCATTTCTACGAAATTTTTATCTTTAAGAAATTTTATAACTGGTTCGATATTATTAGTTAACTCCATTACAGAAGATGAGTCAATTTTACCTGCACCTGCAAATTTTTGCAACTCGTTAAGTGTTTTTCTAAAGTCTGGGAAATACTTTTTTACAATCTTACCCACTGCTAGCTTATCATATTCAACATTGTTTTCTTTTAATATATGAACAATGCGTTCATAAAATTCTTTAACGAGTTTATTATTTTCATTACTTGGTACTGTAAAGTCAATATGAGTACAACGTGATATAATTGGCTCAAGCAATCGATTAGGGAAATTACATGTAAGTATAAAAGTACAGTTAATACCATATTCATCCATAAAATTGCGAAGGGCCGGTTGTACAGTATCTGCGGGCATAAAATCACAATTATGAGTGACTATACCATTTTCAGTAATAAAAGTATGATTACCATATACGGTTAAGTTACGAACCTTTTTAATTCCTATTGATTCAATATTTTTTATTTTCATAATATGCTACAATTCTCTCTAATGATTTTAATAAAATGATTTTAATATTATCTTCTGTAGTTTCTATAAACTCGAATATTTTACCCATGTTATCGAAAAAGTATTTTTCATGGATATACTCAAAAGTATACCCTATACTATTACAATAATCAATTGCAAAATTTTCTTTAACTAAGCATTTATCTAAATTTTTAATCGATTCAGGTTTTACTTCATATAAAATCTTATTGCATTCATCTGTAAAATCTACAATATAAGTATGCATCTTTCCATTATACGAATATGGTATTCTTGTTGTTTCGTATTTTAATTCTGGATTTATAATATGGAATAATATTTCCCATGTACTTCTGCAATATGACAAACCTTACAAATAGGTTTGTCATTCATATTATCACCTCATATCCCTACTATATTATCATCTTCATTTAGCCCATCTTCGATTGACTTTTGAATAAAAGTTCCATCCAATAATTTAACTATAAATGGATGTTTTTTATTAACAGCGATTGTTCTGCCGTCTTCAAACGTTACTTCAAAAACTTCATCTTCTTTATCTGAAATAATTCTACCGATATCATTTTCAAGTGCGCCAGTTTCCATATTAAATGATACTATAGGATAATCAATACCTAGCGCCATATCTTTTAATGAAATGTTAGTGTAATTATCAACAGTACCCACACGGACTCGTTCACATTCCTCTAAACATTCATCCAATATAATAGCCTTATTATTACCGGAAAAGCTAACTGTACTAGCGAATTGAGTAATTTTTGTTCTTAATGTATCAATAAGTCTTCCTTCATTACTACCGTTGATAACCATGAAATCATAATCTAATTCTTTACAA
>CAYLRR010000059.1:0-1506 GCA_964386295.1 uncultured Neisseria sp.
TCACCGTGCTGGTCGCGGCCTACAACGAAGCCGAATCGATCGAAGACACCGTTCGCAGCCTGATGCGCCAAACCTACCCTGGCGAGCTGCACGTCACCGTCATCAACGATGGCTCGGCTGACAACACAGCCGACATCGTGCGCAAACTGCTGCCCGAGTACCCCAACCTGAACTTATTGGATCTGCAAAAAAATGCAGGTAAAGCAAATGCACTCAACCAAGGCTTGGCTCAATGCACCAGCCCATTCGTCATCACCGTCGATGCAGATTGCTGGATTTGGAAAGATGGCATTCAAAATTTAGTGGGCCGCCGCATGGCTGACCCAGAAAACACGCGCGCAGTCGCTGGTGCGATTTTGATTCGCAACTCACGACAAAACTGGCTGACCAAAGCACAAGAGTGGGACTACTTCTTAGGCATCGCTGCCATCAAGCGGATTCAGTCTTTGTTTCAAGGCACGCTTGTGGCGCAAGGTGCCTTTTCGTTGTACGACCGAGAAACATTGGTGGAAGTCGGTGGCTGGCCAGAAACCGTAGGCGAAGACATCGTGCTCACTTGGAAAATTCTGCAGGCAGGTCACCGCGTAGGGCATGCTGAAAACGCCATCGCCCTCACCCGCTGCCCCGATAACTTGACGCAATTCATTCGCCAACGCCAGCGTTGGTCACGCGGCTTGATTGAAGCATTCAAGATGACGCCAGGACTTTTAAAGCAACGCCGTATGCCGGTGTTCTACATTTGGTGGAACACCCTGTTTCCATTCATGGACTTGGCCTACAGCCTAGGCTTTATTCCTGGTTTGGTACTGGCCATGTTTGGCCACTTTTGGATCGTTGGCCCCATGACCTTGGCTTTGTTACCCATCAGCTTTTTGATGAATACGTTGATGTACTCGCGCAGCAAAGCCACGTTTGACGAAATGGGCCTCAAGATACGTCGCAACCGCTTAGGGCTTCTGTCGTACACCTTGGTCTACAGCATCATCTTACAGCCCGCCTGTGTGTGGGGCTACATCAGCGAAATGCTGAACTTGCGCAAAACATGGGGAACCAAATGAAACACCACATCTCCCTGCTGGCCACACTCGCCGCACTTGGCCTCTGCACACACGCATGGGCCGCAGACAACACATGGGCCATCTCACCTGCTTGGAGCCAATCCAGCGACAGTGATGGCTTAAGCGTTCACAAAGCTTTTGCAACCGCCATGCCCAGCTACACCAATGGACTGAAATGGCAAGGTGTGGAATGGCAAGAGCAACGCTATAAACAAAACAGCACCGCCTTGAGCGGCCACGGTGTGAACTACTCAGCGCAAGATTTAGACGCACTCACAGGCCTAGGCTACAGCCTGAAAGTAGGTCTCAACCAAGGCCCTGAAAAAACCACTGTCATTGGTGACTGGAACTACAACAAAGCCTTCAACTCGCAATTAAATTGGGGCGTGTTTGCCAGCCGCGACTGGGTGGAATCTATCGGCGCTTTGCAACAAGGCATTCACTACGA
>CAYLRR010000060.1:0-1503 GCA_964386295.1 uncultured Neisseria sp.
AAATGCTATCCAATATGGAAGAATATAAGCCAGTTAGATATAAGAAGATTCATAAAACAGTTATAGGAGTATGACATGTATTACACTTGTTCAATTTGTTGTAAAAAAGCTACTTGGGAATATGCGCCTAGTCTACCTGTATTACAATTTTATCAAAGCTTTTATTGTGATGACTGTGTACCTAGAGGATGCTCTTGCCAAACCGATGAAGAAGGTGTAGACTATGTAGATAGTAAAGGAAAGAAGTATCCATGTGTTGAATATTTTGAATCGCCTGAAGGAATATATGTAACGCCATGCAATATCCCTTACATTTTAATTAATAAAGCACATGAAGGCGAAAATAATGAGTTGAATAAAGATATCGAAAAAATTGATATGTGCTGTAAGACGCCGTTCAAAAAATATGCAGAAGATGTGATAACAATGTATGGAAAAAATCTTCTTGCAAGTTTAATCGAAAGGGGATATATTATCGTTAATAAGGATGCTATACCACACGACATTCTAAAATAAGGTGATATCATGATTAAGACGTTTAATAACTTTGATTTAGTAGTTAAGAATAAAGAAATGGTTGGAATGTCAGTTAAAGTTAACTATGATACTAGTATTAATAGTATTGACTTATATGACCCAATTACAAGTAAACGTTTTAATGTCAAGTTGGATGAAATAGCTAGAAGTGATTTAAATTATATTAAATCACTTCTTAACATATAATACCATTGGGGGTATTAATACAAAATTGATAATGTCCGGTGGGGGCTGTAACTTCTTCGCCTATGTTCATTTTTACATTGTTTTTAATAGGACTACTAAAAACAGAACATCCGGACAATATCATACAAATGATTGTAATACGTACCATTTTTTATCTCTTAATATTTTTTCCCATGTATAGTCTAAGTCATGTGGGTTCATCGGTAAATCATGGTTATTATCTAAAATAAAACCACCGCAATCAGTTTCTATAAACAATACAATATACCCAACACCACTTTCCATAAAACAACAAACAAGAAATATCTTGTCTTTATCAAATCCACTTTCTAATAGTTTGTGAAATTTTAATAAAGCAAAATCTTCACAGTCGCCGTATTGATCAGTAGGAATAGCCCAATTCTCCATCTTATTTATTCAAAAGGTCGTAAAATGAGTAATAAAATAAAAGAAATAAAAGCATATTTTAAAATGACTGAAGCCATTGCCGAATTAAGCTATTGTACTAGACTAAAAGTCGGTTCAATCATAGTAAAAGATAATCGTGTTATTAGTTATGGATATAATGGTACTGTATCAGGCGATGAAAATGTTTGCGAAAATGATGAAGGTAAAACTAAAAATAATGTAATTCATTCTGAAATGAATGCAATATACAAGTGTGCAAAAAGCCCAGAGTCTTCTGAAAACTCTACTATGTATATTACCCATAGTCCCTGTTTTAATTGTGCATATGGTATAGTACAAAGCGGCATAAAAGAAGTCTACTATCAACATGAC